>NZ_BIMD01000003.1 GCF_004000905.1 Paenibacillus humicus NBRC 102415
TTAAGGAGAAACGCTTTTCCCATCTGCATGCTACTCGACGACGAGCTCGGATACCATGTTCGCATGTCCGGTTCCGCACATGACGGAACAGTGCATTTTGTAGCGGCCCGGCTTGTCGAAGGTAACTTCCTGCTCCATCTTGTCGCCTTGCAGGTCGATGCCGAAGTCCTCGATGGCAAGGCCGTGCATGCCGCTCTTGTTGTGCAGGACGAGCTTGTACTTCTGGCCGGCCTTGACTTTGTATTCCTTCTGGTCGAACACGAAGTCCTGCGATGCGGTTACCTTCAGCAGCTCGACGCCCTCGGGCAGTCCGGCGCTTTCGTCCTTCGGAGGCAGCGGAAGTCCGAGCGTCAGCATGTACAGACCCAGCAGGGCTGCGATAATCAGCATTGTCGACATTACGTATTTCATGCGTTCCTTGCTCCCCTTCATGCTTAGATGAGATGCCCATATTTGACCATGACTGCTTCTATAATACCTAAGAACAGGAAATGATCACAAGCTTTAACCGTTTTCAATTTTATTTTATCCCGAAATGTTTGACAGATTCATGAACATTCCGTGGCGATCATGAATCTTTTTTGCGGAAGATTTCAATGAAAGCCTTGATCCTTCCCGGCAGCGGCAAGCCGATCCGGCCGTAATTCTCCGTGATGGACAACAGCTCGTTGCCCGTATAAAAGAAGATCGCAGCCGTCATGACGGCGTTGCCTCCCATAAGCTCGTCTATCCGGTGCGCGATGAGGATGACGAGCAGCGTCAGTCCCTTGCGGGCCAGCCCCCACCAGCCGACGAGGCTGCTCAGACGCCTGCCTTCGCTCAGCGAGGCCGCCATTCCGGAAATATAATCGACCGCCATGCAGACGAGCAGCAGCGTCAGCGATTGATGCCAGGCGCCGAACGCAAACCCGATCATGGAGCCGATGATCGCAACAAGCGAGCCCGTGGAAGAATCTTTCATTCCTGCTCCCCCCTCTATCAGCATTTGATAGATTATCCTATGCCGATAACAGGGGGATGCGATGGTTGTCCGCCTTTTTACCGCTGGCCAGGCTCAGGTCAGATCGAATTTGCCGGTGTGGACCAGGTCGAAATGAACGTCGACCTTCAGCTCGCCGGGAATCGGGATCCATTCGCCGGCTTTGGTCAGCTGCTTCCACAGCTTGTTGTGATTCCGGTAGAGGAATTCTTCCAGCTGCAGGATGTCGACGTGCTTGCTGCAGCCGATCGCGAACGTCCGCTCGATTTCAGCCTTTATCTTCTGTTCGACCTGACGGGATATTTCCCGCTCCGTCATCGGGCCCGTCAGCTCGATCAGATGGCCCTTCGCGCGGATATCCAGCTTGATCTCGGGATTCTGGCCCGCTTGCACGAGACGGTAGGCAGGCTTGGAGGAAGTGATGTTCAAGGTTGCGATATTCTCTTGCCGCCCTCCGTCCTTGCCCGAATTCAACCCGGTGTAGATATAATGCTGCTGGAAGGTCGGATCGATCCAGCGCATGCCGCCGATTTCATCGACATCCATGAACGGCTTCGCTTTTTTCAGATAGAAGGGGACGATGCCCTCATACTGCTGGACCAAAAGCTTCTTCTCCGATTCCTGCCAGTCGCTGGCATTGGTTCCGATGACGGGAAGCACCGCCGTGAACCCCGGTTCTTCCATCGCCTTGACAAGCTCCTGCATCGTAACCGGGCGGATCAGGCTGTTTTGGTTGAACTGGATCTTGGGGTTGTACATGATGCTCAGCAGAGGCGAGCGGCCGAAAAAGGTGTCGGTGTTGAACAGCTTCTCGAACGGCTCTCTAGTGACGAATACGAGCGAAGTGTACCGGGAAGCCCTTTGCCGGTTGTTGGCATCCAGGATATCCTCCATGCGGGACAGCGCCCGTTCTTGAACGACCAGCACCTTCATATGGTCCAGGTTGACCTCGAACTGCGACGACTTCTGCAGATCGCCCAATGCGGTGAGCATCGTCTTTCCTTTTCCATTGCCGACCCATACGGTAGTCCCGTTTGTACTCATCGGATCCTGGGATTTGGCGACCGAGCTCATCTGCATGAGCTGCACGGTCATCCTGTACTGGCCGTCCGCATAATCGATCCCCAGCGCCGTCACATAGCCTTGATCGGTCAGGTCGACTTCATCCCAGCATCCAGCGGTCAGCAGAGACAAGGCGGCAAGCACGGCAAGCAGCAGCACGGCCCTCATCAGAATCGGCCTCCCTTTCTCCGCCGCTTGACCCAAGGCAGCTGCAGGAATGCCTGCGGCATCAGCCTGAACCTCATCGTAGCGAGGGGAGCCATATAAGGCCTTCCGAACGATTCCAGCGAGCACAGGTGGATGACGATCGCGAACATCGAGAGGAAAAAGCCGAGCATGCCCATGAACGAGACCATGACCAGCACGAGCAGCCGCAGCACTGTGACCGTCCCGTTGAGCGTCTGGTTCACAAGGGCGAACGTGGACACGGCCGTCACGGCCGCGACGACCAGCATCGTGGGCGAAGTGAGCCCGGCGTCGATCGCCGCATTGCCGACGATCAGCCCCCCTACGACCGACACGGTCTGGCCGACCGCCCGCGGGAGCCTGACCCCTGCTTCCCGGAACAGCTCGAACATGAGCAGCATGAGGAACATCTCCATGGTGGTCGATACCGGGAGGCCGTTCCGGGACGTGGAAATGGTCGCGAGCAGGTTGAAGGGAATCTGATCGGTATTGAAGGAGCAGAGAGCGATCCAGAAGCCCGGCAGGAAGATGCTGAAAAAAAGCCCCAAGAAACGCAAGAGCCTCTCTAAGGAAACATAAAAATAAGGCATATGCAGATCTTCGGGAGACTTGACGAGGAAGGCCAGATCGGTTGGCCCCATGATGACCGCAGGATTGCCGTTGACGATGACGATGAACCGCCCCGACATAAGCGAGGAGGCGGCATAATCGGGACGGCCGGTGTAGGTCGTCAGAGGGAACAGCGTAAAGCGCTTGTCGGAAATCAGGGATTCGATCTGGGTGCTGCTGTCGATGGAAACGACGTTCTTCGCGATCTCCTGCAGCCTGCGCCTCGCTTCGGCGATCATCTCCTCGTCCGCGAGACTGGCCATATACATCAGGGCGACCTGGGTTCCCGATCTGGAACCGATCGTCATGATCTCGCACTGGAGATCAGGCGTCTTGAGACGGCGGCGGACCAAGCTGATGTTGACGTTGACGCTTTCCACAAAGCCGTCCCTCGGTCCTTTGAGCGACACCTCCATGACGGATTCGTCGGGCTGCCGCTCCGTCAGGTTCCCGATGAAGGAGGCGTAGATTCTGGCCCCTTCGTCCAGCACGATCAGGACGGCGCCGCTGAACAGCATTTCAAAAAGATCCTGGCCGGCGTCCGACTCGTCGCTGATCATCATGAGATTGGTGTCGGAGCCCTCCTTCAGCCTGCCTCCGTCCGTCTGGAGAGCGGGCAGCAGAGACTGCTGGAGCAAGGAAGTATCCACCATCTGGGTGCAGTAGAATAAAGTCGCGGGAAAGTGCTCTCCGTTTTCGAGAATGAAGCTGGTCTCGATATGGACGACATCCTGGCAGCCTTCGAGCTTTTCCTGCAGCTGCCGCAGCGTCCATTTGGAGCCGGAGGCTGCGGCAGTCCCGTCGTCGGCAGACGACGAGGACGTCCTGCTTTGGGAATAGGCACTATTCTGGGTCTGCTGGCTCATGACGGCCCTCCATTTCCTTCCGCTGGCATCCCGGCCGCAGAGGTTTTCTTGTCGCTGCTGCGCGCGTCCATGACCGTCAGCAGCCAGATGATCATGCTGATGGCGACGACGGCAGCACCCGCGATGGGAAAGTAATACATCATGATTTTACGGTAAAGCACCATATTGTCGCTGATTGCCTGACACAAAGGAACGAGCAGGACCAGCAGGACGATCGCGAATCCCCACTTTTTGCCCTTTGAACGAAGGGACAGCATGTCGGCCATGAGGAACAGCGACAGCGACAGCCGAATCATCGCTCCGGATATCCATTGGTAAATGGCGAAGAAATCCAGATGCTCGATGAACTTGCCGATCTGGACGAGCCTCCACTGGGAAAAGGCCGGGTACCTCATCTTCTCCGCTTCGACCGGCCCGAACTGGGTAATGGCTCCCGTCAGCGGCCCCAGCGTCAGGAGCGACAGGATCGTCATCAGCACGAACATGTGGATCCATTTGAACTTTTTCTTCAGATGATGCTGATAGAGGACGAGCGTATAGAGCTCCACCAGCGCGCAGACGCTGAGCAGCGCCCCGTACCACACGGGAGTCCAGCCATGCTCCAGATACGGCTTCAGATAGGAATAGTCCTTATGGGGCAGATTCGCCGTCATGACGAAGTCTCCGAGAAGCAAGACAAACGGGAGCAGAACGGCCGAGGCGTAGGCGATCGTCCGGAGGCCGGTGCCAACCGCATACAAGACAATGAGGATAATGGCGCTTGAAATGACCCAGGTCGGCGTCTTGGGCAGGTAGGTCGTCTTCGACCATGAGATCGTGTCGACCAGCGTATTGAGCGTAATTCCGAACAGCATGACGGCGAGCGGGAATTTGAGCGTCCAGGAGCCGGCTCTGCCCATAACCCTCTCCAGCATGGACTTCAAGGATCCGTTCAGCCGCTTCATCGTGCCGTATACGGGAAAGCTGACCCATAAAACGGCGATGATCCAAGCGATCACCGGACACATCCAGCTGTCCCGCTTGGCGGTGTGCAGAATAAGAGGCACGATGAGGACATGGTTGACGAGGCCGACAGACAGGATTTGGATCATGACAGCCGGCAGCAGGCCGAACAAATTCGTTTTTTTCATCTCCGCACCTCTTTCGAGGTTAGATTATCCCTCTGGCGGAAACTTTATCCACTGAAGCCTGGAGCCCCTCTGCTACAGCCATTGTCCGCGGATCGCAGTGGGCCGAATTAGTCCCCGGGGAAAAGAAAAAAGCCGCCCCCGGCTGGAGGCGGCTGAAAAACAAGCGAAAGGCGCGGAATCGTTCTGGAGAAACGAATGGGGTCGCCTTTGTCACCGGATTTCGACCGCAACAATGGCAAGGATCAGAGAAATTCGGGGACAACGGCGATCGGAAGAATGATCCGCGAACGCAGAAGACAGCTTTTTCAGCGGCCTCCCCTGCTGGCCCCACTTCTTGCGCGTCGGCATTCAGGTACGGGTGCGGCCGCTTATTCGATGTAGATCATTTTGCGGGTCATGCCCCCGTCGACCGTCACATTCGTACCCGTGACGAAATCGTTGTCCGGATCGGTCAAGTAGAAGCAGGCCCGGACGACATCCTCCGGACGTCCTACCCTTCCCGCCGGATGCTGCCTGTGGTCGGCTTCGCTCAGCTTGGCCGTGCTGCCGGTCTCGATCCAGCCCGGGCTCACGGAATTGACCCGGATGGCTTCCCCGCCGAGCGACAACGCCAAGGCGTGCGTAAGCGACAGGATCCCTCCCTTGGAGGCGGCGTACGCTTCGGAGGAAGGCTCCGACATGAACGCGCGCGTCGAGGCCATATTGACGATGGAGCCTCCCCGGCCGTCCTCCTTCATCAGGAGGGCCGCAGCGCGGCTGCAGAGGAAGGTGCCGCGCAGGTTGCTGTTCAGCACCTCGTCCCATTCCTCCACCTTCAGCTCCCAGATGGACTTGAAGGCGCTGATGCCGGCATTGTTGATCAGAATGTCGACTCTTCCATACCTTTCCTTGATGCCTGCGAACAAAGCGGCGATGTCCTCAGGCTTGCCGAGATCGGCCGTCCATGCCGAGCAGCTTCCTCCGCTTGCCCGGATCAGAGACGCGGTTTCATCGGCGCCGGCCCGATTTCGGTCGACAAGCACGGCATCCGCGCCTTCCGCAGCGTATCCCAGCGCGACTGCACGTCCGATTCCGGAGCCGGCTCCGGTCACGACGACCGTCTTTCCTTTGAATCTCACCCTGCATCCTCCCCTTTCGGCGTTCCTGCCTATCATACTTTACCTTGGGGAGCCGCCGTCAAACCTGCAAAAAAGCCGGACCCGGCTTCCGCCCGGTCCGGCCCCCATTCACGCTTGGCGCTTGCCCCGGTCAGCCTGTCGAAGGGCTGTTCGGCACATGGCCTTTCTGGTTCCTGTTCTCGTTCGTGGAAGCGGCAAGATTGTTCTCGGCTTCCTTGCTCCGCTCCGCGTATCCTTTCTGCTTGTCCTCGAACGAATGCTTTTTGTTGCGCGACATGGCTCATGCCTCCTTTCTCGCCTGGACCTGCACCCGCTCCGCTGGCAGGCGGCCCGACAGCGGCACGGCCTGCAGACAGCCGGACTGGCAGGCGGCCAGCCAGGCAGCGAAGCCTGCTTAGAATGCCCATGCCGGACGGAAGTCATGACGGCGTCGGCCCTTTTGTTTCCCTTTTGGCGCCAAACTCGTTAAAATATAGACCGTATTCATTATCGGCACAGAGAGGAAGCGTTCCATGATCATCAAACCAAGAACCCGCGGCTTCATCTGCACGACAGCCCATCCGGAAGGCTGCGCCAAACAGGTCCAGGAGCAGATCGACTACATACAAAGCCAGCCGAAGTGGGAAGGCCCCAAGCGCGTGCTCGTGCTCGGCGCTTCGACCGGATATGGCCTGTCTGCCCGCATCGCCGCCGCATTCGGAGCCGGCGCCGACACGATCGGCGTCTTCCGCCCGAGCGCCGCTACCGACAAGCGCACCGCGTCCGCCGGCTGGTACAACTCGGCCGCATTCGAGCGCAAGGCGGCCGAGGCTGGACTGAAGTCCATCAGCGTGACGGGAGACGCCTTCACCGACGAGACGAAGGACCGCGTCCTTGACGCCATCGCCAAGGAATTCGGCCAGGTGGATCTCGTCGTCTACAGCGTCGCGGCTCCCCGCCGTACCGATCCCGATACGGGAGAGACGTTCAACTCGGTGCTGAAGCCGATCGGCGCTCCTTACAGCAACAAAACCGTCAACTTCCATACCGGCGAAGTGACCGACGTGACGATCGAGCCGGCCGAAGGCGACGACATCGCCCAGACGGTAGCCGTCATGGGCGGAGCCGACTGGCAGCGCTGGATCGACCGGCTGCAGGCTGCCGGCCTGCTCGCCGAAGGCGCGGTGACAATCGCCTATTCCTATATCGGTTCGGAAATCACGCAGGCCATCTACCGCGACGGCACGATCGGGCAGGCCAAGGACGACCTGGAAGCGACGGCGCTGCGCCTCGGAGATCAGCTCTCCCCGATCGGCGGCCGCGCTTACGTTTCGGTCAGCAAGGCGCTCGTGACGCAGTCGAGCTCGGCGATTCCCGTCGTTCCCCTCTACGTCTCGGCTCTCTACAAGATCATGAAGGAGAAGGGCCTGCACGAGAATACGATCCAGCAGTCCCACCGCCTCTTCGCCGACCGCCTCTACCATCCGGCCGGCACGCCGGTCGACGAGAAGGGCCGCATCCGCATCGACGACTGGGAGCTGCGAGCGGACGTGCAGGAGGAAGTGGATGCCGTCTGGAACCGCGTCGACACCGATTCCATCTACAGCCTGACGGATCTCGAAGGCTACCGCCGCGAATTTTTCCAGCTGTTCGGATTCGAGACGGAAGGCGTCGATTACGACCAGGATGTCGACCCCCAGGTCGAGATTCCGGGCGCCAAATAAGAACAAAAAAACGCCTGCGAAGGCGTTTTTTTTCATTTACGACTGAGAATGGGAATCCTCGTCTTCAAGAACGAAAACGCTGATCTCCCCAAACAGACGGCCCGACAGGTCATGGATATCTCCCGCCTGGCCCGCGATTCCCCGGATCGCCTCATGCTGCTCCGTGCTCAAGGCGCTCATCCGCTCCACTCCCGCTGCGGTCTGCCCGGCTATGGCGGCGACGCTGCGGACCGCTTCGGCCAGCTCCTCGTTGCTGCTGCGCGTGCGCTGCACCTGGCCGTGGACATGATGGATGCGGGTGCCGATGTCTTCCATGGAACGGCTGATGGATTCGAAGGCGTCGAGCGTGACCGCGACCTGTCCTTCCTGCTCGTCAAGTCCGCGCTTCGTCTCCAGCATGGACTCCCGGAAGCTCGCCATCCCTTCCTGGAGCCTTTCGATCAAGCCACCGATATGGAAGGTCGACTGCTTCGTCTGGGACGCCAGCTGGCGGACCTCCTCCGCGATGACGGCGAAGCCTCTGCCGTGGACGCCGGCTTGGGCCGCTTCGATAGAGGCATTCAAGGCCAGAATTTGCGTCTGGGCCGATATCTGCGCGATCAGCCGCGTCACGCCGGTAATTTCCTCCGACTGGCGGCTCAACGTATCCAGCTGCCTGTACATCCCCTCGATCGATTCGCCGGAGCGTCTCGCCGAACCGCCCAGCTCTCCCATCGCCGACAGCCCGTTGCCGATATTGGCGCCGGACTGCTTCCTTGCCGACATGACGGCGTCCATCGCCTCCAGCATCTCATCGAGCTCATGCTCGAGCCGCCCGATAAGCAGGGCGCTGTGCTCCGACAATCCGGACTGCTGCTGCGCACCGGCGGAAATCTCCCCGATGGAAACGAGAATGTCCTCGTTGGCCTTGGCCGTCACGCCGGCAGAGGAGCGGAACGACTCGGAGTAGTCCGTCATCGAGGCGGCCACTCCGCGCGTCTGGCCCAGCATGCTGCGGACCTTGGACACCATATCGTCGAAGTGCCGGCTAAGCTCGCCGAGCTCGTCCCGTCTGCGGGAATTGATCCGCACGCGCATATCCCCGGCCGCCAGCGCCGCGACCGCCTTCTGCAGCCGGTTGACCGAGGAGGCGAACGAGCGGATCAGGAAGAAGGCGACCAGAACCGTGAACAGGAGGACGATGCCGAGTCCGTACAGGGCGGCATCCGATGTCTGGCTGAGCAGCTCGAACGACCGCTCCTGGGCCGACCGCGCGTTCCGGTCTGCTGCCGCTCCCAGCCGCGAGGTGATGTCGAGCATGTTCTGGCTTTCCGCCGACGCTTTCGTATGGAGCTGATCGACTTTTTCGAGGACGGCGAGCGGATCCATGTCGGGATCGTCGAGAGCCTCGACCATGCCGGCAAAATCCTTCTCGTACTCGCCGACCTTGCTTTTCAGATTGGATAGATCCTCCGCAGCCGTTCCTCCTTCCGGAAACGACAGCTTGTCCAGCTCCTTGTGCAGGGCCGCGCTCATCGTCCCGAACGGCTTGGCCGTATCCGTGTCGCTCGTCTGCTTCAGCTGGCTCTCGGCCGCGTTCATTTCCTGCAGGAACTGATTGATCTTGGCCGTCGTGATCCGCTTCTCCATCTCCGTCTTCAGCTGCGTCATGGAATTCCTGACGCCGCCCTGCATGCCGTCCTGATAAAGGACCGCCGCCAGGAAAAAGAGGGCAATAAAGAGGAAGCTTGCCGCCAGCTTCATTTTCATGGACCTTGCAACCGCGCTTATCTTCTTCATCTCGTCAGCCCCCGCATGATGCCAATTTATGCTAGTTCCGCATCTATCCTAGCAGAGGAAAGTTAACGAACATGAGGATTTTCATTAACTCCCTGTTAACGTTGGGACTTCCGGAGAAGGACTTCAGTCCTGCCTCGATCGGTTGTTTATGCTCGTTATTTCGTATTGACAACCTCCTCCCGCTCGTTTTATAGTGGGAAACGAACTAATACTGATAATCATTATCAATTAAAAAGGGGAGTTCATAGTTGAAAAAGCTTCTAGTTCCTGCCCTGCTGGCCCTGGTCCTTGTCCTGAGCGCATGCGGCAGCACAACCTCGGAAAATGCAGGCAGCGGCAATGCAGGCAGCGCCAATACAGGCAGCGCCAACGCCGGAGCCGCTCAAAACACCGCCTCCGGAACGGAAACTGCGGCCGGGCCGGCAGCGACAGGAACGATTACATATCAATCGGAAAATGGTCCCGTCGAAGTGCCTGCCAATCCGCAGCGGGTCGTCGTCCTCGCCTCCTATACAGGCAACGTGATTGCGCTCGGGGTCAACCTGGTCGGCGTGGACAGCTGGTCCAAAGACAATCCCCGCTTCCAGGATAAGCTAGCAGGCGCTCAGGAAGTCAGCGCGGACAGCCTGGAGAAGATCGTGGAGCTGAACCCCGATCTCATCATCGCGGCGTCGACGGACAAGAACATCGACAAGCTCAAGGAAATCGCTCCTACCGTCACGTTCACCTACAACAAGGTCGACTACCTGACCCAGCATCTGGAGATCGGCAAGCTGCTGAACAAGGAAAAAGAAGCCCAGGCCTGGATCGACGACTTCAAAGCGCGCTCCAAGGCTGCCGGCGAGGAGATCCGGGCGAAGATCGGAGAGGACGCGACCGTCTCGGTCACCGAGAACTTCGACAAGCAGATCTACGTATTCGGAGACGCATGGGGACGCGGAACGGAGATCCTCTACCAGGAAATGAAGCTGAAGATGCCGCAAAAGGTCATCGACAACGCGCTCAAGGAAGGCTATTACGCCTTGTCGATCGAGGTGCTCCCGGAATTCGCCGGCGATTATATGATCGTCAGCAAAAACCCGGACACCGACAACTCCTACCAGGAATCCGCAACGTACAAAAACATTCCGGCCGTCAAAAACAACCGGGTGTTCGAAGCCAACGCCAAAGAATTCTACTTCAACGACCCGGTTTCGCTCGAATACCAGCTTGAATTCTTCAAGCAGCATTTCCTCGGAAACGAATGAAAGCCGGAAGGAACTCTATCTGGAGTTCCTTTCCTCTATTTCGGGTAAAGGAATGATCATCGATGTCCAGTCCAATCCGCCGCAGGCTTCCCTTCGGGTATAAGCTTGCCGCCTCCCTGCTTGTCCTTGCCGCCGCCTTCCTCGCCTCGATGCTGCTCGGAGCGGCCGACATCGGCTTCCGCGAAGTTTGGCTGGCCATGACCTCCAGCGAAACGAGCAAAAACATCCTGCTCATCCGCGAATTCCGCCTGCCCCGCGAGCTGGCCGCGCTTGCCGTAGGAGCCGCGCTCGCCGTATCCGGCGCCGTCATGCAGGGAATGACCCGCAATCCGCTCGCGGATCCGGGCCTGCTGGGACTGACGGCCGGAGCCAACGCGATGCTGGCCATCACGATCGCCTTGTTCCCTCAGGCCGGCTACTTCGGCATCATGCTGAGCTGCTTCGCCGGAGCCTCCTTCGGCGCGCTCGTCGTCTTCGGAATCGGGGCCGTGCAGAAGGGCGGCTTCTCGCCTCTGCGCATCGTGCTTGCGGGAGCGGCCGTATCGGCTCTTCTCTACGCGGTCGCCGAGGCGGTCGGCCTTTATTTCAAAATATCGCAGCAAGTATCTCTGTGGAACTCCGGCGGCGTCATCGGCACGACCTGGAAGCAGCTCGGCGCGATTACGCCTTTCATCGCCGCCGGCATCGTGCTGGCGCTGCTGTTCTCCAGACATCTGACGATCATGAGCCTGAATGAGGACGTGGCGACCGGGCTCGGCCAGAACATCGCCCGGATCAAAATGCTGCTGTACGTCGTCGTCATCATCCTGGCCGGCGCGTCGGTCGCCCTGGTGGGCAACCTGGCGTTCCTCGGGCTGCTCGTGCCGCATATCGCGAGAAAGATCGTCGGACCCGACTACCGGTTCGTCATCCCGATATCGGCTGCAGGAGGAGGAGCGCTCATGCTGGTTGCCGATACGCTCGGCCGTACGATCAACGCTCCGTACGAAACATCGATTACGGCCATCGTGGCCATGATCGGCCTGCCGTTCTTCCTCTGGATCGTGAAGAAAGGAGGGCGTGCATTCCAATGATCGCCCCTTCGATTATCCGCAGGCAGCGCATCATCGTCGCTGTCCTGATCGCGCTCGCCGCAGCCGTCATGTTCATCAGCGCCGGATGGGGCTACTCCAGCCTCGGCTACAAGCGCCTGCTCCCGGTGCTGTTCGGCCACGGAACCGTCAAGGAAGATCTGATCCTCTCGATCCGGCTCCCGAGAATCTTCATTACGTTCCTGGCCGGCATGGGCCTCGCCCTCTCCGGCGCCATCCTGCAGCGGGTGACCCGCAACGATCTGGCGGATCCCGGCATTATCGGCATCAATACCGGCGCCGGCCTCGGCGTCGCGCTCTTCTTCCTGTTCGCCCCCATCGAGCCCGGCTCGTTCGTGTACTTGATCACGTTCGTCTCCTTCGCCAGCGCGATGGTCACGGCTCTGCTCATCTACCTGTTCTCCTACCGAAGAGGAGAAGGCCTCCAGCCTGTCCGGCTCGTGCTGGTCGGGGTCGGATTTTCCCTGTCCCTCTCCGGCATCATGGTCGTCATCATCTCTTCGGCCACGCGCGAGAAGGTGGACTTCATCGCCAAATGGCTCGCGGGCAGCATCTGGGGAACCGACTGGATCTTCATCTGGGCTCTCCTGCCTTGGCTCGTCATCCTGATTCCGTTCACTCTCTACAAGGCCAACCAGCTCAATCTGCTGGAGCTGAGCGAGACGGTAGCCGTCGGCATCGGCCTGCCCGTGAACCGGGAGCGGGTCAAGCTGCTCATCGCCGCCGTCGCCTTGGCGGCCTCCTCGGTCGCTGTCACCGGCGGCATTTCCTTCATCGGGCTGATGGCGCCGCATATCGCCAAGACGCTTGTCGGGCCGCGCAACCAGCTGTCGCTGCCGATCGCCATCCTTACCGGCGGCGTGCTGCTGATGGCGGCCGACATGATCGGCCGCAACATGGCCGATCCGGCCGGCATCCCGGCCGGAACCGTGGCCGCGTTCATCGGAGCCCCTTACTTCATCTATCTTCTGCTCAAAAAAGCCTGATTCATGAAAAACGGGACGGTCCGAATGGACCGTCCCGACCGCGAAGCCGCCCGGATGCATCCGGGCGGCTTTAGTTGTTGTCTCCTGCATATGGCTTCATCAGGTCATCCCACTGATCCGCAGGCTGGAGGACGGTATCTCCGTGGCAAACTTCCAGCTTGGCCGGACGCAGCTCCTTGAGGATGGCGCTGCTGCGCATCGCCTCGTCCGGATCCGGCGTGAACCTGGCTTGGAGAACTTTGCCCTTCCGCGAGTTGAACAAGTCCCCCGCCAGCAGGACATCATCGCCTTCATGATAATAAACGACATGGCCGGGCGAGTGGCCGGGCGTGAAATACGGCTTCAACTCTCCGATTGGCGCCAGTGCTCCCGATGCCTCTTCGGGCAGCGCTGTCAGCGTGCCTTCAGGGACGCCGGCCGAAACCTTGTCTTTTTTCGGATAAGGCGTCCGCCCCTCGGCATAAGGAATTTCCCGGCTATGGGCGTATACGGGAACTTGCTTCGCTTCGAGAAGCTTCTTGAGCGAGCCGACATGGTCGGCATGGCCATGCGTCAGCAGAATCCGCTGCAGCGGACCCGCCTGAAGCCCGTCCAGCAGGCGGGTGATGTTCTTCGCCATCCACGGCACGCCCGCATCCACCAAGGTCACGCCGTCCTTGCCGACGACCGCCCACACATGGACCGGGATGATCATCCAGGCTTTCAAGCTCCAGATATGCTCCGACACTTGCTTGACATTCATGTCGCGGATCTCTCCTTTATCGGTTCGTACAGCTTGCAATAGACCCATGCCGCATTCAGCAGCAACAAGACGCCGGTGAGGAAAAAGACGTACCGGATGCCCAGCCACGCCGCAATCTGTCCTCCCAAAACCGATCCGGCAAACACGCCCAAATATCCGGCCGACATGGAAAAGCCGAACATCCTGCCGGTCAAGGACGGAGGCGTGATTTTCTTCAACAGCACGTTCACGGACGGCGTCAGTCCCGCCGCGGTCAGGCCGAGCAAAAACCTGAGCCCCATAAGCTCCCAGGGATCGGCAACGAACGCCTGCGGAATGAAGAGGACGCCGGCGGCAATCAAAGCGGCCAGAATGATCTTATGCGCCCCGATCCGATCGGACAGCCTGCCGAGTCTCGGAGCAGCGACAATCGTCGCCACGCCTGATGCCGAGAAGGTGATTCCGGCCATCAGGGCAATGTGCCCGCTGCCTCGGGCCAGCTCCGTCATGTAGACGGCAAGGATCGGCTCGGCGGAGTAAAGCGCCACGGTGAGGATGAAGAAGGTCACGAACAAGGTGAGCGTCAGGCCCTTCTCGGGGATCGAGCTCCATATCCCGCCCATCTCCGGCCTCCGTTTCTCTTCCCGGACAAAGGATTCCTTGACGAAAAAAGCGGTGGTGAGAAAAGCGACCAGCATCAGCGCGCCGGTAATGAAAAAGACGTATCGCAGCCCGAACGACTGCGCCATGAAACCGCCGATCATCGGGCCGAGAAGGCCTCCGGACACATTGGCGGTGGAGAGCGTTCCGAGCGCCCAGCCCGCATGCTCCCGATCCGTCTGCGCCGCGATCATCGCGGTACAGGCCGTGCTGTAGCCGGTTATGACTCCCTGCAGCAGCCGCAGTCCGATCAGGACCGGCACATTCGCCGCGAAGCCCATGCAGAAGATGACGACAGCCATGCCGAGGCTGGCCCGCAGCAGCATCGGCTTGCGCCCGACCTTGTCGGCTGCCGCGCCCCAGATCGGCGAGAAGACAGCGGATAGAATGAAGGTAACTCCGAAGGCCCATCCGGACAGCCGCGCGATCGAGGCCGAGCTGTGCACGCCCATATGCTGAATGTAGAGCGGCATGATCGGCGCGATCTGGCTCATCCCCACGCCGGTGACGAACATGCCGAACCAGCAGAAGATCATATTTCGTTTCCATAACGGCATGACCAAGACTTCCTTTCCGTCCGCCTCGCCCGGCAGAGGCTGAACCGATTCATGAATTTGCGAGAACGGATCGGATTCGCCCCTATCGGTCGCTCCCGCATAGACCGTAAACCCCTTGTTGCGCATGCTGATTTCCGGAGCTCCGCTGCGGAAGGCGAGCTTTACGAAAATTACCGGAATCCCATGGCTGCGGGCCGCCGCTATTGCCAGCTGAAAAGGCTCCGGCACTTACGTCTGGCCGGCGAAGCGGGACACGATGCCGTTCTGCATGTCCATGACCGGAAGCGCGGCGTTTGAGGATGGCTGCTGCATGTTTACTGCACCTCTTTCGTTGGTTATGATGGAAGGGTGCCTATAAACGGAGAGCTCTCCTCTTCATGTTAAGCGGAGACATCTCCGCTTGTCAATGAAGCCTTCTCTATCTGGATTGAGGATGGGATCGAAAATGAAGGATGATAAAATACCAGCCCCTCGAATGGAAAGACGGGACGCCGCCGAGAACCGGCTGCGGATATTGGATGCCGCCCAGCGGCTGTTCGACGGGCACGGAGTCGAGAATGTCAGCATGAACCAGATCGCCATCGAAGCCGGAATCGGGCCCGGAACGCTGTACCGCCGCTACCGCAACAAGAGCGAGCTGTGTCTCGATCTCATCAAGGATACGGTGGTGCTCTTGTTCGAAGAAATGGAGGCTTTCCTCGAGCTTCATGCTTCCGCTCCTCCAAGGGAGCGGCTTCAAGGGGTTCTCGCTCTCTTTTTGAGGTTCAGGGAAAAGAAGGTCCAGCTTCTCGCCGGCGTGGAAAATCCCGCTTCCTCCGGAAGAGGCTTTCAAGCCAGAGCGGCGAGTCCTCTCTACGAGGAGCTCCATGGGCTGCTGGTCAGGCTGCTCGATGAAATGGCGGCCGCAGGGCAGCATCAGCCCGACAGCATCTTCACCGCCGATCTGCTGCTGACCGCACTGAGCAGCGATTTCTATCTGTTCCAAAAGAAGACAAGGGGCATGTCGTCGGAAACGTTCCTGGAACAGCTGTTCCTCTCGTTTCTAGGAGTGAATGCAGGGTGAAGCGAGCTGGCGGAGAATAAGACTTCCTTCTAAAATAGGATATACGAAATCAGTATAGAAAACCTGGAAAGGAATCCTTGACCTTGTCATCCGCTTCCGCATCATCGCCGCAGCCCGTCAACGATCGTCTGATCATGACGGTATGGACCTGCGGCCTCTTTATCGTCATCATGAACACCACCATGTTCAATGTCTCCATGCCGAGCATCATCCGGGATCTCCATATTACGGCGGATCTCGCTTCCTGGATCATCTCCGGCTACTCGATCGGATATGCCCTCTCGACCGTGATCTACAGCCGGCTCTCGGATTCCGTGCCGCTCCGGCGGCTGCTCGTCATCGGCCTGACCGTGCTCGGCATCGCCTCGATGACCGGATTGTTCGCCCGCAGCTTCGCGATCCTGCTCGCCGCGAGGCTGCTGCAATCGGCCGGCGCGGGCGTCATGGCCGGCCTCGGCCTGATCATCGCCGGACGTTATGTGCCGGCTAACCGCAGAGGCAGCGCCATTGCGATGATTTCGGCAGGCAGCGCGATGGCCTTCGGGATGGGTCCCATCGTCGGCGGCCTGATTACGGAATACTGGGGCTGGAACGGCTTGTTCGGCTTCACCTGCCTCGTGCTGCTCGTCGTGCCCTTCCTGCTCCGGCTGCTGCCGAAGGACGCCCCGCCCTCCAGCGGCTTCGACGCGGCCGGAGCGGCTCTCACCGTCATCAACGCGCTGTCGCTGCTGCTCGCAATCACGAGGCTCTCGCCGTGGTGGCTTGCCGTCAGCCTGCTCTCGCTGATCGTCCATGTATGGCATATCCGCCGCAGCCGGTCCCCCTTCCTCAATTCCGGACTGCTGAAAAACCGGAGCTACCGCAAGCTGCTGGCCGTCGGCTGGTGCGTGCTCGTCATGAACCTCGGCAATCTGTTCCTGATGCCGCTCGCCCTGGCCGATCTGTACGGGCGCTCTCCGCTGGCGATCGGCCTCACGATCGCTCCGGGAGCGGTCCTGTCCGCGATTCTGACGCCGTTCGTCGGCCGCTGGATCGACCGCTTCGGCAACCGGCTGTTCCTGCTCATCGGGCATGGCGTGCTGGCCGGGGTGCTGCTTGCCCAGATGCTCGGCGTGTCCCGTTCCGCCGCCTTCATCCTGTGCGGCTATCTGCTGTTCTCGCCGGCCATATCGGCCTCGACCGCATCGCTGAACAACGAGACGTCGCAGCTGCTGCCGAGAGAATCCCTCGGCTCGGGGATGGGCTTCATGCAGCTGATGCAGTTTTTCGGAGGCTCGGTCTCCACCGCCGTATGCGGCCTGCTGCTGCATCATTATTCCGCTCTGCCCGCTGCCGACAGCTATTCCAAGGTTTATGCCGTCCTGCTGGGAGTCAGCCTGATTTCCTCGGCCGTGCTGGCCTGGTACTGCCTTGCGTCCAGGCAGCCTCGCGGCGGAGAAGGCACAGCCGGAGCCGTATGACGAATTCGATGGAAAAGAAACAAGCCCGGGAGCAATCCCGGGCTTGTTCAGCATGCCGATGAAGGCGCATCGGAAAACCGGGCTTCGAACTGGCGTGCTCCACGCTTGCGCGGCTGGGGTGTATTTCATTATCTTGACCAATAGTCATTTATCCGCATACAATGGAACCATTCGTTCTGCTCGATTGCAACGAACCGATTTTTTTTAAAAAAAGATGCTGTATGTAGAGCGACATTTAAACCGTGTACTTTGGGTCATAAATCAATACAGTCCACTTTCGGCCGAATTTACGTTGTCTGGAGCTGGTTCCGATCAACCGAGAAGAGAAAAAAAAAGCGACCCGAGACGCCATCGTCCGCTGCGCGCTGGAGCTGTTCGCCCGGCATGGATACGCGGAGACGACAGTCAACCAGATTACCGATCATGCCGGCGTAGCCAAAGGAACCTTTTTCAATTATTTTGAAAGCAAGGAAGAGGTGCTCTGCGACATTCAGCTGACGTTCGCTGCCGAGGAGCTGTCGAAGCTGGCGGAGCATCCCGGTCCGATCATTCCGCTCGTCCGCGAGTTCCTGATGGATATGTGCCGCAAGCTTCCGCCGGACCGTCCGCTCATACTCGCATTGAACCAATCGACGCTGACCAACCGGAAGCTGCTGGAGCTGGAAAAAACCAAAAACGAGCCCTTCAAGGAGATGCTCGCCGGGATTATCGCCTCCGCCCAGCTCAGAGGAGAGATCAACGCTTCCATCCCTGCCCGGATGATCGCGGATCTGGCCGTACAGACGTATGACGGCGTTCTGCTTTACTGGGGCAAGGGACTGGGAGACGATCGGCTGTCCAATCAGATGGCGATCAGCTTCGAGCTGTTTTTCAAAGGCATCGCGCCTTGAACGTGAATTCAAAACGAGAGGAACGTGATGGGATGAATATGGAGACATCGGCTCCGCGCCGCAAGCTGGGGAACTCGGATTTGATGCTTTCGCCGCTCGGGCTTGGCTGCTGGCAGTTCAGCGGGGGCAAAGGCTTGATCGGCAAGTTTTGGCCCGCGCTGCCGAAGCCGGATATCGTCGAGATCGTCCAGACGAGCCTTGCGGGAGGCATCAACTGGTTCGATACCGCCGAGGTTTACGGTGGCGGGAAATCCGAGCAGATGCTGGCGGAGGCGCTCAAGGAAACGAACAGCCCTCTGGCGGAGGAAGCCCATATTGCGACAAAATGGTGGCCGGCGTTCCGAACGGCCCGCAGCATCGGCGCGACGATCGGGGTCCGGCTGCAAATGCTCGATCACCGCACGATTCATCTTCATCAGGTGCATCAGCCGTTCTCCTTCTCGTCGGCAACAAGCGAAATGAACGAAATGGCGAAACTGGTGAAGCAGGGCAAAATCGAATATGTCGGCGTCAGCAACTTCTCCGCGGCCAAAATGCGCGAAGCGGACCGGGCGCTCAAGGAGCATGGACTTCGCCTCGTCTCCAACCAGGTCAAATACAGCCTGCTGGACCGCAGAATCGAGCAGAATGACAGCCTGGATACGGCCAAGGAGCTTGGCGTTGCGATTATCGCTTATTCGCCGCTGGAGCAAGGGCTGCTGAGCGGCAAATTCCATCGCAGCGAAGCGCTGGTTCGGGCCGTCAAGGGGCCGAGAAGGTGGAGCTCCGGCTTCCGGGCTGCCGGCCTGAAAAAATCGCTCCCGCTCATCGAGCTGCTGGAGCATACCGCCGCCAAGCATGACGCGACGCCGACCCAGGTCGCTTTGAGCTGGATGATTCATTTCCATGGCCAGACGGTGTTCGCCATTCCGGGAGCGACAAAGGTCAAGCATGCGGAGGAGAACGTCAGCGCGATGAAGCTCTCCTTGACACGGAGCGAGATCGAAGCCATCAGCGCCGCTTCGTGGGATGTGCTCAAGAAGAAATAGGCGGAAGCAAGCCCGGGAGCGATCTCGGCATGTTTGGATCGGACACCGAAATCGCTGCCCGGACCGGCTTCTCGGCGCCAGCCGCAGGTTTGGAGAACCGGGGGCACTCATGATATGATTTCATCGACCGTTCAAGTTTTTAAACCTTTGGACTATAGATAGAAGGAGGAGATTCCCATGGGCAAGCTGGCGCTTCAGCATCTGCGGGAATGCCTTCCTGTCTTTCAGACGCTGGGAGATTCCAACCGTCAGGAAATTCTGATGCTGCTGCATGAGCATGGAACCTTGACCGTGAACGAGCTGACCGACAAGCTCCGCCTCTCGAGGCCCGCCGTCTCCCACCATCTGAAGCTGCTCCTGCAGGCCGGACTCGTCGCCTGCGAGCAGCAGGGCACGCAGCGCCATTACTCCATCACCCTGGGGGCTTCCGCCGCGTTGTTGAAGAAGCTTCTCGCCGCACTGGAAGAAGACTGCCTGTAAGCCATCCTTATTGTCGAGGAGGAAGCTGGATGAATACCGTTAGCCCCCCTGATGCCGAAGCCGTTCTTCAAGAGCATCGCCGCTTCTTCGCCACCGGCGCCACTCTTCCGATCGCCTTCCGCATCGGGCAGCTTAACCGGCTTGGCGAGGCGATACGCCGGTATGAGCAGCGCCTTAGCGAGGCTCTCTACCAGGATCTGCACAAAAGCGAAACCGAAGCCTATATGTCCGAGATCGGGTACACGCTCAGCAGCCTGCGCCTGATGACGCGCAAGCTCAAGCGCTGGGCGAAGCCCGAACGGACCGGCACCCCGATATTCCAAATGCCGGCCAGCAGCCGCATCCTTCGGGAGCCGTACGGCACCGTGCTCATCATCGGCCCGTTCAACTATCCGTTCCAGCTGCTGATCGAGCCGCTGCTAGGGGCGATCGCCGCCGGCAACTGCGCCGTGCTCAAGCCTTCCGAGAATACGCCCCATGTGTCGGCTGTCATCGCGGAGCTCATCCGGGACACGTTCGACCCTTCCTATATCCGCCTGATCGAAGGCGAGAAGGAAACGACCGCAGCTCTGACGGCGGCTCCGTTCGATTACATCTTCTTCACCGGCAGCGTGCCCGTCGGCCGCATCGTCATGGAGGCCGCGGCGAAAAATCTCGTTCCCGTCACGCTGGAGCTTGGCGGCAAAAGCCCCGTCATCGTCGAGCGTACGGCCGACCTGAAAACAGCCTCGCAGCGGATTGCCTGGGGCAAGCTGATGAACGCCGGCCAGACCTGCATCGCTCCGGACTACCTGCTCGTGGACAAATCGGTCAAGCAGGAGCTGACAGCCCGGCTGAAGGAAGCCTTCACCCGCTTTTATGGAGAAGATGCCTCCGTCAGCCCGGACTTCGGCCGGATCGTGAACGCCCGCCAGTTCGACCGGCTCGCGGACGTGCTGGAGCAGGACAAGGAAACCATTCTTCACGGAGGCAAAAGAGACCGGGACTCTCTCTATATCGAGCCGACGCTGCTGGAGGCCGACTTCCACCGCTCGGCTTCCATGCGGGAGGAGCTGTTCGGCCCCCTGCTTCCCATCCTCGAGTACGAAAGCCTGGATGAAGCGATCCGTCTCATCAACAGCCGTCCCAAGCCGCTGGCTCTCTATCTGTTCACCTCCAGCAAGGAGGTGGAAGAGGAGGTGCTGGCCCGCGTGCCGTTCGGCGGAGGCAGCGTCAATGACACGATCTCCCATATCGTCAATCCCGAGCTTCCGTTCGGAGGCGTCGGCAGTTCCGGCATCGGCGCTTACCACGGGCGCCACAGCTACGAGCTGTTCTCCCACAAGAAGAGCGTCATGAAGCGCAGCACGAAGTTCAACTCCAGCTTCCTGTACCCGCCATACGGAGACAAGCTGAAGTGGATCAGGAAGATTTTGAAGTAGCGCCGCTTCGCAGGAGCCTGTGTTCTTCCCGTAAAGACGCAGGCTGCCCGTTTTCCTCGAGCTTCTCCGCTCCGGCAGGAGAGCAGGCCCGGAAAAACAGCCGATGGAGAATTTTTTAAACCTGTCCATGTCCATGAGGCAGGTTTTTTTGCTGCGCGCAGATGGCTGTCCAACCGGGCGCCGCATCGGCTACAATAAGGATATCGAGGAAAAAATTATGATCGGAATCATGCGCATGCTGAAAAGGATGGTCACATGAATAGACTTAAAAAAATTGTTATCATCGAGGATGAAAAGGATATTTCCCGCATCCTGCGGGATTATTTGACCCGCAACAGCTATGAAGCCGCCGTGGCCGGAAACGGCCGGGACGGCTTGAAGATCATCGAGCTGCTTCAGCCGGATTATGTCATTCTCGATCTCATGCTTCCCGATATGGAGGGCATCGAGCTGTGCCGCGAGATCCGGGAACGGAGCGAGGTGCCTATTCTCATTCTGAGCGCCCGCACCAGCGATACGGACAAGGTGCTCGGGCTTGGCTTCGGCGCCGATGACTATATGACAAAGCCGTTCTCGCTAAGCGAGCTTCTGGCACGCATCAACGCTTACTTCCGCCGGCATGACCGCCTGGCCGCGCCGGCCCATGATCCGGATTGGCTGCGCTTCGGAGGACTGGAGCTGGACCGCAAAGCCTATAAAGCTATGGCAGACGGGCAAGAGATCGCCTTGTCCGCCAAGGAATTCGAGCTTCTGTTCCATATGGCCAGCCACAAAAACCAGGTGTTCTCAAGAGCCCAGCTGCTGGACGCGCTGTGGGGACATGCCGCCTATGGCGATGAGAATTCAGTCACCGTCTATATCCGAAGGCTGCGGGAAAAGCTTGAGGCCGACCCTTCCAATCCCGTCTATCTCAAAACGGTATGGGGCGTCGGCTATAAATTCAGCGTCGACTAACAAATGCGTCTGGGGATGAAAAATGTCATTTCGCAACGGGTTCAAACGATGGATGGCAGCTGTCCTGCTGCTGCTTCTCCTGCTTGCCGGAAGCACCGCCTATATGGCGGCGAAGGATTTCTCCGCAGAACGGGAGCCTTCTCCCGCCCATGTCATGAATCAGGTTCGGCTGGCGGTCAATCCGCTTATGCTCTATCTCGAGCAAAACCACGAAAGAAGCGGCACCGAAGAGGCGCAGGCCGAGCTGAAGAGGCTGGCGGCCGCGAGCAAGGTGGACCTGGCCTACGCCCGATTGGACGGGACGGTTTCCTTCCGCTCGTCCGACTCCCTTCTTCCAGGAGTGGACAACGCCAACCGCGAGCTTCACTACGACCTGTATTCGGCCAAGCGGGAGTTCAAGATCGCTTTTCCGGTCTTGGACGAAATTTCGCAAAAGCAGGTCGGAAACGCCATTTACTTCCTGGCGAAGGACAGGCTCGTCCAGCCGGAATCCGCCCTTCGCCCCGCCCTTCTGCTGCTTGTCCTTGCGGTTTCTTTCCTCTCCATCGCCAGCCTGCTCTTCTACATGAGATGGAGCATAGACCGCCGCCTCCTATCTCCTCTCGTCCGGCTCAAGCGCCATGCGGAAGAAATCCGGAAAGGAAACTACGGGGAGACGG
Organism: Paenibacillus humicus NBRC 102415; assembly: GCF_004000905.1. Classification (GTDB taxonomy): domain Bacteria; phylum Bacillota; class Bacilli; order Paenibacillales; family Paenibacillaceae; genus Paenibacillus_O; species Paenibacillus_O humicus. The sequence continues at coordinate 22,650 of NZ_BIMD01000003.1, forward strand.
CCGCCTATCCGGAAGCGGGCGAGATGGGAGATCTCTATGCGATGTTTGACGGGATGCGGATGGAGCTCCTGCATTCGAGCATCCGGAAGAACAAGCAGGATCAGGCGCAAAAGGAACTCATCGCCAACATTTCCCATGAGATCAAAACGCCGATTACGACGATAAAAGCCTATGCGGATGCCATTCTCGAAGATGTCTGCACGGATAAGGAGACGATGCTCGACTATGTCGGCGTCATGCGGTCCCATATCGATAAGATGGGCCGGCTGACGGAGGATCTCCTCCTTCATGCCCTGCGCGATCTGGGACGGATCGCTGTGGAGCCCAGGGAGCAATACAGCCGGGACGTATTCCGCCGGATGCTGACGCCTATCGGCCATTATGTGCGGACAAGCGGCCTGTCCTATGTAGAGCCGGAGAATATGCCCAATGTGCTGATCGGGATCGATGCCGTCCGCATCGAGCAGGTCATTTCCAATCTTGTCTTCAATTCCATCAAGAACTCCTCTCCCGGCGACACGATTCAAGTGGATGCAGGACTGGAGGCAGGCAAGCTGAAAATCACCGTGTCCGACACGGGCAGAGGCATTCTGCCCCAGGACATGCCCTTTATCCTGGAGCGTTATTACCGGGGTCAACCCCCTTCAGACAGCGGTATGATTCCCCAAACAGGGACCGGAATCGGCCTTTCCATCTGCAAGACGATTGTCGAGGCCCACGGCGGCTCCCTCTCCTTCGCCAGCAAGCAGGGCCAAGGAACGGCCTTTTCCTTCACTTTGCCCTTGTCGTGATCGGCTCTGTAATATTTCCGCAATAAGTTGATAAGCTTTCTAAAAGATCCGGGAGGTACACTCCTTATCATAGACAATCCGGGAGTGATGCTTCGTGGCCAAAAGAACGATCCTGCGCGCCAAAAACCTCAGCAAAACCTATCAAACCGGCAAGGAGCCCTATCATGCCATCCGCAATGTGGATCTGGACATCTATGAAGGGGATTTCACCGTCATCATGGGCAATTCGGGCTCAGGAAAGTCCACCTTGCTCTATCTGCTCAGCGGACTCGACCAGGTGTCGGCAGGCGAGGTGCATTTCCGCGACCGGCGCATCGACCATTACAGCGAGAAGGAGCTTTCCGAGTTCCGGGCGGCAACGATCGGTTATGTCTATCAGGGCATCAACCTGGTTCCCGATCTATCCATCCGGGACAATATCGCTCTGCCCGGCTATATCGCGGGCCGCAAGAAAAGCGCCGTAAAAGCAAAAGCGGCCGAGCTGATGCAGGCGATGGAAATCGACGGACAGAACAGCCGGCTTCCCTCGCAAACATCCGGCGGCCAGCAGCAGCGCGCAGCGATAGCGCGGGCATTGATCAATTCGCCGGACATCATCTTCGCGGATGAGCCGACCGGCAGCCTGAACATCGAGCAGGGCACCGCCGTGCTTGATATTCTGACCCGCATCAACCAGGCCGGACAATCGGTAGTCATGGTCACGCATGATATCAAGGCTGCCTGCAGGGCGGACCGCCTGATTTTGATCCGGGATGGAAAAGTCGGCGGCATTCTCGAATTCGACAAATATGACGGCAGCGACACCGGGGACAAGGAATCCATCCTCTTTGCCTTCGTTACCGGGAAGGAGTGATCTCCATGGCTGCAATCTGGCTGCTGTGCCGCTCCCGCCTCAAGAACAGCAAAACGCAAAACCTGTTCGTCGCCCTGCTCATCCTGCTGTCCACCCTGCTGGTCGCGACGGCGGCGATCGTCATGGCCAACACAGGCCGCTCGTTCACCGACATGCACGACAAGACCCATGGATCGCATCAGCTCCTATTGCTGGAGAAAGGACTGCATGATCCGCAGTTCGTCCATCAATGGTGGGAGGCGCAGCAAGGCGTCGAAACCTCCCGGCTGCTGCGCTTCCGGGCCCTATCCGGAATTACCTACAACGGCCATGACGCCCCCAATCTCTATCTGTACATGATGAATACGCCCGAACCGCCCCTGCTCGTGGACACTCTTGTTTTCGCGCAGGGCGTCCAAAGCGATGCTCCGGAGAGGGGAACGGTATGGATTCCAACCTCGATGGCCAATTCGTACGGAATTTCGGTCGGAGACAAGATTTCCTTCCACACCGGATCGGGGCAGCTGCAGCAGCGGGTTTCCGCCGTCGTGATCGACGTCCCTTTCGGAGCGCCGTTCACCAATACGGCCCGCATATGGATGAACAGCGACGATTACCGGGACTCGATGACGCCTCTCCCAGGCACAGACAGCAGCATGATCGGGCTTCGGTTCGATGATTACAGCAGCCAAGCCGGTTATTGGGACCGCTTTGCGCGGGAGCTTGGCGGACCTTTCCTCGAAACAAAAATGGAGTTCGAGGCCATCTCCTCCTTTTACCTGATCATCAATCAGATCATCGGCTTCATCATGATTGTCCTCGGGCTCGTCATGATGCTGATCGCGCTGATTACGATCGGCTTCACCCTATCCGACGCCATTCTCGCCCACTACCGAACGATAGGCGTGATCAAGTCGCTCGGCCTGACCTCCCGCGGCACGGTCCTCGCCTATGTATGCCAATACGGCCTGCTGGCCTGCCTGGGCATCCTTCCGGGGCTTGCCCTCAGCATCCTGCTGTCCAAAGCGATTCTGAACCTGTCCGTGTCCTCCTTGAAGACGAAAAACGAGGAGCTGGCTGTTCATGGAATCGGCACGGCCATGTTCGTCGGACTGTTTGTCTTCGTCCTGGTTGTCCTGTTCGCGGCCTGGCAGGCCGGCAGGACCCGCTCCATCCAGCCTGCCCAGGCGATTCGGTACGGCATGTCCGAAACGGAAAGCAGACGGGCCGCAGCGTTGAACGAGGCTGCCGCGAGCCGGCTTGAATTCGGGAGGCTGCCTGTGTTCGCGGTCATCGGCTTGAGAAACCTGATCAAGAACCGAAAAGTCTCCGCTCTCATGCTGGCGCTCACGATGGCGGCCTCCTCCGTGCTCGTGCTCGGTTATGTCCTGCTGAACAGCATCATCCACATTCAGCAGACGACAGCGAAATGGGGCTACGACTCCGCCAATGTCGCGGCGATTGTCGTCAATAAAACCACGTTCTCCCGCAGCGATTTCGAGCGCGCCTTATCTGCCGACCCCCGCATCAAAAATGCGAGCTGGCAGGGAAACCGGACCGCGGTCGTGAATCCGGAGCCCTCTGGCCGCGGCAAAGCGGCCGGCAGACAGCCTTTGAGCCTTTATTTGAGCGTCCTGGACGGCAGCTACGAGCAGATGGGCTTCGGAACCTTGAGCGGGCGCAATCCCCGCCAGAACAATGAAATCGCCTTGGGCGTCAACGTGGCCAAAACGTTGGACAAGGAGCCGGGCGACTTCGTGGACATCTACATCGAGGGCAAAAAGCAATCGCTGCTCATCACCGGCGTCTATCAGTCGATCGCCAACGCCTCGTATTCGGCGCGGGTGACGATCGAGGCCGTCCGGGCGGCAAGTCCGTCCTTCAACGATATGGACGTGTCTCTGATCAACGTCAAGGACATCGAGGCGGCTGAAGCCGTCGCGAGCGGCCTCGACGCCGCCTTCAAGGGCTCCGCCTCCGTCGTGACGCAGAAAACGCTGCTGGATTCCGTCTTCAAGGAAGCCGCCGACATCCTTGTCTATCCCATAAGCCTGCTCGGAGCGCTGTTCGTCCTCGTGGCCTTCATCATTATTTACAGCAGCTGCCGCATCAATATGCGAAGAGAGAGCAAAACCTACGGCATCTATAAATCCATCGGAATGACCTCAACACGGATCCGGATGTCCGTCGCGCTTGGCATAACGGCTCTTGCGCTTCTGGGATCCATGCTCGGCATCCTCGTCGGCGTTTATGCGCTGCCCCTCCTGCTGGAGAATGTTCTCGCCGGCTACGGCATCGTCGAGCTGCCGGTCATACTCCACTGGGCCGGAATTCCGGCCTTTGCATCCATTCCTGTCGCCGCCGCCTTCGCGGGCTCGTGGGCATCGTCCAAAGCCATACGGACGACCTCCCCGCGCATTCTGACGGCAGAATAGCGGCCTGCCCCTCCATATTTCCATAAAAACACCCCCCTCGGGAGTGGATCGGAACGTTCCGATTTCCATTCCAAGGGGGGTATTTCAGCAAAGCGCCTGTGCCAGCCCAATCCGGGCATTATCCCGGAGGCTTGAGCGAAGCTCGGCTTACTGGCCGTGGCGCCGCCTTCGATGACGAACTCGCCTCTCCTCTTCTTCCGTCAAACAGCCGTGTAGCCGCCGTCGACGAGCAGGCTTGCTCCCGTGACGAAGGAAGCGTCGTCGCTGGCGAGAAACAGGACGGCAGCGGCGACTTCCTCCGGCTTGCCGAGCCTTCCCATCGGGTGCAGGCCGACGAGATGATCGGTGACCGCCTCGCTGCGGCCTCCGATCAGCGGAGTGTCGATATATCCCGGGCAGACCGCGTTCACGCGGATGCCTTTGCCGGCGTAGTCGGCGGCCATCGACTGGGTTAGCAGCTTGACGCCGCCTTTGGCTGCGGCATAAGCGGTCACTCCCGCTTTGCCGACATGGCTGTGGATGGAGCCGCAGTTGACGATGGCGCCGCCTCCGCCCTGCTTCAGCATTTGCTGCAGAGCGTATTTGCCGCATAGAAAGACGCCCGACAGGTTGATGTCGATCGTTTTTTGCCAGGCGTCGGAAGCCAGCTTGTCCGCAGGCGCGTCATGGGCGATGCCGGCGTTGGCGAACAAGATGTCGAGGCGGCCGAACTTGGCGACCGTCTGCTCCACCATCGCCTGCACCTGATCTTCCCTGGTCACGTCGGTGCGGACGAACAGTCCCGCTTCGAGGCTGTCCGCCACGGCTTGTCCGTGTTCCGAGAAATCCGCGATGACCACCGAGGCACCTTCCGCGGCGAATCTGCGCGCGGTCGCTTCTCCGATTCCGCTCGCCCCGCCCGTTACGACAACGACCTTATCCTTGAATCTCATGCTGTCTTCCTCCTCGTATGCTGGTCTTTTCTGTCTTGCCTCTCCTGTCCTGTCATTACCCTTTGCCGCCCTTATTAATTCAGTACTAAAGGATATTTCCGAACCGGCTTCCTAGTTTGGTTTATCCTGCCAGATCTCATGCAAAAAAAGGACGGCATCCCGCAGGCTGCCGCCCCTTTTTCGTCTTTTCCGCTCTCCCTCCGCATCATCCGATTGCAACCTCCTACCCCTTCGTCCCGCCCTGCAGCCCGAACCCTTTGGACATGAAGCGCTGGGACAGCACGTACAGCACGATGGACGGCATGGCGTACATGACCGAGAAGGCGGCCAGCTTGCCGTAATCCGCCATTCCATACTGGCCGAAAAACTGGTACAGCTTGAGCGAGGCCGGGAAGTTGCCCGGCGACTGCAGCAGGATGTAAGGCACGAAGAAATTTCCCCAGCTGCCGGAGAAGGTGAAGATCGCGACGGTGCAAATGCCCGGCACCATGAGCGGAGCCACGACCTTGCGGATTCCGGCGAATACGGACGCGCCGTCTACCCAAGCCGCCTCTTCGAGATCGGCCGGAACGGCATCGAGGAAGTTCTTGAGCATCCAGATTCCGTAGGGCATCGAAGAGGCGACGTAGAACAGGACGACGCCGAATACGTTGTCGTAGAGCTTGAGGCTCAGGAACAACTGATACACGGGCACCATGACCGCCGTAATCGGCAGCGAGGTCATGAACAGCACCGTCAGCATGAACGGCTTCTTGTATTTGAGCTGATACCGGGAGAGCGGATACGCCGCCAGCAAAGCCAGCAGCACGACGAGCACGGCCTGGCCGAGCGACATCAGCAGTCCGATCGCGAACGCGCGCTGGTTGCCGCTGTCCGACAGCACGGACGCGTAATTCCCTCCGGTCAGGCGGCTTGGCATCTTCAGCGTCTGCATCGCATTGGGGTCCACGGACGCGACCAGCACCCACAAAAGGGGCAGAACAAAGCAAAGGCCGATGGCGGCCAGGATGGCATAGGGAACCATCCGGACCGCATGCTTGCGTTTCATCCTCTTCATAGGGCGGATTCTCCTTAAGACTTCATCGAACGGATGTAGAACAGGCTCAGCACGATTCCGATCAGCAGGAGCAGCAGCGAGATGGCGGTTCCGTATCCGAGCTGATAATTGACGAAGGCCTGATTGTACATGAAGATCGGCAGCGTCGTCGTCGCCGTGCCGGGCCCGCCTCCTGTCATCGCGTAGATGAGGCCGAACACTCCCAGCGTCTGCAGCGTCACGAGCATCATATTGGTCGTGATGGAATCCTTGATGTACGGAATCGTAATCCGGATCAGAATCTGCCATCTCGAAGCGCCGTCCACGACGGCAGCCTCCTCGATCTCGCTCGGCACATCGTCCAGCGCTGCCTGGAACACAAGCATGGAGAAGGCGGTGCCATGCCAGATGTTCGCCAGAATGACCGTGAACATGGGCATCGTGTACAGCCAGGCGATTCCTTTCGCTCCGACAAATCCGAGGATGGCGTTGAGCGTGCCTTCGTCTCCGAAAAAGCTGTACAGGCATAACGCGCATACGATCTCCGGCGTCACCCATCCCGCCAGCACGACCGTGCCGATGATGCGACGGAACGTCTTGTTCTTGCGCTTCATGAGCAGCGCGATCAGAAAGCCCAGCACCTGCTGGCCGATGACCGCCGATCCCAACAGGAAGACGATCGTGTTCCAGATGCCCGTCCGCACCGTCGGATCCTTGAACATATGCGTGTAATTGTCGATGCCGATGAACTTCAATTCCTTCGCGGATTCCCCGGTCAGCGCCAGATTCGTGAAGGAGTAGAAGAAGGTCAGCAGAATCGGATAGACGAAGAAGAGCAGCATGATGGCGACGGACGGAAGCAAAAAGTAGATCCACGTCCGGTTCTTGCGCGTCCTGCCCGGCACGGCGGCCGCTATGGAGCTCATGGTCGTTCCCTCCTATCGGATATTCCGCTGCGCGGACGTCCCGCCGCCGGCTTCGCCCGGATGCCGATGCCCCGGACCTTCTTGCGATCCGAGGCCGCGGCAGGCATGTTATTTCTCCATCGTATGGTCGGCTCCCACGATTCTCGATACGTCCTGCGCGTACTTGCTGGCCGCATCCGCCGGCGATGTGCCGGTCGCGACCGATTCCACCATCGCCTGGATCTGGGTGGACACCTCCGGATATTTATCCTGCGCAGGGCGGAACTCCGCATTTTTCAGGTAATCGGTAGCGATTTCGTTGAACGGCATCTTCGTGTAGGCCGGGTCCTTGGACACGTCGGCGCGAACCGTAATATTGCCGGAGGCGATGACCAGCTTGGCGGTGTTCTCCTTGTTCAGAGCGTACTGGATGAATGCCCATGCCGCGTCCTTATGCTTGGCGTTGCTCGGGATCGAGAGCGCCCAGCCGCCGGCCAGCGTGATGGAGCCCGGCGCCTGCCCCTTGCTCGTCGGCATCGGGGCGAAGCCGAGCACATCCTTGTATTCCGGCCACGGGGCGGCTCCGCCGTCGAGGTAATTGCCCGGTATCCACGAGCCGTCGAGCGAGATGGCGAGCTTGCCCTTCGGCAAGTACTCCCGCGACGCCGTATTGCCCGCTTGCCCATTCAGCACCTTGGAGAGCGGGGGACCCAGCTTTTCCTTGTTGACCGTTTCGATGAAGGACAGGGCATCGGTGATTCCCTGGCTCTTTGTGACCCATTTGCCGCTGGCGTCGTCGTAGAGCCTCTCCCCGGTTCCATAGAGCAGCATCTCGTACGTCTGCATTGAGGTCGCCTCGCCCGTCGCCTTGCCCATGTTCATCCAGATCGGCACGACATCCGGCACCTTGGCCTTGATCGCTCTGGCGGCGTCCAGCACCTCATCCCAGGTTTTCGGCTTCCAGTCCTCCGGCAATCCCGCTTTCTTGAACAGATCCTTGTTGTACCAGAGTCCCCTGGAATCCGTGTTGTAGGGAACTCCGTACACCTTGCCGTCGCTGGCCGTCACGCCCTTTTTCATCGCCTCGATGAAGGAGCCGTTGCTCCAGTCCTTCCAGCCCTTCAGCCTCTCGTCCAGCGGCTCCAGGTAACCCGCCGCGGCGTCGGAGTTGAGGATGAACGTATCCTCGGTCACGATGTCGGGAGCGGTGTCCTTGGACTTCAGAGCGAGCGCGATTTTGGCGAAATAATCGCCCTCCGACGCCTGGATCGGAGTCGGCTTGATCTCGATGCTTTTGTCCGGGAACGTGGAGGCGACCTCCTTGATCCACTTGTACAGAACGCCCTTCTCTCCGATTCCGTCATCCCTGTACGTAATGGTTACCGTCGTCTTGCCGGAGCTGGTCTTGCCGCCGTCTCCGGACTGGCTGCTGCAGCCTATCGCCATCACCGTGCACATGACGACTGCGCCCGCAGCCATCAGCCTCCGATTGCCTGGCCTCATGGAATCCCCTCCCGATATCCGCTTCACGATGCAAACGCTTACGAAATGCCAATACCAACATACGGCCGGACTTGGCCCTTTAGTACGTTCAGGCCCATGTTGTCGCGATTTCGCACCTCCGGCCGCCCGGGATGTCGCGAACCAGCAGCCCAAGATCATAAGATCCGACATAACCGGGATGGATTCTGACCTTGCAACCGTTCCCAGATGAAGTAAATTAAGGGTAAAGGAATGGAACCTTGGGAGGTGAACGATCCATGCCCGCAGATTCCCCGCTTATTCTCCAGGCTTCCGGCATCACGCGCACCTTCGGCCGGGGCAAGAGCTCCGTCACCGTGCTGAAGGGAATCGATCTCTCCCTTCCGGCAGGCAGGCTGATTGCCCTCAAGGGAAGATCGGGATCCGGCAAAACAACTCTGATCAACCTGCTCGGCGCTCTCGATACGCCGACCGAAGGCAGCATCGAGCTAGGCGGCCGCGATCTCACGAAGCTGACCGGGCGCCAGCGGGATGAGCTCCGGCGCACCGAAATCGGCCTCATCTTCCAGTCGTTCGCTCTCGTGCCGCTCATGACCGCCTACGAGAACGTCGAATTCATGCTTCGGGTGGCGGGAGTGCCCGCCAAGGAACGCCAGGCTGCCGCAATCGCAGCCCTACAGCAGGTCGGACTCGCGGAACGCATGCATCACCGGCCGTTCGAGCTGTCCGGAGGCGAGCAGCAGCGCACCGCCATCGCCAGGGCGATCGCCCGCAAGCCGAGGCTCGTCCTTGCCGACGAACCGACGGCCGAGCTCGACAGCCGGACCGGCCTGACGATCATGAAAGCCTTTCGCGAGCTTGTCCAGCAAGGCCTGACCGTCGTACTCGCCACCCACGACCCCGCCGTCATGGAGATTGTCGATCTCGTATTCGAATTGGAGGATGGCCACATTGCCGAAGTCCGTTAATAGATCCGCTGCAGCCGCGCTTCTCGTCCTGTCCCTGGCCGTATCCGGCTGTTCCCTTCTTCCGCGCGAGGAAGCGGAGCTGAAGCCGCCCCTCGTCAAGCCCGCGACGGAAAACTACCGGACGGCCGAAGTTGCCGAAGGAACGGTCCGGAAAGAAGTCGGCGGCACCGGAGCTTTTGAATCCCTGCGCACCGACCGCGCCCAATTATCGGGTCAGGCAGGCAGGCTGGAGAAGATCGAAGTCCAGGCCGGCGACAGCGTCCAGGCCGGAGACGTGCTGGCCCGGCTGCTTGTGGACGGGCTGGACCTGCAGGTGAAGGAACAGGAGCTGGCTGCGGAGCGCGCTGCTTATGCCTTGAAGCAGTTGCCCTCATCCGACAAGGAAGGGCGCCGGCTGGCGGGCCTGCAGCTGGATATCGAGCAGCTCAAATACGAGAGGCTGAAGGAGCAGCTGGACCATACCGTCATCCGAGCCAAGCTCAGCGGCGTCGTCACGTTCGCGGACTCGCTTCAGGAAGGAGATCTCGTCGCGCCCTACCAGACGCTCGCCGTCGTCTCGGATCCATCCAAGCTGCGGCTGGCGATGGGAATCGATTCCGGAGCGGATCTCGGCGGCGTCAAGCTCGGCTCGCCGGCCGAAGTGAAGATCGAGGACAAGACCTATGCGGCCAAAGTGGTGCAGACGCCGGATTCGGCTCCGCAGACGCCGAACAAGGCGCTGGCGGACAAATACGCCTCCACCCTGTACCTGAGCGTCCAGGGACTGCCGGAGAGTGCAGGGATCGGCACGCAGGCAAGCGTCCTCATCATCACCGAGCAGCGCAGCCATACGCTCGTCATTCCGAAGAGCGGCCTGCGGACGTACCAGGGACGGACGTTCGTCCGGCTGCTGGAGGACGGCAAGCGGCTGCGGGAAGCCGATGTCGAGGCCGGCATCTCCAGCTCCACCGAGGTGGAGATTTTGAAAGGCTTGAAGGAGGGACAGGTCATTGTCCTCCAATAGCCGCTCTCTTATCCCGTTCTTAGAGGAGGCCCGGCCATGGCCCTGCTGACGATGATTCTCCGCAAGATGGCGAACAACAAATGGCTGGCCGCCAGCCTGCTTCTCGGCATGGCGCTGACGACCGGCCTCGTCAGCACCATGCCCGTCTACTCCGACGCCATCCTCTCCCGTATGCTCGTGAAGGATCTTGAAAGGCAGCAGCTGGATTCGGGGGTGCACTCCGGCACTTATTTCTCCAAAATCACCTTGATGGACATGAAGCCGGATAAGAAGCTTCAGGCCGTCTCCAGTCTCGACCGGTTCATGAAGGACGAGGCTATCCCCGGCTTCGGACTGCCGCTCAAGCAGGCTGCGGCCGAGCTGCAGACCGAGCAGCTGGTGCTGGAGGTGGAAGGCTCCGCCGCCGATCCCAAGCAGCTCAAGCCTACCGGAGCCGTCCGCTCCGTCAGCGGCATCCAGAATCATATCCGTCTGATCGACGGCCGGCTGCCGTCGCCGCGGCCGGATGCCGACGGCGCTTATGAAGTCATGGTCAACCAGCGGACGCTGCGGGAGCTCGACTTCGTGCTGGGACGGATCGTCAAGCTCGACGACGACAGCCTCGACCTGCATCTGCGCTTGAAGCCCGTCGGCATTTTCGGCGCCAAGCAGGAAGGCGATCTCTTCTTCCGCGACCCGTCGCTGGATGATTACAACCGCGTCTTCGTCATGGATGAAGGCTTGTTCGCCCAGGAGATGCTGACAGCCCGCAAGGCCCCCCTATTTTCCGCCAGCTGGTATTTCGTGCTGGACTATACGAAGATGACGCTGCGCGATATACAGCCTTTCCAGAACACCGATCACGCTATCCGAAGCGCGGCAGCGAAGCTCGTTCCGGTCAGCCAAACCAAGTTCGACGTCCCGGCCGCCGCGGCGATCGGCGGCTACGAGGAACGGTCGCAGCGCCTCGCCACGCTGATGTGGTCCCTCAATATCCCGGTGCTGATCATGCTCGCTTTCTATATGTACATGGTTTCCGATCTCATCGCCGGCAGACAGAAGAACGAGATCGCCGTCCTTCGCAGCCGCGGCGCATCGAGGCTGCAGATCATCTCTGCGTTCGCCGCCGAAGGGCTCCTGATATCCGGAGCGGCCTTCGCGGCTGGACCGTACCTCGCATCCGGATTGACGGAGCTGCTCGGCGCATCGAGCGGCTTCCTGCAATTCGTCCAGCGCTCCAGCCTTCCCGTCCATGTCGGCGCCGAGGCGTTCGCTTACTCGGGAGCGGCGGCCGCCATCGCCTTCGCCATGACGCTGCTGCCCGTCATCACCGCCACACGCGTCACGATCGTCGGCCACAAGCAGTCACTGGCAAGAGCCGGCCAGACGCCTTTATGGCGCAAAGCTTTCGTGGACATCATCCTGCTCGGCATCTCCTTCTACGGTCTCTATACGTTCCGGGAACGGCTGAACAGCCTGAAGACGCTCGGCCTCGGCTCGGATGACCTGCGGATCGATCCGCTTCAGTTCGTCATGCCCGCGCTGTTCATGATCGGAGCCGGCCTGCTGCTGCTGCGCCTCTACCCGCTGCTGCTCGCCGCCGTCTACAGGCTTGGACGCCGCTGGTGGCCGCCGGCCTGGTACGCTTCCCTGATCCAGGTGAGCCGCTCTCTCGTCCAGTATCAATTCCTTATGCTCTTCCTCATCCTGACGATCGCCTCCGGCGTGTTCAGCGCGGGGGCAGCCAGGACGATCAACAACAACCGCGAGGAACAGATCCGGTACCGCAACGGAGCGGATTTCGTCCTCTCCGGCCCGTGGCAGACCGATGTGCCGGCGGACGCTTCGGCTTATTCGCCTGGCGGCGGAGAAGCCAAGGCGGCCGGGACCGACGCCCCTGTCGTTCATTATACGGAGCCTCCCTTCGACGCCTACCCGGCTCTGCCCGGAGTCGAACACGCGGCGAAAGTGTTCATCAAGAAGGAGGCCGCCTTCACCGCAGGCGGAAGCGGCGGCACCGCCGAGCTCATGGGCATCGATACGGACGATTTCGGAGAGACGGCCTGGTTCGGCGACTACATCCTCCGTTATCCGCTGGCCGATTATCTCAATCTGATCGCCCCGGATCCGCGCGCGGTTCTGATCTCCCAGACGCTGGCCGAAGACAAGAAGGTGAAGCCCGGCGACACGATCTGGGCCGGCTGGGACAAGATCGATCCGCAGCCGTTCGTCGTATACGGCATCCTGCCTTTCTTTCCATCCTTCAATCCGAATCCGGGAGCGGCGGACGGCCTGCAGGCTTCTCAAGGCTCCGCCTCCGGCAGCGCGCCGATGCTCATCGTCGGCCATCTGTCGCGCATTCAGTTCCAGCTCGCGCTAGAGCCCTATCAGGTTTGGCTGAAGATGAAGCCCGGCGCCTCCACGGCGCGGCTCTACGAGGGCATTTCCCATGCCGGCCTGAACTTGACCAGCATCGCGAATACGAGAGATGAGCTCGCGCGAGCCAAAAACGATCCGTTTTTCATGGCGCTCAACGGCATCCTGACGCTGGGCTTCCTGATCTCGATTCTCGTCGCCTTCTCCGGGTTCATGCTGTACTGGATACTGACCTTGAAAGGGCGTACGCTTCAAAACGGCATTTTGCGGGCCGTCGGCCTGTCGCTGCGGCAGCTGATCGGCATGCTCGCCCTGGAGCAGCTTCTCACATCGGGGACGGCCGTCCTGATCGGCATGGCCGCAGGCTATTCGGCGAGCCGCCTGTTCGTCCCCAATTTTCAGCTTGCATTCGATCCGGCAGCTCTCGTCCCGCCATTCCGGGTCGTCCTTGCCGCCGGCGATTTCGCCAAGCTGTACGGGATGGTCGGCATGACGCTGCTGATCGGCTTGACCGTGCTCGGGATCATGCTGTCCAGAAGCCGGATCCATCAAGCGCTCAAGCTCGGGGAGGATTGATGGAATGATTCAATGCGAAGGGCTCGTCAAAATCTATAAGGCTGCCGAGCTGAAGGTATTCGCCCTGCAGGGACTCGATCTCGAGGTCGAGTCCGGCGAGCTGATGGCCATCATCGGCAACAGCGGCAGCGGAAAGTCGACGCTTCTCAATATGCTGGGAGGACTTGACCGTCCCTCAGCCGGCAAGCTGGTCGTGAACGGGCGCGACATGCTCAAGATGAGCGAGCGGGATCTCGTCGAGTACAAGCGCAGCAGTGTCGGCTTCGTCTGGCAGAACAACGCGCGCAACCTCATTCCTTACCTGACCGCTCAGGAAAATGTCGAGCTGCCTCTCCTGCTCGGCGGGAAGCCGCGCCGTGATCGAGCGCAGGAGCTGCTGGAGGCGGTCGGCCTCGGCCATCGCCGCGGCAGCAGACTGCACCAGCTGTCCGGCGGCGAGCAGCAGCGGGTCGCCATCGCGATCGCGCTGGCAGGCGGACCGAGGCTGCTGCTCGCGGATGAGCCGACGGGGTCGCTCGACTCCCGGATGTCGGACCAGATTCTCGATCTGTTCCGCGACCTGAACCGGACGACGGGAATCACGATCGTCATCGTCACCCACGATCCGCTGCTCGCCCGGAAGGTGGAGCGGGTCGTCGCCATCCGCGACGGCAAGACCTCCTCCGAAATGATCCGCCGCAAGTCCTATGCCCAGGAGCTGCTGGAGCTTGAGCAAGGCATCGCTTCCGGCGCGCAGGACGAAGCGGATTCGCATGTCGAATACGCCGTCCTCGACAAAGCCGGACGGCTGCAGGTTCCGGCGTCCTACCTGGAGTCCATCGGCGCCAAGGACCGCAACAAGGTCAAGCTGGAGCTGGCGGATGGAGCGATCCGGCTGACGGCTCCGGATGAAAGGAAGTAGCCTTCGGATAAAGCGGCATTCACCGAACGGCTTTCCTGCATCTTCATCATCATGGCATGTCAGACCTCCGCGGCTGCGTATCGCAAAGCTGGGGAAAGAAGCGGAAACCAAAAAGGGCTCCTCCGGATGGAGGAGCCCTTGATGAGTACATCTGTCGATGATTGGCAAGCAGACACTTGTGGATGAAAGCTATAAAACATTTTTTGTCGGATTATTCGCAGTACCCAAAACGGTTGAAAGCTGTTTATCAACTCTCCAGATTTTGCTGAAAGCCCGTTGAGCGAGAGGTTATCAGCTTCTCAACGGACTTTCCGGGGGTCCCTCCAACGGTATCCTCTTCCTTTTCGATTCACTGACGCTCCTTCACCAGTCCCAGCAGCGTGAACTGCAGCGCCGCCATGCCGAACAGCACCGCCGCCATGAACGACGGCTGCATGTCGGCCGCCCACAGGAGCAGCAGCGCGATCGATGCGACACGGCCGGCGTTGAGGAACAGCTCCCTCATGATGACGGACTCCACGCGCAGCTGCCCCTTGAGCGGCAGCTGGCCGATCAGCCGGTAATAATACGAGGTCAGCGTGTTGACCGCGAGCGGGTTGAACACCGAGAACAGAATCATGAAGGCGGCGACGGACCACAGCTTCACGTCCAGCAGCAGGAGCGCCGACCCGAGCGTAACTCCGATCGAGGAGATCAGCAGGTAGATGCGCACATGCTCCTGCTGGGCGGAGCGGGAAATGACATACCCGGTAGCGACCGTCAAGGCGGAGAACAGCACGCCGAGATAGCCGACCCAGTCCTCGCGGCCGACGGTGCGGAACAGCAGAATATTGGGAAGGAACAGCATGATGCCCTGGAACAGGCCGAAGACGAAGAAGCTGTACAACGCCCTGCGCCACCGTCTGTGCTTGGACATCAGCAAGCCCATCAGGTTCAGATAATAGGTTCGGTGGCGCACGGTCTGCATCGGGATCCGAAAGCTGATCGCGGCCGCGGCTGCGAACATGACAAAGGCCAAGGAGAAAATAAAGATATACCCTTGCAGCCCTTCGCTGCTGCGGATAATCAGCCCGGCCAGCGCCGGACCGGCAAGGCCGGCGGAATTGAAGGCGATCATGTTGATCGCCAGATAGCGGATCCGGTTCGTCTCCGTGGACACGTCGTATTGAAGCACGAGGTAGCCGACCCAATAGAAGCCGGACGATATTCCGTTCAACAGCGCGAACAGGACATAATATTCCGCCACCCGCTCCTGAGCGATGACGACGAGCAGGTAGAAGACGGCGATCATGACGATGCCAAGCCTGTAGGCCGCCATCCGGTCCTTGCGCTTGGCGAGCCAGCCGCCCGCGGCGAACGCCGCCGGAGTCATGGCAAAGCAGATGATGTTGTACAGCCCGTTGATCGCGAGGTCCTCGGTCAGCCTCCACAAGTACAGGTTAAGAAACAAGCCCGACATCGATGCCCCGAACTGGAAGCAGCTATGGATGATCAGCGAGGTGACCGCATCCCGGCTCAGCTTCCTTTCCGGCGGAACGGCCGTCCCCCGTCCTATCTTCCCTTTTGCCCATTGAAGCACTGAATCCATTCCCCTCTGCGGCTGGCCATGTTGGAATGAACTCTATTATACGTCAATTCTCAGGAAATGGAATGCAAGACGGCGCCAAGTTGAAATGGCGTCGGCCGGGATGCTGGAAGGGAGGAATGGTTTGATTCGAACCGAACAAAACCCAGGCGGGCTCCGAAGGACCGGTCTGGGTCTATCCCCTATCTATGCCGTTGGATCAGCGGTCTGCCCTGTCGCGGTCAAGACTCATTCAGCTGCTCCAGCACCTTGCGCAGCCAGCGGATGTCGTTGCGGATGGACTCATCGGCATGGTCGATGATCAGCCGAACGGCGGTCCGCTTCGCATCGGGTATGCTCCCGAGCTCGGGATCGGACTCCTCGATCTGGCGGATGCGGCTCTCGAGCCTGGCGACCGCCTCCCGGATCAGATAGGACAGCTTCTGCTTGTCCACTTTGTCCAGGAACATGAGGGAGGAATACAGCGAGGCTGCCGAGGTGAATTTCTGGAAGGCGGCATAGATTTCCTCCTCCAGCGCCCTCCGGCCTTTTTCAGTAATGCCGTAGGTCGTTTTTTCCGGGCGGTTGTCGGTTTGGACGACCTCTATTTTACGGATCAGCCCTTTTTTGGCCAGCACCTCGAATTGATAATAGAGCGTTCCGTCGTTGATCGTCACATTGCCGTCCAGCGGCTTCATAACCTGCTTCTTGATATCGTACGGATGTCGATCCCCTTCGCTGAGCGTTCCGAGGATGAAGATTTGAAGCGACATCGGCAAGCCTCCTTAACGTCGATCATGAACCGAATAGAGGCCGACCGGGCGGATGGCCCGTCAGCCCCTTTGATATTCAGTTTACATGAAAACCGGCTGTCCTGCAGTCTCGGCATTGTCCAGAGGTTTCCTGACCGCCTTGAACTGATGGATGACGCTGTTGACGATCAGAGCGCCAAGCCCGACAAGGCCGAGGCCAAGCAGATATTCGGCCGTCCGGCCGCCGCCGAACAGGACGTTGTAGTCCAGATGGACCGTATAGTACATCGGTGAAATGTAGCTGAACCACTCGAAGTAAGCCGGCATCATCTCGCGCGGCACGACGGCTCCGTTCGCGATCGTCTGCGTCAGCAGTATCGGCAGGTTCACGATCATGCCGGCCTGGCCGAGCAGGAGGCAGAACAGGCTCGTGAACGTAATGGCGACGAACATTTCCAGCGCGTGGACCATCCACATCTGCAGGAAGGCTTCGGCCCCGTAGCCATGGACGGAGAAGTAGACCGCAAGCCCGACCAGCGGAGCGATCAGCGAGAGCAGCGCGTTCACTCCCTGCAAAGCTCCGAACGCGCGCCATTTGCCCATGCGTCCCTTGAGCTGATTGAGCGTTCCGATGCTCATCATGGAGTAGATCATCGCTCCGACGTACGATGCCATCGTCAGGAACATCGGCGCCATCTGATTATGCGTGCCCGCAGGCTGCGGGTTGGTGGACACGATATTCGTCTCGACCTTGCCCATGATGCTTTCCACGGTCTGCTTCGACTGGTCGGCAGGCATCTTCATGCCCTGCAGCAGCCCTTCGAAGCTCTGGGACTGAATCTGAGCGATGATGCTGGACGAAACCTGGTTCGCCACACTGTGCATGCTGCTCGTGACCGTAGCGGGATTGGATTCATTGATGAAAAAGTCCAGCTTGGCCTGCTCCCCTTGCGCAGACAGCTTGCCTGTAAAATCAGCCGGAATATGCATGATGAACGGAATCTCCCTGTCCTCAAGCTGCTGCTTGGCCTGATCGAGGCTGGCATCCGTCACGACATGGAAGGGAAGCTGCTCCTTCAGCTGCTCGACGAACTTGGCTCCGGACTGCGGATCCTCGTTGACGATGGCCACCGTCAAATCCGGAAGATTTTTAGGAACCGCGCTGTATCCCGACATGAAGATGCCGATCATGATGATCTGGTAAAAAACGATCATGAATACGCCGCTCATAATCATCTTGTTTTTCAGAAATGCTTTCATGCTTCCACTCCATCTCTTTACTTTATATTGAGTACTCTATTTAGAGTAATCTAACTAAAGTGATGAAGTCAATGCAAGACGGCATGCGTTTCTTTTCGATGGCAGGCAATCCGTGTCGATATCATGAACGCCCGCGCAGGCATTGCCGCCCCGGAGAGGAGGAAAAGACGCAGCCGGACGGCTGCGCCTTCATTATAGGAATGGCTTACTCTCCGGCCAGCTCCAGCCAACGGTCCATCATACCGGCCAGCTGCCGCTCGTCCATCTCCCGCTCCTTCCATCGCTGCTCCAGCGCCTCCGGGCTGCCGCTCACGGCAAGCTGCTCAAGCTCGGAGCCGGCTGCCGCGACCCTCGCTTCCAGAAGAGCAATCTCCTTTTCGAGCCGCTCCTTTTGCTTTTCGAGCTTCGCCTTTTGCTTTTCCTGGTACTCCTTTTGCTTTTCATGATGCGCCGGCTGCTTCCGGTTCGCCTTGCTGCCGCTCTCGGCTTCCTTCCTCTCGCTGGAGAAGGCGGCCTCAAGCGGAGGAGCCGCAGCGTTTTGGCTCCAGACACGCTCCGAATTGCGCTCTCCTGTGAACCGGCTTTCCGCTGCCGGCCGCTTGGCCTGCTCCGCCTTATAGGCGTCATAGTTTCCGTTCCAGGAAGCAATGCGGCCTCCGGTGAGCTCCCAGACGCGCCCGGCAATGCGGTTGATGAAATACCGGTCATGGGACACGGCCAGAATCGTGCCCGGGAATTCCTCGAGCGCCTCCTCCAAAGCTTCTCTCGAGGCGGTGTCGAGATGGTTCGTCGGCTCGTCGAGCAGCAGCAGATTGGGCCGCTTCCTCACCAGCAGGGCGAGCCGCAGCCGGGACCATTCTCCGCCGGACAGAGCCTTGAGCGGACGAAACACGGCGGATCCGTAAAACTGGTACCGCGCCAGCAGATGGCGCGCCTCGCCTTCTTCCATGCCCGCTTCCGTCCGGAAGTAGTCCAGCACGGACTTTTCCGGCTCGGCGGCAGGCTCCTGCTGGGCCAGATAGCCGATCTCCAGCCGGGTTCCGAGCTTCAGCTCGCCTTCATCCGCGGATTCCCGGCCTAGGAGCATCTCCAGCAGCGTCGTTTTGCCGCTGCCGTTGTCCCCGATCAGGACCGCCTTTTCCCCATAAAGGAGCCCCCCTTCGGCCTCCTGCAGCAGGATGCGGTCTCCGTACCGCTTCGAAACCCGCTGGTAGGCGATGACCTGCTTGCCCGACCGGTCCTGCGGGTGGAGGCTGAATTCCGCCGTCTTCGGCTCCAGGACGGGGCGCTTGACCGCCTCCATCTTCTCCAGCGCCTTGCGGATCGACGCCGCGCGCTTGAAAAACTTCTCGTTGTCCCCGATCCGTCCCCATTCCTCCAGCCTGCGGATCGTCTCCTTCATCTTTTTGATCGCCTTCTGCTGCTCCTGGAATTCGGCGAACTGGCGCAGCAGAAGCTCCTCCTTCTGCTTGAGGTATCCGCTGTAGCCGGACAGATAGGTATGGGCTTCGCCGTCCTCCAGCTCGATCATCTTCGTCCCGACGGCATCCAGGAAATAGCGGTCATGGGAGACGATGACGCAGCAGCCGGCATACCCTCGCAAAAATTGCTCCAGCCACTCCATCCCTTTCAGATCCAGATGGTTGGTCGGCTCGTCCAGCAGCAGCAGATCGGGGCTCGTCACCAGCTGGGAAGCCAGCACGACCCGGGTCTTCTCCCCGCCGGACAAGCTCCCTAGCGTCCGCCCGTCCCGGCTGCGGTCGATCTGCAGGCCGCTTGCGACTTGGTCGATGAATGTATCCATGTCGTATCCGCCTCCCTGCTCGAACATCTCCTGAACCTCGGAATAGCGGACCAGCAGCCGCTCCAGCGCGGAAGGTGCCAGGTCAGGATCGGCCATCCGGCTTTCCAGCGCGGCAAGCTCTTCCTTCGCCTTCATCAAGCTGCCGAATCCGCTGGCGAGCACCTCGTACACCGTCATCGATTCGTATGCTTCGGGAATCTGCGGCAAATATCCGATGCGCGCATCCCTGCGCACCGTCAGCATGCCTTCGTCGGCAGGCTCCCGGCCGGATATGAGCTTCAGCAGCGTCGATTTGCCGCTGCCGTTGCGGCCGATCAGGCCGACCTTTTCTCCTTCCTGGATTTGAAAGGATACGCCGTCCAGCACAAGATGGGCCGCGTGGTATTTTCTTACGTTCTGAGCGTTGACGATAATCATATGCATTCATCTCCTGTTAGGGAAGACGCTGCTCCACAGCGCAAAAAAGAGCCGCGGCAGCTGGCCGCGGCTCTTCGGTTCGGCATGGCGATCCGTAGAGGTCAGGGCAGGCGTCTTCTCGCGATTGGGCCGTTCGTACCAGGCAAAATGGACAGAGTTATCCCGTTCGCGGAAAAATCATGCACGATGCCAGCCATGGCAATGGGCAGCCGGCTGACGATGGAATGGGCCGATTCGCGGTTCACCTGCTTCACCTCCTGTAGGGCGGGCTCCTCCATCCATGGGGATTTGCCGCGCGCAGTACTTTTATTGTATCCAGCATCAAGCCGGATTGTACAGGTAGAGTTCGGTTTCAATTTTATTCGACCCGATCAAATTCCTATAGGCTGAAAGCTTAACTTGCCTGCAGACCGCCCGGAGAATCAGTTCAATTTGATGCCGCTTAAAATTCGGTCCCAAAGCGAATCGTCCTTGATGTCATGCGGGACTTCCACAACGCAGACCTGGCTCATTTTCCAATCGGCTTCCTGAATCGTTTTCAGCTCCGCAACCGGATTCAGAACAAGCAGGGTGAATTCTTTGCCCCCAAGCACTCTCGTCAGCGCGGCTTGCATGGCGGCCGCCTGGTCATATTCGGCGTACCACCGGATGAAGAGAGGATGCCGGCTCTGATTCAGGCCCTCCCACAATCTCGCTATGCGCATGTCGAGCTTGGCCTTGTAGGCCGGATACGAGGAGGTCCAGTGCTGGCCCTCGAAAATGGGGAAATCATGGACGGAAATGATATTGTACAGCGCATCCTTGATGAAATAGGACTTGATCAGCGTCTTTTCGACCGGCTCCAAATAAATGGGCTCCCCGTCGTCCAGATAATATTGGGGATAAAAGGTCTCCTCTGCCATGACCAGATGCTCCAGCTTCATGAAATCATGGAAACGATGATCGAACAGCCGGGCCACATCACCGAGCGAGAGCGACACCATCCAGTCGAGCGGCATGGAGAACTTCCTGAGCCCGTGCCTTCTCATGTGAATGGCCGGGGAGCAGGACGATCCCAGACTGACGATCAAGTCATAGCTTTTCATCACCTTTTTCAGCCTCATGTAACCGATCCCTCTCTTCTACTCTTCCTTTCCCTATAAGAATATGCCGGGAGAAAGAGCCGGGATTGGACACGTCAAGCCGGAACGAGTGGAATTATGAACTCAATTGCTTAGGACCCGGCTCCGCCTTCGGACCGATGCTTCAGCCCAGCCAACTCCTCATAATGGGAGAAAGAAAACATCATGCCCGTCAGGATTGAAAAAGGGGGAAGTTCAGAATGGACTACTTGCGGGATTATGCTATGTACGCTTCTGTATTCGGCCTGTTCAGCTTCAGCTGGTTCGGCTGGGCGCAGGAGAATCCGCCCAGGAGCTGGCGCTTATACCTCGGCATCGCTTCGGGTATCGCCATGCTCGTATGCTTGTTCGGCGTTTATTCCAGCATTCGGAATTGGGATGCGCCCTCTGCCTTGAATGAAGCGCGATCATTCCGCGGTTATCTGATTTCGGTCTATGCCGAAGTTCTGCTGGGCGGGGCCGGCGCCCTCTATCTGATCCGTACCCGGAAATCCGCTTACGTGTCGGCTTGGATCTCCTTTGTCGTCGGCATTCATTTCATCGGGCTGGCAGGCGTCTTCAACGACTGGAGCCTGCATGTGCTGGCGGCGCTTCTCGTTGCCGTCTCTGTGGCCGCATCGGTCCTGTCCCGCAGGTTGAAGCTTGCCGTCAGCGCCTTGTCAGGCATCGGCTCCGGCACGGCGCTGTTCGCCTTCGCCGTGCTCGGCATGGTTCGGTTTCTCATGGCTTGATTCCGGCAAACATTCGCGCAAGCAGACCGGCGGCCGCTGCAAGCTGCGGGAATATGCCCTCGGCTTCGATCCAAGGAAGATCGAAGCCGAGGGCTTTCTTCGATGCAGCTTATAACCGGCTGGCATCCTTGCGGACAATGAGGTCAGCCCTGCACGATCGCCATCGCAAAGCCGTCATAGCCTTTGCGGCCGACAGTCTGGATCGCCGTAGCGGACAGCCTGGCGTCTCCGGCCATCAGGTCGAAGAAGGTCCGGACTCCATGCACCCGCGGATCCGTGCTGTGCCTGTTCACGACATCGCCGCTCCGCACGACGTTGTCGCCGATGATGACGGTGCCCCGACGGGATAATCGCAGCGCCGACTTCAGATAATCCGGGTTGTTCGGCTTGTCGGCATCGATGAAGATGAAATCAAAGGGCTCGATCCCCGCCTTCTCCATCTCCTCCAGACTCGCCCGAGCATCGCCTGTCCGGACCTCCACCTTGGCCTCAAGGCCGGCAAGCGCGATGTTGCGGCGGGCGACGTCCGCATGGCGAGGATCCAGCTCGAGGCTGACGGCCGTTCCGTCCTGCGGAAGGCCTCGCGCCATCCAGATCGTGCTGTACGCTCCAAGTGTTCCGATCTCCAGGATGCGCTTCGCTCCCTTCATCCGAACGAGCAGCTGCAGCAGCTTGCCTTGAGCGGCGGTCACGTCGATCTCCGGCAGCCCTTCCCTGCGATTGGCTGCGAGCACCTCGCTCAATACGCCATCCGCCTCGATCAGGCGGTCCTCGATATAATCGTCCACTTGCGTCCAGATCGGAATCATCATGAATCACTCCTTCAGCGAAGTAGCCGAGCGGCCTCGGCTCTTGACTTCACTATATTCGAAATGAAAATATAAATATAATATATGTTATTCGGTGAATGATACATTTTATTTATAAATAGAAAATCGAAAAGCGACTCCCGAGCAAAGGAGAATGAACGATGAACCTGCATGCCCTTCGCCTGTTCCATGCCGTCGCTTCCTCCGGCAGCGTAACCCGGGCGGCCGAGCAGCTGAGCATCAGCCAGCCGGCCATTACAGCCCAGATCAAAAAGTTTGAGAAGGAGCTTGCCCTGCCGCTGCTGCAGCCGGATGGAAGGGGAATACGGCTCACGGACGCCGGCCGACAGGTGAAAGAGCTGGCGGACCGCCTCTTTGCCGTCGAGAGGCAGATCGAGACGCTGGCGGAGCAGTACGGACGAGGCGATCAAGGACGGCTTTCGCTGGCGGCGACCTATTTGCCCGCGAACTTCCTGCTGCCCGCCTGGCTCGCCAAATTCAAGCAGAAGCACGAACGCGTGGAAATGAGCGTGACGACGACCAACTCCAGCGGAGCGCTGCGGCTGCTGCAGCGGATGGAAGCCGATCTCGCCTTATACGGCGGGCTGCCGGAGGAGCATCCCGATACGATTCAAGCCGAGGAGCTGTTCCAGGACGAGCTGTGGTTCGTAGTCGCCCCGACGCATCGGCATGCCGGCGGCTCGATCGGCCTCGATGACATGATGAGAGAGCCCTTCATCATGCGGGAGGAGGGCAGCTCCACGAGAGAAAGGCTGTTCTCCCTCTGCAGGACCTATAATGTCCCTTCCCCCCGGATCGCTCTCCAATTCAACGGCCTCCATGAAGCGATCAGCGCCGTCATCGCCGGTTACGGCGCCAGCTTCGTGTCCTCGCTCGTCGTCCGGGACGAGGTGCGCCGGGGCGAGCTGAGCCGCGTGCACGTGGAGGGAGTCAATCTGAGGAACAGCATTGCGATCTGTACCCGCCGAGGAGAAAACTTGTCTCCGGCAGCCTCCAATCTCGTCGACTTGATTCGTGAGAGCCGCGATGGGATGGGGAGCGGGTAGCCCTGGTCGGGTTCTAGCTAATCCATCCGCCCCTTCCGATCTCCTCCAGGATGGTGTTCGTTCAGAAGCTGTCCATCCTGCTGGCGAAGTCCGGCGCGAATCGCCGGATGTCGCGGAGATGCATCAGCTGAGCGGCCCATACAACTTCATGCTCAAGGTCCAGACGAGGTCGATGGCTTCCTTGGAAGCTTTCCAACTTGGCAGCAGCACGCTGATGCGAGCCTGAGCGGGCCATCACGGAGCTGTCAACGATCGGATCAGGCTGGACAATACCGCCAAGCCTTCCCTCAGCTGGCTCAAGGAAGCAAAGGAATAGGACAGCCTCAAATGCTGCCGGTCCTCCCGGTCGTAGATGCTGCCCGGGTTGAGCAGCACTCCGGCTTGCAGCGCAGTCTCGAAAAGGCGCCGCATGTCCAAGGGCTTGCGCAGCCGCAGCCAGATATAGAATCCGCCCCGCGGCATCGTCCAATCCGCCAGATCGGAGAAGGAGGCCTCCAGGGCTTCCAGAGCGATCCCCCTGCGCTCCCTCAGCTTTCCGCGCAGGAAGGACAAATGCTCTTCATGACAGCCGGTCGCCAGCCATTCCGCGACGGCATGCTGCGAAAGGGTGCTGGAGCCATAGTCCGTCTGCATCTTGATATCGGCCAAGCGCTCGATGACGGGCTCGGGTCCGGCAATCCAGCCGATGCGCAGCCCCGGTCCCAGCGATTTGGACATGCTCCCCATATGCAGCACAAGTCCCTGGCTGTCCAGCGATTTAAGCGGAGACGGAGGCGGCTCGTCCAGCCACAGATCCCCGTAGGCATCGTCCTCGACGACCGGAAGCCGCGCCTCCGCGCAAGCCTGCATCAAGCTTTCCCTGCGCTTCAGCGTCATCACGCCGCCAGTCGGATTGCGGTAAGTAGGATTCGTGTAAAGCAAGGAAGCTCCGTGCTGGCGCATCAGTCTCCCGACGGCATCCGGCCGGATGCCGTCCCCGTCCATAGGGACGGTTCTAAGCTCCATGCCTGCGGACTGGAAGACATGGACGGAATTCAAGTAGGTCGGATTTTCGGCTAAAATCACGGAACCCGGGCGCAGCAGCCCGAGCGAGATCAGCTGAAGGCCTTGGAGCGCCCCCGACACGATCAGAATGGAAGACGGCGAGGCTGAGATCCCTTTTCGCTGCAAATACGAGCTTAAAGCCTCCCTCAAGGGATAGCTGCCTTTCGGCTCCGGATATCCCAGGCTGAGCGGTCCGGAGACGCTGCCCGCCAGCAGCTCCGCGATCCGAGTGGACGGCAGCAGCTCCGGCGACAGTTCTCCGGTTCCGAGGCGGATCAGGCTGGGATCCGGCTCGGCTTCATTGATCCGCCGGATCAGGGACAGGTTGGGCCGATAGGCGCCGGAGCTCACATAGCGGCCCCAATCGGGCTGCCGGGTGCCGGCAAGCAGATTCCAGGTGCTGTTCGCCACGACCGTTCCCCGGCCGACGGCGGATTCGACCAGCCCGTCAGCCGCCAGCTCGCCCAACGCATGGACCACCGTGCTGCGGTTGACCGCCAACGCCGCTGCCAGCTCTCTCTGGGAAGGAATCCTCATCCCGACCGGCCATTCGCCGCTTCTGATCTTTCCTTTCACGAAATCATAGATCTGCTGGTGGAGCGGCCCGGCCTCGCGCTTTTCCAGCTTCCATTTCTCGGTCATGAATGCCCCTGCTCCCCATCCGTTTCGGTGGAGACATTATACCAATTGGTTGGCTCTGCCGCCAACCGATTGGATGGAGACTCCCGGCCGGATTGCTCTTACAATGGCTATACCAACCATCGGGAGGATCATATGCTGACTGCAGCCATTCACGGATTTCTGCTGGCGCTGGGGCTCATTCTGCCCTTAGGGCCGCAAAATGTGTTCATTTTCAATCAAGGAGCCTCTCAAGTCCGGTTCGCCCGCGCGCTGCCCGCCATCATCGCCGCCGGACTATGCGACACGCTGCTCATTCTGCTCGCCGTATGGGGTGTCTCCGTCATTATCTTCGACAATCAGGAAATCAAGCTCATCCTTTATCTCGCCGGCATTTGCTTCCTGATGTATATGGGCGCCGCCTCCTGGAGAACCAGGCCCGCCGTCCCGGGCACGGCAGCCGGCGGCGCCATGTCGGCCAAAAAGCAGATGGCCTTCGCCGCATCGGTCTCGCTTCTGAACCCGCATGCCTTGCTCGACACTGTCGGCGTCGTCGGCACGAGCTCGCTCGGCTACGCCGGTTATGAGAAGGCCGCATTCACGATCGTCTGCGCGGCCGTCTCCTGGCTCTGGTTCATCGGCCTGGGCGTTGCCGGCAAATCGGCGGTAAAGCTCGATTCATCCGGACGAATGCGGATGGGGATCAACCGTATTTCCGCGCTGATGATGTGGGGAACGGCCGTTTATCTCGGCTGCGTTCTGCTCGCAGAACGATCGGGCACGGCTTGACAGTCGCGCGATGACGGCGAAAGGATTTGATGGCGTTCGCCCAGCACGCGGTCAACCGCCGGCAGCCGTCAAGAAGGATATTTCAACGTTCGGCCGGATGAATTTCATCTGATTCGCCCGGCGGGATTGGATCGGCCTAAGGCTGCATTCGAATTTCATCCTGCATTCGCAGCGCTTGTCCCTCTGGACGAGCGCTTTTATTTTCGCTATCCGGAGCCATTAATGGCCGTCATTCCGCATTCATTGCTTTCCTCTGCTAACTCTTCCGCAAAGATGTTCGACAATCAAGAATCTCGATAGATGAAATTTCTGTTTGAATGGAGTAAAATAAGAACAGCGATTCACAGGTGAAGGAACGAATAAAGGAAATCCGTTTGAGATGAAAATAAACGATATTAAGGGGAGAAGATCATGGCAACAATCGTTCTGTACGCGACCAAAACCGGAGCCGTCAAGCAGTGCGCCAACGTATTGGCGGAAGAGCTTCCCGGCAGCACCCTGTGCAATATTGAGACCGAAAAACCGGATCTGGCCGCCTTTGATTCCGTTATCGTAGGAGCTGGAGTAAGAGACGGCAAAATCTATAAGCCGATCCGGGACTACATCAAAAAAAACAAAGACGAGCTGCTCGGCAAGCGTACCGGTTATTTCATCTGCAATGAAAAGCCGAAAAAGACGGAAGAAATCATCGAGGCGAACTTCTCGGAGGATTTAAGGCAGGCGGCCGTAGGCATCGAATCGTTCGGAGGCTACAAATCCTATGCCGCGCCCGCGGAAGGCGCCGACCAGCTCAAGGGCATTTTCGTGGACAGGATCAAGGCTTTTTCCGACCATTTCAAATGAAGAAAACAGACAATTGAAAAACCGGCCGCGGTCTCGAAAGACGCGGCCGGCTTTTTCGGCTGCCTTCTTTTTTCATCCCATCCGGAGCTCATTCCTGCCTACCAGGCATCCGTCATGACGACAGGACGGATGATGCCGTCCTCCACCTGCATCCGGTCGATGCAAAGGATGCGGCTGCCGGGATCGCGGTCGCCGATGATCCGGCGATGGTACACGATCAGCCATTCATCCTCTTCCGGCAGATGCAGATAACCGTGATGGCCCGGACCTTCGGCGATCGGCGGCTGGCTCTCCAGGATGGTTCCCTTGTTCTCGAACGGTCCCAGCGGACTGCCGCTGGTGCCGTAGGCGACACAGTAAGTTCCGTTGGTCCAGCCGCCCATCGACCACATCAGATAATAGAGGCCGTCCTTCTTCAGCATGCAGGGTCCCTCCACATACCCGGGCGGCGTGACGGAGAGAATCTCCTCCCCGCCCTCAAGCGGCTCGAAGCCGGTCATGTCCCTCTTCATGCGGGCCGCGTTGCAATGCTTCCAGCCGCCATAATAGAGATAGACCTCTCCATCGTCGTCCTTGAACAGATGAGCGTCGATCGGCTGGGCGCGGTGAACGAAGCGGTCTACGAGCGGACGGCCCAGATACGCCCGGAACGGGCCTGCCGGAGTATCAGCGACCGCTATCTCCAGGCCTCCGATCTCCTCGTCCGACTGGATGTCGTTGCCGGCGAAGACCAGGTAGTACCTCCCGCCGCGCTCGATGACCGTCGGAGCCCAGACTGCTCTCCAGATGTGCGGAAAATCCCCCATCTCGACGATGCCTTCATGCTTCTCCCAATGGATCAGATCGTCGGAGCTGAATGCATCCAGATTCATCTGATCGGTATAGGCTGTAAAAGAACGGGTCGCATAAATCCAAAACTTCCCTTCATAGGTCCGGGCTTCCGGATCGGCATAATAGCCCGGTACGATCGGATTCACGATTCCTCTCATGCTCTTCTCCTCCTTCAACGGGGCATCCCCTCCGCATGGGGAATGCCCCTTCAGGTTCATAGGCTGCCGATGCTCTCAACGATAGCGCACAACCAGGTCCACCGGATATCGGCCCGCGTTGCGGCCGTACAGGGCGAGGCCGCCTTCCGAAGCCCTCAGCTCCAGCTTGAACCGGCGCGTCGTATCCAGCTTGGCGGTCAGGCTCGGCGGCAGGGAAGCCCGGCACAGATAGCCGTAGGAACCGGCTTCATTCAGCTTGTTCGCCGCAGGCTGGTAATGCCAGGAGAGAATGCCGCGCGCGTCGGCGGGATCGTCCGGCAGCACGAAGCTGGCCGCCCTCTCGCCGTCGATCAGCACCTCGACCCGGGATTCGTGCTTATGCTCTCCCGTCATCGGATATGTGTTCCTGTTCCATTCGGAATCCGCCGAGTCCCCATGCATATAGTTGATGTCCGTCCGCTGCTCCTTGTCGACTCCATAGTTGCGGGCGAGCAGCCGCTTGGAGCTGGCTTCGAACCAGATGTCCACGTCCGTGATCAAGGCCTGCTCTCCGGCATCCGGCAGCACCGCCTCGAATACGAACGAGCCTTCCTTGCCGCCGTTCTGCTTGTGCCCGCCGATCGCCTCCCATTGATGCGCGAAGCTGTGTTCGGAGAACGAGCGGACCGGAATGCTGAGCGTGCCGCCATCCGCTCCGTATTCTCCGCCCGGCTGCCCGCTCCGCACGTCGAACGCAGTGAAGTTCCGCGTCACGACCTTCCCTTGGCCGTCCACTAGACGAAGGCTGAGAATCGCCAGCGCGTCGCGCTGCGGCATCGTCAGCACGAGAGGCTGCAGCGGGGACGTTCCGTAGCCGTCCCAGTCCAGCTGGACAACACCGCTGCTCTCGACGCGGCGGACCCCCAGCTCGTCGTAGGCAAGCTCCCATTCCAGCGTCAGCCTCTCGCCGTGATAGCGGTCCGAGAAGCTGGATCGAAGCAGCGGAACCGCTGCCTCGGCTCCGGCATCCGTCGTCACGCACGGGGCCGCATCCACGACGATGAAATCCGCCGAGTGCAGGTCGCGCAGCGTCATGCCGGGCACGATGCCGTCATAGCCGAAGTCTTTGGCCGAGCCGTCCAGCCGGTAATAGCCGTTGAATTCGTTGGTCACGTCCCTGAACTCCGTGAAGACGAATCCGCAGAGCTTGTCGTGGCGCCGGAACTCATTGAGCATATACCGGTAATGCCAGGCCAGGTCGCTGTCGCCCGCTCCTCCTTCGATGCCCCATACGTTGCCGCATTCGCTGTTCATCAGCGGCGCGTCCGACTGCTTGTTGCCTCCGATATAGTTCAGCTCCGAGCCCGGGAAGGTGCCGGAGACGACATGCTCCAGGTGGTCGCGCAGCTGCTGGTAGCCGTTGATGTAGAAATGCCAGGTGTTGATGTCCGATTCCACATGGTCCCAGTTGCACGGGGAGTTGTCCTCCACGATGCGCGTCGGATCGATGCTCTTGGCCCACCGGTACCGATCCCTGACCCACTCCTGCGTCTCGGGAAGGTACAGCTGCTGCTGCGCCGAATCTCCCGTCACGGATACTGTCCTGCTGTCCGTTTTCAGCCCCCAGGTTTCGTTGAACATGACCCATGAGAAGATGGACGGATGATTGCAATCCCTTTGGATCGTCTCCAGCGCTTCGCGATCATACGACGCCCGCGCCGTCTCGTCCGGATCGCCCCAGAAGCAGGGCATATCCTCCATGACGAGAATGCCCAGCTTGTCGGCCCAATACAGCTTGCGGGGCTCCTCCGGCTTGATGTGGATCCGGACGAAGTTGAGGCCAAGGCGCTTCATCATGTAGATCTCATCGCGCATGTCCTCATCGCTTGGATAGGTGAAGTAGCCGGTCTTGTGATAGGCCTGATCCAGCGTTCCGTTCAAATAGACCGGCTTGCCGTTCAGCGTCAGCCAGCGGTAGCCGCGCTCGCCGAACCGGGCCGATCCGATCTCGCGGATGCCGAAATAGGTGGACACCCTGTCCTCTCCGGAGAGGGAGGTCAAAGTGACGGCTCCTTCATACAGATGAGGCGTGTCCGGGCTCCACAGCTGCGGCTCCGCTACCTGGAAGGACGCCGCGACTTCATTGTCGCCCGCCTTCAGCTGATGCACCGACTGCGCCGTTACGGAGCCCTCCCCGAAATCAAACGCCAGCCGCGCTTCGCCAGCCCGCGCGGCGCTGATCCGCGCGCTGATCTCCACGCGTCCATCTATGAAAGTATGGAACTTCGCATGCTGGATATAAGCCTCGGGACGGGCTTCGAGCCAGACCGTCTGCCAGATGCCGCGGATTTCCCCATAGCCCTGCTTGCCTCTGGCCTGGTAGGCATGATCCTCATCCTGCGCGCGCACGACGATCACGTTCTCTTCCGCCGTCTTCCAAGCCGATGTCACATCGAACTCGAACGTGCCGTATCCGCCTTGATGGGAACCGGCATGCGCCCCGTTCACCCAGACCTCGCAATCGTAATCGACGGCGCCGAAGCGGAGGAACACGAGCGAGCCTGCCTCCGAGGGAGCCCAGCTCACGGTTCGGCGATACCAGCCCGTTCCCTTTACATTTTCTCCGACTCCCGATAGAGGACTCGACCATGAAAACGGTACCACAATGGTGGAGCCGAAATGGCTTTCCTCCTTGAGCTGCCAGGCTTCCGATGCTCCTATGCTTTCCTGATCCAGCCGAAACGACCAGGAGCCGTTGAGATTGAGCCAATCCGTCCTCTCCCAATCCGGGCGGGGATATTCGGGAC
This sequence comes from Paenibacillus humicus NBRC 102415, assembly GCF_004000905.1. GTDB lineage: Bacteria > Bacillota > Bacilli > Paenibacillales > Paenibacillaceae > Paenibacillus_O > Paenibacillus_O humicus. The sequence goes on from NZ_BIMD01000003.1 coordinate 53,460, forward strand.
GGGGATTGAGAAGGCCCGCATGAGCGGTTAAGGAATCAAGCATTCGGCACACACCTTTCAAATGGGAATTGCCCCCATTCTAACAGGTATATATTAATTAGGCAATGTACATTATGATTTTACAATATGCTGAAATCCTTGTAGACTGAAGCTATTCATTTATGCAAAGGAAGCGTTGACATGAGCGAAACCAAACAGGAACTGATCCGCTTTCCCGCTTCCCGGATGATCGATGTGGCCAAGGCTCTGTCCAGCGACGTCCGCCTTCGCATCCTGGAGGCTCTCGGGGAGAAGCCGATGAGCGTCAGCCAGCTGGCGGAGGTGCTCGGTGCGGCTCAGCCGACCATATCCATCAACGTCCAGACGCTGGAGCAGGCCGAGCTGATCTCCTGCCGCCAAGGCTCTGCCCGGGAGAAGATCTGCTCCGTCAATTACCGCTCCATCCTGCTCGAGATGCCTGCCAGAGCCGGCGACGCCCTGCACCGGACGGAGCAGATCCGCATGCCGATCGGCATGTTCTCCGCCTGCTCGATCCAGCCGCCCTGCGGCATGGCTTCGCGCGACGGCTCCGGAATCGGATCGCCGGACGACCCGAGGGTTTTCTACATGCCGGACCGCATTCACGCCTCGGTGGTATGGTTCTCCGGCAGCGGGAGCCTGGAATACCGCTTCGCCAATCCGATGCCGCCCGGCACCGAGCTGGAGGAAATCAGCCTGACGGCGGAGCTGTGCTCCGAGGCGCCGGGCTTCCGCGAAGACTGGCCGTCGGACATATCGCTCTATATGAATGATCGGCTTGTCGGAACCTGGACGAGTCCGGGTGATTTCGGCGACCGAAAAGGCCGTTTTACGCCGGAAAAATGGCGGGGTAATACCGAGTATGGCCTGCTGACGGAATGGAAAGTAACCCGGACGGGAAGCCTGATCAATGGAGCTTCTTGCGGAGACCTTTCCATCGATGCGCTGGGGCTTTCCTTCAGCGAGCCCGTCCGCGTCCGCTTCGAGATCGCCGAGGATGCCGCCAACCCCCGCGGCTTGAACCTGTTCGGCTCGGATTTCGGAGACCACGCCCAGGACATCGTTCTTTCCTTTACAAGAAAGGCGGAGTAGGCTGGCTCCTTAAAATGGCCTCTTCGCATCCCCCCTCTTTTTTGTCCAGAGCGGTGCAAAAAGGGCCGCAGCGTCGCTGCGGCCCTTACGTTTGATTAATGGCGTTCCGGATTGCGGCTTCTCATACCCGCAAGGCCGAATAGGCCGAGCAAGCCGAGCCAGCCCCAGTTGGAGCCTTTGCCCGTTGCGGCTTTGGCCGTGTAGCTGTTGGCGGCCATGCCGTTCTTGTTGTAGCTGTTGGTCCGGTAGCCGTTGTAGCTGTTGGTCCGATAGTCGTCCATGCGGGTACCGTCCAATCCGGTTCCATACGAGGAGACGCCATTCATTCCATAGCCGGTGCGGTTCATGCCTGTGCCGTATGTGCTGCTTGGATAGCTTGGAACGACATTCATGCCGACACCGTTCGTGCCGGCGCTTTTCATGCCATAGCCACTCATGCTTGCATTATAGTGCTCGGCATTCATTCCCCGTTCCATATTGCGCATCATGTCGTTGTTGTTGGCGAATGCCGGACTTGCGATCGTTCCGGCGATGCCGGCTGCAGCTACGATTGTAAGAGCGAGCTTTTTCATTGGTTGGCCTCCATTTGGTCATATAATTGCGAACACAAATAGGTTGCCCGCCGCAAAAGCCGCTATGCATGGGTAATACCGGGATGCCCGCTGTCGCAGCCGCAGACGCTGCGGCCACTAGCGGCTCTCGAGACATTGAATCCATGGCAAGCAAAAAAACCGCCCCGATGAAAGGCGGTTTTTTCATCCAAGGATTGACGAGCCTTCCGGCAGCCGGATTCGTTATGCCGTGCTGCAGCTCGGCAGCCTATGTCCTCCTCATATACGCCCGGACGGTAATCGGGGCGAAAACAGCGACGATGACAGCCGCGCCAATGAGCGACAAGCTCAGATCCCAGCCCACGGTTCCATCGTTGGCCAACTGCCTCACCGCGCTGACAAGATGGGTGATCGGATTGATCTTGACGAAAAATTGAAGCCAATTCGGCATCGTGTCGACCGGCACGAAAGCGTTGGACAAGAAGGTGAGCGGGAACAGCACGAGCATCGAAATGCCTTGCACGCTGGATGCGGTGCGCGCGATGACGCCGAAGAAAGCAAAGATCCAGCTGATCGCCCAGGCACAGGCAATGACCAGCAGAGCGGCCAAAACGACATTCCCGAAGCCGCCTTCCGGCCTGTAGCCCATGATGAAGCCCATGGTGAAGGTAAGGACGGTTGCGATCGTATAGCGGATCGTATCCGCGAGCAGGGCTCCCGCCAGCGGCGCGATGCGCGCGATCGGCAGCGATTTGAAGCGGTCGAATACACCCTTGTCCATATCCTCCCTGAGCTGAACGCCTGTGACGACCGAGGTCCCGATGACCGTCTGCACGAGGATGCCCGGAATGATGATCGGCAGATAGCTCGCCACATCGCCCGAGATGGCGCCTCCGAAAATATACGTGAACATCAAGGTGAAGATAATCGGCTGAAGCGTGACGTCGAACAACTGCTCCGGCGTTCGCTTGATTTTCAATAAGCCGCGGTATGCCATCGTCAGCGAATTGCGGATCGTTTGGCCGAAGCTCGTATGGTTCTTGAGCGTGCGTGCGGTCGGCTGGCTCATACCGTAACCTCCTTAGCCGAAGCGGCTTCCGCTTCGTGATTGACCCCTTGGCCTGTAATCGTCAAGAACACCTCGTCGAGCGTCGGTTTCTGCACGCTCATCTCCGACAGGGAAATCCCCTCCGCGCGAAGCGCGATGAGCAAGTCGGTGATGGCATCGGCATCGGCCATCGGCGCCGTGATTTTGCCGGCTTCGGACGACACGCTCGACTGTGCCCCCAGCACCTGCTCCACCAGGCGCCGGGCATTTCCGATGTCGCGGGGCTCGCTTACTCTCAAATGCAGCGAAGAAGTCCCGACCGAAGCTTTCAGCTCGTCTACGGTGCCTTCGGCGACGACATGGCCCCTGTCGATGACCGCGATCCGGTCGGCCAGCTGATCCGCCTCGTCGAGGTATTGCGTCGTAAGCAGTACAGTCGATCCCGTGTTCACGAGGCGGCGGATCGTCTCCCACATCTGCGAGCGGGTGCGCGGGTCCAGACCGGTCGTCGGTTCATCCAGGAAGATGAGCGGCGGCTGCGCGATGAGGCTTGCCGCCAGGTCCAGCCGCCTGCGCATGCCGCCGGAGAAGTTCTTAAGCGGCCTCCTGGCGGCTTCCGTCAAGCCGAATTCCTCCAGCAGCTCCTCGGCCTTGCGCTTCGCCTCCTTGCGTCCCAGTCCGAGCAAGCGGGAGAAGATGACGAGGTTCTCCGTCGCGCTGAGCGACTCGTCGACCGACGCGTACTGGCCGGTCACCCCGATCAGCTGCCGCACGATTTGCGATTCCTTGACCGTATCGCGGCCGAATATTTTCGCCGATCCGGCATCAGCCTTCAGCAGCGTGGCCAGCATTCGGATCGTCGTCGTTTTGCCCGCTCCGTTCGGACCCAGCACGCCATAGATCGAGCCGGCCCGCACGTTCAGATCCACCCCGTCGACGGCGCGGTTGTCGCCGAAGGTTTTGACGAGGCCCCTTGCCTCGACAGCCCACTCGCCTTTGGGCTCTTTCGCCTGAATATGATTCACGTAAGTTCCTCCTCGTCATGATTCTCCATGAAGATTAGAACATCTATGTGAACTGAATGTGAACCGGGAGCGGAATGGGAACATGCTGGATGACAAGGGGAAAAACGGGCCGATCAAGATTCCGGGCGCATGAGCCTTGCAAAGCATCCTGCATGAAAAAGCCCCTGCCGAGCATGAGCTCAAGCAGGGGCTTGGCATCGGTTCAGGCATAAGCGCACATGGCCGATCGATGCTTACTTCAACCTATCCGTTCTTATTCCAAGGCAGCTCGTCGAGCGTGACGACTCTCTCATCCGCATATACCTTCCGAAGGAATTCCGGATTGTTGTGCCTGCCGTCCCGGAGAAACTCTCCGGTCCAGGTGCAGAACCAGCTCCAGAGCGCTCCATACATCTTCATCTGATCCGGATCGGGAATGGCGCCGTTTTCCGCCAGCGCGACCAGCTTATGGCCGCCGCTCAGCCGGACAAGCTTCTCAAACCTCGCGTTCACCGCGCCATGGTCGCCGGGCTCAGGATAATGATCGACGCTGACGATATCGACGACATCGTCCCCGGGGTACCACTGAGGATCCTCTGAGTTCCACACCCAGATCAGGTTGTCGAAGCCATGCTCGATCGCCAGCTTGTCATATAGGAGCCGATACAGCTTTTTGGCCGGTTCAGCGCCCTTCGCCCCCCACCAGAACCAGCCTCCCTCCGCTTCATGGAGCGGACGCCATAACACCGGAACCTTCGCGTCGTACAGCCGCTGCAGCTGGACAGCGACAGCCTCGATGTCGCTCAGGAGCAGCTTATGCTCCTCCGACTGCGGATCGTCCATCGCCTTCTCCACGTCGAAGGCCGTGGCCCGCGTATAGAAGCCGCTCCACCATTCTTTGCCCGGCTCGTCAATCAGGTCCTTGGGCGCGTTCCAATGCCAGCACAGCGTCGCGATGCCGCCCTTGGCATGCCAGTCGAGCATGTGCTCGATCTCCTGCGACTGGGCTCCCCGCTGGACGCGGGAGGGCGAATACTCGATCAGGTCGAAGCCCATCACCGCCGGCTCCTTGCCCGTAAGCTCATAGATCCAGCCCAGATTCTTGTATTCCTGCTGGCCGGACAAGGTCGCCTTGCCGAAGCTGTCCGCCAGATAGCGCATCAGCCGCTTCGCCTCGGGCGTTGCGTTTTTGTTGACCAGGCTGCCGTCCAATTCAGGCGCTTCCACCGGCTTCGTCTCCTTGTAGGTCAAATAATCGATGTCATAGTAGCCCCATCCGCGAGAGAGCACGATCCGGTTTTCTCCTTGACGCAGAAACGCCTTTCCTGCGGATGTTTCGGTAAACTCGCCGCTCTGCTTCAATACGAGTTCACCGAGAGGCTCTCCGTTCAAGCCCAGATTCGTCCTTTTGTCGCCGCTCTCCGAACGGTAGCCGAGCCGGATCTCGTAGAGTCCGGACTTCGGCGCCTCCAGCTTGAATACGACGGCATCGCCTTCGGCGACGAAGCCGGCGACATAGCCGGTGCCGGAATATCCGGCGGCATCCGTTCCGATGGACGGACCTGCCAGCTCGCCGTCCTCCGCTTCCAGACGAATCTCCGCAGGCTCCCATTCGCGAAGCAGCCCGTTGAACAACGGCGCCGCTCCGCCGACCAGCAGCAGCGCAGAGGCGGCCAGCAAAAGGCGAAGCTTCTTGTTCATCCCTACTCCTCCCCGGCTGCGGTCATCCAATGATGCCTGAGCGCTCGATGCTTTCCACAAAGTAGCGCTGCACGGCCAGATACAGCAGGATGAGCGGCGCGATAGCCAGCAGAATGCCCGTGTCGACGATCATGGCGACATGGTTCGGATCCGATTTGATGCCGGAGTTGGACGCATAGCCCATCAGCTGAGGTATGAGCTGATTGGCCTGTGCCGGCAGCGAAGCCACCTTCAGCGGCATCAGCGCGCTTTCGCTCATGAAGAGGGACGTATAGAGCGTGTCGTTGTACTGCCAGACAAACGAGAACAAGATGACCGTAATGAGCGGGGAGATCGCATTTGGCAGCATGATGCCCGTAAACGTGCGGATTCCGCCCGCGCCGTCGATCAGGGCCGCTTCCTCGATTTCCTTGGGCATGCCTTTGAAAAATTGCCGGAAAATGTAGATGAACAGTCCCGCCTTCAGTCCCATAGCCGTCGCCGCCGTAATGATGGATGGCCAGTACGTATTAAGCAGATTGACGCCGGGGCGGCCGCTCATGCGCTCATAGAGGCCGAACAGGTCGAAGCTCCGGAAATGCAGGTACATCGGCACCATCAATGTGCTTGTCGGCACCAGAATGGTCAGGATGACGAGCGCGAACAGCAGATTGCTGCCCGGAAACGAGAAGCGGGCGAAGCCGTAGCCGGCCAGCGCGCAGGCTGCCGTCGTCAGCGCTGTCGTCACAGCGACGAACAGCAGCGTGTTGGCCAGCAGCGGGCCGTAGTCCATGATCTGCATCGCCATCCGGATATTGTCCAGCGTGTAATGCTTCGGAACGACAAAGATCGTCGGATCGTACAGATCGATTTTGTCCTTGAAGGCGACGGAAATCTTGAGCAGGATCGGATAAAGAATGATGAACGAAATGCCGACGACAAGCGCGTACCTGAAAACCGCGTATAAGATGTCGGCTGCCTTGCCGCCTGCTTTCTTGAGCCGGATAGAGCGCTCCTCGCCTGACCGCAGCTTGCCGATGCCGGAAGGAATCGAACGGGACGGATCGACTGCCATGCCCCTGCACCCCCTATGAGTTCATTAATTGTAGTGAATGCGGCGCGACAGCACCCAGCCGATGACGATCAGCAGGATGCCCACGACGAGCGTGTACAGCCAGGCCATCGCCGAGCTGAGGCCGAAGTTCTGCGTCTTGAATGCAGTCTCGTAGATGATTTTGGTCACGGGGCTGCCGGCAAAGGAATCAATGATCGTATAGATCACGTTCGTCAGAATCAGCGGGTTGACCATCGGGAACGTAATCTTCCAGAAGGACTCGTAGGCGGTGGCTCCTTCGATCCTGGCTACCTCATACATGGAGCCCGGCACCGACTGCAGCGCGGCGAGGAAGATCAGAATCTGCACGCCGGAGCTGCTGATGATATCATAGATCCGCAAAATCGCTTCCACGATATAATCCGTGAATGCGGCCGGAATGCCGACATCCGAAAGCATGCGCACCATGGACAAAATATTGTAGGATACCCCCGCTCCGCTCGAGGCCTCGATGGCGTTCGCGTCTCCCATCAGGTTGATGAGTCCGGCGGACTCCGCCGCGGCTACCGCGCTTGATGCCAGGATGACAGGCAAGAAGAAGACCGACCGGGCAAGAGCCCGTCCGCGGAACTTCTGGTTCAGCAGCGTCGCCGTGAACAGGCTGAAGAACAGGATCATCGGCACGTTGAGAGCCATCTGGGCGATGGAATCCACCAGCACCCGGTTGAAGCTCGCGTGGACGAACAGCGACTCCTTGAAGTTCGCCCAGCCGACCGGTTCAAGTCCATAGCCGCCCGGCGCGATGCTCAGCTTGCTGAAGCTGAAGCGCAAGGACTGGATCAACGGCGCCGCGAACAGAAGCAGGAAGCCGATCAGCCAAGGCGAGATGAAGGCAAGACCAAGCAGCGTCCGGCGCGTGCGGAAAGACATTCCGACCGTCTTCATGTCGCCGTCCCTCCCGTCGCGTAGCTTTCCGGCTCTATCGACACGCCGTTCACCTCGGCGGATTGCTTCGTGTAATTGACGGCAACCCAAGCCCCGTTCTCATAGCTGACCAGAACGAGCCCTTCCTGGATGATTTCATGACTGCTCATTCTCACTCCTCGGAGAGGACCTAGAACTTTGTCCGCCTCCCTGTACAGTTCCGCCGCATCAGCCAGCCAAGCCTCGTATCCGGTAGAGTAAAGCTGCTCGAAGTCGGTCGACTTGAGCTCCGAGGAGGGCAGCCAGCTCCATTCGAAGCGCGGAGCCGCTCCGAGCTCGAGGCTTTTCAGGAGCTGCAGCCGCAGATCGGAGTCGCCGGAGCGGTTCATCGGCTCGCCCGCGTAATCGGCGTAGCCGTGAAGCACCATTTGATAGAAGGGGATGGCTTCATCCGTCAGCGTAAAGCCGCTGGAGCCGGACGGAATGCCGATCAGCCGGCTGCTGAATGGAAGCGCGTATGCATTCGGAGACTGGATCAGCAGCTGCGGATAGGCCATTTTCAGCTTGCCGAGCTGCTCCTTGGCGATGGCTTTGGCCGTCTCGCGGAACACGGGCCGGCTGTCCCTGTAGTCTGCTGCCAGCTCGCCGCCAAGATCGCGCAGCGACAGCGATCCGAGCCCTAGCTTGCCGTAATCGGAGCTGAACTCGCCGACATAATAAGGAAGCTTGGCCGGGGACAGCAGGTAATAGGCCGGCTTCATGCTGTCCATGCGGCTCAGCGCCGGATTGTACGGATTCAGCTTCGCCTGCTCCTTGGTGACGAATCTGGCCGCATCGGAGGTCGGGGTGAAGCCCCGGTCATTGTTGTAAATCGTCTGGAAAGCGACATCAGGGAACAGCATGCCTCCGCCGTCATCGAGCTGTGCCGCCAGCGACTTCAACCCGGCAGCGCTGCCCGCCTCGGAGTCGATCTTGACCGAAGAAGGCGAATGATGGCTGATGCCGCCGCCGAACCAGCCGAGGTAGCGCATCTGCACGGCCTGGACGCCGTTGTCCCGCAGCAAGCTGCCGATCTTGCCGGCTTGCTTGAAGGTCGTGAGCGCCACCGTCTCGCGGTAAGGGACGCCGGCCAGCGACGCCCGCTTGTCTACCGTTCCGATCACGTCCAGGAAAAATGGAAGAGGCCCGTCGGCATCCAGCCGCCTCAGCGCGCCCCGCTCCTCCAGCTGCCGCCGGTATAGACGGGCCATGCCGGAATAGCTGGCTTCCGCTCCGCCGAGGAAGCTGTAGCGGATCTCGACGTCTCCCCGGTACCGCTCCTCGGTGAGCAGCTGTATCTCCTGCATCTTCTGGCCGGTGTACATCTCCAGCTCATCCTCGCCGCGAATCGCGAAGCTGCCGTACACATGGTTGTAGCTGCTCTGCTTGCCGCCGATGTCGGCGGCGATGCTTGCAATCGCATCGCCCTTCTCGATGACGGCGAACCAGCCCCCGTCTCCGCTCTTCATGCCGAAAACAGGCAGCTTGGCATCCTCGCTCACCTGCCCGCGGGTCCGGCTGTTGTCGTTGCGGTCGGAGCCGTATACCCGCTGGACATACTGCTCCTGGGTTATTTTTCCATTGTTCAGGTTGATCAGGCTGCCCGAGCCGTCGGGAACGAGCATGTATCCTTCCGCCTTGCCGTCCGCCGCCCCGAAGTAGGACAGCAGATCGAGGCTGCGGAGCCGGAAAGGTCCGCTTTCCTGCAGCTGGCCGAGCGGCACGGTGACGAGCAGGCTGCCGCGGTCGAGCCGGTATTCCACCGGAATCGTGAAGCTCGGCTTGTCGCTGCCCCCCGCCTCCCCGATTCCGTTCTCGGCATTATCCGCCGCGAGATCGTCGGCGGTATACCCCGCCTTCTCGAAGGCATCGACCATTTTGTCGAGGACGAGCTTCTTGGAAATCTGGCCGTCAAGCCGCTCCAGCACGTCCGGGTTCGACTTGGAAGCATAATAGCGCGCCGATACGTACTTGGCGAGCGCAGGCTCCAGCCTGGAGACGACCTTCTCCTCCAGCCGCTTCTTGGAGATGAGCCTGGGGAGAGCGTTGATGCCGAGAGAAGTGTCTCCGATCGTATACTCGATGCGGATGCCGCCTTCGATTGAAGCCGCCTTGAACTGGCCGCCGCTGATGCTGCGGGCAAAGTTGGTATAGATCTGGTTCGTGCCGACCGAATCGCGGAACTGGACGCTCAGCTGCGAGGCGAGCGATTCCTTCTCGTAGCCGGAGGCCAGGCCGTCCTGCTCGCGCTGCGGCGGGTTGCTGTACCAGAGCCGGCCGCTGCCGTCCCGGACGGCGATTTCTGTCGTCTTCTCGTTGTAGTACAAGGACATGCCGCCGTCCTTGGCGACCAGACCCATTCCTTCCACAGTATCCGCATCCCCGTCCAGATACGCCAGCGTGCCCGCCTCGGCCGTCGCAGAGGCGGCTGCACGGGACGGCTCCGCATAAGCGGACAAGTCCGCAGCCGGGACTCCCCGGCTGCCGAGCAGCAGCGCCGCCAGGGCGATGGCTGCAACGCCTGTGCAGGCAAGCGCCGTGCAGGTTTTTTGCCGTTTGTTCACGGCTGCCGCCTCCTTTACGTGCGATAGATAAGCTCACGGTACATATTGACGAAAAAGTCGGCCAGTTGCTGCAGCATGCTGAGTACGAGCGCGCCGAGAAAGACGATGATTCCCATGACGACGACCGACAGGGCCATGGTCGCCACGGTTTTGACGACCGAGTACTGATGGACCGTCATATTTCCGATGAACAGCAGCAGCAGGAACCAGGCGACGGCAATGGAGTTGAAGAGGTAATAAAAGGACGTCTCTTCCTGAACCATGAACCGGCTTGCGGCAATCATGGGCAGGTAGATGAGGAAGATCGGAACGAGCGAGTAGCCGCTCGCCAGGATGATCTCCTTGAACTTGCCCTCCCCTTCCATCAGCGTCGTGACGGCCCAGTTGGCGACGCACCAGAGGAAGAAAGGAGCGACGACGGCAAGGATGTCCATCAGGCTGTTCATATACCTCGGATCGAAATTGTTGACCAGAAAACCAGCGTACTGCTTCTGCAGCACCATCGCCAGCGCCGTCAGCGCCAGCGCCGAGAAAGCGACGCCAAGCCGTCCCCTGTTGTCGGCTTTGAGATCCCAGAAGGCGTCGAACGGATGGAAGATCAGATGCAGCGGGAATTTAATGTAGGTTTGCTTCACGATCCCGTCCTCTCCTTCCTCTCCAGGTTGCCGCGAGCTTCAGCGCTGCCAGCAGCGCCGCGGCGGATGCGGCTGCCGTAAGCACGGTGCCGAAATGCTCCTTCATCATTTCCCTTCGGTAGCGCTTGTACGCCACCGAATAGCTCTTTTTGTCCGAGCCCAGCTTGAAATAGTCCAGAGCCGCCTTGTTGTTCTTTTCCATCAGATAAGCCTTGCCGATCCCGATGTAGGCGAGGTCGAAGTTCGAGTTGAGCTGCAGCACCTTGCGCCACAAGCCCAGCGCCTCGGCATCCTCCCCCCGGTAATGGAGCGCCGCGGCTTCGTTGATCGCCGCCCCGTAGAAAGTCGGCTTGTAGACGACCAGACTCGCTCTGCCCCGGTCGAGCACGAGGCGGTCGCCTCCCAGCTTCTCGACCGCCACCGGCGTCTTCAGCGTGCCGAGCTGATTCCCCTTGCCGCCGAACACGTACAGCAGATGGCCTTCGTCGTCATAGGTGAACACCCGGTTCTGGGTCGCATCCAGCGCGCTGTACATGCCGTCGCCGATGAATTTGATGTCGATCATTTTGGAAGGTCCGACGGAGGTCCGATAGATCAGGTCGCCTCTTACGTCGTTGTAGCCGAAGCGCTTCAGCACATCCTCGCCGGACGGATTCAGCCGCTTGATCGGAACCGTAGAGTTCGGATCGATATTGGTGGCATACAGGAAGCCCTTGTAATCGGCATCCGCATTCGAGAACTCGGTCGGCACGAACAGCACGCCCTGAGCCCGCTGGGCATCCGTGGAGAACAGCCGCCAGATGTACTCGCGGTAATCCCGCCTGACCTTGTTCGTACCGATATAGCCGATGAAGCGGCCCTGCTCGTCGAACTGCATCAAGCCCTCGAATACGCCTTGGGCGACCGTATAGATGCGGCCCGCGCGGTCGGCCGTCACCTTGAGCGGGAGAAACTGGAAGCCCGAGGCCAGAATATCCGACTGCGGGTTGTCGACGATCCGCTGCAATTGCCCCTCTGCGTTCAGGACGACGATCCGCTTGCCTGCCGTATCCGCGACATAGACGAGTCCTTCCCCGTCGACGTATATTCCGGACGGCCCCTGAAAGCCGTCCTTTGTCCCGTTGTTGTCGAAGCTCTCCAGCACACGCCTGAGCCGGTACTCCCTATCCAGCACGACGATGCGCTTGTTGCCGCTGTCAAGGATGTATACCTCTCCGGCCGGAGAGACGGCGACATCGGACGGCTCGGCGAAGCTGCCGATGCCCAGATCGCAGCCCGTGACGGCCTTGTCCGGCAAGTACGCATCCGGCGCTGGCACCGCATCGCCCCAATAGTTGTACAGATAGCTCTCATACGGGGCGCCTGCGGCGGCGGGCAGCGCTCCGCCCAGCAGCAGCGCGGCGCCAAGGAGCAGAAGCAAGCTTTTTTTGACGGCCATGTCTTCTCTCCCCCTAATCCTTCATGCCCGAGCTCGCCATCGTTTCGATGATGCGGCTCTGCGAGAATACGAACAGCGTGATCGGCACGCTCATCAGAATGAGAGCGACGGCGGCTCCGGCTCCGGCGCGGGCAATGCCGCCCTGGACGATCTGCCCGGCGGCGTAGTGCAGCGTCTTGAGCTGCTCGCTGTAGATATAGCCGTTGCCGTCGCTGCCCCACAGCATCTGGAAGAGCAGGATGATCAGCGTCAGCCAGGCCGGCTTGACGTTGGGCATGACGATCGTCCACCAGATGCGGTACTCGCTGGCGCCGTCGATCTTGGCCGCCTCCAGCAGCGCGTCGGGAATCTGCTCCATGAACTGCTTCATGAGATAGAGCCCCAGCGAATAGGCGAAAGCAGGAATGATTACGGCCCAGTAGGTGTCGATCCATCCGAGCCAGGACAGGATCATATAGTTCGGAATCGCCGTCACGGCTGGCGTGAACATGAGCGACAGGACGACGATCTGGAACAGGAAGCCCTTGCCCGGAAAGACATGCTTCGCCAGCGGATAGGCTGCCGCCGAAGCGAGCAGCACATGGCCGACGATGCCGAGGCCGGTAATGAAGATCGTATTGAACGCATACCGGGTGAACGGCACCCAGGTGTTGCCGAGCAGATTCATCAGATCGGTGAAGTTGCTGAACGTCGGATTTTTGACGAACAGCGTAGGCGGAAACGTAAAGATTTCATCCAGCGGCTTGAACGCGTTGTTGACGGCATAGATGAGAGGCAGCACCATGAACGCTCCGAACAGCAGCAGCAGGAGGAAGAGAGAAACGCTGCCGGAGAGCGATCGATTGACACGCTTGCGCGGCGCAAGGATGGCAGCCATGTCATTCCCCTACCCTTCTCAGCAGTTTTTGGACGAGCAGATTGGTGCCGACCATCAGGAGGAAAAGCACGGTCGCGATCGCCGAAGCGTATCCCATCTCGAACCGGTTCGTGCCGAAGTCGATCAGATGCGTGACGACGGTCTCTGCGGCATAGTTGACGCTTGGGAAGCCGGCCAGGGCGATCGAGACGTCCGCCACCGCAAACGAGGCTGTCAGCTGGATGACCGCGCCGAACATCAGCTGCGGACGCATCGAGGGCAGCGTAATATACCAGAGCTCCTGCCAGCGGTTGCGGATGCCGTCGACGGCGCCGGCCTCGTACAGCGTGCGGTCTACCGTCTGCAGGCCCGCGATGAAGGCCAGGAAGCCGGTGCCGAGGCTGAGCCACAGCTGGACGAGAATGATGATCGGCATGACGTAGGCTTCCGTCTTGAGCCAGAGGATCGGCTCCAGAATGACGCCGAGCTTGATCAGCACCCCGTTCGCAAGGCCGTAGCGGTCTCCGGAGAAGATCATCAGCCAGATGAAATACACGTTGCCCGATATGGACGGAGCGTAGAAGACAAGGGTCATGAATGCCCTCAGCTTGGGCGGAAGCTCGTTGATGATCCAGGCGAAGACGAAGCAGGCGATATAGCTGATCGGTCCCGTTATAATCGCGAACAGGATCGTATTCTTGATGGCGATCAGGAAGACGTCGTCCTCCAGGAACAGACGAGCATAGTTCTGCCACCCGATGAATTTCGGAAATTCCAGCATGTTGAAATAGGTGAAGCTGAGCAGAATCGAGATGACGACAGGCACGACGGTGAACAGGAAGAACAGCGCCATATAGGGCGCCATGAGAAAATAGCTGTGCCGTGCGGCCTTGATCTGCTGCCACAGCAGGCTCAGCCGAGCCCCAAGCCGGGAGCGGGCCGGAGCTTGGGCGACGGCAGCCTGTTCGTTGCGAACCGATGATTGCGGCATGGTTAGTCCTCCCCCCAAGCTTTACGGCAGCCCGAATTCCTTGCGCTTGGTGCGAATTTCGTCCTGAATGTATTCCGTGTAATCCATCATGGACTCTCTGGCCTCCACGCCGCCGACGACGGTCTGATAGAAGGCGTTGAACAAATGCCTGCCGGTAAAGTAGCCTCCCGGCACCTCGGGAACGCCTCTGACCTCCGCGAACTGCTCCTTCAGGCTGGCGTAATCCTGTGCCGGCCAAGGAAGGGAATCCAGCGCGGCGATGTTGGCCGTCGGATAGCGTGCGGCCGCCCCCATCAGCCCTTCCATCTCGCGGCCGAATTCGGCCTGGATGCCGGCGCTGGTCCACCACTTCATGAACTGCCAGGCGGCATCCTTGTCGCGCGCTTCCCGCAGCATCATGACGCCGCTTCCGGAAGCCGGCGTATCCCGGCGGATGGAGCCGTCCTGCTGCAGCGTTCCGGGAACCGGAACGAAGCCCCATTGCCCCCGGATCTCCGGAGCGAAGACGGAGAGCTGGTTGTACATCGTATAATCGGTGATCCCGATCGGCATCTGGCCCGTCCGGAACCGGTTGGCGAAGTCGTATTCGCGCTCAAGCTTGTAGTCCGTATAGAATTCCGTCCATTGCTTGAAGGTCTCGATGCCCACGCGCGAATCCAGATCCGACTGCCGCCCTCCGTCCCGATAGAAGGAGCCGCCGTTTTGCAGCAGCAAAGTGGAATATTGGGAGTTCGGAGGGATATTGACGCCCTGCATGTTCGCCTGGGCGACGACCGGCAGCCCGAATTCCATATGGTTCTTGCTCAGGATGGACAGCAGATCCTGGACGTCGTCCCACGTCTGAGGCACCTCCAGCCCAAGCTCCTGCAGGACGTCCTTGCGGTAGAAAAGCATGTTGAACGTCTGCGTCTCCGGCAAGGCGTATACGCCGGACTCATAGCGATAGGGCACGATGGCGCTGTCGCGAAACTCCTTGGCCGCAGCCTCGAAGTCCGGGAAGCCGGTCAGGTCGACCGCGGAGCGCCGCATGGCGAAGTTGACGGGAAGATCGTTGCCGATCTGCATCGCCACATCGGGACCTTCTCCGGACAGCGTCGCCGGCAGAAGCGTCCCCATGTTCACGAGCTTCAGATTGACGCTGATGCCGCTGTCCGGAGTGAAGCTCTCGTCGATCATCGCCTTCATCGTATTCGCCTGGTCGCGTCCGCTGCCGATCCACACCGTGACCGTGCGGTTCTGCTTGCCGTCGGAAACGTTGCCGATATTGTTGTAGTCCGTGAAGAAGGAGCTCATGAAGGTGCCCGCTTCATGCTTCAGCTGCGGCCAGAAGCCACTTCCCGTGTCCGGAATCCTCCTGCCGGGGGAAGCGACGTACAGCGCATCGATCTCCAGCGGCTGCTCCCTGGCCTGCTGCACCCAGGTGCCGAGACCGCCCGTGTTCGTCTTGTAGGCGTTCAAACGGCGCGGAATCGTCTCCGGGCTCGCGATCATCTCGTCGAGCTGGCGGGACATCGTGTTCAGCAGCGCTTCCTGGTCGCTCGACTGGCCGGACAGCTTGCGCAGCTCCGAGGCGATGCCTTTCAGGCGCTTGCTCTCCGCGCCGAATACGTCCAGCAGGTTCGGAATCTGGCGTTCGATCCGGTAGTCCCGGAACTCGTCCGGCTTCGTCCCTGTAATCATCAGAATCTGACGGTACATCGCATTCAAATTGTAGAGGCTGTCCTCGACGCTCTGGATCAGCGGCGCAAAATCCCCCAGCACCGCCTGCAGCCGGATGACATGCTTTCCTTGTTCAAGCCGGAACAGATAGGGATCCTCTCCACCCATCACATCCAGGCGGTACCCGCTCTTGTAGCGGAACGGCACGGTTTCCATCTCGGCAAAAGGAACTTTCCCGTCGATCGTGAGCTTGCGGGTCGCATAGATTCCTTTGACGAAATTCTGCTGGCTCTTGAAGGCGATCTGGTAAAGTCCCGTTTCCGGCACCTCAACTTCCCATTCGATCCATTCGCCGGGCAGCCGCCAGTTGTAGCCGCCGATCGTGTTCACCCGGATCTTGGAGGCGCTGTAAGGCTTGACCGCGGGACTCGATCTTTCCGTCATCGGGTAGAGCGTAGGGGAAGACTTGGCTGCGGCGGACTCTCCTTCCACTCGCAGCAGCACATCCGCCGGCTGGCCGGCTCCCTCTCCCTCTCTGTAGGCCGCCTTCGCCTCCTCGTAAGAGGGCGGTTTCGGCGCCTGATACAGCTTCAGGGAGCGGATCGCCATCGGCTCGCGTCCGGATGTGAGCGAGAGCCTGTGGACTCCTTTGGAAAAGTAGAACCGGTAAGGCTCCTGCTCGTAGCCGCTCGGATCCTCGAAAGGCTGCTCCATCCAGCGCGGCTGCTCCTTCTGCCGGGGACGGAGATCGTTATCCTGATTGTCCCTCTCCACCTCATCCTTCTCGTTGGCCCATACCCGGTCGAACTGCAGGTATTGCGCTTCAGAGAAAGGAAGGCTGCCGTCGATCCTCAGCTCTCTTTCGATCGCCGAGCTTTTTCCTTCCGTCGGAAAATAGGTGAGCGCCAGCTGGTACAAGCCTTCCTCGGGAATGTCGACCGTCCATTGGACCGTGCCGCTTTCTCCCGTAAGCAGGGAAGCGCCGCTCATCCCTTCCAGGTTGTCCTTGATGGCAAAATCGCCGCCGATGGCGGAGGAATACGACGACGCTTCGATGACGATCTCACGCTCCGGCATGGGAGCGTTGGAATGCGGCTCTATGTAGGCTGCGTAGCTGTTCGCCTTGATCGCCGTCTGCCGGGCCCATCCGCTCGCCGCCGGCCCGGCAGCCTTGGCCTTGCTGTCTGAAGCGCCTATGACTCCTGCCGCCGGAGCCAGCAGCAGCGATACGCTCAGCAGAGCGGCTCCCGCCCTGGCCCATCCCTTATGTAGGCTCAATCCAGCCATGCCTCATATCCTCCCCTAGCAGTTCGGTAGCCGACGACGAGCGGGCAGCGGACGGCTCCCAGGAGGGTCACCGCTTCGCTGCCCTTGCCGGTCCTTTACTTCAGCTTGTCGATGGAAGCCTGGGCTTGGGCTTTGTACTTCTCTGCCGTAGCCGCAACGGAAGCGTTGTTCTTGATGATATCCGACACGAACGCCCCGGTCGGATATTCCGGATACGCGTCATCCAGCGTGATTTTGCCGGTTCCGGCGATATGCTCGCGCATCATCTTGATATCCGCTTCGTCGGTATACAGGCTTTCGAGGTAATCCTGGCCCGGATACTCTTCGATCTGCGGAATGTCGAAGGTCTCTTCGTAAATTTGGTAGACGAGCTTGGGATCCTTGACGCCCTTCGGAATGAATTTGCCGGATTGGGCCGTATTCGCATACGTGATCTCCTTGCTTCCCTGTGGACCGTTCGGAATCGGCACAAGGCCAACCTCGAATTTGAGATCCGGAAGCTGCCATTCCGCCGCAGTGAACAGCGCGACATCCCCGTCCTTGAATGTATTGCTCTCTTCCCAGTTCGTTTTGTCGCCCGTCTTGACCTTGACGACGTTCTCCACGTTGTAGAGGCGCTTCACGAACTCGGCCGCTTCGATCGTTTTCGGATCGCTCAGCCCTTCCTTGCCGTCCCGGTCGTCCACGACGGAGCCGCCGTTGGCCGCGGTGAAATGCTTGAACGCATCGTTCGCCCAGCCCGAGAAGCCGAATACGTCGATCTTGCCGTCATTGTCCGTATCCTTCGTCGCTTTTTTCGCCAGGTCGAGGAAAGTGTCCCAGCTCCATTCGCCCTTCGCGTACAGCTCCTGCGGATCCGGCAGCGACAGCTTCTTGAAGATGTCGCGGTTGTAGTGAAGGCCCAAGCCGATGCTGGTCGGATTGTCGAAGGCATACTCGCCGCCGGCGATCGCCGGATATTTGGCAATGAGATTGGCTTCCTTGTTGATGTTGTTGTCGGGAGTCGTGAACTCGGAGATCGGCAGCAGCTGGCCTTTCTTGATGGCAGGAAGAGCCGACTTGTACTCCATCTGCATGATATCCGCGAACGGCTCTCCTGCGAGCACGGTAGTCGTGAACTTATCCATGTAGTTCTCGAACGGGACGTTGACGAATTCGAACTTGACGTTGTATTTCTTCTCCACCTCGGCGATCTTGTCCAGACGAGCCTTGTCGGAGGCGGTCGTGCCTGCCGGCTTCAGATCCCACCAGGCCGATACCTTGATGATGCGGCCTCCGAGATCGGGCACCTCAGCAGGAGCAGGGCTCGGTGAAGGGCTCGGCGAAGGGGATGCGCTTTCATTTGCCGGCGATGCCGTAGGAGCGGACGAGGTTTCAGGGCTTCCGCCGTTGTTGGAGCTGCATCCTGCTGCCAGCAGCAATCCGCTGAGGGTGAGGACGGACAATGCTTTCCATTTGCTTGTCATCGATAAGACCTCCCGGGAATGGTAAATGAGTTCAGCGCTCTCGACACATAACAATTTTTAGTTTTTAATTATTTTTGTTAGGTATCAAGTTATTTCAATCACAAAAAGAACGGTACCACATATCCAATGTAAGCGTCAACAAAAATAATTTTGGT
This sequence comes from Paenibacillus humicus NBRC 102415, assembly GCF_004000905.1. GTDB lineage: Bacteria > Bacillota > Bacilli > Paenibacillales > Paenibacillaceae > Paenibacillus_O > Paenibacillus_O humicus. Next base: position 71,921 of record NZ_BIMD01000003.1, read on the forward strand.
CGTTTTGGAGGAGACAGGTTGTTTCTGAATTCATCGATTACCCCCCCGTATATAGGTCTTTATTCTCTTTTTTCAGACCCGGAAATAAGTTTAGGTTAAAGTTGAAAATATGTTATTTATGACATAACATATTATGCAATATCTATTTCGCAGCTATCATCAAGACTAACGGATCCTTTTCGGTATGCTTCCAGGGAAGATTAGTAGAGCTGAGCGGCTTGTTGTATACTGGAACGAGGTAGAGAAACAGGAAAATTGGAGCTTAAGGATGATCGTATGAAGACTAAAGTCACCATTCAGGAAATTGCCGATTTCACCGGTTTGTCCAAATTCGCCGTATCGCGAGCGCTGTCAGGCAAATCCGGCGTGAGCGAGCAGACGCGGGACTTGATCTTGAGAGCTGCCGGACGGCTCGGATACTTCAAGGACAATCCGGCAGCAGCGCCTGCGGAGTCCTTCTCCAAATCAGAGCTGCCTGTGATCGATGATGGCGCCTTTGGCGGAACCGTCGTCATTCTATTCCCCAACATTCGTTACCAGAATCCGGAGTCCATCTATTGGGGGCCTTTGTTCAACGGAGTCACCTCCCGCCTCAATGCCCGGGGGATCCATATTCTCACCTTGACGGAGCCGTCCGTCGACCAGCTGTTCACCCTGCTCAATCCGCAAGCGATCCGGGGCATCATCACTCTCGGCAGCATTTCGACCTCGATTCTGCTCGAGATCAAACGTCTCCGCATCCCTGTCGTCATGGTCGACCATCTGGATCCCGCCTTTCACTGCGACAGCATCTTTACGGACAACCTGGCCGGCATGCAGGAAATCATGCTGTACTTGCTCCGCAAGGGCTTCCGGAGCTTTCAGTTCGTCGGCGATATCACGGACGCGCACAGCTACTATGAGAGATGGCTAGGCTTTCGGTTTGCGCTGGATGAGCATCAGGTCCCGCATCAACAGATCTCCGAGCTGACCGGCAAGAGCATCGGGAACCAATTTCACGAGACGTTTGTCCGGCATGTGCAGCCGGATAAGCTTCCCGAGGTTTTTGTATGCGCGAACGATTTCTGGGCCAAGATCACCATCGAGGCGCTTGCGGGGATGGGAGTAGCCGTGCCGGAGCATTGTTTTGTGACGGGATTCGACAATACGTACAGCGAGGATCCGATTCTGGCCACCGTCCACGTCGATACGGAGCAGCTCGGCGTCCGCGCCGTCGATCAGATGCTGTGGCGCATCTCCAACCCCGAGAGCTGCCGCGAACGCAAGATGCTCCATGCCGACGTGATCGTCCGCGAGGATATCGCTTCGCGCCGTTAGGCAGCTCTTGGTTTGAACGAAAACCGGGGCTTTCCCAAAAAAGCTCCTATCCTGTAAAATCCGGCAGATATTATGCCGAAGCCGGAAAACGGGACGAAGCCGAGGATCATTCGGCTTCGTCCCGTTTTCGCTTTTTCCTCACCTGTATCCGGTTCAATCATGGGACGACGGAAAGCCGGCAGCCTTTATCATCCGCTCTCTCTCTAAAGGGGGAACAACCAAAGCCAGATGAAAGAATTTTTTCCGGTCGTCCCATGAATGGTTGGAACCCCGCCAAATACGTTTTCCCCACAGTGCTGGGAGCTATGCGAGGCGCAGGCGTCTTGACGGTAGGATAAATTTGAAATACATTAATGTCAGTCACCACTGACAGACACTTCTTAATCTACAGAAAGGGAGTTGATCATGCGTCAAATTAAGCAGGGGAGCGCGGAGAAATTGCTAAGGGCTGCAATCGACTTAATATCAGAGAGAGGCTACCACGGCGTCACGACACAGGAAATAGCCTCATCTGCCGAATTAAGCGAAAAGACGCTTTTTCGACATTTCGGAAGCAAACAAAATTTGCTGGAAACCGCTCTTGAGCGTTTTCAGTATGCCGAAGAAATGCGAGTTCTCTTCGACGAGCAGATTGTGTGGGAGTTGGAAATCGACCTACTAGCCATCAGCAAAAAATACCATGCCATCATGAACCGAGACCGAAAGCTGATTATGATCGCCCTAAAAGATGAGGTCCATATCCCTGGCTTTAAAGAACGTCGACTGCAGCATCCCCGCCAACTATTGACGTTTCTGACAGATTACTTCATTGCAATGAGCGAAAAAGGAAAAATAGCTTGTCCGAACCCCATCATGCAAGCATTTACATTCATGATGGCTCAATATGGCGCGTTCATGAACGATTTGGAAGCTGGAACCAATTATTCTGGCATCAGTCTCGATGAGTTCATACAAGAGAACGTGAAAATCTTCGTTAGATCTTTAACTCTTCCTGCTACACCGTGTGAAAAGGAGCTGCAAACGAGATGATGAACGAGGAAGTTTCCGCATTTATCGAGAACCTTAGTCAACCATGGCAAACCGAGGTCAGCAACCAGCTGCGCCAGATGGTACATCAGGTTATTCCAGAAGCCGAGGAACGCATTCAGTACAAAAAGCCCCACTTTCTGAAACATGGACATTATGCAGCGGTTATTTCACCATCGAAAGATGCCATTGCATTCATGATCATGAATGCTTCCGGCCTTACGTTTCCCAAAGGATTTGAAGGACCGGAAGAGAGAAAATGGATAAAAATCCGTAAAGAGGATACACCCGATTACTCCCTCCTGGCCAATCTGCTGGTTCAGGCTTCAAGCACTCTGTAGCATGGACTGATTGTCGGAACTTTCACATTTATCTTGCAGGGCATAGGTTCCCTGCAAAATACAAGGAGGATTCTCATGAACAACAATAAGGATCAATCGTTTGAGATTGCATTTACACGTGTATTTGATGCTTCTCGCGAACTCGTATTTCAAGCATGGACAGAGCCGGAACATTTCGCGAAATGGTGGGGACCAAAGGGGTTTAGCCTCGAAGTCGTCAAAATGGACGCTCGATCAGGTGGCGAATTTTTAGGTTATCAGACGTCTCCTGACGGACACCACGTCATGTGGGGAAAATTTGCCTACCAAGATGTTGTTGAACCCGAAAAAGTGGCCTTTATCCAATCCTTTTCCGATGAACAAGGCAATACGATCCGAGCGCCTTTCAGCACGAGCTGGCCTCTTGAAGTGATGAATATCATCACGCTAGAAGATAACGAAGGGAAAACTGCCTTAACACTGAAAGGCGGCCCTGTGAACGCATCCGAAGACGAGCTAGAAGCCTACAAGGGTATGGCTCCAATGCTTCAACAAGGTCTTGAAGGCACTTTCGATCAACTTGCCGATTATCTCGACTCCCTATCCCTGAAGTAAATAGCGATATCCGCTGGCCAAAACCAACGGGTCTTATAGGTTAATACGGCAATGGTGAGCCGCCTCAGGTCAGGTGGCTTTCTTTGCTGTAAGCATTCTCACCGAATTAAACGCCTGTCCTGCCGCGTAATCTCCTTCGCATGTTCTACAATCTAATTAAGAATACAGATGTAGTACCCAAAACCAGTTTTCGCGATCTCGGACATACTGTAAGTTCAACCACTTGCTGAGTCTGTGGAGCATCTGACCTCTCACGGTTGGGCTGCAGTCAAAAAAGGAAAAAATCGTCAGATAAATTTGCTAGGTGGTCCTTCGTATGAGGGGAGGAGAATCCGGCAGATGCGATTGTGATCAAAAACCACCCATGACGCACGTTGAACTGTAGCCTCTTTTATGGTCAGATTTGAAAAACGGTACAATAGCTTTAAGCAGCAAGGAGATGGCTTTTGAATTCATCAGGAGTCATTTTTTTTATGTCCATTGGTAGCGTTCACAATTATAGTGGGCCATGTACTCATCGACCCTCATACGCAGCTCTTGAAGAGAGGTACAGTCTTTGTAGCCAAGCCCGTCCTTCATATGACCAAAGAATGTCTCCATAGACGCATTATCCCAGCAATTCCCCTTGCGAGACATCGACTGTTTAAACTCGGCTTTGGCAATGAGGAGACGGGTTTTGGGGTGCGTATAGTGCATTCCCTGGTCAGAATCGAAGATGGCATCGGGATGAATTATTACCGTCTAGTCGTTTGAGCAAGCGAGTCATTGTCCGCTCAACCAAGGATAACTCCAATGTAGAAGAAAGATAGTGCGCCAATATCTGCTTCGTTGCATCATCCTTTACACAAGATAGATACGCCCATTGACCGCGGCCATAGCGCATGTATGTAATGTCGGAAAGAAGGATCTTCTCTGGTTCCCCTTGATTGAATTGACGCTCCAGATGGTTAGGACATATGCGATGTTCTTGCGTTGCTTAGCCATCTTGCGATAGGGATTAGCTTGACGGATCGTAGCGACTAAACCGAACTTACGCATATTACAGCGAATCTTCTTATGATTCATGACAACGTCATTTAATTTCTCCATCCTCATTTTAATGACCAACGCGCCCGCTTCAATCTCCCCTTTACTACTTCTGGCTCTGAGCATTCACTGGAATTCCGTGTTTATTTACTGAAGCGGTTCCTCTACAATGTCAAATAACAAAAACATTGTCCAGATTTCAAACCTTGAATTACACAAAGATTTGGAAAGCAAATGATAGAGAATTATCACATCAAACTGGAAATCGGTAACTGATGGATAGAGTGTCAAAATAGGTACACACAATGCTGCTTATTTAAGTTATGGCCCATATAGATCTGGATTCCAACAAGGTTCGTGGAATGCTACATGGCAATTACAATTTAATGATAATATTTCTGACAATGAGGAAATTGCTGTATTAGATATTTTTGATTCCACTGCAAACAAAGTACTTACAACTCGAAGTATATCAAGAAACAATTTCTAAAGGGATACAAGAATTCCCCTTGTCATTCTATTCTGGATCGCCGAGCCACAAATTAGAATTCCGAGTCTATTGAAGGGGAACTGTGAACACACTTTTCAATCAGCTCTCCATTCGGAGTATTTCTGGTGGCCACGGCGTCTTACCAAGTAGCTTAGATTTGCCCCCTCAATATGAATATGATCAGAACGGAAGATTACTAAAGATACACCTCTATAATGGAAAGGAACAACGATTTATCTACGACGAAAATAGAAACTTGACAAAAAAATATACCCACCGAATCGACTGAGGTAATTTATAATCTAACTAAATAACAAAAAAAGATGACTTCTAATTTTATTAGAAGTCATCTTTTTTCGGAAATAAGGTCACATTATTGGGCTGCTAATTTAATATGTTTAAAACAAATGCAACTTCACAAATGATAGGTCTATTTCCTTCGAAGTTCTATTGCATCTACAAATCCAGTCCCACTAGCATTTCCATCTGCCACAATGCGCACTTCTAATTTCGTGGTTAAGGGTTTTGTCGTAAACTCCACCGTGCCATACTGCCATTTATTTTTTTCAGAAGAAGAGAAACCTCCGCCATCAAAAACTAAGCTACCTTTCGGGTCATATTCCATCCAGTCAAAATAGAAACTACCTGTTTTCAAATTATTGAAGATCCATCCTTTCAACACATAGGTAGTATTGGGACTTACCATAATTTCTCCTGAGTCAGCTGTCACCGTAATAGGTACGCTTGTATCAAACTTCAAACTGAATTTTCCATCTTTAACATTCACAATGTCTTTATCAAACACTGAGCTCGGAGCATTGAGATTCCAAGGAAGATCATTCAATTCAAACGAAGTATTTACCAGTGGAAGATTACTGCCCTTGCTCAGTTGTACACTGTCAACAAAGCCTAATCCAGCCGCCCCGCCATCGGCCACAACACGAAGAGACAGACTTGCCGTATTGGGGCGAGTGGTAAACTCAACCGCACCAAATTGCCATCTATCCTTTTCGGAAGTCCAGATCGTTCCACCGTCATAAACCATGTTCCCATCTCGGTCAAATTCCATCCAATCAATATAAAAATTCCCGGTTTTCAGCTTATTTAAGATCCATCCACTCAAAGTGTAGGTTGTATTAGGACTTGTAATTATCAATCCAGAGTTGGTCTCAACTGTTGTAGAGACATCTGATGAAAATTTCATACTCCTAATACCATCTCGTCTTGCTTCGTCACTCATAGTCATCCGAGAGTCATTTAAGTTGTTCCATGGAATATCAGATGACTCAAAACTGGTGCTGTACAGCTGAGGATTTTTCCCTTTAAATAACTGTATAGCATCTACATACCCGGTACCTGCAGTATTAGCATCACATACAATACGAATTTTAAGTTTCGTTGTTTGGGGTTGAGTTGTGAATTCAACATTCCCATACTGCCAAACATTTTTCTGAGTATTTTCAATTGTTCCACCGTCAAAAACAAGTCCGCCTTTATCATCATATTCCATCCAATCAATGTAAAAGCTTCCCGACTTTATATTTTTTAATATCCATCCACTTAAAGTATAGATAGTTTTAGGTGTAACATTTATAAAACCATACTCTGCGGTAGCTACAACAGGCGATTCAGAATAAAATCGAAGAGAAGATTCCCCGTCTTTCTTTATACTTGAATCCTTAAACCATATTGAGTTGTTATTATAGTTATACTCCCATTGTTTTTCATTGGATTCAAAAGAACTTTTCATAACTGTAAAGTTGTTATTCAAATTAAGTTTATTCGTTAAATTCCCGTTTTCATCGGATAAGAATTTTGTTTGATAATGAATTCCGTTTTGAATAAAGGTTTTATCCTCCACTATTGAGATTTTATTATATTGATACGTTTGACTTTTAGAATAAATAGGCAGTGAAACCCATGTATCCAAAATGACCCAGCTTCCATTCGACAGATATGTAAGCCTCCCCATGTAGGATCCTGGCGCAAGATTGCTACTGACATAGTCTCCGTTTTTTGTATAAAAGTCAGGAGTCACATTTCTCCAACCCGTTACTGAATTCCACAATTCCAACCGGTTTCCATAAGCATTTGAATCCGGATAGACAGCCGTCCATTTAATCGAAGATGCATCTTTTACAACACCTTGAATAGATGCCGTTGCAAGACTCATTGTACTAATGAAATTTCTGTCCGTTTTTTTTACTCTAATTTTGGGCTGGGGAGTAGCTGAAGGAGAATGAGTCTCATACGTACTGCTTACTACTGAGTTAGTATTTTCTTTTCCCAGTTCTTTATATTTTATAGCCGCCGCATTCGCGGCAGCTATAAAATATAACGCAGTACACAATAGCACAGATAAAATTATAATTTTATTTCTCATAATCCCTCCGATTTCCTCTTATTTCGAAGTAACAATTTATTCAGCTTTACTACTCAGTTTAATTTGAGTTTAAGAATAATCATTTTTTTGCGATGCACACTGTTTCAAGAACGTTCCTACTTATTAAAGTATTCATTTAAACCACCCCAAACTTCATCAGTATCAAAAAAATGCTTCATACGCAAAAAAAATATTTTTTCATCTTCCATTCTTTTGATTTTATAATAAAAATAAATTCTCATCCACCTTTTCATAATACCATTACACTCACTTCTTAAACACTGAAATTATCCAATGATAAAAATATTCACATGCAGCTTCTTCACTTGAGAAAATTTTAAGCTTTGTTTTGTTACCTCGTTCACTATAATAGACTTCCCATACCCCATTCATGTTGCAAATACAATACGCTTCATTTGGATATCCTCCAGTCAGTGAATAAGCATCCAGAGGAATATTATCCAACTTAATCCTGGCTTCTAACTGAATAATATTCATTTATTTTTTCACCTCTCTAATATAGCCACCTTTAAGCAAGTCTTCAATAGACATATTGAACTTATATTGAATACCTCCGCCAGGTTGATCGAACCAAGCAGCAATCTTGCCACTTAAAGTTTCGATTGGCTTAACAACTTCATAGATATGATATGGTTTGTTTTCAGTTCCAGGAGCTAGTGCACGTTTTGCGTATGATGTACCTACAGGTGAAGCATAGCTCCCTGATTCATAACCGAACCTGTCAATCATAGTACCTGATTTAAGTGTTACTTTACTTGGTGCCCCTGCAAACCCATCATTTCCTGGCCATTTTATATTTCCAGCCTCGTCAACCCATTTAGGCGTTGTAGTTAACCCCTTTAACCCTGATAATGCTTTTGTTATACCTTGAAGGGCTTTAGACTCCACTGCAACAGCCATTCCTATAACTTGATGTGTTAAAATGTAAAGAGAAACCTGATTTTTAGTAGCTTCTGAAATAGTGGGGTCTGTCATTATTGCAGCTAGTTCACCAGGTGACATTTCATCAACACGCTTATAACAACCACAATCGATTCCAGCGCCACCTCCTGCACTAACTTCTTGCTTATGTCCTGTCGGGTCAGTATATCTTAACGGATTATTGCTTACATATGCATACAAATTAAAACTTAACGGGTCCGTAATTTTACCCTCATACGTATCCTCACTAATAAACCGTCCCATGCTAGGGTCATACCAACGAGCTCTTAAATACTGCAGTCCAGCTGACTGATCCCAATACTCCCCTGAATATTGGAAAGGATTAGACACCGTTTCTTTAGAAGAGATCAAACCTCCCCAAATATCGTATTCGTATTGGTTAAGACTACTATTACCGGTATTATCTCGTAAATCGACTATATCTCCGCGACCATTTTGAAGATAATAGGTTTTACCTCCAGCTGGATCTTGTCTTGCAATCAACCCGTTGCCACGAATGTATTGTGCCTGAGGAGCTGCACTTCCATTTGTTACTATTCCTTCGGCAATGATTTGATCTCCGTCATAATAATAACGAACGGTTTTGTTATTCTCGCTACGTTCCACCATTAATCCATCGCCGTTGTATTTATAATTGACTTGTGCTCCCGAATCTTTTTTCACTTGAATGAGTTGGTTCCAAGAATCGTATTGATAGCTTGCTCCCTCCATACCCGTGACATTTCGATCACTTTGAAGAGATTGACGATTACCTCGAGCATCATAAACATAAAGCTCATTAAATTGACTGGATGTACTAATTCGGTTCAATGCATCGTAATCAAAGTTCGACGTCTGCTCTACTTTTCCGGCAAGTTTTTCAGTTCGTTGTGTTATATTTCCATTCAGGTCCCGTGTGTATTTAAAGGTATTGATTGTCGTTCCATCGGCTTTGGTTTGAGTAAGCGTAGACAAATCAAGTCCACGATAAGCAAAAGAACTTTTTACTCCGTTTATCTGCCTAATTTCTTTAAGTAAACTATTGTCATAGTAATCATACGTGGCTTCTGCGTATCCGCCTGATTCAACTGTACGCAAGCGGTGCATGTCGTCATACCTATAGTCCAGGTACATTCCGAACGGATCTTTCATTTGCGAACGCAATCCTACATTATTATATTGATAGGAGATTGTTCTTTTATCCGGAAAAACGACCTCTTGCAGTTCTCGCGTTGTACTTTTGTAATTATAATTAGTGGTACCTGTTAAGTCCGTCATTGATTCTCGACGTCCTGCAGAATCATAAGTATAGGATATGCTGCTATCTGGAGCCTGTTTAATTAAAAGGAAGTTACGATTGTTGTATACAAACGTAAATCCTTTTCCTTTCTTATCTACCGTACCGACAACATTGCCAGCTTTATCGTAATAGTATTTTTTTTGCTGATTCTTTGCATCTATTTCATTGATCATACGCCCTAATTCATCGTAACGCTTTGTTAATTTGTTACCATCGGGATATTGAATCTGAGTGAGATTACCTGCAATAGAATATTGATATTGCGTTCTTTCCCCATTAGGCTGCAATACATTTAGCAGTCGGCCCATCGCATCATATGAATTCGTAGTTGTCTGTGCTTTAGAATCGGTTAAAGTTAACGCTTTTCCCGTATAGTCGTACGTAATCGACTGCATTCGTTCAAGGCCATTTCCACGGTCTATTTCTTTTGCGATTAGCTGTCCAAGTACATCGTATGTGTCACGAGTCTGAACACCACTGGAATCATCGGTTGTAGTCTTGGTCCGATTGATGCCATCGTAACTAATTATGGCTACTCCGCCTCCGCTCGGATACTCAATACGAGTATTCCGACCCCATGCATCATAACTATAATTCGTTCGCTTCAAATCTCCATCTTCGGTCCATTTCAATCTGCCAAGCTGGTCATATCCACTTTTTCCCCTGACACGGTAGTACCCATCATCATAACCTTCTTCTATTTTTTGACCAATAGAATCCCATTTAAGATGAGTTGTAACTCCAGTTTCATCGCGAAGAGTTGCTTCATTTAGAGAGTCATTATATTGAATAGAGGAGTATGAATTATCCGGATTAACCACTCGAGTTATCCGCCCAATGGCATCGTATTCATACCGAGAGGTATTACTATTCCCATCTGTAAAGGAAGTCATTGCTCCTGTTGAAGGATTGTATTCGGCAAAATTAACAATTTCTTCAGTATTTTTATCAACGTTAGTAGCATAAACAGATTGTTTGGTTAAAAATCCACCATTATATCCATATTCATTATAATATACTGTCTGCCTATCATTGTCTTTCACCTCAAATAAACCGGGATTACCATGACTATCAATATTGCCATACTTTACATTGTTTAGAACTGTATCATCTTGATTCTTCAAAATAATTTCAGTGACGGTACCTTTATTGTTTCTCAGTATTTCAGTGTTTAGTGTCTGCCTTTGATCAATCGGTTGTTTCACATAACTTAGCAGATGAGTATTTTCATCATACTTATATTCCATCGTATTTCCTGCTGCATCTGTGCTTGTCGTTATGTTTCCAAAATCATCATAATTTACAAAGGTTTTTTCAGAAGGAGCCTGCTGCGATCCCTTATAAAATGTTTTGGTGGTTTCAGTTGGAGTTGGAATTCTCCGATTTTCGTCATATTTAAATGTACTTGTAATCTTTTCATCATTGGCCGTTGTCGTAATATAATTCGTGTAATACATAGGTTTCTCACTATTAGGTTGAACCTTTCTATAGTCATATACCGTATTACTTTGGCCATTCCAAACAGTTGATCCAAAGCTGTCAATGTTATGATCATATGTAACTCCTGGATCAGAATGATAAGTATAATCGAGGTGATTATACACACCTGTATTCGAAACATCTTGTCTAGATATAACCCGGTATGCTTGATCTCTTGAATTCATTCCGAATATTCGGGTTACAGGAGTTGGTTCGTATCTGTATTCTGTCCGTCCTCCTGAAGGGTGATTTACTGTAGTAAGAAGATAATAAGGATTATTAATCGGGAAATTTAAGGCAAAATTAACCTCTGCGTTTTTGTAATCATAACTATAATGGGTATCGGGACCAACCAAATGAGAAACATCGGTTAAATAAGCGCTTTTATGAGAAGTCAAATAGGGCATCGGACGATTGAAACCTTTCGACCCCTTTGTATAACGAATAACATTATTCCCTTGGTATAAAAAAATCCCCCAACTATCATAGGTCATACTAATTTTATTATCTAATGCATCCGTTATAGTTGTAAGCACTTTCCCAAACTCCGGATCCTGAGTATAAGAGAATTTAATTGTATTATCATAACGATCAGAAATTTGGATTAATCGTCCGTCCTGTCCGAAATAATAAAATTTATTATCCTTCGTTTTGACAACTTTTGATGACCATTCTCCATTCACATTCACGGAACTATTGGATTCGATCGTCAAGTCTCTCCAAGGGTAACCTATGATATTGTTTCCACTTAGTTCATAGGTACCTTGGATTCCCATACTCAGATAACTCGTATTTGTTTCTTCAATGGTCTTGATATAGGGAATATTCCAGCTCCAACCGGATCCAAGCGGGAACAATTGTTGTTCATAGGACTTATTACGTGCAATAGTTCTCCAAAAAGGGGTTAGTGTTCCTCCATTATTAAAAACTAAATTCGAGCCTGACCATACAGCAGATCTGTAATAATACCCGTTGTAATCTGGGCCTACCCATTCTCCAGCACTTACAGTCTTATTAGTATTATTTTTTTCTAAATACGGCATCCAAGCCATTGCATCTGTCAAATTTGTAAAGCTATCATTGTAACTTGGAGATCCAGGCTTGTTATTCCCATTATACGTACTATCATTCCACAAAAAATATCCTTGTTCTCTATAATCGTTAATGATCGTTTCTTTGTTTAAACTCCATTGAATACCTGAATACGCATCAAGAGTTATAGAACATTCACAATAGGGGGCATATTCAGTCTGTTTATCGTATGCATTTGAAGAAGAAGCACTGTAAAAACGAGTAAGGGAAAATGAGAGTCCACCTCGCCCCGGAAGAGTTAAATCTGTCTCCGTTAACTGTACATCTCCATTTAGAGTAGAAATACTTTCGGATCCAGAAGTTAATGAATAAAGAGACTGAGGATCCTTTAAACTCAAATTTTTTATCGCTTTAATTAAATTTATATCTCTTGGAGGTTCATTTGCTGCATTTACCGCAAAAGTTGATGCCCTTGAATAAGTAGAAGAAACAACACTAGGTGTCCCAGACATGAATACCGGAAAAAGATTGTATGTGCTTTGAGAGACAGTCTTATATTCCTCATAAGTATTTTGGGTAACATTTTCAAACTCTTCATATGTATCTTGAGAAACAGTCTTGTTTTGGAAACCATTTGTGACTGATTGAGTTTGAGTATTATTTGAGTACGAAGCACCATAGCTTTCATTCAAAGGAATTAGCAACATCACAATAATCATAACTACTGACAGAATTTGCTTCAACAATAACCCTCCTGTTATTTTTTTACATTAAATCAATCATTTTCTATTCATTTTATCTCACCCTTAAAATACTAATACTACTCCGAAGTGATAAAACTCATATTTTATACATACCACCTAATATATTAAATTTCCGATAAAATAATAACAGCTTATCACTAAAAAGTTGAGCTTATAAAAACAATTAAAACTCCATTCAATAAAATAAGTTTATACAAATGTTCCAATAATATCAATTACATTTTTCATTCAAAAGCTTAGAAGGTTGCCCTCATTATCTCATAGGCTATAGAGTTTATATCTAAAGTTAGTAAACCGATCTTTTAAATGACAGCCCTAGGGAAACCTGACATAACTTCAGTACAGTCGCCCCATCTTTTTTCCAAATATTATTTAAAAAAAAGAACCTTTTTGATAAGGTTCTGACCCTGCTCAAGAATGTGTTCTCAGACGGTTGTAAAGAACTCACTATATTCAAACACGTCCTTTTTAGCCTCAGCTCGTATCTTAAATTTTTACTCTTAAGCCAATCCATTTTAAGCTTTCCCCAAAAAGATTCCATTGGGTTAAAACTTTCAAAAACTCACTTGTTATCTTCTTATCTACTTTTCACTCATTAAAGATGTATGTTATGAAATATCAATCTTCAACAAATCAGCATAAACAGTCCCAGCTCCTATGCCGCCATTTTCTCTTATTAAAACATACACATAAGCTATCTTTGCTCCTGACGGTACTTTACCACTTGTAGACAATGTAAAGTATTCTCCGTTGGTTGTTTGAGTCGCTTCAACAATTGATGCTCCTACGTATTTACCAGGCTCGGACAGGAAATCAATATAATATTGCAGTTTGGCATTTTTGAGCTCCTCGATTTTAAATCTTCCACTGGCAGTAAATGTCTTACCTTCTTCTACCTTTATCTTTTGGATAATTGCTGCATAGTTTCCATCCGGTATATTTCTTGCTTGAATTCGTTGTACCTTACTTCCTGCTGGGGCATCCCATGCATCTAACACTGCAATGGTTTCTACAGCTCCTCCCCACGCTACCTTGTTCCATCCATCTGCTAGTCCAGATTGATTAGAATAATCTTCAAAACTACCATTACCTAAGGAATTAGCCTCTCCATAATGAAAGTTCAACAAATCCGCATAAATGGTTCCAGCTCCTATACCACCATTTCCTCTTATTAAAACGTACATGTAGGCCATCTTTGCTCCAGACGGTACTTTTCCGCCTGTAGACAATGTATAGTATTCTCCGTTGGTTGTTTGATTCGCTTCGTCCATAGACGCTCCTACGTATTTACCAGGCTCGGACAGGAAATCAATATGAAACTGTAGCTTGGCACTTTTGAGTTCCTCGACTTTAAATCTCCCACTGGCGGTAAATGTCTTGCCTTCTTCCACCTTTATCGTTTGAACAATTCCCACGTAGTTTCCATCCTTGATGTTTCTTGCTTGTATTCGTTGTACTGTGCTTCCAGATGGGGCGTCACCTATTTCTAACCCGCCATCGTTTCAACTGCGCCCTCCCAAGCTACCTTATTCCATGCATCTGCTACTCCAGTTTGCCTAGAATAATCTTCAAAACTACCATTACCTAAAGAGTTAGCCTCTCCATAATGAAAGTTTAACAAATCCACATAAACGGTTCCTGGTCCTATACCGCCATTGCCCCTTATTAGAACAAAAACATAGGCCATTTTTGCTCCCGACGGTACTTTACCGCTTATAGATAGTGTATAGTATTCTCCGTTGGATGTTTGTGCCGCTTCGTCCATAAACGCTCCAACGTATTTACCAGGCTCGGACAGGAAATCAATATGATATTGTAGCTTGGCATTTTTGAGCTCCTCGACTTTAAATTTGCCGCTGGAAGTAAATGTTTTTCCTTCTTTCACCTTTATCGTTTGAACAATTCCTGCATAATTTCCATCCGTTATATCTCTTGCTTGTACTCGTTGTACCTTGCTTCCTGATGGGGCGTCCCCTGTTTCTAACACCGCCATCGTTTCAACTGCGCCTCCCCACGCTTCTTTATTCCATCCATCTGCTACTCCGTTTTGATTAGAATAATATTCAAAGCCGGGGTTAACCAACATATTTCCTTGCTGAAGTTTTCGTTTATTTATTACATTTCCATTTAGATCATATTGATATTTAAAATAACTGCCATCAGAAAATTGAATTTGAGACAATTGATTAGTTCCACTATAAGAATTAGGCTCGTCCATGAGCTTCGTAAAAGCTTTAGCGTCTCAGAGCTCTGCGAAGAAGTAGGCATTTAGGCATTTCAAGAAGCGAAGCGGATATTACGCCTACTTGAGACGATTAAAAGTAGATAAGGACGAGGTGCCTAAACGACTTATTCGCAAGACATTCGAGCGCTATTCCAAGACCACAAGGTTTGGATGAATCATAAGAAGGTTTTGCGGCTAATGGAAGCAATGGGATTACGCTCTAGAATACGCCGCAAGTATCTCCACTACGGTCGAGCATGGAATGAGGGCGACCGCGCTACGAGGAATATGTTGCAGCGTGGATTCCGCGCTGATGCGCCAAATCAAAAGTGGGTCACAGACATCACACCGTACCGCATTGGAGAAGCCTGGTTTTACCTCTCTGCCATCAAAGACTTGTGTCAGAAGGAAATTGTCGCCTTTCCCATGAGCCACCGCAATGACACGGAGCTCGTGTTGGAGACGTGTGCGAAGGTTTTTGAAAAGGAGAAGGTCGTGACTGGACTGATTGTTCATAGAGATCAGGGAGCCCAAATCACCATGTCACGCCGAGGCAATTGTTACGACAATGCCTCCATGGAGAGCTTCTTCTCGCATCTCAAGACAGAAGATCTCTATCCCTATGGTATTCGATCAATGGAAGGAGCACAAAGACGAATGGAGGAATACATCCACTTTTATACCAACAACCGTCCGCAAAGAAAACTAAACAAGCTGTCACCGGTTAAGTACCGTCAACAGCTTGTTGGGTAGGGCTTTTCTTCAATGTCCGCTAAATGGAGTCTTGACCAATGCTGCTAGGTATTTTTTTCTTTTTTCCGCATCGACGGATTCAATTCCACAATTGCCTGAAATTTGGCGCACTCTCTGTTTTTGCTCCCCTTTCAACGTTTGGCCTTATGACTATCTTTAACGAGTGAGGAGATAAAAGCGAACGGGAAAGAGACATGGATAAAGAAAAAAAGAGTCCACAACTATAAAAGTTGTGGACTCTACTAGTATGGAGCCTAGGGGGATCGAACCCCTGACCTCATCGCTGCCAGCGATGCGCTCTCCCAGCTGAGCTAAGGCCCCGTATGATCGGTCTCGACTATGTATTTGTTCTTCACACTCTCAAACAAATCAGTACCGCGACAAGAAAGATCATACCATGGGCATATAATTAGTGTCAACTGTTAATTTTAAAAAGTTGACTCCGCCTTTTTATCGGGACTATACTGAAATAGTTAAAAGGTTTTAACCATTGAATGATCTTAACCAATATGCCTGAGGTGATGCCCGCTGAAACAGCAGGACCGACTGTCCCAATTGATCAGTCTCCATATGCAGACCATTGTCGACAGCTACGCCAAGCTGCAGGATGCCAACATGACGGCCCCTCAATACTCCATCCTGCAGACGCTCGCTCACGAGCGCAGCAGAACCTCCTCCGAGCTGGCGGCCAAGCTGGGCGTGACCCCGTCGGCCGTTACGAACCTGAGCGGGAAGCTCGTGGACAAAGGCTACATCGAGCGGGTCGTCAGCGAAGAGGATCGGCGGCATGTGCATCTTCGCATCACGGAATCCGGGCGCGCCGCCGAGCAAAGGCTGGTAGATCGATTTTTGCAGCTGACCGATGGCTTGTGGACGGAGTTTTCGGCGGAGGAGCTGGATCTTCTGATCCATTCCTACGAGAAAATGATTGCCCACCTGCAAAAGCGAATTCGAGAAACCTAAGAAACCCACTATACGGGAGGCTACAAATATGGACAGACTCAAAGGCAAAGTAGCCATCATTACAGGCGCGGCAGGCGGCATGGGTAAAGCGGACGCCCTTCTGTTCGCCAAAGAAGGCGCCAAGGTCGTCATCACCGACCTCCAGGAAGAAAAAATCCAAGAAGTCGTGAAGGAAATCGAAACGCTCGGCGGAGAAGCGATTGGCCTCAAGCATAATGTTGCCTCCGAAGAGGACTGGGTATCCGTCGTCGACGCGGCGATCGCCAAGTTCGGACAGATTAATATTCTCGTCAACAATGCCGGCATCTCCGACGCCGTTCCATTCCTGGATCAGACCGTCGAGCGCTGGGAGCGCACGATGACGGTCAATGTGACGAGCATCTTCCTCGGTCAAAAATACGTCATCCCGCATATGATCGAAGCCGGCGGCGGATCCATTGTGAACATCTCCTCCATCGCCGGCCTGACAGGCGGCAGCGGCGCCGGCCCTTACACCGCCAGCAAAGGCGCCGTGCGCATGCTGACGAAAGCGACAGCCGTCGATTACGCGAAGCACAACATTCGCGCCAACTCCATTCACCCGGGCTACATTGAAACGCCGATGACCGTCGATCTGATGAAGGACGAGCAGATGGTTCAATGGTTCCTGATGCAGACTCCGCTGCCGCGCCTCGGCAAGCCGGAGGACATCGCTCAAGGCGTCCTGTTTCTCGCATCCGACGAATCCTCGTACATCACCGGCGTCGAGCTCCCGATCGACGGCGGCTACTACGCAAAATAAGAACCGCCATGAAAAAAGCACCCTTCGAGGGTGCTTTTCTGCTGCTGACAAACGCGCAGACTTGAGCCGCAATTGCAGCGGACGGATGTGAATACTAAAGCTCTACAGGCTTCGGTCATTCCATTTTGCCGGCAAATCATGCATCCGCCGGATTTTTGGACAGCAGGCTGGACAGCTCCTTCATGAACATGTCGATGTCCTTGAACTGCCGGTACACCGAGGCGAAGCGCACATAGGCGACCTCGTCGACCGGATACAGCTGCTGCATGAGAATCTCGCCGATATCGCGGCTCTCGACTTCCGCCTGCGCGGTCGTGCGGATTTCCTTCTCGACCTCGGAGACGATCTCCTCCAGCCTCTCGGCAGGAACGGGGCGCTTCTCGCAGGCGCGGATGAGCCCGCGCAGGATTTTGTCCCGGCTGAACTCCTCCCGGCTTCCATCCTTCTTGATGACGATCAGAGGAGTCTCCTCGATCATCTCGAAGGTCGTGAACCTGCGGCTGCAGCGCTCGCATTCGCGCCTTCTGCGGATGGACTTGTCCCCGTTGGCGGGACGGGAATCCAGCACCTTCGTTCCGGAATGCTCGCAATATGGGCATTTCATGGGGATTCCCTCCCTTGATTCGGTGTGATGGCTTTTGTTTTTCGTCTGATATCCGCGCGGCTGCGGGATTTGTGGACTGTCGGACAAATTATTGCCGAGCTCGCCGTATGATCCGGCAAATTCCGCACATAATACTTTTACCAACAGCGAGGAGGTGAACAACAATGGCTAACAACAACAGCGGCAGCAACCAACTGGTCGTGCCAAACGCAAGCGCGGCACTGGATCAAATGAAATTCGAAGTTGCTCAAGAACTGGGTATCGCCATCCCGCAGGACGGCTACTACGGCAACTTCACGACGTATGACGCAGGTTCCCTTGGTGGTTACATCACGAAACGCCTGGTAACGATCGGCGAGCAATCCCTGGCAGGTCAATACAAATAATTTGGCCTGATATCGGAAAGCCCGGCAACGTCCCCCCGCAACGGGAGGCGTTCCGGGTTTTTTTGCATTCAGCTGAGCCGGCCTGAAGCGCCTGACGCGCTGGCCATGTCGGGATACAAATCCCTATACTTATTATAATAATAATCGACACGTTGTACATAGTGGCGGGTCTCTCCGTACGGAATGCTGCTCAGGTTTTTGAGCGTGCCGTCCCAAGTCCCGTTCTGCAGCCATTTGGACACTTTGCCTGGGCCTGCGTTGTACGCTGCGACCGCCGCGACCGAATTGCCCTTGAACTGCTGATGAAGGGAGTGTATGTACCAAGAGCCTGCCCGGATGCTGAGCTTCGTATCGGAAGTCACACCCTCCGCGGTCAAAGCCTCGAGCTTGGCCGTCTCGATGATCCACTGGGCCGTGTCGGGCATGAGCTGCATCACCCCCGCGGCTCCCTTCTTGGAAACCTTGCCGGTATGGAAATTCGATTCCACGCGGATGATGGCCGCGATGAGATACGGATCGACTTCATAATCGGAAGCGCCGGCCTGGATCTCGTCGACGAAAGAGATCGGATACATCATCCGGCCCATCCAGTCGGACTTGAGGAAAAGCAGGAGGACGAATCCCGCCAGCACGACGAGCAGCACCCTTTTCTTGGCCAGCCATCTCATGCCGGTGGAAGCTCCGTCATCCAGCGCACAATCTGGGTGCGGGTATCCTCCAGGCTGCCGCTGTTGTCGACGACCCAGTCTGCCCGCCGCTTTTTCTCGTCCAGACTCATTTGCAGGCCGATTCGCCGCTCCGCTTCCGCTTCGTCCATGCCGTTTCGCTCCATGAGACGCATGACCTGCAGCCCATGCGGCACATGGACGACCAGGACGCCGTCGTAAGCCTTGTCCTGTCCCGTTTCATACAAGAGCGGGATATCAGCCACAATGAGCCTTCCGGGCGATTCCGCCTCGGCGCGGTCCATTTCATCCTTCATATATCCACGTATCGCCGGGTGCAGGATCGACTCGAGCTGCCTCAGCTTGTCCGGATCTCCGAATACGACCCGCCCCAAGGCGGCCCGATCGAGCATGCCGTCCGGGAGCAGCAGGCTGCGGCCGAAAGCCGCAACGATGCCGTCCAATGCCGGCGTTCCGGGCAGAACAACCTTCCGGGCCGCCTCGTCGGCATCCGATACGAAGGCTCCCGCTTCGCGCAGAAAGCGGGATACGGTGCTTTTGCCGCTGGCGATCCCGCCTGTAAGTCCTATTCTCAAGAGATTCGAACCTCCTTTTTTGCAGCCATATTACCTCTTGTAAAGCCCAATATCCCTCCGCCGCGGGAGGGATAGGGAGATGTTACCATAGTTTGCCGAATCCGATCAAAAGCAGCAGGACGCCGGGCAGAAAGCTCAGCGCCTTCATCCGGTTGACGCCGGAGAACCGGAAGCCGAAGCGCAGTCCTCCTACCAGGAAAAGGCCGCTCGCCAGCATGATGCAGCATGCCGTCACCCAAGGCACGAGGCCGACCATGGCGGCGCCGAGACCGGCGCCGAACGCATCCAGCGACAACGCGGACCCGAGCAGAAGAGCTTCGCCCGGGCTTATGCTCCCGGAGCTGTCTATATCGGCGGCTTGAGGCGTCTTCAGAATCTGAATGACGAGGCCAAGCTTTTTGATTTCGAACGTAAGCACCGCAGCCGGCGGCAAGGGAGCCTCGTTCGAGCCGCCCTCCGGCATCGCTGCCGGATTGGGATGGTCGCGGGCCGAGCCCGCATCCGGCTTGGCATCGTCCTCCTTGCCGCGCCGAAGCTGCTGCACAAGCGTATAAGATCCGATCAGCATCAGGATGGCGGCCCCGATCAGCTTCGCTCCTTCGGGGGATACGAATCCGGAGAGCCAAGCCCCGACCTTCATGGCGAGCAGGATGACGATGCCCGAACAGCCCGTAATGATCAGCACAGACAGCATCGGGATGCGGATACGCCTCAGCCCGTACGTGACTCCTACACCGAATCCGTCCACGCTGACGGCAAATGACAAGAGCAACAGCGGCAGTATGTGGGCGAACACGTTCCAGCCCTACCTCCCTGCATTTGACTTAGGATCATCATATGCAAGGAATGGGCGTCTGTTCCTGTCTCTTCATCCAACACCGGCCGACGCCGGCTTCGACGCTGCCCGGGCAGCCGTCAGCCGCTCTTGCGGACGCGCGACTTCGGCAGCGGCTGGCAAGCCGCGCAAGTATGCGTGCCGCGTCCGCCGACGACGCTCTTCTCGATCGGCCTGCCGCAGTTGCGGCAAGGCTCGTTCTTGCGGCCGTACACAAGCAGCTCATGCTGGAACTTGCCGGGATCTCCCTGTCCGTTGACATAGGACTTGATGGAGGAGCCTCCCGCATCGACGGCCCTCTGCAGCGTATCGCGGATCGCCGCGTGAAGCAGCTTCCACTGGGCCGGCTTCAGCCGGTCCGCCGTCAGCTCGGGGTGGATGCCGGCCTGGAACAGCGCCTCATCCACATAAATATTGCCAAGCCCCACGATATATTCTTGATTCAGCAGCAGCGGCTTGATGCGCGTCGTCCGCTTGGCGAGCCTGTCCACCAGCGACTCGTACGTAAACTCCTCGCTCAGCGGCTCCAGCCCAAGCTTCAGCAGCGGCGGCATCGTGAATTCCTCGCCCGGCTTGAACAGATGCATCGTTCCGAACTGGCGGACGTCCTTGTACCGCAGCTCGGTTCCGTCCGTGAAGCGGAAGCGCACATGCGTATGCTTCGCCACTTCGTCCTCGGCGTCATGCAGGCCGTACTTGCCCTCCATGCGCAGATGGGAAACGAGCACAAGCCCGTCCAGAACGAAACGGATGAACTTGCCCCGGCGTTCCACATTCAGAATTGTATGTCCCTCAAGGGCGGCCTCGAAGTCTTCGGGCTCCTTGGGGCGCTGTATGATGCGCGGCAGGCTGACGACGACCTTCTCGATCGTCTTGCCTCCCGCGAGAATATTGAGCGTTCGGGTTACCGTTTCTACCTCCGGCAATTCCGGCATGATGTCATCACCTCTTCGGCTTCTATTATACCGGAACCATCCTGGCGGCGCATTGCGCAGATTCTGACTGCACGGAGGCTACTTCGCCTCGTACCAGTTGGCTCCGAAGCTGACTTCGGCCTTCAGCGGCACATTCAGCTCCAAGGCGCTCTCCATCACTTCCGGAACGAGCTTTTTCATCGTCTCCAGCTCCTCCGGCGGCACTTCGAACACCAATTCATCGTGCACCTGCAGAAGCATGCGGCTCTTCAAGCCGTCGGTCCGGAGCCGCTCCTGCATTTTCACCATCGCCAGCTTGATGATGTCGGCCGCCGTTCCCTGGATCGGCGTGTTCATCGCGGTCCGCTCGGCGAACGAGCGAAGGTTGAAGTTCGACGCCTTGATCTCCGGCAAATAGCGGCGGCGCTCCAGCAGCGTCTTCACATAACCGTCCTTGCGCGCCTCCAGGACGATATCGTCCATGTATTTGCGCACGCCCTTGAACGCCTCGAAGTACTGCTCGATGAACCGCGACGCTTCCTTGCGGGTGATGTTCAGGTTCTGGGACAAGCCGAAGTCGCTGATTCCGTACACGATGCCGAAGTTGACCGCCTTCGCCGAGCGCCGCATGTTGGAATCCACCTCGGACTCCTGCACGCCGAATACGTCCATGGCCGTCTTCGTATGGATGTCCATGTCATGCGTAAAGGCCTCGGTCAGCCCTTCGTCGCCCGATATATGGGCCAGCACTCGAAGCTCGATCTGCGAGTAGTCGGCCGCCAGAATGCTCCAGCCCGGCTCGGAAGGCACGAACGCCTTGCGGATCTTGCGTCCCTCCTCCAGGCGGATCGGGATATTCTGCAGGTTCGGGAACTGGCTGCTCAGCCGGCCCGTAGCCGCGATCGTCTGCCGGTAGTACGTATGGATCCTGCCGCTGTCCTCGCGGATTTCCTTGAGCAGGCCCTCCACGTAGGTGGACTGCAGCTTGTGGAGCTGGCGGAAATGCAGGATGAGCGGAATGATTTCATGGTAGGGCTCCAGCTTCTCCAGCACATCGGCGTCCGTGGAATAGCCGGTCTTGGTCTTCTTCATGACGGGAAGTCCCAGACGGTCGAACAGAATCTCCCCAAGCTGCTTCGGAGAGTTGATGTTGAATTCCGTGCCCGCCAGGCGGTAAATCTCGGCCATGTCGGCGGTGATGCCCTTCTCGAGCTCCCGGCCCAGCTCGCGGATCGCGCCGGCATCCGCGCAGATGCCGAGCTTCTCCATGTCCGCCAGCACGCCGGACAGCGGCTGCTCCAGCTCGAAGTAGAGACGGTTCATGCCGCTCTGCTCCAGCTTCTCGCGCTGCAGCGGCGCAAGCGAGCGCACGGCTTCGGCCTTCGCTGCCAGGTGGGCGTACAGCGTCTCCTTGTCCGGCACCTTGAACTTGGCGCCTTTGCCGTAGACCGACTCGTCCGAAGGGACGGATGGAAGGCCGCTGCGGGCGGCGATGCCGGTGACGCTCTGGTCGGTATCCGTCGGGTCGAGCAGGTAGGCGGCCAGCACGATGTCGAAGCCGGCTCCCTGCAGATGGACGCCGATCCGGTTCAGGACGAGCTCCGCACGATGCAGATCGCAGCCGGTCTTGGGCCGGGACGGATCGGCCAGCCAGCTTTTGAACCCGTCCGCGTCCGCGCTCGAGAGCCATTCCGCATCCATGACGAACACCTGGTCCTCCACGGCATAAGCCGCTCCGAGAATATCGGCATGATGGGGGTTGTCCCCGTGCGATTCCAGGAAAAAGCCTCCGGATTCATCCAGCGCGGCTTCCAGCGCCGACCTGGCTTCCGTATCCCCGATCTCGACCGGAACGACGGCCAGTTCCCGGCTCGGAGCCGCATCCGCCGCTCCCCCTCCGGCCGACAGGTCGAGCCTCTCCATCAGCGAGCGGAATTCCAGCCGGCCGAACACATCGGCCAGTACGGAAGGCTCGAAGCCGCTATAAGAAAACTCCGCCGTTCCTTCCTCGAGAGGAACCTCCCGGAAGATCGTCGCCAGCTGCTTGCTCATGAGCGCGGCTTCCCGATTCTCTTCCACCCGCTCCTTGAGCTTGCCCTTCAGCTCGCCGGAATGCTCCAGCACGCCTTCGACGGTGCCGTATTCATGCAGAAGCTTGAGCGCGGTCTTCTCCCCGACTCCCGGAATGCCCGGAATGTTGTCGGACGTATCGCCCATCAAGCCCTTGAGGTCGATGATCTGGCTCGGTACGAGGCCGTAGCGCTCCTTGACGGCGGCGGGATCGTAGAGCTCCGTCTCGCTGACGCCCTTGCGCGTCACGGCGATCGTCACCTGCTCGGAGGCCAGCTGGAGCATGTCCTTGTCTCCGGACACGACGATTGTCTTGACCCCCTTCTCGTCCGCCAGACGGGTCATCGTCCCGATGATGTCATCCGCTTCGTATCCGCTCAGCTCGAACTGCTTGATGCCGAACGCGGCCACGACCTCCTTGATCAGCGGGAACTGCTCCGACAGCTCGGATGGCGTCTTCTGGCGGGTTCCCTTGTACTCCGCGAAGCTCTCGGTGCGGAACGTCACCTTGCCGGCGTCGAAGGCGACGAGCACATGCGTCGGCTTCTCCTCCTCAAGAACCTTGAGCAGCATCGTCGTGAAGCCGTATACGGCGTTCGTATGTAATCCCGCTGCGTTCGTCAGCGGCGGCATGGCGTAGAAAGCCCGGTTGGCAATACTGTTGCCGTCGATCAATATCCACTTGTCCATTGGGCACCTCGTCCTGTTCATGGTTGCTTCCATCATACCATAAACGGCACTCCGATTCCCGGACGGGACTCTCCCGATTCGATCGGCTCGAACTTTTCGGAATCGGATTTCTATTCCTCGCTCTATGAAGCCTGAACAGCATCCAGCCTCTATCCGTCTCGGTTCAAAACCGTCAAAAGCGAGCGCCAAACCCATCCAGGACGATAAAAAACAGCCCCGGGCTCGTCGATCCCGGGGCTGTTTGATTGTTCGGAAGCTTTCGCTCCTTATTTGGCTACCGTCTTGTTGTAGATGCCGATCTTCTCGGTAATCTGCTTCGCCGCATCGTCAAGCGCGGCCTTGACGTCCTTCTTGCCCGTGAACGCTTCCTCGATCGCGCCTTCCACCGTCTGGCGCGCTTCCGGGAAGACGCCCATGACGGCGCCTTGGCTGGCCGTGCCCGCCTTGGAGGCATGCAGCTGGTCTACAGCCGTCTGGAACTGCGGATACTTCGCCAGATTGTCCTTGACGATCTGCTCGTCGTACGCTTTCGTCGTAATCGGGAAGTAGCCGGTGTTGATGTGCCACTCTGCTTGTACAGCCGGCTCGGCCAAATACTTGATGAACTCCCAGGCAGCCTTCTGCTCCTCGGCCGGCTTGTTGTTCAGAACCCACAGGCTTGCGCCGCCGACGACAACGCCGCCTTCGGTGGATGCATCCGGCTTCGGCAGGAAGGCCGTGCCGACTTCGAATTTGCCTGCGGCGCCGTCGACGATGCCGCGCAGCGAAGCCGTCGAATCCAGCGTCATGCCGATCTGGCCGGCCAGGAACGCTTTTTTCGTGTCGTCCGTCTTGCGTCCGAGATTCAGCGCGGACTTGTTGTCCACCATGCCCTTCCACCAGGTCAGCGTCTTGACGGCCGCTTCCTGGTTTACGAGCGATTCGGTAGCGGCGCTGTCGCGGCCGTTGCCGTTGTTGACGAGGTCCTTGCCTTGGTTTGCCAGCAGCTGCTCTACGAACCAGCCGTAGATGGCGAAGGAAGCTCCCGTCACGCCGCCGCCGGTCAGCTTCTTGGCCGCGTCGGCTACCTCCTGGTAAGTTGCAGGCGGCTTGTTCGGATCAAGTCCCGCTTTTGTGAACAGATCCTTGTTATAGTAAAGAATCGGGTTGGACGTATTGAATGGCATCGAGTACTGCTTGCCGTCGAACGTGTAATAGCTCCGGATATTCGGCTCCAGGGAGGACACGTCGTAGTTTTCCTCGTCGATGAACTGCTGCACCGGCGTCACGGCGCCGGAATCGATCATGAATCTCGACCCGATCTCATACACCTGGATCAAGGACGGCCCGGACTTCGAATCCATCGAAGCCTTCAGCTTGTTCAGGCTCTCGTCATAGGTTCCTTGGAAGACGCCCTCCACCTTCACATCGGGATGCGAGGCGTTGAAATCGCTGACCAGCTTGTCCGCAGCCTTGCCGAGCTCGCCGCTCATGGAATGCCACCAGACAACCTTGACCGGCTCCTTGGCAGGCTCCGTGGAAGCTCCGCCCGCATTCGCGGCGGCGTCCGTATTGGAAGCCGCGGCGGTTGGCGCCGGATCGGCGCTAGTTCCGCCGTTGCTCGGATTCGATGCGCAGGCAGACAGAGGCAGCACGAGCATAGCCGCCACAGGCAGCGCCATTTTCCAATTGCGTTTGACCATGGTTGGATTTCTCTCCCTTTGAATCAATATTTGTATATATGGCAAGTCCCGAAGGACGAATACCCGTATGAGGACTGGAATCAGCCCTTGACCGCTCCGGCTGTAATTCCCCGCACGAGCGGCTTGAGGCCCAGCGCCAGCAGCACGAGGGACGGCACCAGGACAAGCGCCACTCCGCAGAGCACCAGATTCCAGCTCGTCAGCTCCTCGAACTGGAGCATCGCGATTCCGATCTGAACCGTCCGCATGGCATCGCTGCTCGTGATGAGCAGCGGCCACAGGTACTGGTTCCAGCCGTTCAGGAATACATATACGGCCAGCGATGCGGCAGCAGGCCCGGACAACGGCAGGACGACGGAGACGAAGTGGCGGAAATGCCCGCAGCCGTCGATGCGCGCCGCCTCGAACAGCTCGCGCGGCAGCTGCAGGAAAAACTGGCGGAGCAGGAACACGCCGAATGCCGAAGCCGCGAAGGGCACGATGAGCCCTTGGAACGAATCGAGCCATCCCCAGCTTTTGACCGTCAAATAATTCGGGATGATCGTCACTTCCCACGGAATCATCATCGTGCTGATGAACAGCGCGAACCAGAATCGGCTTCCCGAGAACCGGATGTAGACGAATGCGTAGGCGGCCAGCGCCGCCGTCAGCACCTGAAGCACCATGATGGCGATCGCCAGAACAAAGCTGTTGACGATGAAGCCGAAGATCGGCACCGTTTCAATCGCGTTTTTGAGCCCGCCGGTGTACAAGCCGGACGGAAGCAGCTTGGGCGGATACTGACCCGCTTCGGCCGGAGTCATGAAGCTCTGGGCAAGCAGATACAGCAGCGGTCCCAGCACGAACAGCGCCAGCAGGATGAGCGAGCCGTAAAGGCTGAACAGCCGGACCGGATGGCGCGAATGGCCGTATCCCCTCACTGGTAATGCACCTTCTTTCCAAGTACGAGGAATTGAACCGCCGTCAGCAGGAGCATAAGGGCGAACAGGACGATCGCCAGAGCGCTCCCGGTGCCGAACTGGTAGTTGACGAAAGCTTCGCGATAGATGGAGTACACCAGCACATCCGTAGAGCCGGCAGGGCCGCCGCGGGTCAGGATGTTGACCTGGCCGAACGATTGGAAGGCGCTCATGATCGAGACGACCGCAAGAAAGAACAGCGTCGGCGACAGCAGCGGCAGCTTGATCGAGAAAAACGTTCTCCACATCGATGCGCCGTCGATCCGCGAGCTGTCCATGACATCGTTGTCGAGCCCTTGGATAGCGGCCAGCAGGAGGACGAACGGAAACCCGGAGTTCATCCATATCGTCATGAGCGAGACGGAACCGAGCGCTGCGGACGGATCGGTCAGCCACTGGATCGGCGCGATGCCGACCTGGCCCAGCAAGTAATTGAGCATGCCGAGAGTGGGATGATAGAGAATCATCCACAGGATGGATGCCGTGCCGACAGAGAGGGCGAGCGGAACCGAGAAGACGAAGCGGAAAAGCTTGCTGCCCCTGCCCGCGGCATGGACGAGGCTTGCGCACAGCAAGCCGAGAGCAAGCCCGGCCGGCACGGTGAGCAGCGTGAACTTGACGGTAATCCAGAGGCTGTTCCAGAATGCGGACGATTCCATCATCCGCGAATAATTGTCCCAGCCCGCATAAGCGGCGACCCTGCCGCGGGGATCGGTAAGCTGAAAGCTCAGATAGACCGAGCGGGCCATCGGATAAAAGAGAAACAAGGTGAATACGGCCAGGCTCGGCGCCAGAAACAAGTAACCGAGCAGCTGCTCCCGCATCCGCCTCAGTCTGGCTGCGGCGATCGGGGTACCAGCCTCGGAGACCGGGGACAAGACCGGTTCAGGCTTGTCCTTATAGAGGGATGAGTCCATGGGTGATTGCCACCGCCCTTTCAAGAGATTGCATGGCCGGAGTCGGCTTGGCAACTCCAACGATAACGCCCTTTTGTAACCCCTATGTCAGCAATTTATTAAGATTAGGAAAGGCCATAACGCTTGCCTGATGGCAGGCATCTCTTTCTAAAGATTTCTTTAGATTTCAAATCCATGGGAGACAGGCTTTCAGAGACGGCATATAATGATGGCGAACGGGATCGCCGAAAGCGGCTTCTGCCGGAACGGAGCCACACTGGGAGGGAACAAGAGGATGACAGGAGAAATCGAGCTGGACGGAAATGCAGGCAGCCCGATCGTGATCGGGCATAGAGGCGCAGCCGGGGAGGCGCCCGAGAACACGCTGGCGAGCTTCAGGCTTGCGGCCGAGCAGGGAAGCCATATGGTGGAGCTGGACATTCACTTGTCGGAGGACGGCAAGCTCATCGTCTGCCATGACGATACGCTCGACCGAACGACGGACCGCACCGGAGCGATCCGCTCGCTGCATTCGGACGCCATCCGCGGGGCGGACGCCGGGAGCTGGTTCTCGCCTTCGTTTGCCGGGGAAAGGGTGCCGTTTCTGGAGGAAGTCTACGACCTCCTTCCGCCGCACATCGAAATCAACGTTGAAGTCAAGGATGCCGGAGGCGCGCTGCTCGACGAAGTCCTGCTGGACTACCTCCGCGGCGGCAATCGCCTGGAACGCACCGTCGTGTCCTCCTTCGACCACAAGCTGCTGCTCAGGCTGAAACAGGCGGAGCCGGAGCTCCGCATCGGACTGCTGTATGCCGCCGATCTCATCCATCATGCCTCCTATGCGGCTCTGCTGGAGACGGAGGTATGGTCGCTCCATCCGCATCACGGCCTCATCGGAGCCAAGGATGCCGGGGATGCCATCGCCGCAGGGCTCCGCATCTATCCTTACACGGCCAATCATCCTGCCGAGTGGGACCGGCTAGTCTCCGTCGGAGTGACGGGCATCATCACCGATTATCCAGGCCGATTGAAGGAGCATCTGAGCAGCCGTTGAAGCCATGCGCAAAGCAAACAGCCTGCACGATTGTGCAGGCTGTTCTTTGTTTTTATTCGAGCGTCCCGCTCGTTGACATGCTGGATGGCTTCCTCGATGTCTCTATAAGTCAGTATCTGGAGAATCGGATCGAAATCTCCTCCTGCATGATGTTCATGGCCGCGTTCACGTTTTTGAGAACCGGTAGAAAAGAACATAACAAAGCCCCCCGCATGAAAGCGGGGGGCTCGGGACATCATACGTTCAAATCCGGGCGCTTGCCCGTAACGAGGTAAGTGACGCTCTCGCCGATGTTCGTCGCATGGTCGGCGATCCGTTCGATATAGCGGCCGACAAAGCTGAGCAGCATCGCTTGGTTGATCGTACGGGGATTCTCGACCATGATCGTGAACATCTCCCGGATGATCTGCGAATAGAGGGCATCGACGATGTCGTCGTCCTTCGCCATCTTGTAGGCCAGATCCACATTCTCCTGCACGTAGGACTGGATGGATTCGAAAATCATCGTCTGCACGGTCTCCGCCATGCGCGGCAGGTCGATCAGCGGCTTGATCAGCTCTTGGCCGTCCAGTCGCATGACGACCTTGGCGATGTCGACGGACAGATCGCCCATACGCTCCAGGTCTCCCGAGATCCGGAACGCCACGAGAATGCGGCGCAGGTCCTTGGCGACCGGCTGCTGCGTCGCGATCAGCTTGGAGCCGAGCTCGGTGATCTTCTCCTCCAGGCGGTTCAGCTCCGGATCCTCCTGGATGATCTGAGCCGCTTCCTTGGCATTGATATGGATGAGGGAATGCATGGATTTGGTCAGCGCCGATTCGACATGGTCTCCCATTTCGACCAGCATGGCCTTCAATTGATCCAGTCCTTCGTCAAGCTCCTTGCGTTTGATCACGTTCTCTCTCTCCCTCTCCCGGCTTCAGCCTTAACCGAATCGCCCTGTAATATAGTCTTCCGTCCGCGCATCCGTAGGATTGGAGAACAGCTTCTCCGTCTCTTCCGCTTCCACGAGCTCTCCATTGAGGAAGAATACCGTGCGGTCGGAAACCCTGGCCGCCTGATGCATGTTGTGCGTCACCATGACGATCGTATACTCTTTCTTGAGCTCGCGGACGAGCTCCTCGATCTTGAGCGTCGAGATCGGGTCCAGAGCGGACGTAGCCTCGTCCATGAGCAGCACCTCAGGCTCCACGGCCAGAGCGCGCGCGATGCACAGCCGCTGCTGCTGTCCGCCCGAGAGGCTCAGCGCGGACTTGCCGAGCAGATCCTTCACTTCCTCCCACAGCGAGGCGCCGCGCAAGCTGCGCTCGACGATATCGTTCAGGCGGGATTTGTCCCGGATGCCATGCAGGCGCGGACCATAGGCGACATTGTCGAAGATCGACTTGGGAAAAGGATTGGGCTGCTGGAACACCATGCCGACACGCTTGCGGAGCACTTCCACGTCGGTGTCCGCGCCGTAGATATCCTGTCCGTCCAGCTTGACGCTGCCGCCGATCTGAACGCCGGGCACGAGGTCGTTCATCCGGTTCAGCGTGCGGAGGAAGGTGGATTTGCCGCAGCCGGACGGTCCGATGAAGGCCGTCACGGTTTTTTCGGGAATGCCGAGATTGATCTCCTTCAGGGCGTGAAAGTCTCCATAATGCAAATTAAGACGGTCGATCTCCATTACCTGGTTCATAGTGTCCCCTGCTCCCATTCGTCTTGGAATCTTAGCCGAAGCGGCCCGAGATGTAATCGTCGGTCTGCTTGTTTTCCGGATTCGTGAAAATGATGTTCGTATCGTTGTGCTCGATCAGGTTGCCCATATAAAAGAATGCGGTCTTGTCCGACACACGGGCCGCTTGGGCCATGTTGTGCGTGACGATGACGATGCAGTATTCCTGCTTCAGCTCCGAGATCAGCTCTTCGATCTTGGACGTGGAGACGGGATCCAGTGCCGACGCCGGCTCATCCATCAGCAGCACTTCCGGCTCGACCGACAGCGTGCGGGCGATGCACAGACGCTGCTGCTGGCCGCCGGACAGCGACAGCGCGGACTGGTGGAGACGATCCTTCGTCTCCTCCCACAGAGCCGTACGCCGCAGGCAGGATTCCACGATCTCGTCCAGCTCGCGCTTCTTCTTCACGCCATGATAGCGCGGACCGAAGGCGATGTTCTCGTAGATGGACTTGTAGAACGGATTGGGCTTCTGCCAGACCATTCCGATCCGCTGCCGCAAGGAGACGACATCGGTGCCGGGAGCGTTGATATCCGCTCCGTCGAACCAGATGCTCCCAGTCATGCGGGCGTCGGGAATGGTGTCGTTCATCCGGTTCAGGCTGCGCAGGAACGTCGACTTGCCGCAGCCGGAAGGCCCGATCAAGGCGTTGACGCTTCCCTTGGCGAAGCGCAGGCTGACCTTCTTCACCGCTTCCTTATCCCCGTAAAATACGCTCAGGTTATCCGCGCTAAGCGCATCCGTCCCGGCGTGTTCCTCTGCACGGGCCCCGGGGGCCGACTGTGTAGACAATGCCATGGAATATAGCCTCCTCAGATGAGATTAACGAGATGCGGTCAGCTTGCGGTATAGGAAGCGGCCCAGCCAGCGCGACCCGAGGTTGAACAGCAGCACGGTCAGAATGAGCACCGCCGAGGCGCCGGCGGCGATCTGCGCCGCATCGGGCGCGACGCCCTCGCTGTTGATTTTCCAGATGTGGACCGCCAGCGTCTCGGCAGGCCTCAGCGGATTGAGAGGCGATACCGGGCTGAGCGGATTCCAGTCCGTGAAGTCCAGGCGCGGCGAGCTCATGCCCGCCGTGAACAGCAGCGCCGCCGCTTCGCCGAAGACGCGGCCTGCAGCGAGGATGGTGCCGGTCAGAATTGTCGGCAGCGATACCGGCAGCAGCACCTTGGTGATCGTATGCCAGCGCGTCAGGCCGAGCGCAAGCCCGGCTTCCTTCTGCTCGCGCGGCACTCCGCGGATGCCTTGCTCGGTGATCCTTACCATGAGCGGCAGGTTGAACACCGTCAGAGCCAGCGCTCCTGCGAGCAGCGAGAACTTAAGGTCGAAATACTGCACGAAGACGAGCAGGCCGAACAGGCCGACGACGATGGAAGGGAAGGAAGAGAGCACTTCGACAACGAGGCGGATGAAGTCCGTGAACCGTCCCGGACGGGAATATTCCGCCATATAGATGCCGGCTCCGATGCCGAGGGGAACCGTTATGATCATGGTCAGGACAAGCAGGAACAAGGAGTTGAAGAGCTGCGGCCCGATGCCGCCTCCCGTCTTGAACGTCTCTGGAGGAGAGGTCAGGAAATGCCAGCTGATCTGTCCGAGGCCCCGGTACAGGATGAATCCGATCAGCGAAGCCAGGACGGCGATGATCAGGAAAGCGAAGAAATAGAATACGGCGGTCGCGATGCGGTCTGCCGTTTTGTTGGACATTCTCATCTGCGTGCTCTCCTCTCCAGAAGGCGTACAATGCCGACAAAGACAAACGTCATGACGAGCAGGACGAGAGCCAGGCTCCAAAGAACGTTGTTCTGCACCGTGTCTTTGACCGTGTTGCCCATGCTAAGCGTAATGACGCTCGTCAGCGTGGAAGCCGATTCGAACAGGGATCTGGGAATATGCGGCGAGTTGCCGATGACCATCTGGACCGCAAGCGCCTCGCCGAACGCGCGGGCGATGCCGAGCACGACGCCGGTCAGCATCGATGGCAGCACAGCGGGCAATATGCTGCGGGAAATCGTCTGCCAGCGGGTGGCTCCGAGCGCATAGCTGCCTTCCTTGAGGCCGCGCGGCAGGTTGGACAACGAATCCGTGGCGATGGAGGTGATCGTCGGCAGGATCATGATCGACAGGACGATCGCGCCCGCCGCGATGCCGAGTCCCTGTCCGGGGAAGATCGAGCGCAGGAACGGCACGACGACGCTGAGGCCGACGAAGCCGTACACGACCGAAGGAATGCCGGCGAGCAGCTCGATGACCGGCTGCATGAAGCGTTTGCCGAACTTCGGCATCAGCTCCGTCATGAAGACGGCCGCGCAGAAGCTGAGCGGCGCCGCGATGCAGGCCGCAAGGATGGATGTCGCGAACGACCCCGTGATGAACGGAAGCGCGCCAAAAGAAGGCGGCTCTCCGTCCGGCGACCACTTGATGCCGGTCAGGAACTCCGATACGCTGACCCCGTTTGTGAAGAAGGTGGCAAGTCCTTTGGATGCGACGAAAAAGACCATGGAAAAAATCGTAACAATAAGTATGGCTACGCAAATAAGGGTATAGGCTTTGCCTTGCCATTCGCTCGCCGTACGGCTGCGTCTGGAACGCTTCGGCCGAGCTGGATTGCCGGCGGAAGGCCCCCCCTTCTTGGCACCGGCGGAATCAGGCTTGCCTTGGGCTGGCGCTGCTGCAGGCTTTGCGTCTCCGGGGCCGCCCGGGGAAGGTTGTCTCATGGCGTTCATTTCTCATCTCTCCTTACGCCTTGGCATTTTCATGGCGCAAAGCCAAGGCGCGGAAGTGGTTTCCGCGCGCTTGGCCTGCTGCAGCGCGCCGTTGGCGCAACTGATCTTATTTCGTAATATTGCCTGCTTCGTCACGTTTTACTTGCATCTCGTGGATCGAGATGTAGCCCAGATCCGTGATGTCGGTTTTTTGAACGTCGTCGCTCAGCATGTAGTCGATGAAAGCTTTCACGATTTCGTTAGGCTCGCCTTTCGTGTACATGTGCTCGTAAGCCCATACCGGGTAGGAACCGGATTTCACGTTGTCGGCCGTAGCGTCTACGCCGTCAAGCTTGATCGTTTTGACGGAATCGTCCAGGTAGGAGAGAGCCAGGTAGCCGATGGCTCCGGGAGTTTCGCCGACAAGCTTCTTGACCGTGCCGGAGGAATCCTCTTGAATGTTGCCGGGAAGGTCTTCGGATGCCGTTCCAAGAGCGTATTTCTCGAACGTCTTGCGCGTTCCGGAGCTGGATGGACGGTTGACGATGACGATTTTCTCGTCTTTGCCGCCGGCGTCTTTCCAGTTCGTGATTTTGCCGGTGAAGATGTCGACCAGCTGCTGCTTCGTCAGGTTGTCGATGCCGACTTCTTTGTTCACGACCGTTGCCATGGCTACAACTGCGACTTGATGATCAACCAGCTCTTGAGCTTTCGCTGCATCGGCATCTTTGAATTTCTCGCCGGCGAAGATGTCGGAGTTGCCGATATCGGCTTGGCCTTCGGATACTTGCGTCAGGCCGGTGCCGCTGCCGCCGCCTTGGACTTGAACCGTGATGCTGGAATATTTGGAGTCGGCCATGAATTTCTTGGACACCTGCTCAACCAGCGGCTGCATAGCCGTCGAGCCTGCTGCCAGGATGGAACCGCTGAGCTCGGAGCCGCCTGCTGCATTGTTCGTGCCGTTGTCGTTTGCTTTGCTTCCGCAGGCTGCCAGCGTCAGCGCAAGCACCATCGTCATCAGGACCAACATCGTTTTCTTCATTTCGTTTTAAATCCCCTTCCGAGAACCAAGTTTGTTCTGCCTCACAAGACTTATTGTACAAGCGCCTTGTTAAAGGGATATCTTCGGTTTGTAAAGGCAATTGTAAAATTGAATAGACGCACTCTATGAATACCCTTAAAAATGATATACTTATTCTATACTCTATCCGGAATGAGGTCATTTATCATGACGTTGATCAAATGGAGAATTATAATGCTCATTGAACAACTGAAAAAGGTCACCTTGGTTGCTCAGGAACTGGGCCTGAAGCAGCCTACGGTGACCTTTCATATGAAATCGATGGAGGAAGAATGGGGGATGCCTCTGTTCGAAATGAAGACAGGCCGGATCCTTCTGACGGACGCAGGCCGCAGGCTTCACCGGTACGCGCTGAAGATGCTGGCGCTGCAAGAGGAAGCCGCTCGCGAGATGAGGCTCCGGGGAGGCAGCCGCAAGCGCCTGTCCTTGCTCGCGGACGCTGCTTGCAGCAGCATCATGGCGTCATTCGCCGCATTCGCGCTGGAGCCGGCCGGGTACGGAATCGAATGGCTCCGTATTGAAGAAGGATCCGGCATGCATGCCGATATTCGTATTCGGGAGCGGCAGGAAACGGCTGATGCAGACTGGCTGCCCCTTCCCGATGCCGACCTGAGACTTGCGGTCTCCCGTGAATGGGCCCAGGCAGCAGGCATCCAAGCCGCACAGGCCGCCCTGGAATCCGGCAAGCCCTGGATCGCGCCGGCTGCCGGCACCCGGCTGCGAAGCCAAATCTTGACCTGGGCGGCCGCAAGGGGACTGGATCTGGAAGAAGGGCATGCGGTGCCCGATGCCGTCATGGCGGCTTCGCTTGCAGCAGCCGGGCTGGGCGTGGCTGTCGTGCCTATCTTTTCGGATCCCCGCTTCGCCCAAGCGGCAACATGCGTTCTGCCGGATCCGGGACGAATGCTGCTGCTGCCGCTGAACGGCATTCCGCCCTATCGGCTTGAACTCAAGCTCGGCGCCGGAGTTCCATCCGAAGCACGGCTCGCGATCTCCTCCTGGCTGCAGAGCCCGCCGGAATAAGCAGCGCAAGCCGTATCCGGCTTGCAGCGCGATCGTCCGCTCAGCGGTCTCCCGCCTCCGGCTTCGGTTCCGCGGATGAATGGCGGCTGTTCAGGATACGCCCGGCAATCAACACGGCAATGGCGATGACAACCGGGATGACATGGTCCGCGTAGGCGAACAGCCCGGACAGCTTCTCCCCGACCGCCTTGTCGTCCAGAAGCATCTCCCCTGCCGTGTAGCCGAGCAGCGCAGCCCCAAGAATGACGATGATCGGATACTTGTCCATAATCATGACGAGCAGCTTGCTTGCCCATATAATGAGGGGAACCGTCATGGCGAGGCCGATGAAGATGAGCAGGTAGTTGCCTTGCGCTGCGCCTGCCATGGCCAGCACGTTGTCGAGGCTCATGACGAGATCCGCGAGAATGATCGTCCGTATCGCCGCGCCCAGTGAGCCGCCAGCCTTGATTTCCTCTTCCTTGTCTCCGGTCTGGAGCAGCTGCACGGCGATATAGACGAGCAGGATGGCTCCGGCAAGCTGCAGGTAAGGAATCGAAAGCAGCTTCACCGCCACGAACGTCAACATGACCCGCAATGCGATGGCTCCGATGCTGCCCCACAGGATCGCCTTTTTTTGCTGTTCGGGCGGCAGCTTGCGGCTTGCCATCGCTACGACGACCGCGTTGTCTCCGCTTAGGACGATATTGATCAAGATCAATTCCAACAATCCAACCCAAAATTCCAACGCAAGTCCTTCTTTCCGGAGCAGGCTCCAGCCTGCTGCCCGTCCATAATCTTGATGAGTAAACTTATTCTATGTAAACATATTATAAAACCCATATCAAATCCTGCCTATAATCGGCTTGTCTTGAAGGTCAAACGAAAAGGCATCTGATCCGGGCTGCGATGCAGCCTCGGACAGATGCCTTTCTCATCCTGCTAGGAGCGCTCGATAACAGGCTCGTTCGTCTCCTGGCTCAAGCGGACCAGCATATGAGCGAGCTTGTGGCGTTCATCGTCCTTGCCGACCTTCCACAGCTCCTGCAGCAGCTTCTCCTCGCTGTTGCGGGGCTCTTCGTGCTTGGCCAGATAATCGGCGACTTTCTCGGCGGCTACCGCGAGCTGCTCTTCATCGAGGCCGATTCTCCTCGCCAGATCGATCCGGTTGCCCAGATAGCTTTTGAATTCGCCGAAGCTGGCGAGAATCTGTTCTTTTTTGCCCTCGTCCATATTTCCGATCGTTTCCTTGACTTTGTCGTAGGCTTCCGCGCCGTTCTTGATCTCCTGCTCTTGTGCCATAGTCATTTCATCCTCTCGGGTAAAGGGTTTGTCCTGCCTGAGCCTTCATTACCCTGGGGATATTCGCCTTAAACGAAGAAATGGACCTGCCGCATGCCGGCGAAGGTCCATTCCAAGCCATGAATGAATAAACTTCAAGAACGAATAA
This sequence comes from Paenibacillus humicus NBRC 102415, assembly GCF_004000905.1. GTDB lineage: Bacteria > Bacillota > Bacilli > Paenibacillales > Paenibacillaceae > Paenibacillus_O > Paenibacillus_O humicus. The sequence continues at coordinate 108,649 of NZ_BIMD01000003.1, forward strand.
AGTTATTGATGGAATCCGTTCCAGCTCGTCACATCGTCTACGGAGAGACGGACCGTAGGATGGCCCGGCTCGGCTGCCTTGCCGACAGCGATCAGCATGACGTTGGCATAACGCTCCGAGACACCGAACATTTCGCGGAACTGATCCGTGTTGTAGCCAGCCATCGGCACCGTGTCCAGTCCTCTGGCGCGAGCGGCCAGCATGAGCTGCTGGGACACCAGGCCGCCGTCGATCAGAGCGCCGTGCAGCACGCGGTCCCGGCTGAGCCCGCCGTAGAATTTGTTCATATTGCCGATCAGCTTGTCAGCTGTCTCCTCGTTCATATATCCAGCCTCGACCGCCTTGGCATAGATGCGCGGCGCTTGCTTATAGGCCTCCAGATCGACAAGTACGGCGATGACGGCGGAGGAAGAAACGATCTGCTCCTGGTTGAAGGCTACGGGAAGAAGCTTTTGCTTCAATTCCGGATCCGTAATGACGATGAAGCGCCATGGCTGCATGTTGCTGCCCGATGGAGCCAAAACGGCTGCGGACAGCAGCTCCCGGATTTCCTCATCCGTCAGCTTATGGGAAGCGTCATACTTGCGGACGGAACGGCGTTCCTTGATGACCGTGTGAAAATCGATAACCGGCTGCTGGACCTTGCTTTGCTCAGGAATGATGGTCATTCTCTGCACTCTCCTCATCGTCAACTGTATCTACATTGATGACAGTATAGTAACATCGTCACATATCCGTGTCAACGGATAGGAATAAATGGTTTTGTCTTGAAAAAAGAGGCAGGCGCGGATCGCTGATCCGCACCTGCCCGCCTTGCATCCGCACTTGCGTGCACGCGTTCGATTACGTATCCAGTCCATGTTCCTCGCGGATCTTGTACATGCCGGTGACAAGCGGATCCGCCGTATCCCGGTTGAGCAGATGGAGCGCCAGCAGGTAATGGAACGGCAGGGCGACAACGTTGTTCCCGTCGGTGATCGAAGGGAACCCGGCTTCGACAACCGGCCCATGCTCGGGATGGACATCGATATCGACATGAACCGGCTCCGGAGCGAACTCCTCGCGGACCGTCTTGGCGATATGCGGGACGATGACCTGATCGAACAGGAACTTCGCTTCGTCTTCGTTTTGAGGCGGAGGCGGTACGAGCCTGCTGCGTTCTCCCCTTAGTATATCCACGAAGAAAGAAGACAGCCATAAGGCCGGGTCTTCGTTTTTCTGGAAGTTCTGGACGAGCTCGTTCATGAAAAATCCGCATGTATACAAGTTGCCGTTAGGATCCGTCAGCCTGTACATGACGAGAGGTCCGTACATCGGGTGGCTGATGACCTGCCCGTCCACTTCGTATTCATCCTGGTAAAACGTTCTAAGCGCCGTCTCTCCATGCTGGTAGAGCGCCGATATCATGTTCATCAATTCGGTTTCGGTAAGTCCGGGCTGTCCTTCAGGAACTTCGGTTCCCGGAGCTGCCTGCTTGTCTTCGGTATCATGGTTTGTCGTCATGCACGCATCCTCCTATCATGCGTCCATCTTACCATTCCGCATAGGAAAGGGAAAGCCATAAAGCGATTTCAGCAGAGGAATAAACTTCCTTTTTTCATCCTCTTGCCGCCGGATACTCGGAACGGACCCAGCTGTGATCCTTGCTGATCGCGTCGTCCGACACAAGCAGGTAAGCCGTTCCCGGCTTGGCGGCGCCGCCCTCGTCAAGGGTCGTGTCCAGGTGGAGCCACGAATCTCCCAGCTTGACCAGATTCCATACATGCTTGGATCCCTTGGAGTCCCCGTATACGATCCGGCTGTCGAATCCAGCCGCTTCGAGCATCCGCTGCGTCATCAGAGCATAGCCCTGGCATACAGTGCTCCCGCCCTTCGCCAGGCCGTCGTAAGCGGAATGGCTGGAGAGCGAATAATCATAGGCGAACCGGCCGATCACCCAGTCGTGGATCGCTTTCACCAGCTGCCTGTCCGTCATGCCCGGCTTCACCAGCGAATCGACGGCTTCCTTCGCCGTTTTGCGGACGTATTCGCTCTGCTCGGCTGTTTCCCAATACTCCATCTTGAACGTGATGGAGGCCTGGTTCCTGGTGCTCGTCCAGCTCCAGCTCATTTTTTTCAATACAAAGCGCATGTAGTCGTCCTTGCTTCCGACCTGCTTGAACAGCTTGTCCAGCTGCTTGGCCAAATCGGAGGTGTCGCCTGTATAGTTGACCGTGACGGAAGTCCCGTACGCCTGCTTCATGACGCCGTAGACGATGGACGCCGCTTCCTCGAAGGAACCGGCCGCATAGGCGCCTCCTGCGGCATAAACGGCGGCTGCAGCCGCAGGCTCCGACGCAGCGGAAGCCTGCACGGGAGCTGCGATCCATGCGGCTGCCGCAGCTGCGGCGGCGATCCCTCTGAACCATCCCTTGAATGCTGAGCGAATAATCTTCATTCCGATAACCTCCGTTTGAGCCCGCGGCCTCGCCTGTTATGTATCTATCGAACTATCAATATATCATGTTGTAGTTCGCAAGTAGCGGGTTTTTGTTTACTAGATTATTCGGATCGAACCATTTCATAATGTATATATGACTATAGAAATAGTTCTTTAGGCCTATCATCATTCTTTCGCTTCTTCTATATAGGTGGAATAGAGACCGGGATTCACGGCACGTCCGTCTGGACAAATTCCGAAATGACTCTCGGGCAGCCTGATTCTAAATTCGCGGCAGAGGTTACTTATTGGCATGAGGGAAACACGACACTGAAAGAAGAAAAGGGAGGAAATCATCATGGCATGGTTATGGGCATTGATTGTAGGAGGCATCATCGGCTGGCTGGCGGGCATGTTAGTTGGCCGCGACGTTCCAGGCGGCATTATCGGAAACATCATCGCAGGTTTTGTCGGCGCTTGGCTCGGTTCCATGCTGATTGGCGAATGGGGTCCTGTCGTTGGAGGCTTCTACTTCATTCCGGCTTTGATCGGAGCTATCGTGCTTGTCGCGATCGTCAGCCTTATTCTCGGAAGCATGCGCAGAGCTTCTTAATTGGAAGCAGCGCTACGCTTAAGCAAAATAGCGCATGAAAAAACCGCCCGGCTTGGGCGGTTTTTTCATGCACTATTGGCAGAGCGAAGCAAATTTCAACAATCCGGATGGCAACAGCCTGGAGTTCATATGCGCCGTGGAAGTACCCGAAACAATGAGGGATATAACGGACAAGCTCTCGCTGGAGCAATGGAACGAGCTGTCATGCTAGCTGATCGCTGATAGCGTCGATTCGCTCAGCTTCCTTCCGCCTATGCAGACGCTGGCTCATGGCCGGATTCTCTCTCAGGCTTGTTCCTTTTTCAGCTCCACTCGCCGGTGACAAGCCCGCGCGCCGCGGTCAGGAGAGCCCTTTTTTGAGCGGCTGCCTGAGTCTCGGTCAGTTCCCCTGCGGAGATCTGACGCTCCAGCTCCGCCTCCCATGGCTGGTAGACGCCCCGGATGACGGCGTCCTCCGCGCTGCCGGACAAGCTGGCCGCTTCGGCCGGCGTCTCTCCGTTCCTCAGCCGCTCCACAAGCTGGTCCACAGGCAGTCCCGCCGCTTGCGCGGCAGCCGCCGTCCACCCTATGCGGCTTGCGTCGATCCGGTCGGACTGCGTCTTCTCCAGCGCGGCTGCCGATGCATTCGCGCGGGAAGGGACGGACATCGCGCTGCTCATCGACAGCATCAGCAGCAGAGCGCTGGCTGCGATGAGCCGGGCTTGCCTGGATTTGCGGTCGCTCCTTGAAGTCCTCGCCGCAGCGTTGACAGCCGGGAGATCAGCTCCTTGTCTTTGGTCCACGTTCATACCGCCTTTCGCCGGCGTCCGGATGCCCGGACAAGCCGCTTATATACCTTCATTGTAACGGGCATAGGTTAAGCCCGGTTTAAGCGACTCTTAAGAAAGCATTAAATTTCGCCGGCATAGGCATCGCTTGAACGACAAGGCATTAAATTCAGTTTATTCTTTGAAAGGAAAGAATAGAACTCAAGAAAAGAATGACTATGGTCGCGGACCTGTTTGATTTGGATTTAGTGTACGTTTATTTCACCCCCTTCCCCCTTTCGGCAGGAATTCATTTTTTGAAAAGTCCGTTTATTATTCGATGATTCCATATGAAGCCGATGTCATCGAGCATCCTTCTAATGCAGCGAAATGAAAAAAAGCCGTATGGCGACAGCCGCTCTCAAGCGGCGCCGCCATACGGCCTGTATGCAATTCGCAGGATAATCTATTCCTCGTAAATCTTCGTCAGCATCGCGCCAAGCTCCTGCAGCGCCTGCTCTTCCTGCTCCCCTTCGGTTTCCACCGTGATCTCGTCGCCTGCGGCGATGCCGAGCGTCAAAAGACCGAGAGAGCTTTTGCCGTTGGCTTTCTTGCTGCCCTTATGCAGCGTCACCTTGCAAGGAAAAGAGCTTGCCTTCTCGACGAACAGCTTGGACGGACGGGCATGGAAGCCCTGCGGATGAATGACGGTGAAAGTTCCGGTTGCCATGATTATGCTTCACTCCTTAGTTGTTGGTTGACAAAATCGAGCACTTCCTGCTGCGAGTCCATGCCGAGAGCTTCTTCGGCCAGCACGGCCCATTCCTGCTGCGACAGGTGCGACACCAGCTCGCGCGCCGGCAGCACAGAGGAGGCGCTCATGCTGAATTCATGCAAGCCCATGCCGAGCAGCAGCGGGATCGCTGCCGAATCGCCGGCCATCTCGCCGCACATGCCGGCCCATTTGCCGTGCTTTTTCGCGGCTTGAATGACCATGTTCACCAGCCTCAGGATGGATGGATGATGCGGCTGGTACAGATAAGCGACCGATTCGTTCATGCGGTCTGCCGCCATCGTGTATTGGATGAGATCGTTCGTGCCGATGCTGAAAAAGTCCACTTCTTTCGCAAGCGCTTCGGCATTGAGCGCCGCTGCCGGAATCTCGATCATGATTCCGACCTCAAGCGAATTGGATACCGGCACGCCCTCGGATTCCAGCGAAGCCCGCTCTTCCGCCAGGATGCGCTTCGCTTCGCGAAGCTCGCTGACGACAGCGATCATCGGGAACATGATCGCCAGCTTTCCGTGGGCGCTCGCCCTCAGCAGCGCGCGAAGCTGGGCGCGGAACAGATCCTGCCGCTCCAGGCAGAGCCGGACGGCGCGAAGGCCGAGAAACGGATTCGCTTCCTTAGGCAGCGTCAAGTAAGGAAGCTCCTTGTCTCCGCCGATGTCGAGCGTGCGGATGACGACGCGCTTGCCGTTCATTTTCTCCAGCACATGCTTGTAGACGGTGAACTGCTCCTCCTCGGACGGGAACGTCGAACGGCCCATATAAAGGAACTCCGTCCGGAACAATCCGATGCCGTCCGAGCCGTTCGCCAGCACCTTCTCCAGATCCTCGACGCCGCCGATGTTGCTGGCCAGCTCCACCTCATGGCCGTCGGTCGTGACGGAAGGACGGTTCACGAACTGCTGCATGCGCAGCTTGTAGTCCTCGTATTCCCGCTTGCGGGCCTGATAGTCCTGAAGCTGGGAATCGGAAGGAGCCACGATCACCTTGCCTTCCACCGCATCCAGAATGACGATGGTTCCGGACTCGATTCCTGCGGCGGCAGTTCCTGCCCCTACGACGGCGGGAAGCTCCAGGGAACGGGCCATGATCGCAGAATGGGAAGTGCGGCTGCCGATCTCCGTCACGAAGCCGCGCACGTAATCGAGATCGAGCTGAGCCGTATCGGACGGCGTAAGATCGTTCGCAATCAGAATCGTCTCCTCGTCCAGCTCCGACAGCGCGCTGTGCTCGCGTCCCTCCAGCTTGCTGATGACCCGCCCGGCGACGTCCTTCACGTCCGCGGCGCGTTCCCTCAGCAGCTCGTTGTCCATCGATCGGAGCACCTCGACGATGGACGAGGACACTTCATGCAGCGCATAAGCGGCATCCACTCCATCGCTGTCGATCATGTCCATCGCAGCGTCGATCAGGTCGGGATCGTCGAGCAGGAACAGATGGGCTTCGAATATTTCCGCCTTCTGCGCTCCGAGCTTCTCCAGCGTACGCTCCCGAATGCGGTCGATATCGACCCGTGCCGCCTCGACGGCCTCCTTCAGCCGCTGCTTCTCCGCTCCGGCATCCCCGGCAGTCTTGCGCGGCGGAACCGACTCCGACTGCTGAAGGCGGTACGCCTTCGCAATCGCGATGCCGGGCGATGCGGCTACTCCAGTAATCAGTTGGCTCATGCTGAACTCCTTCTTTCTCTATCGCACTCGTTTGTCTCTGTCTGTTTTATACCCGGCTGTACTTCTCGATGACGCTCACGGCGAGCGGATGGCCGGATTCCACTCCGCTCACTTCGCTGAAGGCTGCGGCAGCCCCATCGGAGGCAATCATTTCCTGCAGCTTGGCTGCTTCGGGATCCTCCGCATAGTCGAACTTCAAGGCCAGCGCCATCACCTCGGCCAGGGAGTCCGCATGGCCGCCCTGCTCCAAAGCCCGCAGCGCCGGCCGGATCAGCCGGTCGTCCGGAGACAGCTTGCGGATCGGCGAGCGGCCGACGCGCACGACCTCGTCGGTGAGATACGGATTGCGGAAGCGGTCGAGAATCGTATCGATGTAGACCTTATGCTCGCCTTCGTCGAATCCGTAAGCCTTGACGAGCATAGCGCCCGTCTCCGCCAGCGCGCCCGAGACAAGCTTCACGATCTCCTCGTCCTGCATCGACTGCTGGATCGTCTCGTAGCCTTTGTTGTAGCCCGCATACGCCGCGCTGCAGTGGCCGGTGTTCACCGTGAACAGCTTGCGCTCGATGTAAGGAACGAGATCGTCCACATAATGAACGCCGCTGATTTCCTGCGATCCGGGCAGCATTTGCGAACGGTTGACGACCCATTCGTAGAAGGGCTCCACGGTTACGGCAAGAGGATCCTCATGATGCTGGATGGGCACGATCCGGTCGACCGCCGAGTCGGGGAATGCTGCCGCCGCCTCCGCACGCTTGGCATTGTCAGCACCGAGCAAAGCGTAGACATGCTCTTTGAGCAGCGTGCTGGCGCCGATCGCGTTCTCGCAGGCGATCACATGCAGAGGAGACGCGCCGCGCTCCATGCGCAGCTTCAATCCGTCCGCGATGCCGGGAGCGATATGCTTCAGGATCGGCACGCCGACCGCCGTCGTGACGAGGTCCGCCGAGGCGACCGCTTCAGCCACAGCTGCGGCGTCGCGCCCGTCGATCGCCGACACTCCGGTCACCTCGACGGCTTCTCCGCCTTCATCCGCGAGCGTCACCGTATAGGAGCCGCGCTCCCGCAGCGCCTTGACGAGCGTTTCGTTCACATCGGAAAAGACGACGTCATAGCCGGAACGCGACAGCAGCAGCCCGATAAAGCCTCGACCGATGTTCCCGGCGCCGAAATGGAGGGCCTTCATTCTTCCATCCCGCTTTCGAAAATCGAGATGATTTCCTCCGCCGATCCGGCAGTGCGGATCTTCTCCATGTTCTCCTCGTCGGAGCAGACCATCGCAACGCTCGTCAAAATGTCCATATGCTCGCCGTTCTGCGCGGCGATGCCGACGATCAGCACGGCAGGCTCGTCGCCGCCGAAGTCGACGCCGCCCGGAACCTGCAGCACGGCAAGGCCGGTCGATTGGATCATCGCTTTGGCTTCGTTCGTGCCATGGGGAATGGCCAGTCCGCTGCCCATATAGGTGGAGAGCGCGTTCTCGCGCTCGATCATTTTCTCGATATAGCCTTGGTCGGCATGCCCGGCGTCGACCAGCATCTGGCCCGCCATGCGGATCGCTTCGAATTTGTCGGCCACCTGTACGTTCAATTTGATTTTGTCTGCCGATAAAATGCTCATCTTCCTCACTCGCTTTCCAGTTTTGTTTTGAGATATCCGCGGAGATGGGAGGCGATCAGTTCCCTGATCCTGCTCTCCCGGCCCTCCGCGAGTGCCTGAATCATCCCGTCGTCCAGCAGCGTGACGCTGACCTCGCTGAGCACCTCGAGGCTTTCGCGCGACAGCTGGCGCGGCGCCAGCATGAGCAGGAAGCGGGCAAGCCTCGGCCCTTCCGCACCGTCCAGCCGCAGTGCCGATTCCATCTCGAACAATAACAGAGAAGGCTTAAGCACAGCGTCGGTGCGGGTGTGGAACAGGGCCAGCTCCGTGCCCGGTATGAGCTGTGTCCCGTTTTCCTCGCGGCGCAGCAGCAGATCGACGACTCGATGGACATCCTTGACCGTGTCTCCGAGCGCCGCATGCCCGCATGCGGCGCTCAGCCACTTCTCCAGGGTGGGCCGTCCGTCAACGGACAGCTTCAGCACCTTGAAGGCATTCAGCAGCTCGATGCACTGCTTGGTAGCCGCCCCAAGCTGCTCCAGTCCCGTAAGACCGGCCGCCTCCGACAGCTTGACCGCATCATCCGATAGGGAGCTCGCTTCCGGCGGTTCCCATTCCTTGAGCAGCTCCGCCGCAGCCGTATCGCCGGCAGGCGTCGGCCGGAGGCCTTCATCCTGCCAGCTCTTGCTCCGGATGAATTCGCGGAGGCGATCCGCCTCGGGCGGGGTGAGAAGCGGGCTCAGCTTCAAGTACTGGTCTTCTGGCAGGGGCAAGTCCACCGTGCTGATGATGAGGTCATAATCCGACCGCGGTATGCGCGCCGCCTCATACCAGGATGCCTGGTCGACGATCTGCAGCTGCGGGAACTCCTTGCGCAGGCGGACCGCAATCATTTTGGAAGAACCGATTCCGCTCGTGCATACGACGATTGCCCGCATGACTTGGCTTACTTGCCGGAGACGCTCCCGGGACGCCCCGAAATGCATGACGAGAAATGCGATCTCTTCGTCGGGAACCGTGAATCCGGGCAGGGCGGAATCGGCTGCCTGCCGAACCTGGCGGTACAGCTCCGGGTATTCCTTGCGTATGGCATCCAGCAGCGGATTGCGGATTCTCTGGCCTGCCCCCAGCCTCTCCAGAGCCGCCTTCAGATGGGCGAACAGCCCGTCGCGCAGCGAGCGGTCCGCCGAATAATCGGTCCCGTCCAGCTCGCTCATGCGGCGGATGAACGACCGCACCTTGCCGGCCAGCTCCAGGTCGTCCGCCGCCAGCGAGCCGGAAGAATGCGAGGACGCTCGGCGCAGCAGCTCCGCTGCATAAGCGGCTTCCGCCGCGGAATAGGCGATGCCGAGAGCTTCCCCCAGCATGCGGCACAGGATGGCGGCCGAACCGGACTCGCCTCCGGCGGCTTCGCCGGCTGCTTGCCCGGAGGCTGCGCTTTTGCGCGCATAGGCGAGCCGGTCCATATCCCCTTCGCTGACAGTCATCCCCGCTTCTATTCTTACCGCCCCGATCGACAGCCGAACAAGCAGATCGGTATAGGCCTCTTCGCTCAGCGTTTCCCGCTGGTTGCCTTCTTCCCATCTCCAGAGCGCCTCTTCCACGAGCCCGATCCGGTCCGCACCCGCCATGCCCGCAATCATCGCGTCTACCGGGTGGATCGGCTGATCGTCGCTGCCGGCGATCAGCCGCAAGTCGTCCAGGCGCAAGCGGACGACCGCTCTCACCGCTTCCCGCAGCAGAGGTTCGGAACCGGTGATTTCAACCCCGTATCCCCGTCTGCGGATAAGCAGCAGACCTTGCTTTCCCGTCCATTCGGACAGGTCGTCCAGATCCGCTCCTACGGTCGGCACGGTCACCTTCATCTCCGAAGCCAGCGAGAACAGCTTCACCGGCTCCTTGGACGCCAGCAGGCGGCAGAGCAGGTACACCTGCCGCTCATCGGAGGAGTACTCCGCCTCCTCGGGAATGAGCACCTGGGCCCGGAGAGCTTCAAGGCGCTCCGGATCCCCCTCGACGCTGAGACCCGAGCCGGCTTTGCGGCGAAGCATGATTCCGCTGCGATGCAGGAAACTCTCGACCGCGTCCAATTCCCTGTGCACCGTCCGGGCGCTGACGCGGATCGTACGAGCGATTTCCGCCACGGTGATCTCGTATGGGGGACGAAGCAGCGAATCGAGAATCTGGCGCATCCGATACGTTAGCTCCATGAGCCTGCTCCCCCCGTACGGCCGCAAAAAGGCGGTTGGATGCCGGCAATTTGCCCGCATCCACTCGCCTCAAGCCTATTATTCGTTCGTCAATCGTTTGACGAGCTCGTCGTATTCCGGACTTTTCAAGAAATTGTCGATGGAAATATGCTCCGCCTTCGGCGCTACGCCGCGAGCGCGGTCGGTAAGCGTCTTGTGCGTAATGACGATGTCCGCATCCGACGGGATGTCGCTGATCGCGGTATTCGTGACTTCGATCGGCGAGCCTGCAGCCTTCATCTTCTTGCGGAGGATGGATGCGCCCATGGCGCTGGATCCCATGCCTGCGTCGCAGGAAAAGACGATTTTATGCACTTCATCCTTGCCCTTCAGACCGGCCGACATTCCTGCAGTCGCTTCGCGAGCGCCTTCGGATGCCGCAGCTGCGGCCGAGGCCGGAGTGCCGGAAGCCTTCATGTCTTTCATGCGCTGGGTTGCAGCTTCCAGATCGTCTTCGTCTTCATCTGCCTTCTTGCTCGTCTTGAGCAGCAGCGCGGCAATAAGGAAGGATACGACCGCAGCCGTAATCACGCCGCTCAGAACCGGGAGAATCTCTCCGCGCGGCGCCATCGCCAGGTAAGCGATGATGCTGCCCGGGGACGGAGGTCCGACGAGGCCAGCGCTGAACAGGGAGAACGTGAACGTACCGGTTACGCCGCCTGCGATGGCAGCCAGAATCAGGCGAGGGTTCATCAGGATGTACGGGAAGTAGATCTCATGAATCCCGCCGAAGAAATGGATGATCGCTGCGCCGGGAGCGGACTGGCGGGCAGCTCCGCGGCCGACGAACATGTAGGCCAGCAGGATGCCGAGACCCGGGCCCGGGTTGGACTCCAGCATGAACAGGATCGACTTGCCGGCTTCCTTGGCTTGCTCGACCGCGATCGGGTTCAGGACGCCGTGATTGATCGCATTGTTCAGGAACAGGATCTTCGCCGGCTCGATCAGGATGTTGACCAGCGGAATAAGATGGTGGGCGACCAGCCAATCCACGCCTGTGGAGAGGATGTTCGTCAGGCCTTCAATGATGCGTCCGATGACCGCGTAAGCGACCAGGACGAGTCCGCCGCCGATGATGCCGAGCGAGAAGTTGTTGACGAGCATCTCGAAGCCGGGACGAATCTTGCCTTCGACGGCCTGGTCAAACTTCTTCAGCACCCATGCCGCCCCGGGACCTACGACCATCGCCCCGAGGAACATCGGAATGTCGGTGCCGACGATGACGCCCATGGTGACGAGTGCGCCGATGACGCCGCCGCGCTGCTTGTGGATCATCGAACCGCCGGTATAACCGATCAGCAGAGGAAGCAGATAGGTGATCATCGGGCCGACGAGCTTGGCGAGATATTCGTTCGGGAACCAGCCTGTCGGTATGAACAAGGCCGTGATCAAGCCCCAAGCGATGAACGCTCCGATATTCGGCATGACCATGCCGCTAAGGAAGCGTCCGAATTTTTGAACTCCTACCCGGGCACCGCCGGATGAGGAGGATGGAGTGGTTTTAGCCACGAGGTGTACCTCCCTATGGTTGTCTTCTGTCGAACGGCAAGATGGCATGAGCCGTTCGTCCTGTATTCATCCTATCCCACAACCACCGCTCCAACAACAAAATGAAAACGCTATATTGTCAGGAAGCCTGCTGACAAGACTTTATTAAACAGCCGGAATAGATCTGAATATTCCAGCGATTTCGGGACTTTGCGGCGGCTTTGCCATCCGGATGGTATACTGATGGGACAGGAATCGAAGGATTCATTCTTACATTGTTTGTATAGGGAGGAAGAACTATGCCCATAGACCACGGCATGATCCAAAAAACGATTCAGCGGCACGGAGCGCGCTGGAAGGAGATTTCTCTGCGCATCGCCAAAAACCCGGAGCTCGGCCATGAGGAGTTCCTGGCCTCTTCCCTGCTTGCCGACGAGCTCGAGCAGCAAGGCTTCTCCGTCGAGCGCGGCACGCTCGGCATGAAGACAGCCTTTGTCGCCTCCTACGATTCCGGCAAGCCTGGGCCCGTCGCCGCTTTTCTGTGCGAATATGACGCTCTTCCCGACATCGGCCATGCCTGCGGCCATCATATCATCGGCGTCATGGGCGTCGCGGCGGCTGCCGCCTTGAAGTCGGCGATCGGCGAAACCGGCGGAAGCATCCGCGTATTCGGCACCCCGGCCGAAGAAACGAGCGGCGGCAAAGTGCCCATGAGCGAAGCGGGCCTTTTCGACGACTGCGGCTTCGCGCTCATGGCTCATCCCTACCATTCCCACGAACGGTCCGGAGCATCGCTTGCTCTCGATGCGGTCCGCTTCGAGTATCACGGCCGGACGGCCCACGCGGCGGCTAGCCCGCATCTGGGCATCAACGCCCTCGATGCCGTGCTGATGCTGTTCGGCTCCAGCAACGCCATGCGCCAGCAGACGCGCAGCGACGGACGCATTCACGGCATCATCGACCACGGCGGCCAGGCGCCCAACATCATTCCCGGTTATGCTTCCGCCAAGTTCTATGTCCGCTCCGGCGACCGGGCTTATACGGATGAGCTGACGGCAAGGCTCACCGCCTGCGCGGAAGGCGCAGCGCTCCAGACCGGCTGCAAGCTCGAAGTCTCGCGGTTCGAATTCAGCTATGACGAGCTGCGGACGAACGAGGCGTTGTCTGCCGTCTACACCTCGAACCTGATCGCGTCCGGCGTTGCGGAGGATGAAATCATATCGGGCAGCGACCACGGGTCGCTTGATCTCGGCAACGTCTCTCTCCGCTGTCCGGCCATCCATCCCTATCTGAAGGTCGTGAACGAGAAACTGGGCCTGCATACGGCGGAGTTCCGGGATGCCGCCATGAAGGAGGAGGCGCTGGAAGCGATGCTGCAAGGCGCCGGCCTGCTCGCCTCCACCGCCTTGGACGTATTGGCGGATTCCGAGCTGTACCGGCGGATCCGGGAGGAGTTCGAGCGCGGGAAGTAAGCCGGCCGGGACTTGCGCCGGTGGAGCCTTGGCTGTTGGTATAGGTGCTCAGGTTGCGGCAGCGGCTGGCCTCCGGCACTGCGACCGTGTTGTGGTCCATGCTCTTGGCGCTTGGTGGTGCTCCCGATACTGCTGCTTTGCTGTGGCTGGCGCACTTGGCGCTTGAGGTGCACCAACGCTTTGATTGGGTTCACAGCACTCTGGCTGTTGGCGGTGTTCTTGGCGCTGTTACGTGTCCCAGCCCGGCGCACTCGGCGCTTGAAGGCGCTCTTGCACTACGGCCGTGCTGTGGCCGGCGCACTTGGCTATTGAAGGCGCGCCGGCACTACGATCGTGTTTTGGTCATTGTTCATGGCGCTCGGAGGTTCTCCCCCACAACGGCCGCGCATTGGCCGTTGTTGTTGGCGCTTGAAGCCGCTCCAATAACCCTTATGCTTTGTGGTCGTGGCTTGTTCCCGAGATTGCTGCTTCAACCTCGTGGATACTGTCCTGTCTACGGCCACAACATTTCTTTTTCACTAAAAATCTTAACCATCTTTTTCGTTCTTCTAGGCTTCTTCACCTTGTTCACAACGGAACGCCGCTGTATCGGACATAGGATCCGTTATTTTGAAATTAAAGGCGGTTATTGGAATTTATCGGACATACGATCCGTTATTTAGCGAGAAACCGCCTCATTAGGGTGTTTTTTCTTAAAATAGCGGAACTCATGTCCGTTAAAATTTCTTGAATGCCCAAAAAACAGGAAATAGCGGATTGTATGTCCGATAATGTTTCTTTTCCACTTCGAACCCCGTTTGCGAGTCCATGTCCGATGGCGTTACGGGTCCAATTTTGATACCATTCCGTCTTTAACGCCCATGTATCGATCAGATTTCATCCCATTAGCTTCAATTACCTTCTTGATCCAATTCTTTTCTATTTCCGGTGCATGCAACACTCGGAACCCACGCTTGATGCTGTTCCCTTTCCATCTCCCGCTTCACTCTAAGTCCGCTCCCGGTATCGTTCCGATACTCCAGCTCCAATCCGAGTCCGACTCCGACTCTGTTCCCTTTCCATCTCCCGCTTCATTCTAAGTCCACCTCCGGTACAGTTCCAATGCTACAGCTCTAATTCAAATCCGAGTCCGACTCTGTTCCCTTTCCACCTACCGCTGCACTCTAAGTCCGCTTCCGGTATCGTTCCGATGCTCCAGCCCCAATCCGAGTCCGACTCCGACTCTGTTCCCTTTCCATCTCCCGCTTCACTCTAAGTCCGCTTCCGGTATCGTTCCGATGCTGCAATTCCAACTCGAATCTGTTCCTGTTCCGTTTTGCGGACGGCAGCACTCCTTCTGATCCCCTGGCAAGGTAACTTTCCGAGCCGAACCCGACCGTGCCGATTCCGCCGCTTTTTACTCCAAGGCACTTGTCCAGCATGGACCCGACCTAGGATACACCCGATATCCAACCATTGCAGCGTATTTTCGCGGAGCCAACCAAGCAACGAGAAAGTTGGTTCCCCTTCTCCCGTTCCACGCATTTCACATCCCGCGTTCCACGCATGACGGCAATAAAAAAACCGCTGCCGAAGTCTGACGACTCCATGCAGCGGCATCTTTATTCTATTAGTCGAAGTAAACGGCTTTGCCCGTCTTGGAGGATTCGTAGATCGCTTCGAGAATCTCGGATACGACCAGCGCCTGCTCCGGCGTCACGACCGGAGTCGTGTCGTTGATGACGCTCTGGATCCAGGAGCGCGCTTCCAGCTCGCCCGGATCTTCCGAAGCGCCTTCGTAGAAGGCGACGCCGCCGCTGCCAAGCTCGATTTCCTTGACGTACAGGCGGGCGTTGTCTTCGCCGTTGATGCGAAGTCCGTTCTTCATGTCCGCACCGGCCTTCGTGCCGCTCAGCGATACTTTCGCCTCGTCGACTTCAAGGGAGTTCAAGGCCCAGCTCGATTCCAGCACGATGGAGGCGCCGTTCTCCATGGTGATCATGGCGAAAGCGGAATCCTCGACCGTGAACTGCTTCGGATCCCATGGACCCCATGCATTCGCGGCGTTTTCGTTCTGGGAAAGCTTGTGGTAGGCGCGTCCAAGCACGGCTTTGGGCTTGTAGTTGTCCATCATCCACAGAGCCAGGTCAAGCGCATGCGTGCCGATGTCGATGAGCGGTCCGCCGCCTTGTTTTTCTTCGTCCAGGAACACGCCCCAGGTCGGAACCGCGCGGCGGCGGATGGCATGGGCCTTGGCGTAGTAAACTTCGCCGAGCTCGTCCTTCGCGCAGGCGTCCTTCAGGAAGCGGGAGTCGGAGCGGAAGCGGTTCTGGTAGCCGATCGTCAGCTTTTTGCCCGTACGCTTGGCGGCTTCCAGCATGCGGCGCGCGTCGTCAGCCGTTTTGGCCATCGGCTTTTCGCACATGACATGCTTGCCGGCTTCCAGAGCGGCGATCGCGATATCCGCATGGGAATCGTTCGGCGTGCAGACATGCACGACTTGAATGGAAGAATCATTCAGAAGATCATGGAAATTCTCATATACCGCCGCTTCAGGAGTGCCGAATTTGGACTTGGCGTCTTCGGCGCGGTCGCGGTGGATATCGCAGAACGCCACCATTTCAGCCTCTTGAACTTTGGACAGGGAAGGCATATGCTTGCCGTTGGCGATGCCCCCGCATCCGATAATGCCCACACGTACTTTGGACATGAATCTTCCTCCTCGCTATAAATCCGTTATTTTGGGTTTTTGGGTGTTGATCGCAGAGGGACTCTTGATTGTGGATGCCCTCTCACACTAGAATAAGTATAGATAACAGCCCACTAAAAAGAAAGCGTCTTAATAGCGATGCTTTTATGCAATATTGGTATTGGAGGCGCTTCGGCTTTGGAAGTCTACAACGAAAAGGTTCTGTATGAAAACCCTCTCTTGTCTCTGCGCATCTTCCAGTCGCAGCGCGAGGACAATCTGCTCATCAACTGGCATTACCACCGGGAGCTGGAGCTTCTGCTCGTCCAGAGCGGCAGCATGGAAGTGTTCGTCGAGGAAGATGTCTTCAAGCTGGAAGCCGGGGACGTTGCGATCATCGGCGCCAACCAGCTTCATCGTGACCGGAGCTCGGCCGAAAGGCTGGATTACATCGTGCTTCAGTTCGACTTGGAGCAGTTTTTCGACCACAGCACGATGCCTTACATGCGCTATTTCACGGAAACCAACCACCCTCTCAGCCAGGTGAATTATATTTTCAAGGAGAATTCCTCCGTCAAGGAAGCGATCGGGGATAGCGTTCGCGAGATCCTGTCGGAGGCGACCGTCAAGCAGACCGGCTACGAGCTTGCGGTCAACATGCTCATCAAGAAGATCCTCCTCCTCATGCTCCGCAACGACAAGCGCAAGGTGCTGGCCGAGCAGGAGGATTTCGACCGGGTCCGCCTGCGGCCCGTGCTCAGCTTCGTGGAGCAGCATCTCACCGACCGGATCCAGGTGGAGGAAGTATGCAAGCTGGCGAATATGAGCTACTATTATTTCGTCAAGTACTTCAAAAAATCCATCGGGCTCAGCTTCACCGAATACGTCAACTACCGCAAGATCAAATGGGCCGAGCGGATTCTGCTCACCAAGGATCTCAGCGTCTCGGAGGTCGGGGACCGGATCGGCATGCCGAACATGGCCCACTTCTACAAGATGTTCAAGAAATACAACGACTGCTCGCCGAAGGAGTTCCAGAAGCGGATGCTCGCCTGGGGCGGGCGGAGCAGCTGATTTCCCGCCGCCTCGCATTCTATGGAGCAGCGATTCAAGCCAAAAAACCGTCGCGAGGGTCGTACCCTTGCGACGGTTTTTTTGGAGAAGCTCCCGGAATCTTCACGGCGGCAGCCTCTTACAACGAAGATCCGGCCTTCCTAGGCAGCACCAGCTTGTAGCCGACGCCGCGGATCGATTCGATGCAGACGGACTGGGCGCCCAGCTCGAGCTTCTTGCGCAGCGAGCTGACATGGACATCGACGGTCCGCTGGCCGCCGATATAGTCGAAGCCCCAGACGACATTCATGAGGTCGTCGCGGGTGATGACCATGCCCGGCCGCTGGATCAAATACAGCAGAACTTCGAATTCCTTCGGCCTCAGCGGCACCTGCTCGCCCGCGAGCACGACCTCGTAGCGGTCGGGATAAATGGACAGCTCCCCGGCCGTAATGACCTTGTCCTGCGGGTCCGCGGCATCCGGCAGGCCGCCGCCCGATCTCCGGAGCACGGCGGATACCCGGGCCAGCAGCTCCGCCACGCCGAACGGCTTGGTGATGTAATCGTCCGCGCCGTGCTTGAGTCCCTGCACGACCTCTTCCTCGGCGTTGCGTGCGGTCAGGATGATGATCGGCGTCCGGATGCCGCTCTGCCTCAGCTTGCCCAGCACCTCGAAGCCGTTCATGCCCGGCAGCATGATATCGAGCATGATCAGGTCGAAGCTCCGCTGCAGAGCCGCCTGCAGCCCGTCCGCCCCGTTCTCCGATACGGTTACTTCATACCCTTCCTGCGTCAGGTTATAAGACAAAAGCCTGGATAATGTCGGCTCGTCCTCGATGACCAGCACTTTGTGCGTCATATTCTATCGACCTCCAGCCTCGTGAGCCGACGACCGGGCATGGATCTCTCCGCCGCCCGTCTGCCGGTTCCGCTTGCGTTGCAGCATATGCGCCGGAGCTTGCGGCTCCGGCTGCTTGTCTCTTACCAGTGTACCATGCGGCGGCAAGGAAACGAAGGAAGCGGAGAAAGCTCCCTTCGTCAAGGCTGAATGACGGGCAGCTCGATGGTAAACGCCGTTCCGACGCCGACCGTGCTGTCGACCGTGATGCTGCCGTGATGCAGCTCGACCAGATGCTTGACGATCGACAGCCCGAGGCCGGTGCCGCCGCTGACCCGCGACCTTGCCTTGTCCACCCGATAAAACCGTTCGAAAATTCTCGGCAGATCTTTGCGCGGAATCCCGATGCCGGTATCGACGATCCGGATCTGCACCATCTCCGAGCCGCCCTCGCCCTGAACGAGGCTTGTCCGCACGCTTACCTTGCCGCCTTCCGGCGTGTAGCTGATGCCGTTCTGCAGCAGATTGGCCACGACCTGCCGCAGCCTGTCCTCATCCGCTTCCAAATAAATGCCCGGCGCGTTGTCCAGCGTCATCGTTATCGATTTGCGCGCGGCTTCCGACTCCAGTATCGTCATGCTCCGCTCCATGAAGGAAGCCAGATCGATCGGAGAAAATTGGAGAGGGACGCGGCGGGACTCGATTTTGGACAGCTCCAGAATGTCTCCGATCAGCCGGTTCAGCCTTTCGCTCTCGTCATAGATGATCTGCATGAACTGCTTGGACATGACGGGGTCGTCGACCGCTCCGCCGAGAAGCGTCTCGGCGAAGCCTTTGATCGCCGTGATCGGCGTCTTGAGCTCATGCGACACATTGGCCACAAATTCGCTGCGCATCCGCTCCAGGCGGCGGATCGCCGAGACGTCATGAAGGACGAGCAGCAAGCCGCCGAAGGAATCGTCGCTCTGGTAGACAGGCACCAGATTCAGCTCCAGCAAGCGCTCCTCCGGGAAATAGAACGTGATCTCCTCGTGGACGGCTTCCTGCTTCTCGAGCCCCTGCTGGATGATCTGGGACAGCTCGTACTGCTGCTTGGCCTCGCTGTAAGGCCGGCCCACCATTTCCCTATGCTCGAAGCCAAGCACCTCTTCCGCCCGGCGGTTCAGCAGCATCATGCGGCCGGCGGGATCGATCATGACGACGCCGCTCGTCATGTTGTCCAGCACGCTGTAGAGCTGCGTCTCGTTCTGCTGGATGCGGTTCATCTGCACCTGCAGACCCTCCGCCATGGAGTTGATGGCCGCTCCCAGCTCGCCGATCTCATCCTTGTTGTGGACGTCGACGCGCACGCTGTAATCCATGGAGCGGATCCGCTTGGCCGCGTCGGTGATCTGCTCAAGCGGGCTGGTCAGCCCCTTTGCGATCCGGTAGCTGACGGCTGCGGCCACCAGGAAGAGCAGCAGCAATCCGATGATGAGAACCGTCCAGAGGCGGTTGATGTTCCTTTCGACGGTTTCCAGGCTATAGGAAAGCCGGATGATGTCCGAGTGGGGATTTTCCTTATTTACCGCCATCGCCACATACAGCATGTTCCGGCTGATCGTGTCGCTGTGGCGGATCGCGCGTCCGGTCCCGTTCTGCTCCGCCTGCTTCACTTCCGTGCGGCCGAGATGGTTGTCCATCGTGGAGGGATCATGATCCGAATCCCCGAGGACGATGCCGTCCTTGCGGATGAAGGTGACCCTCGCTCCCGTCAAATCTTTCAGTTCCTTGGCTTTCGCCTGGAAGTACGATTCCGCCTCGGCCTGGGAAGCAAATTCCCAAGTCGTATTGGAATTGATGATCCTCATCTCCCGAACCATGCTGTCCTCAAGCGCCGAGATATGGTTGGATTTATAGGTTTTGCCCATCATGAGCCCGGCTGCCGTCACCGACAAGCCGATCATGAGGATAATGATAAGCGTCAACCGCATGCGAAAACGTTTCAAGCCGGCATCTCTCCCAAGTCTCTTTCTGAACCCTCCCCTATCGTACCCTCCTTGTCCCAGCGGCGCTATGGGGGTATTGTAAACTTTATGTAAAACTTTCATGCACGGGAAAGGTCGCTTTGACCGGCTCCGGCGTCGGAAACTCAGGCTGCGCAACCGGAAGCTCGTTCAGGCTATGCAGCCGGAAGCTCGTTCCGATCGCTGTTGAAGCCGGATTTCATGGATTCCATTCCCTCCCGAGGAGGAAATCCGGCTTCAAAGGCGAACGCTGCCGCTTCTGCACGATTCTTCCGGCTGCTCCGCTTCGGGCAGGTTCAAAGTCAAAGCCCCTCCATAAATAAAAACCTCAATCGACCCGCTCATCCCATGATGCTGCGCATAGGAATTTAAACCGCCTCCAGCCCATCGCCAACCCGCTCTTCCGGACAAGTTCACAATCAAATAGAGCGGTCGCAATAAAGCGCCGCTCCATAAGGGAACACGAGTGTTCAAACAGCTGATTAAAGACCGAAGCCGAACGGATATTCGGCCGAAAGCTCCATCGGAAGCCGGCCGGAAGGCTTCAGCTCGCCGGCAAGAGCTTTGGCGGCGGACTGAAGGGCTAGCGGCCGGCACTCATATACCGCCAGGTAAGCCTGGACATCCGGGAACAGGTTGATGTCGAGAGGGTTGCGGACCGAGACGGCGACCGTCTTCTCGGGAGCCAGCTCCATCAGCCGCTCGGCCGTCGTCCTCTCGAGCGGATGCTTCATCGCGTCGTAGCTGACGAAGACGATGCGGTCGAAGCGCTCCAGCCCCGCAAGCGGATCGCTGCCGCTCATGCGGCGCTCCTCCACGTTAGGCAGCCGCTTCTGCAGCTGCGAGCCGAGCGTTCCGTCGCCGGCGAGCATCTCGTCGGCGACCGATACGGCGACGATCTCCGGCCACAGGACGAGCGTGCGGCCTTCGGGCGGCAGAGGCAGCAGGCCGCCTTCATTTTTGACGAGCGTCACGGAAGCTTCGCTCCAGCGCTCAGCGGCGTTCCGATGATCTTCGGTGAAGATGCTGCGGGAAGCTTCTTCCCATGGCAGCAGCGGCTCGCCCTTGGCCAGCTTGTCCTTGAGCGCCAGTATCCGCTCCAGCGATTCGTCGATGCGGGCTTCGTCGAGCTGTCCGTTCTCGACGGCGGCGGCAACGGCTTCAAGCGCGGCCAGCTGCTTCTCCGGCGTATGGCTGACGAGCAGGAGGTCTGCGCCGGCTTCGATGGCTTTGACGGAGCCTTGGCCCGGACCGTAGAAGCGGTCGATCGCATCCATCTCGAGGCAATCCGTCACGATGACGCCTTCATAGCCGAGGTCGCCGCGCAGCAGCCCGGTCAGTACCGGCTTCGACAAGGTGGACGGAACGCCGCTCGGATCGAGCGAAGGCAGGCAGATGTGAGCGGTCATGATGAGGTCCGTGCCGGCCTCGATAGCTGCCTTGAACGGGGGCAGCTCGACGGCGTCGAGGCGCGCGCGGTCATGCGGGACGACGGGCAGGTCGTGGTGGGAGTCGACGCTCGTGTCGCCATGCCCGGGGAAATGCTTGACCGTAGCGGACACTCCCGCCGCCTGATAGCCGCGGACGGCCGCCGCTCCCAGCCTGGACACCAGCTCCGGACGGTCTCCGAAGGAGCGCACATTGATGACCGGATTGTCCGGATTGTTGTTGACGTCGAGGCAAGGCGCCAGGTTGAGGTTGATGCCCAGCTTGCGCAGCTCTTCGCCGGAGATCCGGGCCGTTTCGTACGCGGCCTGCTCCGAGCCTGTTGCGCCGAGCGCCATATTGCCGGGCATGAGGGTGACTCCGTCCACGATGCGGGCGACCATGCCGCCTTCCTGATCGATGCTGACGAGCAGCGGCGGACGACCCGCCTCGGCGGCGGCCGCGCCGAGCTGCCCGGACAGCTCATGCACCTGGCGGGCGTCCTGGACATTGCGGGAGAAGTAGATGACGCCTCCGACGCCGTAATCCCGGATGACGCCCAGGATGTCGTCCGAAGGCTGCTTGCCGTGGAAGCCGAAGATGAACAGCTGTGCGATCTTTTCCTTGAGCAGCCAACCCTCGTAAGGCTTGCCCGCGCTATCGGCAATAGAAGATGGATGATTGATGGACATAGAGAGACCCCTGCCTTCCAAAATGTAGATTAAGTCGAATGCGGCCTAGAGCCTTCGGCCGGAGGCTGGCTCAGCCTGGCCCGGAAATCCGTCGGATTCTCGCCGGTGTACTTCATGAATACTTTGGTAAAATACCTTCGCTCGGAATAACCGACTTCCTTGGAGATCAGAGCGACGCTCTTCGACGTATCGGCGAGCAGCGCCTTGGCTTTTTCCATCCGCTGCCGCGTGACGTATTCGATGAATGTCTCGCCGTAGGTCTGCTTGAAGAGCAGGCTGAAATAAGAAGTGCTGAGACCGACGCGGGTAGCCGCCTCCTCGACGCTGATGTCGCGGAAAAGGTTGCGGTCCAGATATGCCCGCGCCTCCGCGATCGTCCGCTCCGAATGCTTCTTCTTGTCGCTCGATCCCGCAAGGCCGGCGTCCGCCGTCTGGCGGATGACGCCCATCAGGTCCTTGGCGCTGATCCTCCGGTCCAGCTTGCGCCACAGCGCGTCTTCCTGCTCCTTGCCGAGCAGCTGCATGTCCTTCATCTCCCTCATGAGATGGAGAGCGAAGTAGTGCAGAACGGGCTTGGCTCTGCCCAGCTCAGGCGTGCTGAGAGTCTGCAGATGGGCGGACAGCTGCCGGATGACCTCATGCACTTCGCTGGACGATCCGCCCTTCATCGCCTCCAGGATCCGTTCGGAGTTCGCCCACAGCTCCTCGTGGGAAGTGTCCCTCTCCACGCTGTCGTCGGTGAAGAATCGGATGCGCTCCGCCTCGGGATCCAGCTGCATGGAGCGGTGGACCCGCTTGTAGGCGGCCGACAGCCCCTTGAGTGGAACCGGCTCATGCCAGATGCCGGCATGGAGATTGAGCTTCACATGACGGCTGACTTCGCCGAGCAGCTTCTCGGTCCTCTCCGCCATGACATTGAGATCCAGCCGCGAGAGATGCGTCTCCAGCAGCAGGCACCATTCGCCGTCCCGCATCTGGATGACGGCATTCCGTATGCCGCTGCGGCGAAGCGCTTCCCGGACGACGTTGCTCACGGCGAAGTTCCAGAGCTTGCGCTCCTTGTCGTTCCACTCCCTCCAGTCCTTCGCCTCCTCGGATCCGGCGTCGAGATCGAATACGATCAGGATGTAGCTGCGTCCCGCCGGCTCAAGCTCGTCCTCGGCCATGAGCCAATGGTTATGGGACACGTCCGTATAATCCTTCAGCACGTCGAACAGCACTTTCTCATTGGCGAGATCCATGACGGCATCCAGCCTCTGCCGCTCGCTCTGCAGCTGCTTCATGCGGGTGCGCCGCTGGTTCATGACCCGCGCGATGACTCCGGTCAATTCGTCATAAGGAATCGGCTTCAGGATATAATCCTGGACTCCATACTGGATGGCGGTACGGGTATAGCTGAAGTCCTGATAGCCGGACAGCATGATGATGTCCAGATCCATGCCCGCTTCGCGGATCGTCCTCACGAGCGTCATTCCATCCATCACGGGCATGCGGATGTCGCACAGGAGCAAATCCGTGTCGCCGTCCTGGAGAAGCTCCAGAGCCTCCCTCCCGTTCTTTGCCGTGGCAGCCACCTGGAGCCCGAGCATCTCCCAGGGGATGACCTTCTCCAGATTGCGTGTAATATGCGGTTCGTCGTCGACGATCATGACCTTTCCCGTCATGCCTGTTCCCCCCTATTGCGCGGAATGGTGCACCGGATGGTCGTTCCCTGTCCGGGGCTGCTGCATATCATCATGCCGTAGCCGGGTCCGTAATGGATCCGGAGCCGGTCCGCGACGTTGCGCAGGCCCAGGCCGCCCCTCTCCCCATCCTCCATCGGACTCCATTTTTCCTCTTTCCTGCCCTCTGCGATCCGGCTCATCGCTTCCCCGTCCATGCCGATGCCGTTGTCGGCCACTTCAAGGACGATGCTGCCGGAAACGACGCTCACGGACACCCGGATCATGCCTGCGTGCTCCAGCCCGTCAAAGCCGTGCTGGATGCTGTTCTCGACGAGCGGCTGCAGGGTCAGCTTGAGAATCCGGTATTCCAGCGCCTCCTCATCGACATCCAGCTCGTAATGGAACAGATCCTCGAAGCGGTACTTTTGAATTTCCAGATAGCTTCGTACATGCTCCAGCTCCTCCTGCACCGTAATCTCTTCCTTATGGTGCATGCTCGTCCTCAGCAGCCGGCTGAGACGATGGACCATGAGCATGATCTTGGCGCCTTCGTTCTGCGCAGCCAGCGCATTGATGGACTCCAGCGTATTGAACAGGAAGTGGGGCTTGATCTGCGCCTGCATGAGCATCATTTCGGCACGCTGCTTGCGCACCTGCTCCTCCCTCACTTCGGTCAGCAAGCCTCCCAGCCTCTCGGTCATGCTGTTGAAGCTGCTCCCGAGCAGCACCGTTTCGTCCTTGCCCTGCACCGGAACCCGGATATCCAGCAATCCCTGCTCGACCAGACGCATTTTGCGGACGACGCGGATGATCGACTTGGCCACGCGGTTGACGAAGAAGACGTTGAACAGAATCGCCGACAGCAGGCATAAGCCGGTGATCAGGCTGATCCATTTGACGAAGTTGACGTTCTCGCTCATGAGGGAATTCCAGGGCTTGGCCGATACGAGCATCCAGTCGTTGATGCCGAGCCAATAAGAGGAGGTCAGGCTGTCGACTCCCTGGAACTTGGCCCGCTCGCTCGCGTAGGGCTGATCAGCGCTCGAGGGCAGATAGCTCTTCCCGTCCAGCACTTGTCCGGCAAGCTTCGTCTCGCTGTCGAGCAGCACGAGGCCGCGCTGGTTGACGATGTAATACCTGGAGCCGTCCGAGAGGCTGCCCCGGAAGTTCGTCAGGATGTCGTCCACGCCGGACGACTTGAACTGGGTGACCATGATGCCCAGATTGTCCAGGCTGTCCCTGTCCTTCACGACGCGCATCTGGGTGAACAGCGAGTATTCCTTGCCGGTCAGCTCTTCCTGTTCATAAGGTCCGATCCAGAGCGGCTTGGCGTTGAGGCGCTCCGCCTTGGCATAGGAAGGATGGAATTTGAGCCGCTCGTACGTGACGGGCTTGAACGTCGTGGGATCGTTGCGGGTGGAGCGGAACAGCGCCCCGTTGTTCGCATACAGGATGATGTAGCTCATCGCCGGATTCTGGAACAGCAGCTCGCCCATTTCCTTTTCCGCCTGCCCTTTGGCGATCAGGGAGCTGGCGCCGCCGTTCGGATCGGCGTTGAGCTTGAGCGTTTCCTGCACGACGGAGCTCGTCAGGCTCGCATCGGTAAGACGGTTCATCTCATCGAAAAAATTGCGGATGTTGCTGCCGACCGCATGCATCGTCATCTCGGTCTGCTCGTTGTACTTTTTCTCCAGGAGATGCTCGTAATAGAGGAAGGATACGACCCCTGAAGATGCGACGGGCACTACGATCAGAAGGATGAAGGCCAGCAGCAGCTTAGGTCTTAGATTCACAGCCTGTCGAACCCCTCTCTTGTCAGCTCGCGTCCATGATCGGTCGGGAAGGCCGCATCTTCATTTCTCGTCGCGCAGGACGCTGTCCTGCACCGCCTGAATTTCCGCCGCCACGGCTTCGGGGGAACGGATCTGCCCGATCAGCTCCTGCAGCCCGATGCCGACCTTCGTGTTGATCTTGTACGGCATGTAGTAGTCGAACGCCCGGAACGTGGACGGCGCATTGCCCACGACTTGGAGAACTTCGGATATCAGCGGATCCACGCCGGAAAAATCGCTGAGCTTCATGGAAGGAAGCGTCTTGTCCTCCAGCAGGATCCGCTTCTGGTTCGCTTCATTGAAGTAGCTGCGGATGAAGCTGGTCACCATGGCGATCTGATCCTGGGACAGGGTGGACGAAAAGCCGAATCCGTTGGAGTATCCGGTATTGAGCGCATGCAAGTCTCCCGCTCCTCCCGGAATCGACGGAAAAGAGAAGTAGCCGAGATCGTTCTTGTACGGGCCTGCGTTGTCGCCGGTCAGTGCCGCCAGATCCCAGGTGCCGGTGAACAGCATGGCCGCTTTGCCGTAGAGCAGATCCTTGGCCTGCTGCTTGTCGGACTGGCTCAGCGCGTCGGCAGGAAAATAGCCTGCCTTGACGATTTCGGAATAGGCGCGGAAGCTCGCCACCATGTCCGGATCCGTCCATTTGTCCGTGCCGGCCGCGATCCGCGCCAGCTTGTCCGTGCCGGCGTACCGGTCCATGATCGTGTTCCACATCATGCCGGCGATCCAGGGATCCTTGGCGGACAGCGCGAACGGCGTATACCCGCCCTTTTTGATTTTGTCCGCAGCCTGCATGAGCTCGTCCCAGGTAGTCGGAATGTCCAGTCCGAGCTCCTTGAAGATGCTTTTGTTGTAATACAGCGCTTCGCTGTAGCCGCCGAAAGGAAGGCCGTATACCTTGCCGTCGACCGTGAACTCCTCCAGGCTCTGGAATTGGCTCTCGATGCCCAACTCGCGGATGATCGGAGTCAGATCCAGCAGACGCCCGGCTTTTACGTACAGCCTGACGTCCGAGCCTCCGAAGATCTCAAATATATCGGGAGTTGTCCCGGTAGCCATCTCGGCCTTGAGCTTCTGGTCCCGGTTGATGATCTCGTCGATGCCTTCAAGCTGGAATTTCAAGCCCGGATTGTCCCTCTCCGTCTCGCTCACGACATCCTGGAGGATTCTCAGCCTGGCCTTGGCGGACTCCTTGATCTGGGTATGCCTCAGAGTCAGCGTCACCGGCCCGGAAGGGCTGCCCTGGGGGACGGAAGGATCGGCAGCGGGCTTGTTAGCGCCCGATTCATTGAAGCAGCCTGCCGAAGGAACCAGCATGACGGCCGCCAGCGCCGCGCAGGCAAAGCGTTTGATCATGGAATGACCTCCCGGATCTCTATGACTCTATTATAGACGGAAGGCCCGCCCCGTTGCAGGATGAAAAATAAACTGTCAAGGGATACAATTCTATTCGATTTCCGCCGCTGCGCTCGTAAATTCAGCCTGTTTTCAATCACCTACCTTGCGCTGCACAGTACCTTGTAGTAACATGTTCCCTGAGGAGTGGTCGGCATGGAAATATCGGAATGGAATTCCCAGGTACGGAGGGGGATTCTGGAATTTTGCATTTTGCTGTTGATCAGCGGCAATCCCCGGTACGGGTACGAGCTGGTGACTCTCCTGAACAAATGGGAACCGCTCGCCATCACCGAAGGAACGCTCTATCCCCTCCTGAGGCGGATGCTGAAAGAGAACTACCTGGAGTCCTTCTGGCAGGAATCGGAATCCGGACCTCCGCGCAAGTACTACAGCCTGACCGATGCTGGACGCATGCTCATGCATGACATGTCGGCCGAATGGGGCAAATTCGCGGCCGCCATTCATCAAATCCAACTGCACCGAGGAGATGAAGCTTAATGAGTCCGCAAGGAAGAGCTTACCTGGACCGGTTCCATCAGCTGCTCAGCGGCATTCCCGATGAAGAAAAGCTTGACGCCGTGAGAGAGATCGAAAGCCACATCGCCGAGGGAATCGCCCATGGCCGGCGGGAATCCGAGGTTCTGGCCCGGCTCGGCGACCCCCGCAAGCTCGCCAGAGCTTACCGGAGCGAATATATCATGGGCCGCGGCTCGAACCGATCCTTCCGGGATATGCTTGCCATGGCCGGATTCTACTGCACGACGGGACTGCTCAGCATCATGGTGATTCCGACGCTTGCGACCATCGCATACGGATTTGGGTTGTGCACGGTCCTCGCTTTGCTGGCGGGAATTATCCGCTCGTTCGGACAGACGTGGATTTCCATGTCCATCTATCCAGGCGTCGAAATCCCGACCCAATGGAGCATGGCCTACGCGATTGTATTGGCGGGAATAACCGGCTTCATCGCCTATATCAGCCGAAAGTACCTGCGCAAGTACATGATTTTCCTGTCGGCAAGCTACAAGAAGATCATGCCTGACAAAGCCCCCGATTCCGATTTCGGAGTCTGAACGACCCGTTATGCCGTCAGATTCCTCATTGGATCGAGACGACGCGAAAAAAAAGCCCGCCGGAAGGCGGGCTTTTGATTGCTATCGGTCATTTCCTCATGCCCTGCACAGAGCTGCGGACCGCTTCGTAAAAAGCAGCCCATGCTTTCTCGGGGCCGGCTTCCTCCGCCTCGCGGCGCGTCTCCCCGGAAGCTGCATCTTCTGAGGAGAGCGGACGGCCCGCCTCTGCTTCCGGAATTCCGGAACGGATGTAATCCTTCATCCCTTAACTTCCTCCCTGCCCTCGATGATCCCGATATCCCGGCCGCTCAGCCTTGAATCCACTGGCGGCGCAGCGTGAACAGCTCCCGCAGCTCGTCGGTCGACAGCTCCGTGATCCACTGCTCCGACTGCCCGACCACCTGGTCGTTCAGCGACTGCTTGCGCTCGATCATCTCATGGATCCGCTCTTCGAGCGTCCCGAGAGCGACGAACTTGTGGACCTGCACCTGCCTGGTTTGCCCGATGCGGAATGCCCGGTCCGTCGCCTGGTTCTCGACGGCCGGATTCCACCAGCGGTCATAGTGGAACACATGGTTCGCCGCCGTCAGATTCAGCCCGGTTCCGCCCGCCTTCAGCGACAGCACGAACGCTCCATGCGGCAGATCCGGATTCTGGAAGTCGGCGATTATGTCGTCGCGCTTGGCCTTCGGCACCCCGCCGTGCAAATAAGGGACAGGGAGGCCGAGCCTTTCCTTGAGCAGCCTCTGCAAGGCCGCTCCCATATCGACGAACTGCGTGAAGACAAGCGCCCGTTCCCCTTCGGCAGCCGCTTCCTCGCACATCTCCAGCAGCCTCATCGTCTTGGCCGAGCGTTCCGGATTCCAGGCGGCCGAATCGCCTTCCGCCTCGCGCAGGAGCAGCGCGGGATGATCGCATACCTGCTTCAGCTTCGTGATGGAGGCAAGGATAAGCCCGCGGCGCTGCATCGGACCGAGCGTGTCGAGCTTCTCCAGCAGGTCGGAGACGATGGATTCGTACATCGCGCCCTGCTCGGCCGTGAGCGTGACGTAGACCTGGCTCTCGTTCTTCTCGGGCAGCGACAGCTGGATGGCGGGATCCTTCTTGACCCGCCGCAGCATGAACGGCTTCACCCAGCGTTGGAGGGCCGATATCGTCCGCTCGTCCCGCTCCTTCTCGATCGGCAGGATGACGTTGCGCCGGAATTCCGGCAGCGTGCCGAGATAGCCCGGATTCGTAAAATCGTAGATCGACCAGAGCTCGCTCAGACGGTTCTCCATCGGAGTTCCGGTAAGGGCGATCCGATGCTGGGCCGTCAGATTCCGAATGGCCGACGATTGCTTCGTGTACACATTTTTGATGTTCTGGGCTTCGTCCAGGCAGAGGCTTTCCCACTGCAGTCCCGACAGCTCTTCCTCGTCGAGCGGAGCCAGCGCGTAGGAGGTGATGACCAGATCCGCGCCTTCCGCGAATGCCAGGAACGCATCCCGGCCTCTGGCGCGCTTGGGTCCGTAATGCAGCCTCACGTCGAGCGACGGGGCGAACCGCTGCAGCTCCTTCTCCCAGTTGCCGATGACCGATGTCGGGCAGATCAGCAGCGACGGAGCCGGCTGCCGCCCTTCGAGCTCCCGGATCGAGAGCAGGTAGACCGTATACTGGATCGTTTTGCCCAGACCCATGTCATCGGCCAGAGTAGCTCCCAGGCCGAAGCGCCGCAGGAACGCAAGCCAGGACACGCCTTGCAGCTGGTAGGGCCGCAGCTCGCCGTGGAACGCAGCGGGGACGCTGACGAGCGGCAGCTCGCTCGTATCCTGCAGCTGTCCGATCAGGCGGTGCAGATGCTCGTTCAGCTCCACTTCGGCGACAAGATCGTCCTCGCCGCCTTCCTCCTCTTCCGAAAGGACAATGCCTCCCTGCAGATGCATCTGCATGACGTCCCGGAAGCTCAGTCCTTTGCGTCC
This sequence comes from Paenibacillus humicus NBRC 102415, assembly GCF_004000905.1. GTDB lineage: Bacteria > Bacillota > Bacilli > Paenibacillales > Paenibacillaceae > Paenibacillus_O > Paenibacillus_O humicus. Next base: position 138,308 of record NZ_BIMD01000003.1, read on the forward strand.
TCCGGCCTTCTTCATCCATTTGCGGATCTTGGATACATCCTCGGGATCCAGATGCACCCATTCGTCTCCGATCCGGATCAGGCGCTTGTTCTCGGCGGCCAGGCTCATGAACTGCTCCTCGGTCAGATCCAGCCCGCCGAGCGCGAGCTTCCAGTCGAACTGGACGATCTGGGACAGCCCGAACATCGGCTGGTCGGCGGATCCGGCAGCGGACTTCAGCTTCGCCTTCACCCGGATCCGGCGCTTGCGGACCGTCTCCCACCATCCCGGAAGCAGAACGGAAGAGCCGGCGTCAAGCAGGCGCAAGCTGGCGTTCTGCAGGAAATCCCACGCCTCGTCATCCTGAAGCGCATGCTTGACGACGCTGCCGGCATCGGAGCCCCACTCCGGCAGGGCCAGCAGCCACTTGCCCTCTTCTCTCGCCAGCCGGTCATGAAGCAGGTCGAGCCATTCCTCGGGAATGCGAAGCTCCGACCCGCTGACCGGACGCCAGCCGCCCGGCTCCTCTCCGCGCTCCAGCGGAATCCAGGGGCCGCTTCCCTCGCGGTCGCGAATGGCGGCCCGCAGCCTCCATTCCCCGCCCTGCTCCGGCTCCGCCAGCTGCAGGGCGACGCGGAACGGAAACGTATCCTTGCGCAGCCCGATTCCGATATACCAGTCTTCTTCGGACGGCGACTTGCGCTCCAGCACCTGGCCGGTCGCCCTCTCCAGATCATGCCATGCATTGCGGACGGTTCGGCTGCCCTCGATAAGCTCTTCCACAGCCGCGCTCAGCCATTCATGGACGACCGCCTCCCGATGGGGCTCGACGGCATCTATGGCGGGCTCCCAGCCTTCCCGCAGCCGCCAGCTTCTGCGCAGCTCCGACCAGCCCTGCCAATCCGGCTCGAACGCCCCGTCCAGCAGCGCTTGGCGAATCAGTCCGGCATAACGGGCAAGCCTGAGCAGCTCATCGTCGTACTCGATCGCCAGCAGCCGCACAGGCTGCGGCATGGCCAGGTAATCGCACGCGAGCAGCGGCGCAACGAGCAGGGACCTGCCCGCGCCGGTGCCGGGATCCGCATCCAGCTGCTCCACTTCGGCTCCATACCAGGAAGGAGCGTGCCAGGCAAATAACAGATCGCGCAGCCTGGCGTCGAACTCGCCGGGCTCGGCAGCATGCAGCTGGATGCCGCTGCCGGTCCAGCGGCCGCTCAGCCTGATCGGCTTGGCCGTAGATAGTCCTCTCATCATTTCAGCAGGCTTCCTTTCCTCAGTTCCTCCTGGAGCGCCCGCATCCGCTGGTATTTCAGCGCGATTCGGGCCATATAGCGTTCCCAGGCTTCTGTATTCCGTTCGGCCTGGTACAGCTTCTCCAGCTTTTTGAGCTGCTTCACAGCCATCCGGTAGCTCTGGCGGTTGCGGATGCCGATCCAGCTCTCCACAGACTGGTGGTAGAGCGGAATCAGCATCGCAGGCGCAAGCTTGGCGACGGAACGGACATCCGCCGGATCGAGCTCGTCTGGCCTCAAGCCCATCGCGAGCTGCAGATCCGCCCATTGCTCGAAGCTGCCCTTATCCAGAAGCTGGTCGGACAGCGCCATATAGGAGAAGGGCAGCTTTTGCACCAAGTATTCCATCCAGATCGGGTTGTCGCTTTGCTCCATGTCCGCGCTCCTGCACAAAAGCAGAAACGGCTGGATCGCCGAGCCGCCCCGCTTGCCGTCCGTCGTCTTGGACAGATAATCCATCCAGATGGCGAGTCCTCCCCAATCTTTGCTGTCCAGCCGCTTCCTCGCCGTATCGAGCGCCAATCCGGCCGCCGGATCGGATGGTCCCTGCAGCAGCAGATCAACGGCTTGCCGGTCATGGCCGCGGAACGCCTCCAGATGCGCCAGGGCAATGATGGGGAAATAGATCCTGGAATCTCCGTCGGCTCCGCCCCTTTCGTCCTGAGGCCGGCGGACGTCGTTCGCACCCGGCTCCGGAAGGAGCTCATCGGATGCAGCCTGCCTCGCCTTGCTCAGGATGGAGCGGAGCTGATCCGTCTCCCTCTCCATCCAGTCGTCCCTTGCATGAAGCTTCTCCGCCAAGGCATAGTAGAGCCGGTCCCAACGGAACAGCTTGCCGGCCGTATCGGCTCCCCGCTCGCGAAGAAGCCCGGTCAGGAAGTCGAGCCACTCCAACTGCCTGCCCTTCATCAGGGACGGCTCGAGCTCCCCGGCCAGCGCATAGAAATGATCCACCCATGGCTCCGCCATTCGGGTGAAGCTCATCTCCTGATAATAACGGCTGAAAGCATCCGCTAGCCGCAACGCGCGCTCCGCCTGCTCGAGGACGAATAGGATCGAAGCCATCCAATGAAGCTTCTGCAGCGGCTTCGGCCAGTCCCGGGCCGAGCCTTTGAGCGCCGACAGCACCGGCTGCAGCGGATGGAGAGTATGCTTGCAGCCGTGCCAGGTCTCTCCGTACGATCTGTCCATCCATTCCAGCCACTCCTCCGGACTGGCTTCCTCCCCGGGAGAAGAGGTCTGGCCGGACGGACGGACGGAGCTCGAAGGCTCCGCATTCGAGCCGATGCGGCTGATCGTCACCGGTCCGCCGCCGGTAAGCCGCTCGAGCGCCCGCTCCGCATCGCCGCCGTTCTCCTGCAGGCCTTTGAAGAATACGGCCGCCATATGCTTGCACCATCCGCTGACCGGACAATCGCAGCTGCAATCGTCATGCCTGGTTCCCAGCATCACCATGTAATCATGGCTGCCGCTGACGACGGCAGCCAGCTTGGAGCCGACCATTCGAACCGCGGCGACCTTGCCCCTGCTGGAATAGTCCCAGCCTCGACGGATGGCATCCGGCCGCATATATTTGGAGATCATTGCCTCCATGTCCATGAAGAAGGGATTCACCCTGCTGTCCGTGCCCATTCCCTTCCCCCTCCGCTTCTGTTCGGCATTCTTATCATTATACCAAAAAAAGAACAAAAAAAGAGCAAGGACGGCTTATGCACATGCCGCAATGCTCTTCTTTTTCTTTTTGGAGCTTCAGCTCAGCCGGCGTTTTTGCGCAAGAAGCACAGAAGCGCCCAGCGCCTTTCCTGGCGCTTTTTGTAGCGCGGCAGCATCCGGTACAGGCGAAGCCCTTCCTCGCAGGCCTCCTTCGCCTGCTGCGAACGGCCGAGCTCGCTCTGCAGCCGGCCCATCCTGTAATAGCCTTCGCAGGAAGAGGACTGGATGCGGCTGAACGCCTCCAGCTCCCGCAGCGCCTTCTCCTTGTCCGAAGCCGCAAAGTATGCCGCCAGACGCAGATGCGGCTGCCCGTACTTCACTCTCGGGTTCAGCTCCAGCGCCTTGCGGATGCAAGCTTCACCCTCTTGCGGCTGCCCCGTATGCAGCAGGCTCGTGCCGTAATCGTCCCAGAACTCGGCCGACTCCTCCATGACGAGCGTTTCCTTGAGCGGCTCCAGCGTCCTGCGCGCTTCTCCGTACTTGCGGCGGTCCAGGAGCAGCTTGGCGAGCTCCAGGCGGGAGCCGCTGTTGCTCGGATTGGCGTCGATCTCCCTGCGGAGCGCGGCTCTCCGGCTGCGGGCGCGGATCGGCTTCAGCAGGCTCGGCGTCAGGCCGATGAATCGGCGATCCAAAATATACAGGACGGCAAGCAAGACGATCAGGGCAAGGAAGGGATTGCCGAGAAGAGTCCATAACAAGCCGAACAGCAGGAAAATTTTCATGGATAAGGCAGCCCCGTTTCTCCCTAAGAATGCAAGTTGTCCATCAGCCCACATCATAGCATATGCCGGCGGTTTGGAAAATCGGAGGAAGGCGAAAAAGCGCGGCCCGTCTCCTTCTTCCGGAATGTATTCCGGCTGATGCGCCCATTTCCGCAATCAGCCGCACCCTGCAGGGCGGTTGTTCATAAGATAAGTTGACTGTATCCCTTAACCTTGTTGTATCCCACAAAAACCCGAGCAAGGAGGGGTGGCATTTTGAAGGGCACCGATCACAAAAACAAATTTCTGCTGACTCACCGGGAACGCGAAGTATTCGAACTACTGGTCCAGGACAAGACGACAAGGGATATCGCGCAGCTGCTGTTCATCAGCGAAAAGACTGTGAGGAACCATATCTCCAACATCGTATATTTTCAAGTACGCACAAAAAAATCCTGGAGCTCAAAAGCGCCCCAGGAAGCTATGGATATCAACTTCGCCTTCCTTATCGATTTCTATTCGCTGAATCAACTTGCTCAGCGGACCCCTTACCAGCTCAACATCATCCAAATTGGTGATGGACTTCAACGCATTCACACTCTTTCCGACTTCTTTCAAGACCCGTTCCTTATTCTTGAGTTCTTCGGATCGTTTATTAAGCCCCATCAACTTGAGTTCGCTTTCCTTAATCTCCTTCTCGTATTGACTCTTCTCGAATTCATATTGCTCCGTGTCGATCTCGTCGTTCATACTCTGACGCCGAATCTCAAACAGTAGCCGGCGGTTGTTACTGATCTGTTTCTCCAACTTCGTGATGTCCTTCTCGAAATCCTTGGCTTGGATGGTCAGTTGCTTTTCTGCTGCCTTGTCCAATCCTTCAATACCCTCACCAACGCGCGAGAGGCGTTCGATGATCTGTTGAATTAAACCGTCTCGTAATTCGTAGTATGGAACCCAACTCGAATTGTCGCATCCGTTGACGCCTTGCCGGCGCCGCTTACTGCACATGAGATATCGATAGTAGGTCATATCTCCGCTTTTACGCTCGCGGCCGCTTGCCATTGTGACCATCGCTGAGCCGCAATGCTTGCAGAATATAAGCTTGGCAAAGACGTTTACATACGATCGTCTTCCTCCGCGGCTGCCGCCGCCTCTGATAAGTCTTATACGCTGAGCTTCGTCAAAGAGTTCCTTTGATACGATCGCCTCATGGGTTTGGAACTCAGTCTTCTCCCATGCCCCCTTATCCCGCTGCACCAGCTTCTTCCGGCGATTCTGAAGATCATTCACATCTTCATAGACCTTGATAGACTCCATCTTTCCGTAAACGAGAAAGCCGGTATAGTTCTCATTTTGCAGGATCCGCTGAACTGACGATAAGCCCCATACCCCGCCTTTGGAGCTTGGAATCCCCAAATCGTTTAAATATACGGTCAGGCTTTTTTCTCCCATGCCTTGGTTAACATACCGATCATACAGGTCACGGACTACCGCGGCCTCTTCAGGTACGACTTCAAGTGTTTTCCTTCCATCGACAACGACCTTCTTATATCCGTATGGAGGAACTGAACCAGTGAAGTTTCCCTTCTTGGCGGACTGCCGGATGCCGCGTTTTGAGGACTTACTCGTATTCTCGGACTGTTGCTGGTTAACCGAGGAGATCATAGTGAAGACCATCTCGTTATCCTCTTTGCCTGAATCATACATATCCTCAATTGATATCACCCGAACACCGAGGGCATTGACGAGAATCCTTTTCAGAGAAATTGCGTCCAGCGTGTCCCGGCTGAAACGGGAGAGAGAGGCAAAATAGATGGTATTGAATTTCCTCTGTTTCGCATCCTCAACCATCTGCTGAACATCTTCCCGTTCAATTATGTTGGTCGCTGTGCCTTTGTCCGTATAAACTTGATCGATATCCACGTTGTCCGAAAGAGCACGTTCGCGGATCAGGCCTTCCTGATGCTCTGGGCTGTCTTTTTGGGCATCTTTAAGAGTAGAGACGCGAACATAAGCCCGCGCCTTTGAATTGCTATTATTTTTATGCATTAGAACACATCACACCTTCAAGTGGTTACGGATAATTTCTTTAAAGCCTATCTTAAAGGATGCTCCATGCCTTGCCAACACAGAACTTACATTCGGGTTGAGAGCTTGATAGATTGCCTCTACCGGATCTTCGTCGGTGGGGATCCAGTTGTACTTGAGTTGGAGCTTTTTTCTGGGTTTCTTGCCGGACTCGTTTTGTCCCATTCGCATCACCCTGTATATTTTATGAGCGAGGGCTCGGCAAACTTGCCGACCCAGGCTCTTTATGTGTTAATGATTCCTTGTCAGGTCCTTAACCTGGAGCAACCGGAAGTCGTGGAAGATGAATGCGAGGCGGTAAAACGCGCGGAGCCGGATCTCCATATAGCGGTTTTTTCCCATTGGCATGTCCGTCTGGAAGACGTCGAGATCACGCTTGTACTCATCCTGCATGTATCGGAAGTCAATTAGAGTGCGTTCGGTAACCGGGAGCTTACGAACGCCAGCCCTGACTTTGTCCATGAAGATTCGGCGGCGCTCGGGTTCGTCAACGTTGTACATGGCGATGCTGCCCGTCTGGTCGCTCGTCGTACCAGTGTAGCTGCGGGGGATGTCGGAGTAACTGGCGGTCGTGCTCGCCTCGCGCTCCTCGAAGGTGATGCTTTTGTAGAAGAGATATTTCTCGAAGACGGCCTCGATGGCAGCCTGCGTCTTCTTACCGTCCAGGTCGTTCAGGTTCGGCAGCGGACCAAGATCGAATTCCTGCTGCACTTCGGCTCACCTCCAGCTAAAAGGGGCCGAAGCCCCTCCCTATTTATCTAAGCAGCAGCCATGCCGCCAGCCAAAAACAGCAGCACAACAGGAGTACGGCCAGCGCGCCCCAATTGAGCCTGCGCATCAGAACGGCTCCGGATCATCCACGTCATGCATCGGATCTTCGGCTGCGGCAGCTACCTCGTCGATTGTCAGCTGGTTTTTGTCGTTCTGGAGCTCAGTTGTTCCGTCCGGCCCGACCTTGTACTTAACACCCTCATGTGGCTCCCTGAATTCCTCGATAGTCATCTGCGAGGCAGCGACTTCCAATGAGACGTTCCGGCCAGCAAAGGGATACAGCGCCTGCGCTTTCTCTGGCTCGCCTTTGATTTCGAACTTTAGCACTGTCTTCTTGCTGTCGCGCTGCATGGTCAGGAAATCCGCCTTCATGTTTTGAACCACGTAATCGCCGCCGACCTGCAGGCCGAACACTACAATGCTGCCGGAGAGGTCGAAGAGGTCCGCTTCACCTTGCTCGTCCTCTGTGCCCTTAATCTCGAACTTCAGGACCTCTTTCTTGTCGTCCTTGGTCAGTGCCTTGAAAAGTACGTTCAGTTCGATTGCCATCTATGATTGCTCCTCTCGCGGGTTAGTCCCCGATAAAATGATGATGCATAGGCTCGCCTTGAAACTCGATGCAGGCGTAATCTTGCTCGTTTACCGGCTCACTTTCGAATGGACAGCGCCCGGCGTTTAAGTGGATGCAATCACCGCACGTCTCCATGCTCTGCCTCCGATCGAAGTGCAAGGATAGCGGCAACGGTGATGGCGTGGGGGCAGCTCTCTACGTCCTCGACTAACACCGTGCCGATTTCAACGACCCAATTGCCGGTTAATGCGTGATTCCCGATGAGTACGTTGAACCCCCGCCGCCGCATCTCCTCGATGACCTGTCCGGCGCCGTCCCAGGTGGTGGAAGGGGCGAACCTCAGGAAGGGCCAGCCTTCTTCATATATCTCGTACAGGCGATACTCGTTCCAGTCCTTATTGAATTGGACGAATGGGAAAGGCGCGGTTTCCGGCCATTGAGGTACGTCGGCATTGACCAGCGTCCACCCGAACGCGAGGATCATTTCCTGGTCCAACTCCGGCCCCGCCTGCATCGTCCTAATGTCGGTCATACCCTCACCCCGATCTGGAGTAGACCTTCTTCGATTATGAGGGCCAACTCCTTGCTTCTCTTCTTAAAAGGAGCCCATTGACGAATCCAGGCTTCGTTACTTGAGATGAGATCGTGTATATCTGCAGGCAGACCGTTGTCGATCGCCTCGCAGTAAACCCATTTGATCTCGCCGTTGCCTGCGGTGAAGTCTTGCTGAGGGACAAGAGTACTTCCTGGCGACAACTCGACCGGAATTACAACAGGCTCGTATATAACAACCAGACGCCGAGTCTCCGTCCTAATGTCCATTGGGGGCCTCCTTGGCTTGCCTTTCAAGATCACGTCGAGCGTTGTCCGCGAGCATCATGGCGAAATTGGCAATGTCGGCAGCTTTCTTTACGACATTCTCTGGGTCGAATGCTGATCCGTAGCATTGTTCTGCTGCCCACAACTTGTGGTAATTGGCCTCCAGCCTTTTCAGCAGAAACTCCCGATCTTCACGGCTGTCCTGCCAGCCTGGCTTGTGGTCATTTTCCGAGAGGCGGCTTTCCATTCGTTCCGCGAACCAACAAACTTCCTTCCTCATCCCTCTCCCTCCTTGAGCAGCTCGGGGTGCTGGTGGATGTTGCCGATGACCTCGCAAACAGGATACAACGGCGAATCAGTAAGCTTGGAATTGTTCGTCTTCCCTCGCACTCTGTACACCGACTCGCGCAGTTCGACAATACCAATCATCTCAGTCTCCGTCTTGAAGCCCATTCCGGTAATGAAAATTGGTCCCGGCTGTTTCACGATGTCGTCTTCAAAAACGGCATTCCCATTTATATCTGACCGGATGTATTGGCCAACGGTCTCGGGATCGACCGCATGGCTATTCGAGTGGTAGCCGATGCCGCCTTTGCTCAATGTCATAATGAACGTATCGCCGTTGTCGGCTGTGACGAGGCTTCCGAAAGCCCACTCACCATCTGCGTGCTTCTGTCCCCTGAACTTGTAATCCCTACCCATCGGTTCTATCTCCTTTCAGACGATCAATGAATTTTTGTGCCGCAATGATTTGATCGTACTCTGCGTCATTCGCGGAGATATCGTGCTTGATTGGGTATCGCAATGCTTTCCGCACTCCTGCTGTATTCAGTACCTCGACGGCTTCTCCCAGCTGCTGTCGGAGTTGGTCTACCTCATCCCGTGCCTTGCGCCTCTCGTCCATCTCCTGCATGTGCAGGTTGTGCTCGTGCTGGACCTGCTGGCGGAACTGGTCGTTCTCGGCCTGTAGGCGCTCAGCTCTCTCCTCTTCCTCTATCCATTTTCGATGATTGTGCTGAGCTAGATTTCTCAAACTTGCTCGGCTCTCATCCAGAATGTCTGTTTCCGGCTGTACCTCGTTGGTCAGACGGTTTCTAACGGATTTGACCTCAGCCTGCGTGAATGCCTGCAACTTTGTCAGGCGCTCGATCTCTCCCTGCTGGCGCTGTACCTCTACTGACAGCCGTTCACGCTCGCCAGTTATGAACTCCTCTGCTCGTCGCTGACTGGCCTGGTTAAGCTCCGTAAGACGCTGTACCTCGGCGTGCAAGGTTTCAACCTCCTCCGAGAAGTCCCGTCCCAACTCGTCATAATCCTCCGTTAAGGATTGGAGCCGCTGTACCTCAGCTAGGAGGGATCGAAGCCAGGTCGGGGCGTTGGCGATGAGGTGAATGTTGGAAGCAGCAATTCGGGAGGGTGTGAACTTGCAAACCTGCGTTTTGTATCCCTCTATGTCCTCCTTGGCCGTGTGCACTTCTTTCTCTTTCGCTTCCCACGGCCCCGGCGTCGCCGCATCCAGCGATTTTTGTATTTCATCCAATTGCTCCGCTGTCATGGTCTGCTGTCGCCTTCGTTGGTTGGCTCCGAAATCCAAACCAGTTTGCCGCCCTGATAGTCATTGGCGTATCCATCACCAAAGGCAAACGCCAGGATGCAAAACTCATCCTCATCCCCATAGCGCCCCAATACATCCGGGTCGTTAGCCGCCGAGACCACCCCTGCCGCAGCCAGTCGCTCGCGTACCTCCTGTGTGTTGGCGACCAAGATATAGGCATCGTCGCCGCCGTTGCTGTCGATCACTGGCAGGCTGTTAAGTACGTCCAGAATTGCTTGTTTGCTCATTGATAATCCCTCCTTGGATTGGGAAGCCGCGCCTCCGGAATGTTCAGTGACCATCTGCTCCGCCGTCATGGGCTGCTGTTCAGTCACGCTTCCTCAACTCCCCTACGAATACGTTTCTGTCCTCGCCCGACTCCTCGAAATGGACAACCGCCACGAGAGGCGAAGCCGTGCAAATATAGTCCCCCTCGCCGTGCTGATCGTGAACGACTCGGTCGCCTTCTTTATATGACGCCTTCGGCTGCTCGTCCTCGGGTAGGTTGATATAGGCATAGTGGGTAACGCTGCCCCCGTCCAGGCTAGATAAGTCGGGTGTAATCCAGCGGCTTGGGATCATATCCCCGTCTCCTAAATCCGTCTCGCTGGCTACCCATCCCATGTCAACCCGAAGACCGTCCGTGAGCAGATAAAATTCGTTGGCGTCCAGCCCAGCAGGAACGCTCCCCATTTCGCCTACCTTGATCCAGGCAATCCCGCCCGGCTGCTGTTCGTTACTCATGCCTGCACCTCCATCGGAATGTTGCCGCAGTTCCGGATTGTTATCCCAGCATGCGATTATGCATCAGCTCAACAACACTTTCTTTGGTGATCCAGAAAGTAGGTTCCGGCTGTAGAGTCGGCCTACACTCGAATTGCAAATTGAAGTTGTACGATGGCGCTCCGCTGAACTCCACACCGATCTGAATTTCTGCATCTAAGTCGACGTTGTGCTTTTCTGCCCAATTCATCAGTTCACGCATTGTCAATTTCATCTCTGTTCCTCCTTGGGAAGCCTTAGCCTCCCTGTGTTGTGCTGCCCCTGGGGGCTATATACTGAGCTGCAGCTGCCCCGCCTGCTCCGCTGCGTACCGCTCGAACGCCAGCACCTTTCCGGAGCCGACGCAGAGCTCGGGGAGGTTGGCGCGGACAAGCGCCGTCGCCAGCGGCGGGCATACCGAGTTGCCACAGCGGGCGACCTGAGCGGATTTGGGTACTGCCTTGCCGTCCGCGTACTTGTCGATGATGTAGCTGGCCGGGAAGCCCTGCGCCGCGAAGAGCTCGTGCGGCTCCAGCATCCGCATGCCGATGTCGACGATCTGATAGTCGACTCCCGCGATTGTGACCAGCCCAAACCGCTCCTTGGTCGTTACCGTGTGCAGCGGATCCGTCAGCATCTGGCCGTTATCTGCGCTGCCGTAATATTTGAGGAGGAAGGCCCGAACCTCACCGACGTGCATGCCGCCGGCCGTGATGGTCGGCATCGGTTCTGTGACCGGCTGGCCGTCCGCGCATGTGCCGCGCAGTTTGATAAGATGACTTGTGACAAGCGATGACTTGCCACCGCCGCCCGCCGTGACTGTCCCGACTGGCTCCTCGGCGGCGCTGCCGACCGATTGTCCGAAATGTCGGGCGATGTGAGCAGTAACGAGTGAATTGTAATCCTTGGTCGTTACGGTTGGTAGGGGCTCTTCCATCTCGACACCCGCGCCGGAGTAATTGCCGCCATAGTGCTTGGCAATGAACGCCGTTACCAAGCCCAGCGCATGGGCTGCGCCTGCGGGCCGCGCCGATCCAGCGCCGGACGTGACAGTGTGCAATGGCTCGACCGCGCTATGTCCGGTCGCCCCGCCGCGGAACTTGGTGATGTGAGCTGCCGCAAGAGCGAACTTATTGCCGCCGGCCGTTACCGTGCCAATTGGCTTGTTGAGGTCGAGTACGCGGCGCCCCTCCGGATCTCCGTAGCCCATCTGAATCAGCGCGTATGGAGCGATGAAGGGTCTCTCCGCGTCGATGACGAACCGCTGAATGCCGCGAGCTATCCGGCGCTCGGTGTTATCCGCCAGCGGCTTGGAGCGCCCGAAGATGCTCTTGCAAGGGATCGACCAATCGATGATCTCCGCCGCCGTGCGCCAGGGGAGCAGCCGCCCGGACTTGACCGCCTCGCTCTCCGGGTCCCCGTGTGTCGGCTCTGGCCACTCGATCGGGCGGCCGTCACAGCGCGCCGCCAGGAATAGCCGCTTGCGAATCGTCGGCGCGCCATAGTCGCAAGCCCGCAGCTCCCGCCAGTCCACCTTGTAACCGAGCCGGCGAAGTGCATTGACGAAGCAGTTAAACGTCCGGCCCTTTTGCTTGGGATCCGGGTAACCGTCTTTCAGCAGCGGCCCCCACGTCTTGAACTCCTCGACATTCTCGAGCATGATGACCCGCGGCTTGACGGTCGCCGCCCAGCGCACCGCGACCCAAGCGAGCCCGCGGATATTCTTTTGAACCGGCTTGCCGCCTTTGGCCTTCGAGAAGTGCTTGCAGTCCGGGGAGAGCCAAACTAGCCCGACCGGACGCCCTGCAGCGACCTCCCGCGGATCCACTTCCCAGACCGACTCGCAATAGTGCTTCGACTCCGGATGGTTGGCCTCGTGCATAGCGATCGCGTCCGGGTCGTGGTTGATGGCCACATCTACGCTGCGGCCGATGGCGATTTCGATGCCAGTGCTTGCCCCGCCGCCGCCGGCGAAGTTGTCGATGATGAGTTCCGGCGTCATTAGAGCACCTTGCCGCCGTGCCGGACCGGCCGGGTGGCGTTGTAGGCCATCTTTTCCGCAATGGCCGTCTCCAGGTCGATGCCGTACCGGCCCGCGGCGTCGAAGACCCGAATGACGATGTCGGCCATCTCGGACGGGATGCCGCAAGGCTTGTCGCCGTTCTCGTACCAGACCTCAGTCGGCTGCTTGCCTACGCGGAAGTCCTCCAGCGCCTCGGATGCCTCGCTGTGGATGAGTGCGATGACTTCGCCGAAGCTGCGCTCCTCGGCCCACCAGCCCTTGGCTACGGCGTTGGCGTGAGCTGCGTTAACCAGATCGTTGATGCGGGCCGGGGCTGCTCCCTCCGGCAGTGGTACGGTTTTGATTGGCTTGGTCATATCTATCGCTCCTCAAAATTGGATTGATCCGTAAGTTCTCCAATGCATTTCAGACAGACATCTCGATCGTTCCACCGCCGCAGTTGCTTTCCAGCTCGGCCGCAGCACTCACAGCGAGCAAGGGTAATTATCTGGGTCATAGCTGTTTATTCCCTGCAGCCAGATGTTCCAGCAGCCTGTTGATATGCCAGCGGGCTTTTTCGAGATCCTGGGCGCCGCCTTTGTCCTTCCAGCGGAAGAGATATTTCAGGGCCGATGCGGTATTGACTGCCTCTGCCCCGCTGAGGCTGATCGTTGCGGCCTCCATGACGTCGATGGCTTCAATGCCGCCCTTGTTGTAGTGGGCCGGATGGTCGACCATGCTGGCTTTTGGCGAATCGGGAGCAGCGTTAGGCTTGGGCTCTGATGGGGCAGGTGCGGGATTAACTGCTTGCGGTGGTGCTTCTGCGACCGCTGGCTCTGCAGGAGGGCTTGGGTCTGACACGAGCTGCCTAACTGCGGCCTGATGCGGCTGTGACGGCACGTGCAAAGGCGCTGCCTTCGGCTCCGCAATGTCCCAGCGATCCAAATATGCTTTAAGATTGTTGGTCGTAATACCAACCTTCGCGGCTATGTCCTTATTGTCGAAACCAGCGCTTTTTAGCCGCAGGTATTCCTCTTTCGTGATCTTCGCGGGCCTTGCCAATGGAATTTCCTCCTTCACATCTCTTTGCGGAGCCCTACCTGGGCCACGCCATTTCCTAGTCATCCGGTCAGGCCGCCCCATGCTGGCCATCTCTTCAGGTGTCATTTTACGGGTAGTGATCGGGCCGGCTCCGGCAGCAGATAGCTCTCGGCTCTTGCTTGGGATCGGCGTACCCATTACCAGCCCGACTCCTTCTGAGCTTCGCTCTTGGGTTTGCGGCGCCGATCACTCCTGAGTCCCAGCTGCTTTAGCCGAACCGATAGGGCCGACTCGCTCAGATGGTACTTGGTCGCCATCTGCTTGTTGCTGAGCCCCCGCTTGATGTCCAACTCCAGCAGCTCGCGGGTCGGCTTGATCTCAGGAGAGCGGCGGCCATCGTTATTTACCGGAGGCGTTTTAAATACTCGCGGCTCAACTTTTTCATATGGGATTCCACGCTCCGCCGCAGTGGGGATGAGATGGTACTTCCCTTCCCTGGCCCATTGCAACTCCTGCTCATTGAGTCGGTAAGGGGCGATGCCGCTGGAGCCTTGAACCGGGCGCTTGTCATGTTGCGGCAACGGCGTGTGCTTGTTGATGTTCAGCATGATGTCATTCATCCGGACCTCCTCCTTCTCACCTTGATCTGCTGCTGCGGCCAGTAGATTCGGTCCCGGCGTAGAATCTCCGCTCTTGCAAGCCCACGGAACATGGGATGTGCTTCCTTGTCACGGTAGGCGATATCGTAGAGTTGGCCGAGCGAAGCTTTTCGGAAATTGGGGTAAACCATACTTCCCCTCCTCAAAATGAGAACGCTCGTTTGGTCAAATGGGCGTAAGAGGCCCCTGCCGAGCGGGACGCGCGGCATTTATGCTTTATTTGCTTTTTTCTCTTCTCGCTTTTTCAGGTTGTATTCTTCGATCGTTATCCAGCCGCCAAATTTCTTACAGTACTTCATCACGAGCAACGGCGGGAGATCACGGTTGATATAATCAAAGAGTTTTCTTTTGATCGGAAACTTTTGATCTTCGGCGCCCTTTACGTCAATAAGCAGGACCTTTCCGCTAAAGTAGGTGACCTTGAAATCGGGCGTGTACGTTACGGCCATGTGCTTGATGCCTTCTTTTTCAAACTTCGGAACGAGTGTATATTTAGGCTGGAACTCCACTAGGATCGATTGATCTTTGACCATAGGAAGCAGCTGATCACGGTAGTATCTGGCCTCAAGTCCGGAGTCAAATAGCAACTGCCCTTCTTTCAAGCCCTTCTCCTTCAACATTTTCACTTCTGGAAGGGTTAACAAAGTAATGAATCCGTCTGTATCAAGTAGGGCTTTTCGGGAGTTATACTTGCTGGCCGCTGATTCTTCAGACTGTTCTTTTTTCTTTACAAACCTCATTTCCGTTTCCCCTTCCGTTTGCCAAACATCAGCATCCGCTGTATATCAACCAGCAGGTAAACCTCGCCGATGATCCGGCCCTTTTCGTCGTATATGAATTCCCATGGATCGCCTTGCATGATTGGGTCGATTCTAGCCATGTCCGGCATTCTCCTCACCAATTGGGATCATGATCTTCAGGCACGGTTTGCCGATCGAGATTGACCATCTTCCCGTAGTTTTTCAGGAACGCCAGCTCCACCGTACCAACCGGGCCGTTCCGCTGCTTGGCAATGATGATCTCGATGATGTTCTTCTTATCGCTGTCCTGCTTTTTGTAATAGTCATCCCGGTACAAGAAGGCGACAATGTCCGCGTCTTGCTCAATTGATCCGGATTCACGCAGGTCGCTCATCATCGGCCGCTTGTCCTGGCGCTGCTCAACACCGCGGCTCAGTTGGGAGAGAGCAATGACCGGTACGTCGAGCTCGCGGGCGATCTGCTTGAGCGTCCGGGAGATGTCGGAGACCTCTTGTTGCCGGTTGGATAGACCACCGCTGCCCATGCCCTGGATCAGCTGTAGGTAGTCGATAAGAATGAGGCCGAGACCGTGTTCTTTCTTCAACTGCCGGCACTTGTTCCGGATCTCACGGACCGTGATGCCTGGAGTGTCGTCGATGAAAATGCGAGCCTGAGAGAGAACTCCGACGGCAAAGCCCATACGTTCCCAATCGTCACCCTCGAACAGGCCGGTCTTGAGCTTCTCAGCGTCCATGTTGGATTGGGACGATATCATCCGAGCCGTCAGCTGCTTGGCTGACATTTCCAGACTGAAGATGGCGACCGTCTCCTTGGCCTTCACGCCGACGTGCTGGGCAATATTGAGCGCCAATGCTGTTTTACCTACCGATGGCCGCGCCGCAACGATGATCAGGTCCTGTTTCTGCAAGCCTGCCGTCATCTTGTCCAGATCGGTGAAGCCAGTCGGCGTCCCGGTAATGCCGCGGTTGTTATTCCGGTTGTTATAGCGCTCTTCGGACTCCTCCCATACTTGCCCTAATGCTTGTTTCATGGTCGTGAACGGTCGCTCCTGGACCGCTTCTTCTGTCAGCTTGCTGATCTTCTTTTCTGCCGCCGCCGCGAATTGAGCAACGTCCTGCCCACTTGTCGCCAGCTTCAACAGCTCCCGAGCGATCTCAATCGCTTCACGCTGCATGTACTTCTCATTCACACGGTCGGCGTAGTAGCCGGCATTGCTGGCAGTCGGCACGGTGCTGGCCATCTGCGCGATCTTGTTCACGCCGCCGACATCATCAAGCTCCTCTTTGTCCTGCAGCAAGGAAACGAGGGTAAGCATGTCGATCGGGTGTCCGTTCTTCGCCAATTCGCCCATTGCCCGGAAGATCCGCTTGTGCTCGTCGTGGAAGAACTTGCCCGGCCCCAACTTGGCGCTGACGACATCATATGCAGCAGGATCAATCAGGACGGAGCCGATGACCGCCATCTCGGCGTCGGAATCCCGGGGGGTGTTATCCTCGTAATCCGGCGGGAAGGGATAATCTTGTTCATTCATGGCTGTTGCCCTCCAATTCCCGTTTCACTCGCTGCCAGTATCCGTCCGGCGGCGGCGTGTCATCTCGCTCCCAGGCAGAGAGCAGCTTCAGGTGCATGGCAGCCTTCAATCGCATGACCTCCCCGGTGGTGTGTTCGTAAGGATCTGAGCGGACGATATCCGCGATGACCGGGAAGAAGCGGCTCGATCTGATATGATCATCTAGATTGCCGATTGCCCTTTGGAAGGGGACGCCTGCGAGATGCTCAATCCAGACCGCGATCGTCTCGTCTTCCAACTCCAGCTGGCTCGGGTAAGCTGCTGATGCCTTGTACAGGATGAATTTCGCTTCTTGCTCGGTCATGAGAGACACCTCCCATCAGGCGATCCTTGTTCTTGGAAAGCTTGGACTGCCGGGCCGGCGCTGCCGGAAGCTGTTGTAAGAGACCTTCTGGATCAACGACGCTGTAATCTTCAAATCTTTTTTGGTTAAGGTAGGTTGAAGGATGAGGGATATAGGACGTTTGGGTTTTCAACAACTTGTGAGTCTCAGCAAAGTTCTGTGTATGAAGGATGACAATGATCGGGTCGAAGTCGGGTTCTTTCTGTAGCTTCTTCCATGCTTTCAAAGCAGCTGCTTTAGATATCCGTCTGGGGTAGGTTTCATAGAACAAAGTAAAGGGGTCTACATTTTCTTTAAATACTTTCTTTAAAAGAATATCTTTATTTAGGGGCAGTATCGTTCCCCTCAAAGTAGCTACTTGAGGGGCAGTATCGTTCCCCTCAGGAGGGGCAGTATACTTCCCCTCAAAGTAGCTTGATTCGTCTTGGTGAGGGGCAGTATCGTTCCCCTCATCAAAGTTCAATTCTTCCACTTGATCACCGCCGTCCTTCTGGATAGTCCACTGCTTATACCGTTTGTTAAAAGCCAGCTTCCGAGCTGTCGTTCTCGTCTCGTGTTTGGTCACTATCAGGACATTCGCTTTTATCAAGGCGGCGAGTTCCTTTTTGACTGTCCTTTCCGAAAGGCCTGTTGCCTTCTTAAGGTAGGAGATCGAAAATTCGTGATCCTTCCGGTTGTATCCATAGGTCAGTCTCCATATCCGCATCAGCAGCCGGGACTGAGCTCCGTTAAAAGCGTGCTGAGAAGCTTGCTCGAGGATTACATGAGCAATCGGGGTGTACCCGTTTTCCTTTTGAATGTCGTCGGACATCTCACCTCATCCATTCAAGTTGTTTGATAGAGCTTGTCGATCGCTCGAGCCTTCTCGACTCCATTAAAAGCCGATAATTCGATGATTTGAACCAAGCATCTAAGCCGTAGCTGATCGTTTTGCTCCTTCAAGGCGTCAGCCTCATCCTCCAGCCGCTTTCTCTCCTTCTGGAGCTGGGCGACATTGTCAGTCAGGCGATCTGCCGCAGCTGTTACCTCAATGAGTTCCTTATCATAGCTTTCAATCAACTCCGCAACGATTTTATTCGCTGTTGCTGAAAACGGATGATTTCTGCATTGATCCTGAATCTGTTTGATTCGTCGCATCTCCACTTAAAACACCTCCAGATGATAATGCTTGCCGGCCTGCAGCCCCTTTTGCCGCAGAGCTTTCTTGACGGCACCCTGAGCAAGCGCCGGCATATTGTTACTGCTCGACATGTGGGTCAGGTAGATCCTCTCGCCGCGGCCCTGAACAAGATGGGCCAGCGCGGCTGCTGCTGCTTGGTTGGATAGATGGCCGATGTCGGAGAGGATCCGGGCCTTGGTCGTATCTGGATAATCCCCGTTGACCAGCATGTCCTCGTCGTGGTTGCATTCGAATACGTATTGATGGCTGTGGGACATGGCATAGAGCATAGCGTCGTCGACCTTGCCGGTATCCATCAGCACGCTGACTTTTTCATGCTGATCGCGGATGACGAAGCCGGTAGGTTCCATGGCATCGTGATGGACGGGGAATGGCGCGATCGATAAATGGGAAGTGCTGAAAGCGTCGAGGATGATGAAGGATTTGAGGATCTTCCCTGTTTCCAGGCGGCCGAGCTCCTTAAGAGTGCCCTCACTGGCGTAGACCGGGATTTTGTACTTGTCGGCGAAGGGAAGGCCGCGGGCGTGGTCCTGATGTTCATGTGTCACGAAGATAGCTTCGATCTTGGTCGGGTCAATGTCGGCAGCGAGTAGGATTTTCTCGACCTTTGTCTTGGGGAGGCCGCAGTCAATCAAGATGCTGATGGCACCATTGCTGATCCAGACGCAGTTGCCGTCAGAGCCGGTAGCGAGGATCTTGATGTCCATTATTCGATCTCGGCCAGACCTTCCTCCGATTCGAGCTCCTCGATCTCCATCTCCATAATTTTCAGCAGCCCGATCAGTTCCGGCAGCGTCACTTTATCGCCCTTCGGCTTGCAGTTCGCTTGCATGTATGCTGCCTGGGCTTCTTTGTCCATGATGCCGAGTCGTTTGAATGCAGTACTGATTTTGCCACGGACTTGTGCCATCTCGTTGACTTCTGCTGCCGGCTCCGGATCCTTAAGGGCTTTCGGTGATGAAGGCTTCTCGGATTCAACTTCGGCCGTAATGTCGCGGCGCTCATAGGCTGGCGTGCTGTCAGCAGAGTTTCCGCCGCTGCTGGTTGGTTCATCCTCTGCAACCTCGACACCGTACTGCCGCTTGAATGCCCGCTTGATAGCATGTTTCACGATCATGTCGTCGTAATAATCCTTCCACATGGCTCCGTTACGGCCTTTGAGCAGGTGCTCGACCTGGTCGTTGGTGATGATGACCGTGACATTCGGCGCGCTCTCGCGGTATGCCACGCAGTAGGCGCCGACCGTCTTGCCGCGCTGCATCGTCGTGATGCGATGGATTGGCTTGCCGGTCACAATGTCGACTTCAAATTCGTCGTTCTCTTTGACCTCATGAGCGATAAAGCCGGCGTATTGCGGGTGCTTCTTGGCGAGAGAGACAATGCCCTCGACGGCGATCTGGATGCTCATGACCGGGCCGTCCTTGCCGTTGTAGACGATGCAGTAGATTTGATTTAGGAACGGATTGAGGCCGCTGCGGGCGCAGGTCTGGACGAAGAGAGCGAACTGCTCATCCGTGGTTCCTTTAGCGATCGTGCCTTTCAGGGTGGCGAGCTCAGTCATATTGAAGTTGCCGACGAGTGCTTCAGTGTTCAGGGCCGTGACGGCCGTTTTCGTGTTTGCCATGGGTTATTGTCCTCCTGCAGGTTGGAAGTGGTTGGTGAAGTACGGCGAGGATTTACGAACGTGGTGGCTGAATGCCGCTCCCTTGATATCGAGAATGATTTCATTATCGTCCTCGTAGTAAGGCTTGACCGTCTGGCCTTCGATGAGCATTGCGCCAGCGTCCGTGGCGATGACCTTGTATTGTTGCTGCGGCTTCATACTTGAACCTCCGTGATTTGGATTTCGTTATGCTCGCCGACGACTCGGCACTCGATCAGTTGCCCTGCCGGCTGTTTGTACCGGACGATTGATTCGGCATTGTCCAGGAAGACCGGGCAGATGACGCCGCTCTGCTGGCTCAGCACGTCGATCAGTTCCAAGCCGGCAACCGCCTGCTCGCCGCGGGAAAGCTTCCGGAATGGCTTGCCGTTCTGCTCAAGTTCGAAGAATGGCTTCTGCTCGCCGTCGCCCTTGTTCGTCTGGAACAGCTGTGGCTTGAGAGTGGTGAACAGGCCGGAAACTTTCTCGGCCATCATTTCGGCTTCCTTGGCACTGAAAGCTTTGATCGCGTCCAGGATGAAGACCGATTCCTGATAGCTCTCGTGCGTATTCTTTTCATGCTCCTCCGCCTGCTGCAGCTGCCCTGCCAGACGGTCCCGAGATCCGGCAGCATTCATGGCTGCGGCGATTGCGGAGCGTCGGCGGATCAGACCTTGATCTTCGGATGGGTCGATGTCTACAACGCTCAGCTCTGCCAGTTGCTGCCCGATTTCCGCGAACTTCCCTTTCAGCTCGTTGTACCGCCCCTTTACAGTGCTGAGTTCGCGCTCTTTGTGCTCAAGGACAGCCTGCCGCGTATGCTCGTCCAAAGCTTGGCCGCATTTGTCGCAGTTGTCCTCGACAGGCGACTCCTTGAGCTCCTTGAAGTGCGCGGCCGCGTCATTCGCCCTGGCCTTGTATCCTTCTCGCTCACTCTGCAGCCTGGCTATCTTCCGATTGACCTCTCCAGCCTGCCGGCGCCGCTCATCCGATGCCGCCAGCTTTGCATCGATCTCGGCCAGCTCCGCCTCATACTGCGCCTGGTCACCGCTCGCTTCCTCCGGTGCCTCCGCCAGCTGCTCCTTGAGCGTCCGGACCCGTTCCTTGGCAGCAATGAGCGCTTTGTCCTGGCGGTTCTTGTTGTCAGCATGGGTGGCCTTCAGATCGTCGAGGTTCTTTTTTTTGAGCAGCTCAGCGAGTTTGTCGGCCTGCGGCTTCGGCAGCTCCGCAAGGACTTCCTTCTGCGCTGGAGCCGTCACATACCGCAGCAGCTGCGCCCGCTGGTCTTCCCATTTCTGGCTGAAGAAATATCCGGGACTGAACAGGGAGAGGAACAAGGATTTGTCGAAGAGGGACTCGGTGAGCTCCTTAAAGGCCGTCGCTTGCTTCGGCGTCTCATTGATGGCGTATTTCATTGTGCCCTTTTCGATATACCGGGAGAGCAGGATCGGCTTGCCGTCGACGGACAGTTCGAGATGGGCTTCGACACGGTCGTAATCGTAGGTGAGAGGCTCTGGTGAAAGTTGCTTGGTGAGCGTATTACCGAGCGGATCGACGCCGTAAAGCACCCAGGTGATGGCTTCGCCAATTGTGGACTTGCCAGCGCCGTTGGTGCCGGTGATGCGGAGGATCGGGGCGAAATTGACGGACAGCGCTTTGTGGGATTTGAAGTTGCGCAGCTGAAGGCGGGCGAACTGGATTGTCGTCATGTGTTTACCTCAGCTTTAAGAGCAACCAGGCAACCGCGGCAGAGGTTCTTTTCTCCCACTCGTTTTGCGACCGTCTCTTCTCCACAGAAGCTGCAGCCTGGGCGGTACTTGCGGAGGATGATGCTTTCGCCGTCCACGAAGATTTCAAGCGGATCCTTTTCGGAGATCTCCAGTGTCCGGCGGAGTTCCATCGGGATAACGACTCGTCCGAGCTCATCGATTTTACGGACAATACCTGTTGCTTTCATATTTTTCACTACTCCCACATTAGATTTTTGTTTTACAGTGCTGTGACGTCCGATGCGCCGATCGATTCGGCCAAGCATCGCAGCGAGCAGTATTGATCGGCCCCATGCTTCCAAATCCTCTGGCCGGCATAGATTGGCTTCGAGCATTCAAGATTCTCGCACTCGTCGATCGGCCCCGGCTGGTGCTCCTGCGGATCCGGAAGTCCCTGTGCAAAGCGGTCAAGGCTAAGCATGCTGCTTCTCTCCATTCAACCGGGCTTCAAGCGCATCGATTTTGGCTTTCAGTTCTGCCTGGATCGCCGGGCAGGGTTCGTCCAGCCATTGCATAAAGAGCCGCTGACGTTCGATCTTCCGATCCAGCAAATAGTCCACCGTGACGTTTAGTGCGTCTGCCATAGCGGCAATCGTCTCGAGGTCGGGCTCTCTCCGTCCCAATTCGTAGTGGCTTAGGCTGGCACGGGTAAGCTTCATATTCTCAGCGGCAACTTCTTGGGTCCATCCAAGACGCTTCCGAATGTTGGAGATTCGCGCACCGACTCGGACTTTCACCGGCGTACTGCTCATGCTGCGTTCCCTGCCTTTCTCAGGTCGGCTTCGAGATCGGCAATCTCTTTGTCGAGCCAGCACTCGGCTGCTTCGAGGATCACACCGGAGTAGCGGTAGGCTTTAAGCTGCTGGAGGTGCTTGACAATATCGGCTCTTGCATGCAATGGCATGTTAACCTGCCCCCTTAGATACTCAGCAAATTTGGTTGATTCGGTCGCGAATTGGTTCATTGTGTAGTGGCCTCTGTATCCTCCTCTACCGATACCGTCACCTCGCGGAAGCGCAGCTTGATGTATTCCACAAGCACGAGATACTCCGCTGAATGCCGGCTGCCATTGTGACGATCGAGTACCGCAGTTTCAAACTCTCCCAGCGTGCCACGGAAGCAACCCCGAGTGACTTCGATCTCCCCTGTCTTGATCGTGTAAGCCGTCAACGTGCCAGATTCAGACCCGACGTAGGAAGCCCAGAAGATGTTCTTGCGGCTCTGAATCTGAGCATCGCCGAACACCCGAGCATTGCCAGACACCTGAGCATCGCCGGACACCCAAGCATTGCCGGACACCTGAGCATCGCCGAACACCCGAGCATTGCCGGACACCTGAGCATCGCCGGACACCCAAGCATTGCCGAACACCCGAGCATCGCCGAACACCCGAGCATCGCCGGACACCCGAGCATCGCCGGACACCCGAGCATCGCCGGACACCCGAGCATCGCCGGACACCTGAGCATCGCCGGACACCCAAGCATCGCCTTCTTGATCAAGGTTGCGATCCGACTCGACCCATCCACCGAGTTCACCTTCTTCCACATCCAGTTCCTCGATATCACGCAGAGCCTTGATCTGGTAGAGCTTGACGCCAAAGAATTCTTTAACCGTTTCAGTCAGCATGTACTTTTTCAATTTGTTTTCCTCCTCGAAATTTGGTTCTTTAGCGAATCGTGTCGGAATGTATTCCTACAGGGGATCAGTACCAATCTGTTAATCTGGTTTTGTACAGATTTCTAATCAGGAGTTGATAACGTTGAGTAAAAGCCTTGAAGAAATAGCTGCTGATTTGTCAGAGGAAATGCGAAGTGAATTCTATGAGCGCCTTAGAAAACGACTGTATGAGTACGATGAAATCGAAGTGTTGTTCGGGTTTAACGAAGGTGAACATAGAAATCCGGATATCGATGAGAAACTGAGACTTACAAGCGAAGAGCTTAGAATCCACTCGGAGCAGTTTACTGTTCGTCTGATGCAGCGTTTCTTCGCTACCCTTGGCGAGGTGCCGATCCTCGACTAAGCTTTTCAATCCAGTCATCAACGGCGGCTCTATATTCCGCATTCGATCTTTCCTTTGCTGCCTCAAAGCGATCCTTGAAAGCATTCGGTTCTATCATGGCCGCATGGTATAAGCAGACATGCTGTCGATCTGCCCATTCAGTTGCTTTGTAGGAGCAACCATCATGGCTGCATGTACCTTCTGGTTTGTCCTCCCTCACACGATCAACCGTCGCCCCCACAGCGGCGGTTTTTTCGTCCTTTTTGCTCACAGCATCGTCGCCTCCAGATCATCGATTTGCTTGCAGATGTTTTGGTGCCAGTCCATGTCGCCGGCTTCGTAGGCGATCAGGGATAGGCTTCTGAACTCGTCCATCTTGCGGATGAGCAATTGGTTAGCCTTGAGCAGCATTGTCAGCTCATCGCGCTCCTGCGAGGTCATGACCAGTTGCCCGTCCTTTTCGAGGCAGTAGTGCGTCAGCTCCGCCAGGCGCCGGTGGATCGGGGCGATGCCGATCACAGGAAGAACCCGTAGCAATCGTCGCAGATCAGGACGTCATCGGCTGGCACAGTGCCCGGCTTTTCATCGCATAGGTGGCAGAGTGGTGCAGGTTTGAGATAGAGGAAGCGCTGAGGGATTTCATATTTATTGATGAATGCGAGTCCTTCGTCGACTTGATGCTCTTTTGTTTCAGTGATCGAATTGAGGCTGAATTGAAGCTTGTACTTGTACCAGAGGCAGCTGAACATGCTGCGCGAATACTTGCGATACGGTTCAGAGTCCTGTGGGCCGAGCGTCTTGATGACCAGCGCTTTCCCACAACCTCTGATCGCTTTCAGTTGATTTCGCGAGCATGGAATCCGGTTGCGAAGATCCTCATTCTCCTTTTTGAGTTTCGCATTCTCCGTCAATAATGATCGTGCGTCCAACTCGGTTGAACGTTCCTTCTCCATCCCTGGTCACCTCGATTTCATTGTCATTGAGAATCTTGCGATACCACGCTTTCTTATCAGCCAAGACCTTGTCTATTTCCGCGAAGAAATGGTCCATCATCTCAATTGCTTCCTTGCTCTCGGTGAACGACATGAAGTCTGCAAGGGCCGTTGATAGGTCGGTCATCAGCATCGCTGTGGCTCGGTTCATTGCCTTCCGCATGTCCTTCATCCAGACCACTCGGCGGTCGAAGTATGCGAGCTTTTCTTCATAGCTATCGCGCATGATGCGCAGTTTTTCTGATAGATCATTCCGCTCTTTCAAAAGATCGTCTATTTTCTTCCGTTGTTCTTCCGAGTACGGCGTTTCGGTCAATTGCTGGATACGAGCGTTCAACCTGATTCGAGCTTCATCCAATTCCGCAACTGACTGCCGCGCTTTCTTAAGGGATTTTTCTACTTCGTTCTTGGCTTCTTCAGCTGCTGCCTTGTCGGCTTCGGCTTCTTTTAGAGCCTTCTTCACTTCGCGCAGCTCGCGGACCGTCATTTCGTCCACGTTCTTCGATTCACCGCTTGATGGGATCGTGTGCGGCTGCTGGATGAACTCTGCGCGGTCGATCGATTCCGGAAGTGAGAGCATTTCAAAAAGTTTCCCTGTTGGCAGATGCGACGTCGCATCTCCTAACTGTTCGAACGCTTGTATGAAGCGAGATGCGGTAGACGCATCGAACTGGCAATGATCTTTTGCCCATGATTTGAAACTGCCCGGAGCTAAATCATTATCCCTTACATGCTTGAGCCGCTTGCCGATTTCAAAGATCGACTGGCCGGCTACTTGCTTGTAGCTGTTGATTTCTGCGGTGATGACATTCAAATCAGTTGATAGGAGTTGATTGCTCAAGACTTGCTGCACCATCCTCTCCACTGCTAATTTCGACAAAACAAAGGACTTTCGGACTACAATAATTGCCGTTCCAGCTGATCATTTTGCCATATTTTATGAAAATTTACGGACTGTTCGCATCTGTTCTCATTGCGTGCATATAATGGACACTTTATAATGAGGACAACTGAGGGCGTGCATTAAATGCACACTGTAGTGATGCCAAAGAAAGTATTAATCGGCCAGGTCACCAAACAGTCTGTCCACTGTGGTGCCCAAGTAAGTTGCAAGACGGAAAGCAAACTTGAGTTCTGGGTTGCAGCGACCATTTTCAATGCTACGAATAAAGCTCTCACTAACATCCAAGTCAGTACCCATGCCGCGTTGAGACTTGCCCTTATGATGGCGAAGCTCTTGAAAGATAGTGCGTTTCACGATAACGCGAGCATCCGCTTTTCGTCTGGACAATGTATAAACCTCCTTTCATATGCATATGATATGAATGCGCGTGCATCTTTTGCACATCCAAATAATAGCATGTGCAAAAAGTACACGTCAACCACTCTTGCAAACTTTTTTTCGGGGACGGTGTATTTGTTTTGTCAAAGGAACTTAAAACTAAAGATCAACTAAGAAAAGAAGTAGGGAAACGTTTAAAAGAGTTACGATTGCAAAAAGGGAAAACTCAAGCGGATATTGCGGGGATATTGGGTCTGGATCGCGCTAGCGTATCTAATCACGAGATAGGGCGCGCCTTACCAAAAAAGGAAGAACTATTAGTGCTTGCGAAGTTCTATGGAACAACTACTGATTATATTTTGGGGCATACCGACAACAAAGAAACTCCCGACCCATATGAAAATGAGCGGGAGTTTCTTACTGCCATTGATTTGTCCACGGACGAAGAAATTAAAAATAGATTTATCTTTGAGATTGATGGTCAAGAAGTGACAGAAGAGGAATTTAAGCGGATGGTTGCTGCTGTACGATCGGAACGTCTGTACCGGAAGAACCCTTAGTAATTTCGATAAGGTTCTTGATGCCCAATAGTTCTTGCAGCTTTTTCAAATCGACGATCAGTTTTGCCGATATGACTTTTCACCCCTTGATGTCTCTTGGATAATATTATCAACTTGACTAAGATCAGTATATCAGAAAATGCGAACACTTTCGACATTAATGTGAATCATTATTCCAAGCCCTGCATGCATGTAAATAAATACAAAGGAGAAAAATATGGCATTCCTGTTGGGGGAATGCCTGCTACTGAGTCGACTAAAAGAGGCAGGCCTTACCAGGTCAGAATTTGCCCGTAAAATGGAGGTTACTCCTGCCTATATCACAGGTCTGATTAAGGGCAAGGAGACGATGTCACTAGAATTCGCAATCAACAGCGCCGATATTTTGGATTGTCGAGTTACTGATTTGTACATCCTCCGAATGTCTAGTAGCAGGTATACCCGCTGAATTTCAGCGGTCCCTGACAGCTATGTTTTTAAGCCATAGCTTAAAAAATGAGCTTATCCGTTTTATCGGATAGGTTCTTTTTTTTGTTTAACTGGGTACAGAAAAAAGCCGACGCTCATCTGCGCCGGCCCTGCCTGTATCCAGTATAGCACTGCTGATCCATACTTTTTGATACGTTTTGTTCTCTATTTCAGCACCCCCGGAAGATGAGTAATAAAGCGAGCGTATCCGTCCTTATGCTTGATGAGGTTGAGCGAGTGGTAGCGCGGCAGCTTGAGGAGGTCTTCTTCTGTGTAGGGGAGCAGCTCCGACGAGAGCTCGAGGAAATTCTTTTTGTCACAACCGCTGATCAGCAGGTAGGAGGCATTGGCCGACCGCAACTCCTCGCGGATATGCTTGATCTGGTTGAGATAGTGGGCGCTGATGATCGGCTTGAGCCCAAACTTGGCGTACTGGCTCAGCTTCGAACGCATGAACTGCTCTGTGTGCTGCACCTGATAGAGCTCATCGACGATCAGGTTGACCTTGGTCATCTTGTCGCGGTCGCCACCCAGCCGCTTGCTGCGCATCTGCAGAGCGAGCCAGATCTTGGTGCTCCAGTAGGTCGTATAGACGTCCCGCTCGCTGTCGGTCCCAAACATGTCGGACGGCATGCGGATGCAGATCAGTTGGTTCTTTTGCATCTCCTCCACAAGATTGACGTTGCCGGCTGTGCCCTTGTCGAGCATGCGCTCCATGTAGGCATTTTGCTCGAGCTGGTTGAGACGGTCGATGATCCCGACGATGTACGTCTCCTTGGTGCCGATGACCTCGCCGGCCTTATCCTTGTCGTCGAGCTCGAGGAGCGATCGGATGTACTTTTTGAGGTTGTCACGCTGCAGCAACGGCACGGCCTTGATCAGCTTATGTCGGGTCTCGTGATCCTGCAGGCAGTCAAATACGCTCCTGATGCTGCCGCCGACCATAAAGGCGACCAGAGACGCGCTGACGAGGTATCGTTGCATTTTAGCCGACAGTTTGGTCTCCTCAGCATTGATCGAGTTGACCAGCGTCAGCAGCTGCGTCGTCTGCTTTTTGGCGTTGTCGTATTGCTCAAAAGGATCAGTGCTCCGGCCGACCTCGTTGTATCCCATGCCCTGTAGCTTACGCGGATCGCCGCACTCAATAACCAGTGTCTTGCCCATGGGGATTGCGGCGGCCACCTCTCGTGACAATTCGCATTGACCAACGAAGTCAAAGATGATGACGCATTCGCCGCCGTTGATCGCATCCCGGCAGAGGTTGCCGATGAGGTTAGATTTGCCCGCCCGAGTAGGTCCGATGATGACGGTCGTCAGATTGCGAAACTCCCTGTCTGTGGATAGGTAAGCGGCTTGTGCATGCCCTCTATAGGTGTTGGTGCCGATGCACATGACCCCTGCCTTGAGATCCTCTGGCACCTCGGTTTCCTGCGTCTCGACGCGCTCGATAAAGTTATAGCGCTCGAGGACGTCGCGGCCGGCCAGAGCGATAAAGTTTTGAGCCTCCTCGTCACCGATCTTGTTGCGGCTGGCTCGGATGTCCCGGGCTGTCATGTCGAGCTGCCGCCGGTATGGTCGATACTGCAGCCGGTTGTCCTCGGAGACCGTGTCAAAGGACTGCGCCAGGCTCCGAGCCGCGTTGCGCTGCCGCATACCGTCCGCGCTCTCGGCCATGACCACAATCTGCGTGTCGAGGACGGTTGCCGCGGCCTTTTTGCTCGTGCTCTCCGACACCCCCCTACGCGCCCCGTTGAGCCGATCGAGCAGCGCGTCCATATAGTCGCCGCCCCCGGACGCTCCGGACGTCTTACGGCCGCTACCGAGCGCCTCGCCGATCTCCTTGAAGATGACGTTCCCGGCAGCCAGCAGGTACTTGAGCGCGTAGGCAGTCCCCAGCTTATTCCGCTCGACCGGCAGCCGGCGGTTTACCTTGTCGATCGTGGCCCTGTATAGGTGTCTCCACGAAAGCTGGCTGCCGGGCAGGAAGTTGTAGAAGACCCCGAGACGGTCCCCTTCCTCCAGCAGCTCCACGGCGTTGAGGTTGCTGTTCAGGAGGTCGTTGCTCCGCCGGTCGACGGCAAGGCTCAAGGCGTCCTCCTTCTCGTACACGAGCTCGTAACGTGTGGCCGCCGGACCGATTGCCGGCAGCTCCTCCACCTCCTCGATCGTCACCTGACCCCATACGTCCGACATCTTCTCGCGCAGATAGGCCAAGTGCGCTCGAGGCACGATGAAGAAGAACTCGACCTTGCGCTGCTCCATGTAGATGTAATAGGAGACCTTTGCCGGCAGCGTCCAACTGTACCGGGTGCCGATAATGAACTCCCGACCGAGTGCCTTGATGACGCGCTGCTCCTCTGCCTTGATGTTGGCCAAGGCACCCTTGTAGAGTGCGGCGATGGCGCGGGCGATCTTGTGCGTGCCCTGGTTGCGGACGGCATTGTTGGGCTTGATCCGCAGGTAAGCATATTCTGGCTTCACGATCTGCAGCAGCTGCGTAAATGGAATGCCTTTCATCGGCTCAGCCCTCCTCCGAGCAGTCGGATAAGAGAGTAAGCCCCGAAGACCAGCCCCGACCAGCGGTAGCCGTCTCGTAACCCCAGCGCGCCCAGGATGATCAGGACGCTGCAGCCGATCAGGCCGATGCCATAGCTCAGGTCGACGAGCACGCCTGCGGCCTCGCTGAGCCAGTGAATAATGTGCTCGCGGGCGCCGTGCGCGACATGCTCCGCAGCATGATCCACGACCTTGTCAGCCACCCAGCCCGCCGGCCCCTTGATGCCGAGAATGGACGGTCCGGCAATTTCCCCGCTATACCGCTGCAGGTCCGGGATCAGGCCAGTCGGATCAGCAAAGCCGCCATCCTTGATCAGCCCAAAGTGGAGATGTGGACCGCTGCTGTGTCCGGTGTTGCCGCTCATGCCAAGGAGCTCGCCGGGGAATACCCGCTCGCCGGCATGCACCGCGACGCTGTCCATGTGGCCGTATACGTGCAGCTCGCCGCTATCTGTCCGGACAATGACGCCGCGGCCGATGTTGTCGGCCCCATGATTGACGACCCGCTCCACGGTGCCGGACGTGATACTGTGCAGCTCCGTCCCCTGCGGCATTGCCAGATCGACACCATGGTGCTCCCGGCCGCCGCGGATCTCCTCGAGGACGCCGTATTCGGATGAAACACGGAATTTCATGGGCATCGTCATCCCATCCCTTCGAAGATCGTCTCCACTTGGCCGAATGCCCACGGAAGCCCCAAAAGAATGCCGTAGACCAAGATAAAAGCGAGGGCCGACTTGCGGGCTGCAACGAAGTCTCCCTGGACCGTGTTGCTGATGCAGTCAAAGGCCGCCTTGATGATGATGACCCACTTACCGATGCTCACCAACTTGTGGTATAACCGCTGAGCTCCTACGTCAAGCCCCGTGCCGTCCCCTGCCGAAGCGAATGCGTGTTCCAGCCCACCGGCTCCGAGCAGCACCATGATGGTAATCGCCCCGACACGGTAGATCAACTTGTGCCGCTCGACGTGCTCGACAACGATCGTTGCGCCGGCCTGAAGTCTCTCAATGAGCAGGCGCCTTGTCGGCTCCGGCAGAGCAACCGCCGCTG
This sequence comes from Paenibacillus humicus NBRC 102415, assembly GCF_004000905.1. Lineage (GTDB taxonomy): Bacteria > Bacillota > Bacilli > Paenibacillales > Paenibacillaceae > Paenibacillus_O > Paenibacillus_O humicus. The sequence continues at coordinate 168,481 of NZ_BIMD01000003.1, forward strand.
CCGGGCGCAGGTCAATCCGGTATCCGGTCGGCCGCATGGTTAGAGTCGCCATAAAATATCCTCCTCACAAATCGTGATGTACTGGCATCTTTTCCAATCCTGCCGCATATGCTGAGGGTAAACCGCCCGCAGCGCCCTAACCGGACTCTGCCCATGGCGGTTTTTTCTATCTTTCAGCAAATATTTCCTGAAAGTCGTTTGTGCAAAATTTTGCCGAAGCGCTGAACCCTCAGGAAGATTTTCCTTAGGGCAGGAATATCGAACATCGACGAATTCACCGACGCCGGTGAATTCCAAAAGGTGCGACGTCGCACGGTTTAGATAAATCCCGCCGCGTCAAAGCCCAAACTTCCCGACGTTGGGAAGTGTCCAGACGTCTGGGCGTCCAAACTATACGGCGTCGTATGGTTCAATTGAGACGTCGCAACTTTTGAACCAATAGGGGCAGTCGTCCCCAATGGGGATGAAGCATCCATATCCCGCTGAATCAGCCGCTTGAGGTAGCCCGAGCGGTTTTTCTTCGTCTGCACCCATTTGAAAAGAGCGACCTGATCGGGATCGTCCTGGCTGAAGTAGACAGGGATTTTTTCAATACGTCTACTGGACACCTCCATACAGCCCCTTTGCTATCAGATGGAACGCCTCGACGTTTGCATAGAGATTCATGCCGGGCTTGAGCAGCTGCGCGGACGTGAAATGCATCCTGATGTCGGGTAGCAATGCTTCAGCTCCACCGCCGCACAAGGTAACGACGTCGTTACCTCTCCACTTCAAGCGGATAGCATGCGCAATGATAGCCCGTGCAAAAGCAACTGGATCCGGATTTCGCAGCGTCTCCATGCCGTTCACCAGCGTATCGCTCGCTCGATCGACGAAGCGCCGGTCCTGCAGCGTGCCGAGGTTGACCGTGCCACTCCCGATATCAATCACCCGCACAATACCGAGGCTAGGAACAAGGAGGCCAGCTGCCGCTCCTTCGGCCGCCACTTCGCATCGGCGGATGACAATGACTCGCCGCTCCCCGTTGATGGTGATCTCGTGCCGGCCCTGCAGCATCTCCTTGATCTGAAGCTTTTGCTCCGGCGTATGCGTTCGGATGGGCTGCCCCACGACGATCTGATGCTCCGATCCAGGTGCATACTGGTGAAGTGCGATCAGGACGCGCAGGCGAGCATCCGGATGTGCCTTCGAATCGCCCTTGGTGCTTTCCGCCAACTCGCTTTCATACATCGCCAGAGTCCCAGCAAAACCGCGCTGCCCGCCGTACTCCCATTCGAAGTCATGCTCACCGTGGGTTTGCTGAAGATTTCGTTCCCGCCAGTCATAACCGATGGGGGAGGGGAACTGTTTGAACTGCCGACCGTCGTACAGCTTAACCGAGCTGCCGCCGGCGTCGATGCCAATGATACTCATGCTGTCATCTCCTTCTGGCGCTACTGGTAGCCCTACAAACCGTTCTACGTCGAACGGTTAGCGTCACCAGTGGCGCTACATGATATGTCAATAGCCTATGGAGAGGGCTCGGGCATATTTACTGAATTCCAAATAGGGACGGGTATAAAATTTTGTAGACTCGGCCATATTAGGAATACGAAATAGACAGAAAGGCCTGAATCACATGACCGGAATAGGGAAAAAGCGAACCGATTATGGAGCTTTCTTGGATAAACACGGAGTCAAACAGGAGAGAATCCGCGAAGAAACAGGGTTGAACCCTGGAACGGTGTCGCGGGCATGCAGCGAGGAAGGATATAAGCCGACAAGAAGTGTGCAAAAGATCCTGGTTGAAGCAGCTCGACGGCTTACGGGAAAGAGCGCACAGCCCAAAGATTTCTGGATGTGAAAATTCTGTATCATAGATAGATACATTTCGTATATTCTATCCTTAGGAAGGGAAGGGGAGAGGATCTATGATAAATATGGCGGATACTGGTAATGAGTGGCAACTAGGTAAAAGGGCAATATCCAAAGTCGGGATTGTGTCATTGATTCTTTCTAGCGTTGCTTTTTGTCTTGGAGTGATTTCACTAATTATAGTCATTTCACATGCTCAGCCTCAGCCTGCTATGAGTGAAATTGAAGAACAAGTAAATGTTCTGGCGTTCCAACATGCTGTGGAAAAAGCGGCAGTAACTGATGATTTCATCGTTAATAGAGTTCTTATGAATTCAAACTTAAGCTACATCGACATTTCACTACAACCATCTGTTGCGCTCGCGTACAAAGGGCAAGGAAAGTTTGATCTTCAAGCTGAAGAGTTGAAGGACAAGATAATTGCAATAATGGATGTAATAAAACCTGTTTACGGAAACTATAATTTGGATGGCGATTGGGATGCCAGGACGTATAAGGTGACCATCCAAAATTATGTTATTGGCACTTACAAAAATGGCACAGTCAATCTAGAATAACGAAAAAAATCCCCCACCAGCCGCGGAGGCCAGTGGGGGATTTGCTTTACAGAAAAGTCTTATGCTTTTCCAATTCCAAATATTGGTGTTTAATGAATATGCGGGCGTAAGCAAATAGAGGAGCTGGTTGGTATAAAAATTGATGGATTGGACGAATTTCAAAAGGCATTGGCCGAGATGCAGCGGCAAGCAAAAGAGCTTGAAGGAAGACGCGAGGTAACGTTTGAGGAACTCTTCCCTCCTTCCTTCATGATAGAGCACACCAACTTTTCATCTTTTGAAGAATTGCTGGAAGCCGGAGGCTTCGAAGTCAACAGTGCAGAAGATTTCGAAGCTATTCCGGATGATGTATTTGACCAACACATCGGTAAGCATACTCAATTTGATTCTTGGGAAAACATGCAGGATTCAGCAGTCCAAGAGTATGCAGCCAAAAAGCTAGGCTTTTAATTAATCAAGCTTGCGCCCGCTCTTGAATGTTTTGATCTCCTCTATCTTGTTCTGTAACTGACTGAGCAGTTCCAGCGCTTCGGTTGCCGCCCGACTCATTTCTCCAGCCCATCTGAAATCGACAGGTAGCTTTAGCGTCTTCATATCCATAAAGCCTCGACCTCCTTTTTAGTTCAGTGGGATACCAGCACACGTCCGGAGTGCATTTGCCATTTGATTATATTTGCTCGGGTCTCTGCCCTCAGCTTTAGCTTTGAGCCATGCCGGCGAGAGCCAGTTGAAGATGATCTCCTGGGCGTGCTCTTGGACAGTCCGGCTCCCGCCGCCGCGGCGCGAACGTTGGCCGCCAGACGCTCGAAGTGTCCAGCCTCCTCGCGCAGCCCCTGCTGCAGCGCCGCGTGCCGCGCCGGCTGGATGTAGGAGACGATGACATGATCGCAGATGTCTGCCTGCAGTTTGGCCGCCGCCGGCACCGGCCGGACCTGAGTCGCCATCTCAGCCGTCACGTCCCGGATCAGGTCGCCGAGTGTCTTGCCGCCGGCCGCAAGTGCCTGGTCGATGTCCGACTTGCGGGCCGGGTCCAACTGCTTATGACTGACGATGTGAGTCGATGGCGTCTTACCCCATTTAGTGCAGCATATCGCAAGGTACCAGACGAGCCGCGTGTAAGCCGCTGCGAAGTCGATCTTGCCGCCGTAGCATAGTTCGATGCCCAGGGCGGCATGGTTAGCATCGTAGCCAAACAACTCGTTGTCCGTGGTTACATTGCGGATGACGTGAAAAGCCTGTTCTGCCGGATCCGGACCGGTGCCGGCCGGGATTATTTCAAGGATTTGTTTGTCGTCGATGAAGACCTGTGCGGATGCCGTCCTGTCTGTTTGCGTATTGAAATAAGAGAAATGGTTTTCGGCGGAAGCTCCGGGGTTCCCGGTATCGTGGGCGACTAAAAAGGCCGGGCCACCGGTTACTAGCCGGATGCCTGGCCTGACGTTAGAGCGCTTGTTGATGTAGCGCCGCTCGATCTGATATTTATTGCTGTCCATCGCCGCCGCCCTCCCCATTTACAGCCTTGCTCGTCTGCCTGACAAGCTGATGCCCATAAACCGACACTGCGCCGCACAGGACGCCTTGGATTAGGCTCTCGGCCGTCGGCCCCAACAGCAGACATGTCATCAGGATTGCAACGGCCGTAACGACGTAGACGATCGACCAGTCTGGCACCCGCGGCGTCCGCTTGAGTACATACCCCGCCACCCAGCACACGGTAAGCACGCCGGCCAACTCCGGAGGAATCATAGCTTGAATTGCTGCCCATTCCATTAGATCATCTCCCCTTACTTGATATAGAATCCACCCTTGAGGGCAAAGCCGACAACAAAAACGACGACCGCTCCGCCGATCGCCGTGAGTAACCAGTATGAAACTTTTGAAATTGCATTCAACCGTTTGTGTGCCGACTTGGTGCTTTCTAAGGCGGCCACCGCCAGTTTGTCCACTTCCTCGGAGCGCCGGTGTATCTCTTTCAACTGCCCTCTAAAATCCTCGAGCGATCGATTAAAATCATCCAGTTTCTCGAGACGGGTTGAAATCTTGCCAATATCGACTCTCATTTCCATGATCGTGCTCATCAATTGCATGTGATCCGACTCCGGCACCCCGGCTCACCTTCTCTCTCTTCTAAGGTTCAAGATCATCCACAGCGCTGGCGAACTCTTCAATGCCCTTTGCCCACTCGTAAAATTGCCTATGGTAGTTCGTTGATCCCGGGGCGACCGATGGAGCGAATCGAAATGTCCTTACTTGGAATGCCGGCTTACCGTCGAGACGAGCTGCCTTGCTCGCATAGTAGAATACTTTTACCTCTAGTTCTGCCACCGTTCCGCTAATAGCCACCGCCCTGATATATGCTTTTGGAACATCGAGACCACTGTCTAGGGTCAAACTTTGAATGAATCCCATTTCATCCCTCCCATTCGTTTACCAAGGAACGCCGTCTACCGGACCAACTGGCATAGTGTCCAACTTGCGGTATTTGCTGCCATCATCGTTGATCCACATCCACCATCGGCCCATTTTCATTGGCTTCGACCAGATTCCAGCGACGACGAATGGCCCGGCATTAATAATCGTTTCTTTGGTGTCGCGCTTCATGAGGATCGGCTGAAAGCTCACTGATCCGTCGTCGTGCATGATTACAATTGCGATTGTCGAACCTGAATCATTTCCTTGTTCGGGATCATCTTCCGCCCGAAATCCTGCTCTTCGGTTACCGTCTGTCTGAATGTAGTACCCCCTCGCCGTTCCGGCCGGGCCCGAGATGTACTCTGACGACGGTACGTAATCCACAAACGGTCGCCAAAAGTACGATGTTCCTTTTCGGAAACAAAAGTACGGCGTCTCGCTGTTTTGAGTTGCCGACACAAGCCAAAATATTTGTCCGACATATTTTGGCCCTGGATCCGGAAGGCTGCTGATGCGGTTCGCGTTGCCGCCTGCGATACGGGATGATGTATAGCTTATTGTGCCGGATGTGACCGGCAGCTGTGCTTCTTCGAGAAGCGTGAAATCTTCCGGCTTCCGTGCAAGCCCCCATAACTCGTTGTTCATGCGGTATTCGCTTTCCGGCTTGTCCCACAACCCGTTCCTGGTCATAAGAAGGTTCATCTTGTCGTATGCGACAGCCGTATCATTCAACGAGGTGTTCAGCACCTTGATTCTCCATTGCATGTATGGATTCACGTAGCGCACATAAAGCCGGTAGACATACTTCCCGCCTCCGAGGCTCTCTTGATATAGCCGTAGCAGGTCCGTATAGCCGTTAGGATTGCTCGATGCCTGAGATACCAGCGGCACGACTTCGACAGCAAACCTGTTTGCCGGGACGTCTTGGTCATTGTGGTAGACATTGATGCGCACCGAAACGAATGCACTGAAGAACTCCGAATCAGACGTCGCGCTGTTCAACAGGAATTGCGTGATGACCTTCTTCAATGCCGGCGGCCGGACCGTGCCGTAAGGATTAGTTTTTAGGTACTGGTCCGAGTAAAATTCATGTTCAAATAGCTTAACCCACTGGTTCGGATTCGTCAGGTTGCCGTTCTTTACTGTGAACATCTTCTGCATTGCCAGTTCCGGGTGTGCGTCGTCGTCACGCGCATGATTCAAGTTCGTCAGTATTTTCTCCATGATCAAATCCTCCCGCTGCTGACATAGTCAATGATGACCTTTTCGCCTGGATAGATCGTCTGGCCCTCGTAGTCGAAATATTGGAACGGCGAATGAGCATGCCAGATTGCGAACCCCTTGATGAACGGGATCGTAACGACCGTCTCGAAGTAAGCTTGAAACAGCAGCGCCTGAACATCGTAGTTCGTCGCTCCCGTAGCAAAGAGCTGCGTCAGTCCGTCGTCCTTCGGCATGCAGCCGAACTCTGTGATGAGAATCGGTTTCCCAGTCAATTGGTTCATGTCGACCAGCAAGTCATAAGGACTCCATCCACTCCACGTTCGGCGGAAGCCGCGGGCTACATCTTCGACCGTGACGGTAGGCTTACCATTCACGATAGCGTATGGTTCATAAAAGTATGTCGCATAAATGTTAGCGCCGATCGCATCGACCAGATGGACAACTGAACGCGCTGCCCGGTCGGCTTGCAGTTTGAGCGTCGTGTCGCGAAGCTCGGAACCCATCATTGCAACCGTGAGCTTGAGTTCGGGATAAGCCGCCCGGATGGTATTGACCAACTGAAGCCAGTAGGAGTAATAGAGGTTTTCGCTTGTCAGCTTGTAATGCTCACATTCGATGCAGAGCCACGGGATGTTGTTTGTCCGGCATAGCTGCGCGACGAAGAGCAGTTCCTGAGTCCAGTTTGCGAAGTGCAGTGGCACATCCACCGGATCATAGCGCCCCCGGCTGAATCCGTCCGACCAATTGAGAACGATATGAGGCTTCAGCATCCAGAGCTTGACGCCTTTTACTTTGGCTATGTTGAGAATGCTCTGAATCTGCTGGGCTGTGTGATGTTGAAAGGTCGATCCGGTCTCGCTGTCCAAGTTATGCAGGGTCGATACGACGGCACCTAATCCTTGCACGGCAAAGCGTGTGAAGACCTTCGTAAAATAGTCCGTATTCGTGTAAGCATCCGAAGAACCGGGGTTACCGATCGTCACGGTGGAAGACTTAAACCAGAGGTTGGCAGAACCGTACAAGCTACTAACTTGATCGTCGATTGTTTCGAAGTTCTCCGTGAATTGCGAACGGTGCAGTTCGTCAGTGTCATCATCCCATTTGACTAGACCAAGATTTTTTGTTCGTTTTTGCTGCATTCATTCCCCTCCCCTAAGAAATGCCGTCTGGAATGGTCCCCAGCTTTTGAAACCGTGGACTCCTTCCCATGTCAACTTGACGCCTTGCACTTCTTTCCACGGCAGCCATGTATAGATGAATTCATGAATCAAATGGGCTGGTAAGGCTCGATCAACTGCCTGTTCCATATCGGCTATATTTTCAGGAACCCCGCGCTTACTGAGAATTGTTGTTTTATGGAGATACTGATCCGGATAGACATCCACTTTACATCCATAGAACTTATTTACCAGCGACTCAAAAGCCATTGTTGTCATTGGCTGCGGTCTTCGATTTTTTCCGGGGAGCATATCCCTCCGAAACTCCTCAATGATAGCGAGCAGACGAATAATCTCGGCTACCTGCAATTTTTGGGCAGCCGAGAATAGAGAAGACTGCTGCAAGAATCCCGGCAGAAAATCTTTTAGAGCCTGGGAAATATCCCTTGAGGTTGCAAAAGCCTCCGCTGTCGCTTTCCCGTCTGCTTGTCCGCCCATGATGATGTACCGAGCTGCCACCGCATCAGGCAGCACCGATCGGCCCGTTGAAGTGCCAGATGTACTTTGAATACGTACGGTCTGCGCCGAAGCTGTTGCCGCCCCATAGGAAGTGCTGCTACTCTTTCGGATCAGAACTGCTGCAGCTGAACAATCGGCATTCCCAAAAATTGATCCCGCCACTGTGAGGATCAGAACAGCAGCTGCAGAGGCACTTGAACTACAAGATGCCGTGCCACTAGACTCTACAAGTGCCATCAGCCATCACCTCAATCTTCGTTTACGATTACGGTGCCGGCGGGCAGCTTCAGCTGGTTCGATGATGTTATAGGCTGCGAGGGAGTAAGCGATCCGTAATATAGGAGCTTCCCGGCCGTTGCCGCGTCGAACACACCGAAATGAGTCACGGTGCCCCATGCCGCCGAAGCGACCGGGAACAGAAGGTCTGCCGCATTGCTGCAACTGCCAGTCGTTGCCGCTGAGAAAGTGACAGCCTGCCGGGCATAGGCGCCGCCGGAAACTTCTGTTCCCGTCGCAGCGTCTGTAGGGTCCGACGTGAACAGTCCGACGTAAAGCGCCGCGGGGGGCGTGTACACAACACCGCGCAGGACGTGGTTCAAAAGTGCATTTTCAAGAAAATCAGTTTTCCCTGGCATGCTACATCACCTCATATGGTTAAATTAAGTGCTCCCATGACAGGCACTTGATCTTGCTGGAGCTGAAGGTTCCCGGTGGACCCGTTGATTGTCAGTGAACCGTACTCATAGTCGGAAACATTCCCGGCGGATAAAATTGCCTCCCCGATCCTGTTCAGCTTGACGACCGTTTCCGTAAATGCCAATGCCTTGAGATAAGCTGTGATTGCTTCCTGCACCTGAACCCTGGCCTCATCCAATGATCCGCCATCGACAAGAATCAGCTTGGCAGATACATCGACCAACAGTTCTGATACTCCGACCACGGTTGGCACTGACCCTGTGGTCGCCATTGCTTGGATGAGCGCATCAGCTGCCGCGACAGCCGAAGCACCTGGCGTCCGCTTGTCGACCGAAATCAGCACCACCTTGACAGTCCCCCCTCCGGCCCAACCACGAAAAACCCGAGCATCAAAGATGCCGGGCACTGTCTTTGCCGTCTGCTTGTACTGGTCCGGATTTCCGCTCACAGCCGGCTGGTCACGCTTTTCGATCGCTCTGGCCAGTAGCGCCTCCTTGCTCTCCAAGTCTGTTCCGCCGCGGGTTTCTTCAAGGTTTGTCACCGTAACCCCAGGAATGGAACTCTTTGATATGGAGCCGGCAGGCACATTCCCTGACGCCCCGGCCACTTGTGCCAAGATTTTCAGGGACACGGTTCCGGAGACCGGGATTTCAGTGGCTGCGCCCTGAATATCAAAGACCGTCCCGCTTTCTGTAGTCGCAAAAGAGCCTGTTGGAATCTTCGTTCCGGATGGACCATAAAGCTGAACGGTGCCTTCCGACTTCACGGCCGGCTTGCGCGTAACTCCCTGCTCGGCCGCTATCATATCGACCTCCTCTTCCGTCGCATCCTCCGAGCTGCCTGCTCTCACCCGCTTAATTCGCTCAATCTCGTCATAGGCCTGGGAAACTTCAAGGGCTACAGGAGCCAGAGCATCGAAGGTAAAGGTCCCTTCACCCTTGGCCACACCGCCCAGGACGTTGCTGAGCATGCGCGAAAGGATAGAATCAAAGTCCGTCGCCATTTATTCTCACCTCACCGTAGACCGTCTCTGCTGTAAAGCTGATCTTTAGCACATCCTCGGAATGGTCAATGTCGAAATCGGAAAACGACAGGATATAAGGACTGTTCAGAGCTTCTCGAACATATCTTTCCGCCTCTGTCTTATCCGGCGCACTTCGTTGACCGAGAAGGTTGTCCAACTCATGACCGTAATTCCAGCTATAGGCCAAATACCGAAACCGTTCAGTCCGCAGGGTCTTGTAAATCCAGATTTCAAGCGCAGGCAATCCTTCCAACCGAACCGGATCCCCGTCGACAAGTTTGAAGTCGTTTACGGCAAAATCCCATGCGTACTCTATCCAGAGAGGGAGTTCCTTCTGTGCAGCGCTGTCCACCGCAGACGCGGCTGTATCCTCGGTGACTCCATCAATAAAAGGGAACGGGCTGTCAGCCATCGGCAGGCACCACCCTCGTCACTGCCCAACGCCCTGCGACAGGCTGCAGCACGACTTGCTCGCCGTTTTGATGCGTCCAGTTTGGCGGGATATAGAGGTCATCCGCCTCAAGTGTGAGATCGGAGGAAAGTACGGTGATCGTGGAAGGCCATGTGCTGGTCACGATCCCGAGAGACGCACCGGTTCGCTCCGCTTCCTGCTTTGCGACCTCACGGATATACGAAGTTATCCAGGCTATATCCCGTACTCCCGGCGCCGCTACTGCTCGTTTTGCTGGATCCACTGTCCACTTCTCCTCCTTCCTGCTCATCCATGAGGTTTTGAAAATTGACCGTGAGCGTGATCGTCTGCATACCGTTTTCCCAGACATGCTCGTCACTATCGATATAAAAAAGGCCCACCAAGCCGGTGAGCTCATCCTTAATTCGTACAGCATTGCCGGTTATGAGATCGACTTGCCCGTCACCGAAGACGGTGACGTTTGCGGTCCTTTCCGCTCCTTTCAGCATGGCAAGAGCAGGAGCATGGGGGTCCTTTTTTTCTTCCAGTTGGTAGATCTCCTGGAGCCGTCCATACCGTTTTAAGTTATCGGTTGCCGTCACCTCGCCAACATAGTTGTCATTTTTATCGACGATTTTGACAGCCGTCACGGCGTCCTCAATGCTCTCCGTGTAAGAAGCTTCTGTCAGGTTAGTGTCCGCCGTCAACATAACTGCTGCTGTTCTGGTGCCCTTGCGGATAACGCTTAGTCGGCCTGCGGACATGCGGGGGATGTATTTATGTCCTGTCGTCTTCGAAGCACCGGTGTAGCCGATCATGACGGCCTCATACGCGCTGCGATTAAGAGCCGTGAACCGTTGGCTGCCGCCGGCATCCTCCAGGTAACCGACCGGAACTCCAATCTCCGCGCAAACAGTCCGAGCAACTGCAGCCGCCGTCGCACCCTTGAAGATCCGATTCACCTTTGACTGGGTCATGTACCTAAGACCGTCATATGCCGTGTACTCAATACTGTTCCCGGTGAGCGACTTACTCTGTTTGAACAGATAGCCCCGGAAGATTTCTTTGCTGTCATCATCGTAGATGAATATCATCTCACCTAACTCCATAGGCACTCGCGGAATGCTCCGGTCCGAAGGGGCAAACAGAATTGAGAAAGTCGCCGATCGGGCAGCCGTCGACTTGTCTCCGGACCACGAGAGCCGTAGGAAGAGGCCCGATAAGTCCGTCTTCACACCAGCTCTGGAAACGTGCTTAAGGGAGATCATATTTTCAACACCTGCCCGATCTGCAGCTTGCGGTCGTCTGTAATCCCGTTTTTCTTTTTGATTTCCGGCCATCGGCTGCCGTTACCGTATACCCTTTTGGCAATGAGATATCCCGTATCGCCCTTTTTGACCGTATACGTCTTCGGCGGTGTTTTGGTCGATGTACGTGCCGCGCTGGCGCTATGCGCCGAAGATGAGGCAATTGTCGCTGGAGTTGTCGTTCCCTTCTGGGCGGTGACAAAGCGGTATTCCCGTAACGACAATGTAAAATAGACGTCCAAAGGTCCCGGACGATGGCCGTAGTTGAATGATTCAATGACCATCACCTGGTTCAGGTTGAGCCCCCTTGCCGTGATGAGAAGGCGCAGAGGCTTACCACTCTCCTTCCAGCGGTTCAGGGTGTTGACGAAAGTGACCGGCGGCGGAAAGTCCTTATAAACGCACAAACCATCATCCTGAATGGGGAAATAGCTTTCTAAGGTGACGCTATTCAGCCGCCGCTTGCCCATAGCCAGTACCTCGCCTAGGTTGTGGACGGTTACAGTGTTATGAGCCATTCCGGTTTGGAGGTCATAAGACGACGGCGGCACCGGCAGCCGTAGTGTCTCCGCACCGCTGTTATACGACAAAACTACATCAATCGGCATGCCTATCCTCCGTTCAAACTGACTTGCTCCATGATGGTTCTAAATTCTTGCGCCAGTCTTGCGATATCCGCTTCTTCTCGTACAACTGCTCCGGGAAATTGGAAAATGAATTGTTGAGAAGCCCCTCCGGAACCGCGATTTTGATTGGCCTCTTGTGCCGTCAAGACCTGCTCACCTTCGTGCAATATGGCCGGGAACCCATTCCGGGGGACACGTTGAATTCCATAAGCAAACCCAGCAGAATTCATTAGCTCGAGATACTTCTGCATGTCCTTGTTTCCGCCTGTGGAAAGTTTCCTTAGCTCATCTGCTGACATTCCGGTCTTTTCGCTCAGTGCTTGATTTAGCTTTCTCTCGTATTTTACATAGCCTTCATCAGACCACACGGTTTTCAAGCGCTCTAGTTCTTTCTGAGATACGCCCATGTTTTTCGTAATCCAGCCATCCTGTTTTGAACCCAACTGATCTGCAAGTGACATGGATTTATTGTAATTTGCCTCATTTGCCATTTGCCCAGCTGCCACGCCGCCGCCTAACGCTCCAATAGCAGCCCCGTAAGGACCGAAGGATGATCCCGCGATACCTCCTGACACTGCTCCCAAAACAGCTGTCATGGTTGGGTTGTCAGCAATATACCCTTGGATGCCTTCCCACATTCCTTGTCCTATTTTCCTGCCTGCAGTAATGGCTGATTCAATCAGAGGCTGGCTGCCGGCTAAAGCTACTCCTAAGGTTGCTCCAATCTTGCTGCCAATGTCTGTTAACTGAGCCTTTCCGGATTTTTCGTACCAACCATCAAACAGAGTTTTCAGCTCCGTAAAAATAAACTTCACTTTAGACTCTGTGTCCGGGAGGTTTCGGAATTTCTTGTTGTTTATAAACCGTTCCTGAATGTATGCGGTGATGCTTTTTCCAGTATTGACGACCCCCTTGAACATGGAAGCCATCATCTTGCTGCCAGCTTCAAACATTTTGTCTGCGCCACCACCACTCAAATAGTTAGCCCAACGTTTAAGTTCTGGCTTCAGGTATTCAAGAGTTCGAGTTCCCATGTTGGTCACACCGGAACCCATTGTTCCAGTAATTGTCGACCACAGGCCATAAGCAGATTGCCCGAGCTTTTCGGAGCCGCCACGGAACATCTGCGTCAGCCCGATCCCCGATCCGTTTTTAAGCTTGGACCAGTCTCCGCCAGAAGCCTTGATTTGCGCTTGGCTGATTTTAAATCCAAACTCCTTCATCCGCTCCGTCTCGCCAGTGGCTAGGTCAGCAAGGGCTTCAATAGAGTCGCTGAGAGTCTTGCCAGGGGTAAGAGCCGTCATATCCTCAGCAAGCCTCAGAAGGCTCATAGCAGGCTTGGTTTTGCCCCCAGCTATACCGAGCGCCCTGGTGCCCGTCGAAATGACTTCGTCCGTATCAAACGGGGTGATATCCGCATTCTTCCGGAGATCAGCAATGAATCGCTGCGCTTCCTGCCCTGCCCATGATTTACCCTGCTTGGGGTTATTGACGCCAAGGAAGTGAGTCATGGAGATCATCTGCCGCTCCAGCATAGAAGCCCCACTGAGACTCTGCTTGATAAGGGCAATCCCTGCCGCTCCTACAGCACCAGCAGCAACGCCACCTATAAGCAAGGGTTTCTTAAGCATGTCAAGCATACTTCGGAGTCCGCGAAAACCGCTGGATGCCAAGTCGACTGCCTTGACAGTCACTTTAAACGGAGCTTTTGTCATCCACTTGAGGGTATTGACCGCCGGTTTGATTTGGGTGCTAAAGCGCTGTGCGTGAGCCGTTACAACGACGGCCGCATTACGGATCGCCTTGGTGCGCTGTTCCACCGCCTTGATTGCCTTCATGGCTGGTGAATTGTTGATGCGAATCTGCCGTTGTTTCTTAGCCTCGGCATCCAATTGTTTTTTTACCGTTTGGACCGATCGGTTGAACGTATCAGTGTTCTTCTTCACCCGCTGCATGACAGCGGAATAATTGTCACGCAGACTAATGACTGATGTCAGCCTTGCCATCTCTGTTCACCTCACAATACTGGGAGCGTCGGCCATGCTCCAGCCTTTTGTAAGCGGGCCCGTTCTTCTTGCTCATATTGATAGAAAGCCCGGATGAGCAATTGCTCACCGGGCGGCATGTTATAAATTTCGCTCGGTCGGATGCCGCGCCGGGACCAGTAATAGTAAAGCATCTCGGTTAGACCATCCGACCTTATTCGTTTTTTAATTCAGTTACAGCGTCAGCACTGAAACCGGACAACTCCGAAATTTCGTTATACAGAATTGCAACTTCTCCAGTCAGGAGAAAGTTTGTTTTGAGCAGCAGATCCTTCGGCGTGGCCGCTCCAAAATGTTTCAGAAGTTCAGTCGATTTAAGAGAGGGGTCAACAAGCCCTTTGATGATCGTATGCGCGCGCAGTGCCCCTTGATCGATTTCGCCGTCACCGGCTGAGATATCGGAAATTTCTTCCTGCTCGTCATGTGTGAGAGCTTGGAGAGTGAAAATAACTTTGTCACCAGCCTCTTTGGATAGTCGTGGAATTTCGACCTTTTTGGTTGGTCTGACCATCTTGGATTGATCGATTTTCAGCAGCAAATCGAGTGTAGACATTTAAATTCCTCCACCCGTAATAAGATCATTGGTTTCCCATTTTGTGAATGTGAATGGCGCTTCCGTTTCGCCTTTGACGCCGGCTTCCCAGTCAGCAAGAGTGAGGTCGTTGAAGCTGGCATCCGATACAGTAACCCTTTCGGCCCCGAATGCTGCTGGATCATTCAACGAGCTCAGGATGGTCGCTCTAGGCAGAATGCCTTTTTGGATGGCGGCACTGTACTTCTTAATCATCCGCGAGTTAACCTTGTGCAGCCTGACACTGCCATTCCCTTTATAGCCCATGAATTTCGAATCGACGCCCATATTCCCCGCCAACTGCACATCCTCTTTGTTGAACTCAAGCTTGGCTTGGAATCCTTTGACCTCAGCGACATAGTCGCCATCGATCCAGAGCTCGCCACCCGTACCGCTGATAATCCTTTCGCCATTAAAGCCTGCTGGCATGGTTCATTCCCTCCTAGAGGTAAATTTGCATATCGAAGTCCTCAATGGCGTCGAGTGCTCGCAGCGGGCCGCCGATGAACACTTTGTCCCTGGTATTGGCTTCTTTGACTTGCTGATCATTCATCGCAGCAACTGCATCGGCACCGAGGATCGTCTTAAGGAATACCCGTTGAGCAGCTATGTTGATGTCTGCCCGGCTCAGCCCCGGATCCAAAATACCCTGCAACTCCATTTCCTCGTAGTAAGCATTCACCGCATTTAGCAGCAGGAGCTTATTGGTGTACGAGTTGGAGACCTTGCCGATATAGTTGTCCTCGATCGTCTGCTTGATGTCCGTATAGATCTTGTTGAACACCCGGACCAGTTTGATTTTTTGCCATTCGGCACCAAACGGATCGGCCAGCGTCGTAAGGGACGTTACTCCTCGAGCAATCTTGACCTTTTCACCGTCATTGATCAGGACCAGCTTGCCGGCGGCAATGGCTGTGTTGGCCTCGGTTTTCGTAAGCTTCGGCACATCCGTCACATCTGGCAGCACCTGATAAGTTGGGGCCACGGTGAGCGATAGGCCGGCGAGCAGGCCGGCAATCCGGGCCAGGAAATTGGTCGTCGTGTAGCTGGTGGCACCAACATAGATGTTGTCGGTAGCAAAATTCACGATAGCCGGGTGGTCACCGGCATGGTTCGGCAGTACGAACATGATCTTCCGATCCTTGGCGTCGAACATGCCCTTGGCCCATGTGGCCGCTGCGGACACATCTCCAGCGGCGATCCCGGGGACAGTTCCGACGTTCCAAGGGATGGTTTCCAGGTAGTTGTACGCCGCCGCGTAGTCGGACGCGGACGATGGTATTACGACGACCTTCACCATTGCAGGCGTGCCGATCATTGCCAGAGCGATATGGTTTTTGTTGACCACCGTCAATCCAGCCGGAATTTCATCTCCTGGGCGCAGCTTGTACTCAACGACGCCGGTCGAGACGGACGTGTCCTTGAGCACAATCGCCAGCACGCCCGCGCCGCCCTGCTGGATCGCGGCGGTGGCAATGGATTTGAACACGATATTTACATTAGGCAAACCGAGTGCCATTGGTCATCCTCCTTTTTGGTCCAAGTGGACCTCTTGCATGGTGTCGTACTCCGGCAGCTGCCGGTTGGTCTGACCCTCCAGGACAACGGTGATATAGACTTCTTCGTCCCTTGGCCCGCCGTCGATGCTTGCGATTGTGTAGACAGCACCGTCAGGGGCTTTCAATACAGGCGATTCCTGCAATACCGTCATAAGGCGGTCTGAAACGTCGATTTTATCGAATACGTCCGGTTCTTGCCCGCGGGCGAGCTTGGGGAAGTAGACGATCTGCCAGCTCATTCGCCGCTGCCGGTAATTGAGGTTCAAGAACTCCCCTGAATGGGTCGCCAATTGCACGAAAAAAGACGGCTGTTTAAAGCCGTCCGGAACCGTGTTGACGTATGTGGTCGTGACCTCGGGAATCGTGTCCTTCAGGAGGCGCCGTATGGCGTCCAGGCTGCTACGAAACATCGAAGCCCGCCTCCTTCCCGATCTCCCGGATGAATCCATCGACCATTTCAGGTATGTCCCGGTTCGTCTTCTCCAGCGCCCTCTTGAAGAAATGAGTACCGGGGACAAAGCCGAGATTCTTCTTGGTTCTCCGAATTCGGCCGTTCTTCATCTTCTTGCGCGTCACCTTAACCAGCTTGTGGCCATCTTCAACCATGCGAGCGTACCAGACCTTGGTACCGACCTCGATCGTCTCGCCGGGATCGACGAAGAGAATCCATTCCTTTTGTCCCTTGTAGAGCTCCCGCTTAAATGATGCTCGGAGGCGCCCAGAGCTGACCGGCACCTCGGCCGCACAATTCTGCAGATGTTTCTTCCCGACATCATAGCGCAACTGGTTGTAACGCTTCTTGTCTCGAGCCGCATGCCCCAGTGCCTTGGAAAGTTGGTCGAGACCTTCGATTTTGAAACTCATGCCGAACCCTCCCGCTCCACCTGAACCTCCGTATGGTGATTGTTGGGCCGATACGGCTCGCCCGCCCGGTACTCCCCAGCGCCGTTGACCTTGACCAAGTCGCCGGCCTGTATGTTTGCGGCTGCAGGCATGTAGAGCATGTACACTTCGGTAATGGCCGTTTCGGGTTCCCCTCGAGTCGCCTGAATTTTTTTTCGTGACAGGCGGCAAGGATAGGAGTTGACTGCCTGATAATCGTCCTCCCCATTGAGGGGAGTGTTGTACTCGTCCTTCTGTGGCAACGAGCGCCAGACTGTACAGCGCTGTACGAGCATTCCCGGGCCCATCACCGCCACCGCCTGACATGAGAGCGTAGCAAGGCGCGTACCGCCCGCGGCAGATTTGGAGATTCGCCATCTAAACCCTTTTCGTAGGTTACAGAGTAATCGCCGATCCGCTCTGATACCTTCCCCCATTCGCCCGAATAAAGCTGCTTGCAGAGCAGCAGGCAGGCGTACTCAACAGATATGGGCAGGTTCGATACTGGCGCCCCGTCCTCGTCGCTCGGCAGCACATACCCCCCGACATAATGCACTCGGATGTTAAAAGAGCCGCAGGGCCAGCGTTGCTCACGGTAGAGCATTCCTTCGTCGAATTGGATATAATCCGTGATTGGATATGACGAATCCCCCACGGACAGAATCGAGGTTACCGGATAGGCACGTAGAGGAAGCATGGTTGAACCGAGGCCGCTGCAGAGTTCGGTCCGCTCTTTCAGCTCGAACGAACGCCGGCAATACTGCTCAATCGCCTCAGATGCTGCCTGCAGGCACATCAGGACTTGGTCATCTGTGCTCGCATCCTCTTGCAGGATGAGGAGTTGCTGCTTGGTCTTAGAAAGGGTAGAAAGCATCCCCTATCACCGCCTCACTTTTCATCCTTGGAAGCTTTCACCCGCTTTGCAGCGGATTTGTCCTGCGCCGTTTCGTCGTCAGCGCCAGCTTCATCGCCGACCTTCTCAGCGGCTTCAGCCTCCTTCGAATCGGCTTCCTTTTTTTCCGGCTCCTTTGCTACAGGTTGGACTTCCTTCCCGATTACATCAGCTGCGCGCAGCAGGATCTCCCGTTCTGCATCCGCCTCGATGATCGAACCTACTGCCACGAGCTCGCCGGATGTCACGTCTTCGAATTGGTTTTTGACGATGAACTGTTTCATGAAATCCCTCTCCTTTCAAAGTAGAAAAGGCCGGGGATGGCCCGGCCTTCAGAAATCTGCTACTAGACGGCCGGAATGTCCAGGATGACGTAAGGGCTGACCTTCGTGACGCCGTTTTCAAGCGTCAGAGGCGCAACGACCCACGGCTTGCCGTCGACGTTCCAGAACACCTTAATGACCGTCTTGTTCTGTTTGAACAGGACGTGCTCGGATGCCGCGATGAACGGGCCGCTGCCGTCTTTGATCAGGTAGTAGGAGAGATCGACGAGCATCAGGTCGCCCTTGGCGCCGAGAGCCGGCGTCTTGCCCGTGAATACGATTGGGATGCCGAAAAGGGTGGAAGGCAGGCCGCGCGTGGCGTCGCCGCGGATGAAGATGCTGTTTCCGGCATCATCCTTCAGGGATGCGATCATCACCATTGCCGATTGGTTAGCCACGAAGACGGAGTTGGACGTCGACTCCGGCAGCAGCGATGCCAGCATCTGCAGGATGTCGATGAACTGGATCTTGTTTGCCGTCGCGCGTTTGACGACCAGACCACCCGCAGCGCCCAGAACGCCGGTCGGCTTGCCCGTGCCATTGCCGGTCAAGAAGGCGATGTCCTCAGCAGCCGTCATGGCTTTCGTGAGAAGGCCGCGGATGAAGGAGTCTGCAGCCTTCCAGTTCCGCAGCAACTTGTCAGTGACAATCGTCGTGGCCGCCACCTCGTTCGGCTGCAGGGAGACTTCCGCCAGGGATGCATTCGTGTCCGGCTTGTCGGCCCCTTCGGCGATCCATTGGACCTGTACGCCGCCGTATACGCCGTTGGTGCCTTGGTTCAGAGCCGGCATCGTGACCTTGGAGTCAGGCGGATCTCCTGCAGGGATGACAGTGGCTCGAGGACGGACCACGGACGGCGAAGCACCGATCTGCAGCACGTCCGGAATGAATTGATCCGGCACTGCGTAGCCGCCTTCCGAATCGACGCCCATCGACCACTGGTTCTGGAACTTTGGCATGATCTGGTCGCGGAACGCTTCCGGAACCCCATAGCCGCCGCCCTCGCCCTGGCCTACCGGCAAGTTCTGCAGACGGCCCGTCGAATCTCCAAAACGAACTGCATGGATGATTTCGCCGAGGTTTTGGAAGCCGCCGTTGTCGAGGCGTTTCGCCTGTACCGGGGCGCCGGCCACCGCCGCAGGTCGGAAAGGTTGGCCGGACGTCTGGTTCAGCACTGCGGAACGAGCAGCCATCTTGTTCTCGCGCCCCTCTTGCTTCTGAGCTGCTTCGATTTTCGTGGAGTAGTCGTCGAACGAAGCATCCAGCCGATCGTACTCAGCCTCTTCTTCGTCCGTGAGGTTCCGGCCCTCGGTTTTAGCTTTGTTCACGATGGCTTGCTGTTGGTCATGGACAGAAGCGCGAGCCTGCAGCAGCTCCGCAAGCGATTCGACCGCACCTTCGGCGAACGTCTGAAGATTCAGGGGGAAACGGAATTTGGACTGGTTTTTCATCGAGTGAGCACTCTCCCTTTCAAAGCGAGTTGTTTTTCAAACAAAGAAAGCGGTGCGCTTGGCGCCCGCTCAGGTGTGGTGGATTCGGTTGTCTTGTTGGCTTCAGGGGCGGGCGGCTCTTGCTTTGGAGGCTTGATCCGATTGTATTGTTCGGCAAAGCGATCCATGGCCTGGCTGACACTGTTCTGAATGGCCAGTCTGCTAAACATGAACGAATCTTGGACTGCCGGATCCGCATCAACAGGCGCCGCTTCATCGGTATAGAGGATGCCGTTGGCGAATCCCTGGGCTACTGCTTTCTTCGCGCTCATCCAGGTTTCTTCATCCATCAGCCTCGAAATCTTGTTTGCGCTCAGACCCGTTTTCATCTGGTACGCATTGACGAGAGTTTGCTTGACCTCATCCAAGACGTCGGCCATATGGCGCATGTCCTTGGCTTCCCCGCGCGTGCCGCTCCAAGGGTTATGGATCATCAGAATGCTCACCGGGGACATGTAGACTTCGTCGCCTGCCATGGCGATCACAGAACCCGCGGATGCCGCCTTGCCGTCGATCTTGACCACGACTTTCCCCTTGTGCTCCTTCAAGGCGTTGTACATCCCTGCTGCGGCGAAGACGTCGCCGCCCCAGCTGTCTATCCAAACCGTGATGTCTTTGCCTTTGTATGCGGAGAGCTCCTCTTTGAAGGCGCTCGGATTGGCGACGGGTATGCCGAACCATTCGTAAATCCAAGCATCGTCATCACTGACGATCTCGCCCTCGATGCGCAGCTCAACATTGTTCCCGTCGGCAGAAGCTTTGAAATTCCAGAACCGTTTCACTTTTTCATTTCACCTCCTCCACTAGAGTTTGATTTTGTCTGGCTCGCTGCTGTGGTCGGCGAAATCATGTTGCCATTGACCAGGTACGCCTCGCCCTCCGGACCGTCGATCGGGTTCATGTCTTCGATCTCCAGCCACTTATTGGCGTTGATGACGCCATTTTGCCGCATCTGAGCAAGGCCTTCCTGCCTGGACTTGTAGTCGCCGCGAAGCAAGCCCGAGACGTTGAATTTTGCGTAGTATCCCTCCCGGCGCTCCGCCGGCGTGAACAGCTTCCAGTTGATCGTTTTTTCCCACGAAACCAGGTACGGCATGAGAGAATACTGCACGAATTCAATGGCCTGGTGCTCGATGTTGTTGTTTGTCGAGCGCTCGAGGTTCGCGATCATGTGCGGCGGCACGCGGAATAACCCGCAGATCTCGTCGCGGGTGAATTTCCGATTCTCGATGAATTGCGCATCGTTGAAGGACATCGGAATCCGGGAAAATTTCGATCCTTCCTCGAGCAACAAAGGTCGCCACGAATTGGCGAGTCCGGATCCGCGCGCCTCCAGGTCATCCCGGAGCCGGTTGTATGCGGCTTCGGAGAGCTCCTCCTGCACCTCGATTACGCCGCCAATGTTCATGCCCTGCCCATAGAAGCGCGCGGCAAACTCGGCAGCCGACAGACCGACCCCGATGGATTCTGCTGCCATACGGATGGGGCTGTATCCCATGATGCCGTCGAAGCCAAGCCCTGGAACATGGAAGATGGCTGAAGCCGGGTAGACTTCTTGCTTCCCTCGGTCCGTAATCCGGTATTTGATCTTGCCGTCGGACAAATCTCGGAACGGCTCAACCATGGTCCATGGGATCGGATACAGGTCCGCCGGCCGCCCCCGCCCGTCGAGGGTGATGACAGAATAGCAGTTCCCGGCCAACGCCTGGCTGCCGAGCTGCTGTTCCCGCCAGGTGACCGTTGTCATCTCGTCGTTTGGAAGCGAGTAAAGCAGCTCGTGGACAGGATGATCCGAAGCCTGATCCGCTCCACCCCCGGGCCGCTTTTTGTACACGCCCAGCGGAAGGGTGCCCATCGTTTCTGCGAGCACCCGCACGCAGCTGTACACGGTGATGAAGCGCATCGCGCTTTCCTCGTTTACCTTGACGCCGGAGTGTACTTGTCCGCCCCGGGCCCGTTCCACGACCTGGCGATGAAAGTCGTCCATGGTGTATGCTTCAGATTTGGCGGAGATCAGTCTTGAAAGAACGCCCATTTGCTCCTCCTTTCTCCGCTGTAGCCTTTACAGGCTTGCGGGGTTATGTGCGGGGGCTCTCATTAGGAGGAACGCCCTGCGCGGCTCCTGGGGGCTTCCGGCGCGGTGGAAGCCCGAGCCAGAGCAAGAGGATGCCGCAGACCATATAGCAGGCCGGCTGGTAGATCAGCCACAACCCGTACCCGAGAAGTAAAAAGCCCGCCACAAGGCAGACTTCCCGGAGATTTTCGATTGTAATTTTCATAGCTTCCGCAGCCCCCTCTTCTCGTAAGCTGATTTGCGTTTCTCCCGGAAGACAAGCGCGCGGGCCAATGCGTCGATGATGGCTGCGATGCCGTCGATCCGGTTCGAGGATTTCTTCTTGTCCGGGGCGATGTTCTCGTTCGCGTCCATGCGGATGACGACGTTGTCGGCCATCCAGCGGAGCACCTCGTTGCCGCCGTGGATGAAGCGCTTGGCAATAACGAGTGCTTCGAGCTCTTTCGTCGCCGCCGAGAGGTTCCGCAGGTTCTGGGATAGCTCTATCATCTCGAGTCCTTCATCGGCCAATTCCAGCGCGATCTGAGTTGCGTTCCATGGGTCGAAGGCTATCTCTTGGACGTCATAGAGTTTTGCCAGATCGAGCACCGTTTTTTTAATAAAACGGTAGTCAATGATATTGCCAGGCGTCGTCATGATCAGGCCATCTTTGATCCACTTGCGATACGGCACGCCGTCGCGCTCTTCCCTCTCCTTAAAGTCCGTCTCTTCCGGCATCCAGAAGAAGAGAAGCACCTCATAGACGCCGCTCTCCTCTTCTGGTGGAAACAGCAGCGCGAAGGCTGAGATATCCGTCTTGGTCGAAAGGTCGAGCCCACCGATGCATTTCCGACCAAGCAGCCTTTCCTTGTCGATGACGCCTGCCGCCGCATCCCACCGCTGCAGAGGCATCCATTTGACCACAGCATTGACCCAACGATTCAAGTCCTTTATCAGGAAGTTGACGTATGCTGAGGCGAGCTGCTTCGCTTTGTTCGCCTGCCGTCGCATGTAATCCATACCCTTGGAGACTCCGAGGTTCGGGTTCGCCTTCGGCCAGCAGCTTTCGTCGAATGGATCGTCATCCTCGTCGATTGCGGCAATGTACGCAAAAAAGGTCTCGTCGGACTGGATGCCCTTCAAGACCTTCACAGCATATTCGCGGAGCTGGTGGCACGGCCCCAGGATGTTGAAGCCGGCCGTCGTGATGACGAAGATCAATGGCTGCTCCCGCGCCGAGGTACCGGACTCGATGACGTCATAGAGTGCGGATGATTTGTGAGCATGGTATTCGTCGATGACAGCCCCGTGGACGTTAAGACCATCCAAAGAGTTGGAATCGGCGCCCAGAGGCTCAAACTTGGCTCCCGTCTCCGTCACGCTCATGTTCTTGCGGTAAACCCTGACATGCTGCAGGAGATCCGGGGAGGCTTTGACCATCCGGGACGCCTCGTCGAAGGTCAGCTTGGCCTGGTCAAGCTTGGTCGCCGCGGAATAAACCTCCGCGCCATACTCGCCGTCCGCGATCGTAAGGTAGTTGCCCACGCCGGCCGCCAGTGTGCTCTTCCCATTTTTCCGGGCAATCTCGTCGTAGGCAACACGGAAGCGCCGGAGCTGTGTGGCCCGCTCAAGCCAGCCGAACAGGCTGCCGACGATGAACTTCTGCCAGAGCTCCAACCGGAAAGATTGTCGCGCCCATTTCCCCTTGGAATGCTTCAGATAGCGGTAGAAATCAATGGCATGCGCCGCTGCCAAGTCGTCGAAGTAATACTCGAAGGTCGTGACGTGCAGCTCAGAATCCCGAAGGTTGTCCAGGTGTCGTTGGCATGCCAACTTAACGAGCTCGCCGGCGATAATCTCACCGCTCAGAACCTTCTGAGCATACTCAAGGACGGGGCAGGTCGCGTTTTCTTGGGCCATTCAGATACCCGCTGAACGAATCAGGATTACCAGCAGGCGGCGCGCCCCCGGTAGGCAAAATGGTCGGCGCCTCCATGCGGGCCCGGGCGGCCGGCGACAGCCCGAATTCTGCGCAGAGCATCTTGATGACAGCAGCTTCCTTCTGGATCACGGCGATCTCTGGCCGCTGAACGAAGTTCGTCGCGCCAGCTTTGTTCGTGTACTCATGAAACATGGTCCCGGCCTTCTTGAGAGACTTGGTTGCCTCGGCATGCCGGCTGTACGAAAGGCAATAAGCCTCGAACAGGGTCATGTCCGCGATGGTGAGCAGACCCAGCCTCATGAGCTCCGGTCCAATGCGGTTCCATTCCTTCCGCGCGGTGGCGTTGAAGTACGGCGGCGCCTTCGGCAGCTGGTTCGGAGCGCTCGGTTTCGGCTCGTTCACAGGTGCCCGGTCGTTGCGGTATGTGCCCTCGAGTACCTTGAGTTCAGTCGGTTTTGGTCTTGGTCCACGGCTCCCCATGCGTTCCTCCTTCCCGGGAAATACCCCCCTAGAAAAAACCTGCCTGCGGTTATACGAAACTGGACGCGCGGTCTATAGGGGTGGGAGGCCGCAAATTTGACCCCCCTACCCCTATTTTTTCGACACGAGTCGACAATCGACATAATCCAAGGCATTCATCGGGATTCATTTGCGCACCTCGTTCACAGCCCAAGCAGCGAAGGCGGCGCGCGTGATGTTCGCTTCATGGCCGATGGAACCTTGGCTAGTAGCAGCCGTCACGCGGTACCTGATGCAGTCCTTCACCTTGCCATTAGACAGCGGCTTGCAGTGTTCTCCCTCGTCGATGACCTCACGTTCCTGATACCAGGCACTGGGCTTGCCTTTCTTGTTCTCCGGCTTGTTCGCATACGTGTGGCCTTTCTTGATTTCGGTCGCCTTCATATGTGGTTCTCCCTCCATGTGGATAAAAATGTGAATAACAGAAAAGGCCACTCCGCAATGAGAGTGACCTGTAGAGCTCGTATTCAGTTGGATCGGCAGTTGTGCATTCCCCTTCAACTGCCCTGCGGTGTTCGGCTTGTAGTGCCGAGACCTAAGTTAGTTAGGCGCCTGACGCTTCGCTCGCGCCTCGCTGCGCTCTTAAAAGAAGCACGTATCTAGTAAGTACGAGGAAGAAGGACCCAAGACCAGTTTAAGGATTTGAATGAATATTACACAACTTCATCGCGTCCTCAGAAAGCCCATGAAACATGGACTTCTCTCGCTCAGATGCTTTCTTTCTTGCGCGCTCCCTGTTTCTTGAATGGAGCGTTCTTGCTCATGACGTAATCATCCTTCAGGATGTGTAGATCCATCTCCACGAGTTTTCGGAGATCGTCGACCGTCGTGATCTTGATCTTCCCTTCCTGAAAGTCTTTCACCCACTTCGCTATACCGGCTTGGACAATCGATCGGTACTTGCTTTTGCTCTTCTCCAGCTCTACGAAAACATCATCAGAACTTTTGATTGTGGCTCACCCCGGTTTCCCGTAAAATGGATTCCGAGATAGTGGCTTGTCAAAACCGTGGCCACGGAGTATCCACTATCTCAACCGGGGTGACCCGGGCAGAGAGAAGGGGGCGTTCACGCGCCTCCTTTTTCTATGCCTCTAAAAGATTGCTGGATAGCAAAACTGGTTCGATACCAGTCGATTCCTGGAAGCGCAGCTTGATGACATCACAGAAGATCGGGTCCAACTCCATCGTGTAACAGGAACGCTCCAACTGCTCACAGGTCATCAGCGTGGAGCCGGAGCCGCCAAAGAGATCGACAACGACGTCATCTTGTCGGCTGCTGTTCTTGACTGGGATGGCCAACAGCTCGAGCGGCTTTTGGGTTGGGTGGACGTACTTGGTGACATCCCCGCGGGACACTTCCCAAACACTGACCGGTTCCGGAGATTCAACCGGCAGCCCAGCCTTCCAGACGGTGGACTGTTTGCGATCGCCATACCACGCCGGCGCCTTGTTCTTCCGGTGAGCATAAAAGACCGGCTCATGCTGGTACCGATATTGCGCCCATCCAAAGGTGGCTGCGTTTTTTACCCAGACACATTGAGAGCGCGTCACGATGCCGGCCAAATTCATGGCATCTTCGAATTCGCGTTGATAAGACGAAGGATGGAAGATATAAATGGCAGCATCCGCAGTCATAATGGCTCCATAGTTGGCGAAGACGTCCTTCAGAAACGTTCGGAAGTCCTCATCGCTCATGTCATCGTTCATGATTTGACCACGGCCATCTTCAGTAAGCCTGGCGGAATCGCTCTGAACGGCGACGTTGTAGGGTGGATCTGTCACGACGAGGTTTGCTTGCTTTCCGTCCATGAGCCGAAGCACGTCTTCTATGGATGTCGTGTCTCCGCACATCAGAACGTGCCGGCCGAGCTGCCACCTATCGCCGCGGCGCGTTTCTGGCTCCTTGATCCGGTCCAGCGCGTCCTGGACGTCGAACGAGTCCTCTTCAACGAGCGGATCCAGTACCACGTTCGTTTGTAGACCTGCAACCATTTGCTCGAGCGTATCTGCAGTCAGACCCGTACATGCCGCGATGTCGTCAAGCTCATAGTGGTTGGAAAGCTCTGCGACAAGAGAAGCAAGAAGTTCGTCTTCAGTGCGTCCGCGAAGTGTCGATAGGCTGACCGTCAGGAGCTTGGACTCCTCTTCACCAGATTCGACGACAATGCAGGTCGTTTCTTTTAATCCGGCTTTCTGCGCGGCGAGCCAGCGTTTTTCCCCTTTAATGATAGTCCCGTCTGACCGAACCAGAATTGGCTGCAAGATGCCGTGCTGGCGGATGCTCTCAACCAATGATAGAAACACCGAATCGTGCATTACGTTTGGATTCCACGTGTTCGGCTGAAGCTCCCTCAACTGATAGGTCTCAACTCTCAACGTCCAAAACCTCCATCCTCGGTGGCTGTTTTTATGTCATGATGCCTTTTGCAGAGTGGCTGCCAATTCAACTCATCCCAGAAAAGAACCTTGTCGCCTTTGTGCGGAATGATATGATCGACAACCGTAGCGCCTTTCAATTGATCTTCCCCTTCACAATGCCGACAGAGGGGATACTTTTTGAGGAACGTTAAACGCCGGGCTTGCCAGCGAGCTCCATAGCCCCGCTCGGCTGCCGTCCCTCGCCTGGAGTCATATGCTTGCTGCTTTTGCTTGGCGTGAACTGCGCAATACCGTTCTGTGGTTAACTCTGGGCAGCTTGGTTTCGCACATGGTTTCTTGAGTTTATTTGGCACATCACATCAGCTCCTATCGGCGCCGTCGTAATCTCAAGAAGGCGAGCCATTTGAACCTTTTTTCACGATATTTTCCCGTCCTCTTTCCACTGGTCGAAATCAGCTTGCCAACCAGCAGCAGCAAAAGGTGTCGCAGACAACCCATCATATGTCACCGGCTCCACACCACCGAAAACCGCAAGCATAAAAGCGAGAGTCGTACCCCGTTCCCCTCTTTCCTCAGTAGCTGCCTCGAGAATTACTACCGTACCGCCTTGTTCATCACGCGTTTCAAAGTTTTCTCTGATCCATGCTTCTGTCATCGTATTGTCATCCCCCATTGAGAAATAGTGAGTGAGTTAGCTGCCGTGTTGGTTACGCGCCATTTCAAACGGTTTGCGCCTTTGACTGATTTATCCGCGAGTTGAGGATACTGGCTAGTAGAAGTAGCGGTATCGATAAGAGCGGCAACGTCCCCATACTCCGCTGTAGTGGTGACGGAGCTGTTGTAGGCAGTTGCGTTTTGAAAGCTTAATTGTCCGTTATAAACTTGCCGTCCTGCAGAGTTAACCCAGTTTGTCTCAATGTACTGTCCAGAAGCAATGATTAGAGATCCTGTAATCAAGTCTGACATCTTGAGATTTACGAGAGTGACTGGATTCTGTAATATGACGTTTACGTTTCGACTGCCATCGGCATTGATGCCGTCTGCCGCATTCGCTTCCGTTCCATTCGACCGACGGACCTTTCCAGAGCGGACGTAGTCGTAATCTCCAGCTGCCATTTGATCAACTCTCCTTAATTTGATTTCATGCCTTGACGGCGCTCCTTGCGGTTCCTCGGATGCGAATCATGAGCATGTCCTGCATGCCGCAGGAACCAGTTCCAGATCTTCTTCATGGCGAGTTCCTTCCGTTTTTGGGCATAAAAAAAGCACCCTTATGATGGGTGCGGTAGGATTCAGACTATATGCTGCCTAGTTCTTTCTTTGATAAAAATTTAGTTTCTTTTGGTGTAATTACAAGCGTATCAATTTGCCCTCCCACCGTTGGAAACCTTGGTTCAAACCTTAATTGATCTATTGTAGTACGAACTAAATGACGTGAGTAATCAACAGCATCTTGTAAGTTCCAAGCATTATAGTGTGGAACATCAACATTATTAGGAGTGAGTCGGTTAACAATTTCTATATCTCCTGACCTGAACATTCCGTAACTAGTGGAACCATCGTCGTATGAGTTTACTTTTTCAAGGTGATTATTTTGGGTGACCACCGAATAAACGAATGGAACACTTTCATCATAGCCGACTACAATAAGATTCACCCTTGGAAGAGGAGTTTGTTCTTTAAAATATTTCAGCATTAACTCAGCAAAATCGTGAGTACTCTTAATTTCAGTTGTATTTAAAAACTCAAAATCTTTGATAAAATGCTCGATAGGTTTTCCGTTCACAAAAGCATCGCCACTTGTAGCAACTCCGAATCGGTTAAATAACACAAACACCTTGTTTGAGGAATCTGAAAGAACGTATTGTGTGTGTTCTCTAAAAATCGTGGTTCTGCTGTCGCCCGATAGGACAATTCCAGTTGGAACATATACCGCATTAATTAAGGTCATTCAAAGCACCCCTCCAATTATTTACATAAAATCATTCGACAATTTCAAGGAAAAACCTTTTTTTCGTCGAATGTTGTCATCAGGAGGGATCAACTTGAACGCCCCAAAAAACAAGATACTCAGGCAAAACAAGCACTTCTTTGTTGCGATGCTCAGCCAAACGCCCGTCTCCGTCTGGATGCACGGCGAGCTGCTGGACTACGGAGGCATTATCCAGATGGTTGATCCGGTCCGGGTAAAGATCGACGACATGTACTACATGCGCGGCGTGTGCGAGTTCCGGATTCGATAAATAGGGGGACACTCAATGTTTCTTCAGAATCTAAAATCGGTTTTTGTTAAGGCGGCCGTATTAATTGCAGTAATCGTGGGAACTTACTACCTTTTCACTGAGTACCTTCCCCAAGCTTTTAAAGAACTTCCGGAAAGAGCATTCCAAATGAATTGGGGAAAGCAATAATGTAAAAGAGCCGAGGGCATCCCGGCTCTTTTTGCTTTTTCATATGACGAAACTCACAAATTCCGGCGACCTTAGCATGCCGGACTTGTACCAGTTTCTAAACCGCACCCGAGCTTTAATTCTAGGCTCCAGGTAAACGATCCCCTTACGCTCCCCGGTCACCAGCTGCTGTGCGATCCGATAAAACGCCTTGCGATGGGCTGCCGGCACCGCCAGCTCAACGACTCCGACCGGACGGCCCTCATGAGAGACTAGCCAGCCGAACTCATCGCGGCGGTACCCGGTGATGGCCACCTCGGCGTACTCGTAGTTGATCACCTTGATCCAGTCTTTGCTGCGCTCGCCGACGTATCGGCTGCTCTTGAGCTTACCGACGATCCCCTCGAGCTTCATTGCCTCCACATGACGGAAGAGGTCCGTTCCTCTGCCGTCGACCGACATCACTTTACTGAAGAACGGCGTGTTGGTCAGCACCTGGTCCAACATCTGCTTGCGCTCTAGGAGCGGCCGGCTCCGGACGTCCTTTCCATTAAACCGAAGGATGTCGAACACGTAGAAGTGAACCGGCAGCCGCGCCATGCTCTCCTGGATTCGTTCCGGCCGAGTGAGTCGGAATCGCTCCATAATCGTTTCGAACTCGATCTGTCCGGTCACCGGGTTGAGATAAGCAACCTCGCCGTCCAGGACGATATCATCCACGCTGACGGACACGCTGTGCAGTTCGGGGTATCGGTCGGTCACATCGTTACCATGTCGGGTGTGCAGCCGTACAGCGCCACTTGAGAGCGTCAAGAGCAAGCGGTGTCCGTCGATCTTTGGTTCGAATAGGTATCGATCATCGTCCCACGGATCTTCACGCTTGCTGAGCAGCATTGCCTGCGGTGCTTTCACGGCTGCACCTCCTCCCTTCAACGGTTTAATATGCTGATTCTACCACTCTGCCTCCATGCTGCCTGCAAGCAAATTTAGGCAAGAAAAAAGAGCCCGGATTCGGGCCCCTATTTGTCGGCAAGTAGCTCCTTGAGGCTATCTCCGTACTCGGCGATCAGCGCTCTGATCTTACGCTCTACGTCCTCTTTCTCCAGCGTCAGGCTGCTTGAAATTGATCTGCACCTATAGGGCACGATGATGACCCCTCTCTCGGCCTTTGGACGCTGGACATGGATGCTGAGCACCCCAAGTTCCTTTCGTGTGTCTACCAGCCTCTTGCGCGTCCAGAGTGACATACCACCGACGCAGTAGCCATAGAGCCTGTTTAGGATGTTTCTACGCGCGTCCAGCTGCTCATATGCCTCTTCATACCTCGCCGGCATCATCTCCAAGATCGCGACCTGCTCGATCATATCCAGCTCTTTTTCCGACGGCGCTGGGTCCGGCCATTTCATCCCCATATGTATCACCTCATGGAGAGTATTATATGACGAACACCCGTTCTTATTCCAGTTGAAAATATTGACGGTCACCCTCAGCCAAGCAGCCGATCTGCTCAGCAGCTTGGGTAAGAGTACGACTTGTCAGGTCGCATCTGTATCGGATTCACTATTTGCTTCAGGCGTTTCATTTTCACGGATGATTCTTCTTGGCGAGTATTCCGGAATGTTTTGCCACACATGAGTACCCCTCAGCTGACTAACAATTCGTTGAGCGTGCAGGGCGAACATTTCAAGCTCATTAACCGAGAGCAAAATATGTTGGCTTTCTTCTGTTTCAGTATCTTCGACTTCCAAGAAAAACATTTGGTCGTAATAAGGGTTTTCCTCAAAATGCTTTGGGCCATTTGCGCTATTCAAACTCAACTGGAGCTTGGATCCGTCTTCTTTCTCGATGGTGATTCCGAAATATCCGGTGGTTGTCGTAGTAAGCATGACATCGTTAAAATCAAGATTCTTTTTCGACATTTCATGACCCCCTGAAATTGATTGAGGTCAATATTCGATGTTTTAAGGGTGACTCCTGCTTAATTAAGAGTTCGACCATTATTGACGCTGGTCGCGAGCGTTCCCGATCCGAACCTTAGCCGCTGGGATCACGGCTGTGTGGGGGTCATAGGCAGGTCCGGAGTAATAGCGAATAGGGATAGCGAATGAGCGGGTTCCCGGGCATGATCCGGGGCTGCAAGGCGCAGCATCCAATATCCCGCATATAAGTGACCGCTGATTTGGGCTCAGCGGCCGAAGCCTTTGTTGGCCGCCTACATGGAGTAAGCGGCGTTGCGCCGAGGCCAACCCAGGCGATGCCGAACAGCTGCGTGCCATTGCCATCCGAGTGGAACTCGACCATTAAAGCGCTGGGGCAGACCGCAGAGGCTGTTCCTTAAGAGCAGCTTGCCATTTGTTTGCATGGCCATGGGCCATTCTCCCATGGATCGCAGCTCCCTATTGCCCACTAGTTTTTTGGGAGGACTAGCACCTGCTTCGAAACTTATACCCGCGAGCTGCGGCATACTGAACACAAGGGCAATAGTCGCGTCTCTCTTCCGCCACCACGCATATATGTGATGCACCGCGGATCGCTATAGGTCCGGGAATGGAACCCGGCACATGTTCTGCGGGAGCGCGGCGCTTGTCACCGATAAAAAGCAGACGCCCGAGAATGGCTCCAAACAGGCGTTCTTAGTTTGACCCCTTCCAAGGAGAGGGAGAACGGGCTGGAACGCGAATTTGGGGCCATTCTGAGCGCCTGAGAAAGCATTGCGCCTGATGCTAGACCTACATCGGCGTTTGAAGCAGCGATCACGAGAGGAGCTTTGCACCGGAATGTAAAAAGCCGACCACATAGGGCCGGCTGTCGGGTTAGAGCGTTCACGCTCCGTCGGTGTCTCTCTCGATATCTCACAATACAAATATACCATGTCCGAAAGCAAATGGAGTCCCGTTTGGGTGCGAGTTTCACCCGAGTTGTGTTTGAATTAAGTTGGGTTCACTGAATTTCATGAGTTCAGCCGTCAGAACGGTGCCTCCGGACCACGGATCGTTGTAGCTACGGCCCTTCAGCCGGCAAAACTTGCGCTTCGCGTCCGTGCTGTTCTTGGCCTCAATCTGGGTACGTTCCTTCTCCCAACGGACGCCGACTTGGTATGTGGCCATTATGCAATTTCCTCCTGCAAAAGTCCTTCTTGCACCAGCCGATCTTTGAACCCTTCTCGAACGAGACTCTTTTGGAGCAAACCGATGCAGGTCTCGTTGATCTCGTTCACCCCTTCCGCTGACTCAACCAAAACAGGGCGATTTTCAACGAGTTTCACTTCCATAAGCTGTTGCCTTTTTAAATGCAGGTACTGCAGCTCGAGGATTTTCTTTTCAAAGTACAGAGCGGCAATTTGGTCACGGTTCTCTTCCTCGTTTTGGAACAGCCCTTCGCGTTCGGCCTTTACAGCTTCGATTTCGCTCCACTTAGCCTCCATGCGATCTTTGATTTCAGCCGTCTTCTCCACGCTCCTCATTCACATTCTATGATCAATCAACGGTTTTATTTGTGTGTGATTGAAAGCATATCATGAACGTGATGCAGAAGCTGAACGTGAAAGGCCGTTCGCAAGCGGTTGTCGAGTTGATCAAGCTTGGGGAACTTACGATCTGACCTTCGTCAGGCCGGAGAGTTCTCTTGACGAACCTTCCATGCCGAATGCGTTTTCGCATTCGGCGGGAAGGTTTTTTAAGTGCAGGAGAACCCCTTCGCTTCGAGTTTGTCGGCAAGCCCTTCAAGTCTCCTGGGATGTCGGCAGCAAAAAAAGGCGGCAGCTCCGCAGGAATGCGGAAGCGGCCGCAAGAAGACCTTTCGGTCGGGGGCAACTAGGATGTGGCTGGGATGCCGGGATGAAGCCGGGCCGGAGGGATGATGACGGCGTCCTTCATGATCGTCTTGGCCGCTTCCGGCGGACTTCCGTCCGAAGGATGCAAATAAACGATTTTTCCATTCAACAGTCCCATATCCATCGGTGAAGGGAAATCGGGATGGTTGAATCGGCGAATCAGCAGATCCAGCATAAGGAACCCTCCCATTGATTATGTAAACTTACCTTACACGATATAGTTGATTATACTCCCACCTTTCTTTTATGTCAATTAATCTATCATATAAACCGGCTGTGAAAACCGGCCAAAAAAACGACCTTGAACCCTCCGCCCCGGCGCTTCGCCGACTGCGGCATGATTCAAGGTCTTTCCGTTCTTTAAAGTCTTATCGTCCTTCACCTTCTTTAATGAAGCTTTATTTCACCGCGCCAGCCACAAGGCCCGAGACGATATGGCGCTGCGCCATGATATATACGACCAGGACGGGCACGATCGTGAACAGCAGCCCCGCGAACAACGGTCCCCATTCGGTTTTGTACTGCATTTCGACCTGCATGGCGGCGAGGCCGATCGGCAGCGTGTACTTCGTCGGATCGATGACGAGAATCGTGCCGACGATATACTCGTTCCAGATTTCAAGCACATTGATGATGCCGACGCTGATGATGCCCGATCGCGACAGCGGCAGCATGATGCGGAAGAACGTTCCGAAATAGCCGGCTCCGTCGATGGCTCCCGCCTCCTCCAGCTCCTTGGGGAGCGTCCGGAAGAAGCCGATCAGGACGAAGATGCCGAAGGCGAGCGTATTGGACGCATAGACGAGAATCAGTCCGAAACGGTTGTTGGCAAGGCCCAGATCATTCACCAGGAAGAACAGCGGAATCAAGGCAAGCGCAAACGGCACCATCATGGAGGAGATATAGACGGTATACAGCACCTTGCTGCCGAAAAACTTGTAGCGGGCAAGCGTGTAAGCGGTCATGGCCGCAAGGACGAGTCCGAGCACGGTCGCCCCGGCGGTGACGGCAATGGAATTGATGAAGTATTTGCCGAAGTTGTAATTGGTCCATACATACTCGAAGTTCGACCACAGCAGCGGGAACTTCGGCAGCGACCATGGCATGTTGAAGTAGAACTGCTGGTTGTTCTTGAGGGAGTCGGTGAAGGTCCAGAACAGCGGATAGATGACCGATATTCCCCACAGGACGAGGAAAGCATAAAAGATTGATTTGAACACCGGATGAACGGTTCTTTGCAGCATGTAGTCCCTCTCCTTCCATATGATCGGATGTTAGCTGACTTCCACCTGTTCCTTGCGCAGAAGCCATTGCAGGAGAAGGGTCGTGATGAGCGATGTGATGAGGATGACCGTGCCGATCGCGGCTCCGTATCCGAAATGGGCCTGCTTGAAAGCCTGCTGATACAGGTAGGAGCCCATGACCTGGGTCGAGTTGTCGGGACCGCCGGCCGTCATGATCGTCACGATGACGAAGGAGCCGTTGAGCGTCGTCATCATGATGTTGATGACGGAGATTTTCATCTGCTCCCAGATGAGGGGAAGCGTAATATGCCGGAACTGATGCCACTGCCCGGCACCTTCTATATCAGCAGCCTCGTACAGAGAAGCCGGAATGCTCGTGATCGCGGCAATCAGCAGGATCATGTAGAACCCGATGCCCGCCCATACGGCAGGCGGCAGCAGCATCCAGATCGTGTGGCTTTCGAAGCCGAGCCAGTTGATCTCCACCTTGCTGCTGGTGAACAGGGACAGGAAGCCGTTCAAAAAGCCGATTTGAGGATTGTAGATGAAGTTCCACAAAATGCCGACGACGACGGCCGACAACACGTTCGGAATGAAGAAGATGGAGCGGAAAAAGGCGGTTCCCTTCAGGCGCAGGCGGGTCAGCGCCACGGCGAAGAAGGTTGCGATCGCCATGATGCCGATGATTTTGCCGATGACGAGGAAATAGTCGTTGCCGATCGCCGTAAGCATAATGGGATCGTCGAAAATGTCTTTGAAATTTTGCAGCCCGACGTAATCCTTGTGCTGCGACATTCCGGACCAGTCAAAGAAAGAATTATAGAGCGCCTGGATCAGCGGATAAATCGTAAACACGCAGAAGAACAGAAATGTCGGGATGATGAACGCCGCGATAAAGAGGTTTCTCTGCAGCTTGGCTTTTCCGATATTCATCTCAAACTCACCGCCCCTTAAATCGGAGCATCCCCGAGACAGCTGTCCCGAGGATGGTCCTCAATCTGACTTGCCTTGACCTCGCAAATGATGGACGTGGAATGTCGCCTCTGCCGGCGGATAATCGTTCCGATCGCTGTTGAAGCCGGGTTTCCCTGAACTGGACTCATCGGAAGGAAACCCGTCTTCAAAGGCGAACACTATCGTTTCTTCACGATTATTCCGCAAGCTTGGGCAAGTGCGTCCTTGTTTTGCTCGGTTATTTTTTTACTTTTTCCACGACTTTCACAACGCGGTCGACCCAGCCTTGAGGATCGATCTTGCCGATCGTGAGGGCGTCGGTCGCATCCTGCATCGCCTTGTCGACGTCGGCGTTGAACGTGACCGTCGGCACGACGACCGTGTTGTCGCTCGTCAGGTAAGCCGCCGCTTGCTTGACGAAGTCAGGAGCGTTGGAAGCGCTGATGTCGCCCTTGATGTTGGAAGGAGCGCCGCTCAGCTCGGCGAACTTGGATGCTTGGGATTGCGAGAAGATGAACTGCAGGAACGCTTTTGCCGCTTCCTTGTTTTTGCCGTTTTTGGAGATGGCGACGGTGGACGTGGACGTGTTGGCCACGACTTTTCCGCCGGCTTTTTGCGTTACGGAAGGAATGAAGCCGAATTTGAAGTCGGCCGGAACGTCCTTGGACATTTCGTTAGGCAGCCAGAGGCCGTTCGGAATGAAGGCGTCCTTGTTTTGCAGGAACAGCATTTGCGAATCCGTATGGTTGATGGAGATGGACGTTTTGTCGATGAAGCCCTTGTCGCGCAACTCGACGATTTTGTTCAGAGCTTCCAGGACGGCCGGGCTCTTGAACGCTTCGACCTTGCTGTCGCCCATATCCTGGAGCAGCTTGTAGTCGTCGTTGTTCGCCGATACGATGGCCGGGTACAGGATGGCGCCGTTGATGTAGTAAGGGTATTTGCCCGTATGGATAAACGGCGTCGTGCCGGCAGCCTTGATCTTCTCGGAAGTGGCGATGAAGGAATCCCAGTCCGTAGGCTCCGTCCAGCTGTTCTTCTCGAACAGGGCTTTGTTGTAGAACACGCCCCATGAGTTCAGGACGAGCGGAATGTTGTACGTCTTGCCGTCGTAGGAAGGAGGCTGCTGCGCGAGCAGGTCGAGGATTTTGACGCCGTCGACGTTTTTGGCGTCCTTGATCCAGTCGGTGAGATCCTCGAGCTGCCCGTCTTCCGCCAGCTGGCGGTCGTTGAGCTCAGGTCCGTCGATGTAGACGAAGTCCGGAGGCGTGCCCGCGATCCACTTCGGCTTGTTCTGCGTATTGATTTGCGGGCCTGCGTCTTCGACGATTTTCAGG
Source organism: Paenibacillus humicus NBRC 102415 (assembly GCF_004000905.1). Classification (GTDB taxonomy): domain Bacteria; phylum Bacillota; class Bacilli; order Paenibacillales; family Paenibacillaceae; genus Paenibacillus_O; species Paenibacillus_O humicus. The sequence continues at coordinate 204,681 of NZ_BIMD01000003.1, forward strand.
TCCGGGTTCGCTTTCTGGAAATCGGCGATGACTTGCTTCCACCACTTGTCGCCGTAACCGCCGACGAAGTACTGGATCTCGAACGTGCCCTTCAGACCGGTCGTCGCGGGGGCGTCGCCGCCTGTGTTGCCCGCTGCATTGGCGGCCGAATTGTCGGCCGGCGCGCTTGCCGTCGGCTCAGGAGAAGCGCTTGACGCCGTGTTGCCGTTATTGTTGTTACTGCCGCAGCCGGCCAGTACGGCCAGGGACATCGCGACAGCCATTGCGGTTGCCGCCGTTTTCTTTACCGTGAAAGTCATCTAGCATAACCCCTCCCAAATTGGAACGTTCCCCGCACCCGGATCTCGGTGCCATCTTCCTTTGCTTCAGGTGCTTATCTGTATACTAACGGGAACAGGGCTTCCTCTCCATTGAATATCTTCCGTAAATCCATTAGTATTTTATGATTTTTTCATTCAAAATTTTGATGGAAAAATGAATATTGATTCTGAAAACGAAAAAAAGCCCCTTTTGAGGGGCTTGATTCCAGGTATGGTTGGAGCTTGATCCAGCTAACATTGAAATTATCGGCCGAATCGCTATCCGGTTTCCCGATCCGCTTCCAGCGCGACTCTCTGCAGCTCGTCGAGAGCGGCTTTGGGCGTATAACGGCCCGACAGGACGGCGCTGCCGAGCTTGCGCGCCGTATCCATCACCCTCGCCCAAGCCGGCTTTTCGATCGGGATGAACTGCGCGCTGGCCAGAGCATGCAGATCCGCTCTCATGGCGGCATCGGCTGCCGACATCGCATCGCCGGCCGAGCGTGTGACCGGAACGAAGCCCTCCTGCTCCACCATGCTGACGTACTGCTCGTCGCCGTAGAGGAATTGGATGAATTGAGAGAGCGCCTGCTTGTCCGTATGGGCGGTCTTGAAGGAGATCAGCACGTCGTGGACGCCGAAGGTCATCGGAGGCTGTCCCTCCTTGACCGGAATCGGACCCGATCCCCACTGCAGTCCGGGGAACTCCTTGGGCACGACGGAGCTGAAGTAGTTGCCCGATATCATCATGGCGAGTCCGTCGTCCCCGAGAATGCGCTGCTTCTCGTCGCGGGTCGTCACCGTCGGCTCCTCGTCCGTCAAGCCTTCGTCATAGATCTTCTTGAGGAATTCCAGCCCCTCCACGTTGGCCGGCTGATTGATCGCCCACTTGCCGTCCTTCAGCCAGCCGCCTCCCGCGCCTATGAAAAAATAGGACAGATTGGCATGGATCTCGTTGTCGGTCATGTCGATCCCGAATCCTCGGGCCGGAGTATATTGGCGGATCTTCCGGGCGTCATCCGCAAGCTGCTCCCACGTATGCGGCGGCCCCGAAATGCCGGCCTGCGAGAACAAAGCCTTGTTGTAATATAGGCTTCTCACGGAAGCGACATAAGGAATCGCGTATTGAACGCCGTTGTAGCGGTCCTTCTCCAGCAGGAAGGGATACAGATTCGACCGGAAGGATTCCGGCAGAATATCGGCCATGTCATTGAGCAAGCCCCGCTTGGCGAAGTGCGAGTAGAAATTCGTATTCAGCAGGTCCGGAGGCTCGTTCTGGGCCAGCATATTTGTGTAGACCCCGTCCAGGATGTCCCAATTGACGACCTGGAGCTCGACGTCGATATCGGGATGCTCCGATTCGAACCGGCTGACGATGCCGTCGAGAATCGGCTTGGTCGACGTGCTGTATTCGGAGGTGACGAATTTGATCAAAGCCCGCTTCTCTTCAGGCTCCTTCACCTCGGACGCATTCTGCTTTCCGGAGCAGCCGGAAGCGAGAAGCAGCGCGGAGGCCGCGCAGGCCGCGGCTGCCCGGAAGCAGCTGCGGCGCCATTGGGGCGTCTTCATCTCGGTTCAACTCGTTTCGGACTATTCTTAATAGACGAAAGGAAACAACAGCTTCTGGTTTTCCGGCGCATACATGTTGGCCCGGGTAATCGTGGCGGAAGGAATGTCGACTGTCGCGCTTCCGCCGGAAGAATCAAGCGCCGCCTGCACGCCGAGAAATCCCATGTTGAATGGGTTTTGTACGATCAGGGCATGCATGGCTCCCTGCTCGAGCAGCTGGATCTCGGGAACGGAGCTGTCGAACCCGATAAGCTTGACGCTGCCGCTGAGACCGGTTTCCTTCAATGCCTTGGCCGCGCCGGCCACGCCGATGTCGGTAAGCGCGATAATGCCGTTCATCCCCGGATAGGCGACCGTCAGCGACTTCACGGTCCGGTACGCCTGTTCCTCGGATTTGCCGACATTGATCATGCCGAGGTTGTAGGCCGAGCCGGCCGGAAGTGCTTCCAGAACCCCGTTCCTGCGCTGCATGGCTACCGGGGACTTCTCGTCGCTGGTCAAAAAGGCGTAGACCGGCCTTGTTTTGCGTCCGGGAGCGAGGATGCCCGCCGCTTCCCTGCCCTCCTCGACATGGTCGCTGGATACATAGCTGTCCGCCCGGTGATGCAGGAGAGGCGTATCCATGATGATGAGCCTGATGCCCAGACGGGAGATCTCCTCCAGCTGAGGCGCCAGCGCATCCTCGTCGATCGGAGCGAGCACAATGGCCCGCGGCCGCTGCTCAATCGCTTTTTCCAGCAGCCGCGCCTGCTCGTCGGAGTCGATGCTGCGCAGCGGTCCGGACAGCTCCAGCGCAACCTCCAGCTCCTTGGCTGCGGCCAAAGCTCCCGAGCGCACCGTCTGCCAATAATGGGAGTTGGCGTCGGTCGTCTTCATAATGATTGCAATCCGGTTGTCCTGCGGAGACGCCTCGCCCCGGCCCAGCCCCGTCCAGACGACCAGGACGACGAATCCGAGCAGCAGAAGCGGCAGCCACAGCCGTTTGGTTCTCATGATTGCCTCCTCCTCAGCGCACTTGCGGAATCTTGATCGCGACGGTCGTGCCTTCGCCCGGCTCGCTTTCGATGGAGACGCCGTAGTCGGAGCCGAAGGCGAGCTCGATCCGTTCGTTGACGTTGCTCACCCCGATATGATCCCGGTCCGAATCCCTGCGGACGGCGCCCATGATCAGCTTGATCGTTTCCTCGGACATGCCCTGGCCGTTGTCGGACACCCGGAATTCGATGCCGTTGTCCGCCTGCCGGGCGGAGATGGCGATCATGCCTCCCTCCGGCAAATTTTTGATTCCATGATAAATCGCGTTCTCCACGAACGGCTGCAGCAGGATTCTCGGCGTTTTGAAGGCATGGAGCTCCCTCGGAACGTCGATGGCATAATCGAGCTTGTCGCGGTAGCGCATCTTCTGGATCTGGAGATAGCTGTCGATATGCTCCACCTCCACCCGGATCGGGACCAGCTCGTCGTCCTTGGCGATGCTGGCCCGGAACAGCTTGGCCAGAGCCGATGTCATCAACACCACTTCCTCGTTCTTCCGCTGCTCGGCCATCCATATGATCGAGTCCAGCGTGTTGTACAGGAAATGCGGATTGATCTGGGACTGAAGAAGCCTGAGCTCCGTCCGCCGTTTGATCTTCTCGGTCTGGACCCTCTCGTCCAGCAGCCTGCGGGTCTGGCCGACCATCATGTTGAAGGCGCGGCCGAGCTGGCCGACCTCGCCCGCCTGCCCGACCTCCGCCCGCACGTCGAAGTCTCCCCGCTCCACCTGCCTCATGACGGCTTGCAGCCGCCGGATCGGGCGGGTGATCCGATGCGAGATGATGAAGGAAATGATGAGGGTGACGGCCAGGCCGGCAGCCGCCCACAGCAGGAATGAATTCCGCATCGCGGACGGATTGGAAATCAGCTCGTCCTGATAGGCCACGCCGACGATCTTCCAGCCGAAGCTCGTATCGTGGATCGTATAGATGCGGCCGCTGTCCTTGTCCACGAAGCTTCCTTGCTCGGAGGCCATGACGCGGCCGATCTGCTCCGTGCGGAGCTTGCTGTAGATGAGCTGCTGCTGCGGATGATAGACGATGTTCCCGCTGCTGTCGACGATGAAGACGTAGCCGCGCTGGCCGAGCTTCACGTTGCGGCAGATGTCGTTGATGACGTTCAGCTTGAGATCGACCAACGCGACGCCCTGGCCGGTCATGCCGTTGATGCTTTTGAGCTCCCGGCTCAAGGAGACGACCCAGCTGTATTCCCCTTGCAGGACATTCTGGACATGGGGCGGAGAAATGACGGACCTTCCGCCTTCCTTCACCGCCTGCTTGTACCAGTCCTGGTCCTGGGGCGGCACGTTCGGATTGAGCTGGGTCAGCCTCCGGTCGGACACCACCCTGCCGTTGTACCCGAATACCATGATCGAGGCGATATCCTTGCGGGTGTACAGCAAGGACTGGAACAGGTCCGAAATGTTCTTCTGATAGGAGCGCACCTCTTCGCGGCTGATGAACGGATTGCTCGAAATATAATACTTGACGTCCTTGTTGGTGAAAATAATGAGGGAGATGTTCTCCATATTGTCGATATAGGACTGGATGTTGTTGTTGACCTGGGTAATGATCTCTCCCATGTAGGCTTCCGAATTGCTGATGACCGCATCCTCCGAGACGTTGTAGCTGATCAGGCTGGTGACGGCGATGGCCGCCAGGATAAGCAGGGAGAATGCCGTCGAGATGGCGGCATGGATCGTCTTGGGATAATAATCCAGAAAGCGCCTGCCTCTCATGGCTGCTCCCTTGATTTCTCCCGGTATTCGCGCGGCGTAAGGCCGGTATGCTTCTTGAAGGAGATGCTGAAGTAGTTCGGATCGGCGTAACCGACCTTGGCAGCGATTTCATACAGCTTGAGAGGAGTGTTGCATACAAGCTCCTTGGCCTTGCCGATGCGGATCCGGGTCAGGTATTCCACGAATGTTTCGCCCGTCTGCTGCTTGAACACCGTGCTGAAATAACTCGTGCTCATCAAGACATGCCGGCATATGTCCTGCAGCGTGATGCGCTCGTCGGCGTAATGCTCCTCGATATACGCGATCGCCTGTCCGATCTGATTGCGCATCGTCTGGCTCCGGTTGTCGGATACGGTCTCGATCGCTCCGACCGCGATTTCCTCGAGCCATTGGCCGACCTCGTCCAAGGTGCCGAGCCTGTACAGCTCCGAGAACAGCATCCGGTGCCTGCTGACGATGCGCGTCTCGTCGATGCCCATCTCCTGCATCGTGTTCATGAGCAGGACGATGACCTTCTGGATCTGCAGGTAGCATACGTCCAGCGGCGCATGGGATTGCTTCAGTCCCGCGATGAACGGCCCGATGAGGCTGCGGATCTCGGCCGCGGAACCGGTGCGGATCGTCCCGGCAAGCAGGCGGCTCCACTCGAGGCTGACCGATGCGGGCGCCGTTTCCTTGCCTTCCAGGTCAAGAATGCTGAGCACCCGGTTTTTGCCGTATTGAAACCGGTAATCAAGCGCGGCCGAGGCGCTTTTGTACGAATCGGGAAGATCTTGCGGTCCTGCGGCGGCTCGCCCGATGGCAGCCGTGACCGTATAGCCCAGATACCGCTCGATATGATGGCGCGCCTCCTCGGCGGTCCGCAGCGCCAGCTCATGCAGCAGGCTTTCCGGCTGGCCTCCGATCAGGGCGGCGATCCGGTCCTCGCGAGTCCGGAAGACGACTCCGCCCTCCCTGGAGATGATTTCTTCGATGATGTTGAAGCCGGCGAAATGAAGCAGCTCCACATCCTGCTCGGAAGCATCGGAATGCCTCGAGGCTCCATCGTAGTCGTACAAGGTGATCAGATAGGGAGGCTGGAGAGCCGGTATGCCGAAGTAGGCCAGGCGCTCGGCCATGTTCCGCGCTCCCGCCCCCGTGGCGGCCAGCCGCTCCAGAAACCGCTCCCGCAGCAGCGGCAGGCTCTGGTTGAGCTGGCTGTACAGCCTGCCGACATCCTCGCCCCTGCGCTTCTCCTCCTCCATCTCCGCATGGACCTTGTCCAGCAGCGCTCTCGTCTCGCTGGCCGTGATCGGCTTGAGGATGAAGTCGTGGACCTTGAGGCGGAGAGCCTGCTGCGCATATTCGAACTGATCGTATCCGGTAAGGATAATGATCTTGATATAGGGATAACGCTGCAGAATGTTCTCGCTCAGCTCGAGGCCGTTCATGAACGGCATGTTGATATCCGTCAAAACCAGGTCGGGCCTCAGCGTCTCGATGGCTTCAAGCGCATCCCGTCCGTTGGTGAAATCGCCCGCCAGCTCGAACCCGTGGCGGGGCCAATCGATGATGTTCCTTAAGCCTTCCCGGACGACGGCTTCGTCATCCACCAGCATGACTTTGTACATGGACGCCTCCTGCAGGACTGCTAGAAAAATGGGTAGTATGTACCTCCATACTGATCACCGCAGCGAAATTTGTCAATTGCTAGGACTGGCGCCCGGTCCGTTCAGCCAAGTCAAAAGGCCGCCTTGCGGCGGCCTTCGGACGTTATTGGAACAGATGCTCGTTTTTGCTTCCGCGCGTTCCATTATTCATGTTGGTGTTCGTGCTCATGCCCTTGTAGGAGGAGTTGCTGGCCGATTCGGCCGGGAACACCCGCTCCACCATGGCATTGAACTCGGCCACGAAGCCCTTGATCGGATGGCCTTGCTTCACGTCGTTGGCGTAGCCTTGCATCCGGCTGAAGAAGTCCGGATTCGCAGATACGTATACATTCTGGATGCCCGGATGGTTCTTGTGCACGATATCGGCGACCTTCGCCTTGAACTCGCTCGTCAGCTCCCGGTCCATGTACCGGTTGTTGTTGTCGGACAGGCCGTTCATCATATGGCCGCGGTTGTTCGTGGATGCTCCCGTGCCGTAGGCGTTGAAGCCGTTCGTATACGAGCTGTACCCGTTGGATCCGGGGCGGTCCATGAATGTGCCGTAATTGGACTGGCCGATGACGCCTCCGGTCAAATCCCGGGCGCCGCGCTTGACGTCGTTCGTCAGCGTACGGGCTCCCATGCCGACGTCGTTCGTCAGCGCACGGGCTCCCATGCCGACGTCGTTCGCGAGGCTGCGGACGCCGCTTCCGATATCGGCTCCCATCCGTTCCATCCCGCCGACGATGCCTTTGCCGTCGCTGTAGCCTTGGGCCGTACGGCCCGTCGAGGTCAAGCCGGTCACGCTGTGCCCGTCAAGCCCGATGGCGACATAAGCGTTCTTGTCCGTCGTGAAGACGTGGGCCGTCCGCACGCCCGGCAATTTATTCAGCTCATCCGACAGCTTCTTGTTCGTGGACAAATGATAATTTTGATGATTGCCGACGATGTTGTTCCCGTTTTGCTGGTAGCCCTTCACGCGGTTCATTTCGTTCATGCCGTCATCGGCAAAGCGCTTGCTGAGCAGATTGTAGTTGCCGGCCGCATTGTTGCGGATGTTTTTGTTGCCGAGCTCACCATGGTGCGTTCCGCATCCGGCCAAAGCCGTACTGATTACGATACCGGCAGCAAGCACTTTCCAGGGCTTTTTCATTCGGTTTCCTCCAGTATAGTCCAATGGTGTCCGCAGCCTTGTTCAGGTACGGCCCGATTAGTTTCTCCCGACAAGGAGAGGCTATCCCGCTCAATGGTTCCCATCCAGGGCGGATGCCGGGTCCCGCTCCTGTAAAGCCCCGGCATGCGGAAAAGCCGCAAGCTCCCGACTTAGGGCGGCTTGCGGCTTCCAGAATCTCTATATTCAAGGCTTGGCGGCTTCGACCCCGTTCAGCACAAGCTTGTAGCTGATGTCGGCCTTGAGCGAGTCGGACACCGCGCAATACTTCTTGCTGCCCATCTCGATCGCTTTCCACACCCGGACGGCCGATATGTCTCCGTCCACGCGGAAGGTAAGCTCGATTGCGGTGAAGCCGGTCGGAGCTTCCTCCTTGCGGGCTCCATCGGCCTCGATCTCCATTCGCTGGATGGAATCGAGGTAATGGTTGAGGATCATCGTGACGTCGATGCCGATGCATCCGGCGAGGCCGGCCAGCAGCAGCTCCATCGGCGTAGCGCCCTTGCCCTCGCCGCCATACAGCGGCGTCGCGTCCATTCCGACCGGATAACCGGAATCTCCGACGGAAGTAAACGCCCGCCGGCCGTTCCAAGTGGTCATGACTTTCATTTCACATACCCGCTTTCTCGTGAAAGTAGTGGTGTTGCCCCTTAATGCTCGCTGAGCTGATTCAGGAATTTACGAGCCCGATCGGACTCTGGACTGCGGAAGAACGACTCCGGCTCCTGTTCCTCGACAATGATGCCTCCGTCCATGAATACAACCCGGTTGGCCACCTGCCGGGCGAACTTCATCTCGTGGGTGACGACGACCATCGTCATCCCCTCCTGAGCCAGCTGCCGCATCACTTCCAGCACTTCGCCGACCAGCTCCGGATCGAGCGCCGATGTCGGCTCGTCGAACAGCATGACGGACGGCTCCATCGCAAGCGCGCGGGCGATGGCGACGCGCTGCTGCTGTCCGCCCGACAGCCGGGAAGGGTATTCGTCCTTTTTGGCCGCCAGGCCTACCCGCTCCAGCAGCCGATAGCCGATGCGCTCGGCTTCCGCCCGCGGCAGCTTCTTGACGGTAAGCAGCGACTCGATGACATTGCCCAAAGCCGTCTTATGGGGATACAGATTGAACTGCTGAAAAACCATTCCTGCGTTGCGCCGGATCTCCCGGAAGCCCGCGCTCTTCTTCCTCGCCGGCATATCCGAAGCCACGCGGACGCCGTTCACTTCCACCGAACCGCCGCTGAGCTCCTCGAGCCCGTTGAGACAGCGCAGCAGCGTGCTTTTGCCGGAGCCGCTCGGTCCGAGAAGAACGACGATTTCCTTCGCCGCAACCTGAAGATCGATGGTTTTCAACACTTCCGTTCCGCCAAAGGATTTCGACAGCCCGTTCGTCTGAATCATCATTCGGTTCGCTCCTCCTCTCTCAATAGACTTTGGACAGCCGCTTCTCGATCGCTTCGAGAATGGCCGAGAACAGAGTGCTCATCACCCAGTACATCGCCGCTACGCCCAGGTAAAACGGCATGTACACATAATACTGGGCGACCAGCAGTTGAGCGGAACGCAGCAGCTCGGTTACGGTAATGACGGAGACGAGCGACGTCTCCTTGAGCATGCCGATGAACGTGTTGCCCATCGGGGCGATCGCCACCCGGGCCGCTTGCGGAAATATGATTCTTCTCAAAGCTTGCCAGGGGGTCATGCCCGTCGCATAGGCTGCTTCGGTCTGCCCCTTCGGTATGGCCAGAATCGCCCCCCGGAACGTCTCCGACAAATAGGCGCCGACATTGATGCTTAACGCCACATAGGCGGCTGTCAGCGGTCCAAGCGTAATGCCGTAATCAACAAGCCCATAATAAACGATAAGAATTTGAACGAATGCGGGCGTGCCGCGAACGACGGAGACGTATGCTCGCGCCAGCCAGCGGACCGGCAAATTCCCCTTCAGCCGGGCAAGCGCAACGACGATGCCGATCAGCAGGCCGAAAAACATCGCTACGACGGTAATCAGCAGCGTATAATAGGCGCCCTTCAACAAGAAGAGGCCGTTATCCCATAGCAGATTCATGAACGCTCGAAGCTCCTTTTGATCCGTTGGATATCGCATAGGGCCATGACGCTCATGCGCCACAGCCCTCAGCAACCCTGCTTCTTATTTGGAGGCAGGCTCCTCGCCGAACCATTTCTTGAAGATGGTCGTGTACGTTCCGTCGGACTTCATATCCGTCAGAGCTTGATCCAGCGCCGCCAGAAATTCCGGATTGTTCTTGCGTACGGCGATCCCGGCGGAATCGGATTTGATCGCTTCTCCGACCGCCTTCACCTTGTACCCGTTCTTGTCCACGATCGGCTTCAAGGCGTACAGATTGTTGATCGTGGCGTCGATCCGGCCGGCATTGAGGTCCTGGAGGGAGGTGATGACATCGTCGTAGGTTTTGATATTGAACTTGCCTACTTGGGGCAGCACTTCATTGCGCAGGTAGGCTTCATCGTTCGTACCGAGGCCGACGCCGATATTTTTGCCTTTGAAATCCTCCAGCTTCGTAATGGAGTCGTTGCTTTCGCGGACGATGATCTTCACTTGGTTCGTAATGTAAGGCTGAGTGAAGTCGATCTGCTGCTTGCGCTCGTCGGTTATGGTCACCTGGCTGATGATGACATCGATCTTGCTTGCCTGCAGGCTCGGAATCAGGCCGGAGAAGTCTTGAGGCGCGAATTCCGCCTTCACTCCAAGGCGCTTGGCGACATCCTTGGCGATGTCTGCGTCGAAGCCGTCGATTTCCTTGTTCTCGTTCAGGAAATTATAAGGCGCGTAGGTGCCCATGAGCCCTACTTTCAGCACGCCGGCCGCCTTCACTTGAGCGAGGAGGTTGTCGTCTCCTTCCGCTGGCGCGTTGCTTCCGGATTCGCCGGCAGGAGCCGGGCTTGCGGTATTCTGGGCATTGTCGTTCGTTTTCGCTCCGCATCCGGCCAGCGCAAAGGCGAGCAGCATGAGGATGGATACAGCGAGGTAAAGCGATTTCTTCCGCATTGGATTTCTCTCCCTATCCTTTTTTTATTATGGTGTCCGGCTCTGACCGGATCATTCCGCTGCCGGCCCGTTAAATGCCGAGCAGCCCGAAAAATTCGAATCTGGCCGTCTCGGACGCCAGCTGCTCCGCTGTCCTGGAGCCGATCCCGCTCCCCGGCGCGTTCAAGCCGAACAGCCAGCGCGCAATGACGCCTTCGATCAAGCTCATGATGAGGGCGGCCCGCACTTCGGCATCGATTGCGGCAGGCAGCATTCCAAGCTCGATCGCCCGGCGGATATTTTGCAGGAAGGCCCTCTCCATCGCAGCCCGCGTCTCCGCGATCTCTTGACGGATCGGTTCAATGGCGCCGCTGCCGCCGAGCAGCATCTCCATAAGGTCCCGGTTGGATTCCGCAAACAGGAACAGCCTGGCAAGCAGAGCTTCCGATACTTGCACCATGTCCTGCACCGTGCCCGCCTCCCGGCGGTAGCCTTGCGCGATGACTTCCAGCAGCTGACGGCGTCCGTCTTGCACGATCTCCAGCGCAATCGCTTCCTTGCTCTTGAAATGCCAGTAGAAGGTTCCTTGCGCCACGCCGGCTTCGGCAACGATATCGGAAATTTTCGTGACATGGTAACCGTCCTTCGCGAACCGTCTCAGGGCGATTTCCATGAAGCGCCTGCGCCGCTCGCTGCCGGCCTGCGAATCCTTGTCTTCGTTCAAGATGTTTCTTCACCTCACCCGATTGACTAGTCAGTCAGTTATGTTTTAAATCCTATTGGATTGCTGAGGTATTGTCAAGCGATTCCACGATCCAGATTGAAATCGCATCAAAGCAAACCTCCCGTCCACTTTCGGACAGGAGGCTTGCTGAGAAAGCTTGGCGGGTATATAGGCATGGGGCGGAATCATTGAGACGACCGGGCGGCATCCTATTCTGGCTCCGGCAACCGTTTCCGCCTCTGTTTAGAAAAGGGTCATTCCAGTTCCTTTTTGATGACATTCCATATTCCGCTGTCCATGAACGAGCGGCTCCAGGTAGCAACGCCTGCCAGCCCGTATTCTTTCGCTATCGCAACTCTTGCTTTGATGGAAGTGCTGTCTTCCAGCCAAATCCGTTTCAATTGCCCGTCCTCCCGATACTCCACGTAATTCTGCCCGGTTTTCCGGTCATACGCGGGAGTCAGCTTGCGGGCGGCCACCAGCTCGGCCGCCTTTTTCATTCCAAGCGCTTTGGAAGTGACCTTGCTCCCTCCCGAGCTCTTCGGCGTCTCCGTCCAGATTCGAGTATACAGAGGCATGCTGAGAACGATTTTAGACGGCGGAATGCCATCTTCGTCCAGCAGCCGTTCGACCGACCGCCTCACCCAGGGGAGGGAAGACACCGAACCGGATTTCGGGCTGGAAGCCCAATGCTCGTCATAGGCCATCAGCATCATGAAATCCACATAGGGAACCAAGGCCGGCCGGTCGAGGAACAAGGACCAGTATTCGCTGTCCGACTTCGGGGTGACGTCGACAGATACGACGAGGTTCCGTTCGTGAAGAAGCGGCGCCGCTTCCTTGATGAACTGAACGAAGTTTTTCCCATCCTCCGTTTTCACGTTTTCAAAATCAAAGTTGATTCCTTGCAGGTCATACGATTCCGCGTATTGAAGCAGCTGCTTGATCATATGTTCCCGCGACTTTTTCGTCGACAACGCCTTTGACGTCCGGATCGGCTCGAATCCGTTGCTGAACATCGCCCAGATCTGGAGGCTGCGCTCCTTCGCCCACCGGACATAGTCCAGATCCGCTTTGCTGCTTATATCCCCGGCTCCGTTGGCGAGCTCGAACCAGGTCGGACTCACCACATTGACCCCGTCCAGCTCCGGAAGCCGCTCCGGATCGGGAGATTTGCCGTAGACGGCTTCCCAGGTCATATTGACTTTGACATTCCCGGAGCTGAACGCTTGTCTGTTGGGGACCATGTCGTCCACATGATCGATCGCGCCTCCGGCAAGCGGGCCGACAGGAAAGATATCGTCGCCTTCCGAAGCGGAAGCTTGCGCAGGCGACCGGGATGGAAGCTCTCTTCCGCCGCCAGTTGCCGCAAGGCTTGTCCGATTGCCGGCAAGAGCCTGTTCGGACGCCGTGCGCTTCCCAAGCAAGGCCGGCATTTGCTTGAACGGCATGACCGGCAGGGCAAGAAGATGGAACAAGATGATGGTGCATGTGGAAGAAAAGATGAAATACACGAGAAATAGACGGCCCAGCCTGCGCTTGGCCACATGGTGATGGTCCATCCAGCATCCCTCTCTAACTCTCTGATCCTTTCTTCCATTCTATGAACCTATCCCGGTTCTCATGACGCTAGAGGCACAGGAAGAATCCTCAGCATACAAAAAAAGACTTTTCCCTTTCGATGCAAGAAAGGGAAAGTCTTTACGTTCGCCGGCATGGCCAGACAGGCAGCTTCAGCCGGCTGCTTGTTCGTCTGCTTCCTTACCGCGTCTCCCGGTGAAGCGTCACCTTCTTCAGACGCGGACAGTATTTGCGGAGCTCGAGCCGTTCCGGGTTGTTCCTTTTGTTTTTGGTCGTCGTATAATTGCGGTCCCCGGATTCCGTGCAGGCAAGCGTAACTGTGACTCTCATTTCCCTTTTCCTCCTTGTGCTTTACGATCACTGAAAGTGTTCCATGCTCGCTTAGAATACAAGTAATATTTACTATTTGAAGCCGTTCCAAAGAGACTCATTCACCCCAAAACAATCCATGCCGGTCGAGCTCCACCTGTTCGAGCTGATGCTCGAAATCGCCGTGCAGAGGAATCATCGGGACTTCGCTCCAAGCTCCTTTTCTTTTCATGCATACCGCCCATTTGCCGTTGTTCAGCCGAAAATGGACGATATCCTTGCTATGCCATCCCGATTCAGGGAGGGCGGGCCTCAGCTCGCTGAGCGTTAGACCGTTCTCTTCCCAGCAGTAGGCCAGCCGGATGTCTCGGCGCATGCTGCCGGGAACTTTGAGCTGGATGTATCCGTCCAGCAGCCTGCCGATCCGATACCGGCTGAATTCATCCCGTTCAATGGCCGCCATGGCGCGGAATTACCAGCTGGCCTTTTTGACGCCTGGAATATGCCCCTTGTAAGCCAGCTCCCTGAAGGCGATCCGGGATACTTTGAACTTCCTCAGATAGGCATGCGGCCTGCCGGTCATGGCACAGCGGTTATGCAGCCGGGTTGGGGAAGAATCGCGCGGCAGCTTGGCCAGAGCTTCGTAATTGCCCTCTTCTTTCAGCTTTTTCCGAAGCTCGGCATATTTTGCAACCAAAGCCTGTCGCTTTAGCTCTTTTACGACCTTGGATTTCTTCGCCATGATCATTCTCCTTTAATCGTAATTTTTACTTTTTCAGTATATCAGACGATCATCTCGAAGAAAAGACGATCATCCTGCCCTGCGAAAGCGGGCTGGTCTCCCCTCAAGCCGTGTGATGCCTTTCATTTCCATCCCCCCGCGCGAAGCGAACGCTCCTGTCCGGCTTCAAGCCGCTCAAGCAGCCTCGGCTTATATTCCGCATAGGAATCCTGAAGCATCGGCAGGGAGATCGATGCCTCCTCAATGATCGCCTTGCGCTTGGCTTTGAGCACGATCTGCTCCATATCGGCAAAGCTGCATCCTTCCAGCATCTGCGAGGCTGGCTCCAGAAGCTCTTCCCCTCCGGGGAAATCGCCCAGCAGCTGGCTCAAATACGCCTCCCGCGAAGCTCGGTTCGGGCTGTCGTACCTCATCTTCGTATCGAAGCGGCGCCAGATGGCGCGGTCCAGATCCTTCTCCAGATTGGTTGCCGCCATGAATACGCTGCTTCCGTCGAACTCATCCAGACACTGGAGGAGAGTGTTGACGACACGGGTCATTTCTTTCACTTCATCATTGTTTTCCCGGGTCCGGGCTATGGCATCGAACTCATCGAGAAACAGCACGCATGGGCTGGACCGCGCATGATCGAATATTTTACGGAGATTCGTCGCCGTCTCGCCCAGATGGCTGTGGATGACGGAATCCAGCCGGACCAGAAGCAGAGGCATGTTCAGCCTTTGCGCCATGTAGAAGGCGGTCAGCGTCTTGCCCGTTCCCGGCGGGCCGAACATGACGATCTTGTTCGGAATAGGCACGTCATGCTCCTCGAATTTCTCCTTCATGTCCAGGATCCGGATGAATTCCTCCACAATGCGGTTGTTTTCGGCCTGTAGCACGATGCGCCTCACTTTGCGGGCGCAATCCTTCGATGAATAATAGGTAGCGATGTCTGTCCCCTTGGAACGGGGAAGCCTGCTCGCCGCTGCTGTCTTGCTCATGAAATGAACTCCTCTGACTGTAGGATTAGGCTCTGCTTCATACGGCCTGGAATGCCGGCAATGGGTCTTTGAAATGACGCCATACGCTTTTCATTTCTTCTCCCGTGAGAAGCGCCCGGTCCAAGGAGCCGCTGATCCGCTCTTTGTCGAGGCCGATGCCGATGAATACGAGCTTGGTTACCCGATCTCCCCATTGCTCGTCCCAATCCGGCGATTTGGGGAAATCGCTGCCGAAATAGGCGAACCTCTCTTCCTCCGACAACGCGGCTACCCACAGCCCCGCAGGGGACAGCTGCCGGGATACGCCGGCCTGGCTGAAGGATACAGCGGTATGGTTGCGAGTGGCGATCCACATGACGCCTTTAGAGCGGATTACTTCCTGAGGCCAGCTGGCGAGCTGCTGAAGCAGCCGCTCCGGATGGAAGGGGATTTTCCGGGTGTAGACGAACGAGCCGATTCCATACTCCTCCGTCTCCGGCTTATGCTCCTCCTTCAACAGCTCCTGAATCCAGCCCGCGGATTGGCTCGCTTTGTCAAAATCGAATAGATGCGTATTCAGGATGGCCTTCGGATCTACGTTTCCATAGCTCGTCCGAATGATTTTCGCCGCAGGCTGCAGGCCTCGCAGCGCCTTCTCCAGCTTGTCGAGCTCCTCCGCGCCGACCATATCGCATTTGTTCAAAATCAGGACATCGCAAAATTCGATCTGGTCGGTCAGCAGGTGGACCACTCCCCGAGTATCGTCGTCGCCCGCTTCCTGGCTGCGGTCCTTCAGCAATTCCCGGGTATTGAAATCCTGCCAGAAATGATAGGCGTCCACGACCGTCACCATGCAGTCCAGACGGGTAAGCTTGGACAAGTCGATATTCTGGTCCTCATCGACATACGTAAAGGTTTGGGCGACCGGAAGCGGCTCCCCGATCCCCGTCGACTCAATCAAGATATAATCAAATCTCTGCTCCTTGGCAAGGCGCTCGACCTCCTGCAGCAGATCGTCGCGCAGCGTGCAGCAGATGCAGCCGTTGGACATCTCCACGAGCTTTTCTTCCGTGCGGCTCAGCCCTGCGCCGTCCCGGACCAGCTCCGCGTCGATGTTCACCTCGCTCAAATCGTTGACGATCACGGCGACCCTAAGGCCCTCCCGGTTGTTGAGCACATGATTCAATACGGTCGTTTTTCCTGCGCCCAGATAACCGCTGAGCACGGTCACCGGAATTTTCTCCGCCATCTCCTGTATCATTCCTTCAACTCCTTTATGGCTCCTCCATGGGTTCATGGGCTCATGATTTCACTCGAATACCAACGAGTCTGATCTTACCCGCATAATATAATAGTAATTATTACGATTAAAATCATCTTACCTTCCGCTCTCAAACCTGTCAAGTCAATCATGGCACTCATCCGATCAATAACCTGCGTACGGACTGAGAAAGACAGCGCGCCTCGATCGAAACCGTCCATGGAATGAAAGGAGGAAAGAAAGCCTCCTGTCCGGCGGATGTCAGCCAGGTTATGCCTGTTCAAGGAATTCAGAGGAGCCGCAAAGCGCCCATGCAAAAAAGCCGGAATCATCCGGCTTTCCGTTTAAGCGATTCACGTTTTATAGCTCGTACAAGCGGCTGAAGGCACGCTCAGACTCAATTTATTCAAGACAGTCTCACGACAGGTCCTTTCGCATTCACATGATCCTATTGTTGCAGCGCTAGAGGACGGTCGTACGGTTTCTCCCGCCGGCTTTGGATTGATACAGCGCCATATCCGCCCTATGAATGAATTCCTTTGCCGACCCCCATTCCGGGCTGCAATGAGCGACCCCGACGGACACCGTCAGACGGCCTACAGGGTCAAATGCCGCTGCGGCAATCTCTTCGCGGATCCGCTCGGCCAGCAGCTCGGCCAGATGGACATCCGCGGTTCTGACAAGGACGCCGTATTCTTCGCCGCCATATCGGAAGGCAACATCGCGAACACCGGCAAGCGCGCGAATCTGGGATGCCAGCTCGATAAGCACCCGATCGCCCATGACATGTCCGTATGTATCGTTGATCCGCTTGAAATGATCGACATCAAGCAGAATCAACGAGAATTGAGCCCCCTCGTCGATCCATTCCGCGATCGTAAGATCGAACATTTTACGGTTCCAGAGCCGCGTCAGTCCGTCCAGGTGGGCTTCATCGGATAAGACCTTGACATAATTGTCAAAACTTTGAGCAAGCTGCTGAACCTCGTAGATGTACGTTCCGCGCAGCCTGGTGTTCACGGAAAGGACATGCCGCGAAGAGACGGCCGCTTCCTCCGAAATTCTGGCGAGCTTATAGAGCGGAGATGAAATTTGTCTGGAAATCCACAACGCCGCGATCAGGATAAGAATGAACAACGGCAGCGCCTGGAGGATCATGGATTTTTCAAGCGTTCGAATAGGCTCGTCCAATATGGTCTTTGGAGTTTGGGAAACAATTCCCCAACCGCTGTCGGGCTCATAGGCATACCCGGCAAAATAGCTTTGGCCATCGGAATTTTCGATCGTTTTGTAGCCGCTGTTTCCTGACTTGACCCGTTCGATGACTTCATTGCCTTTCACGAATTCATTGATCCGAATGGGATTCGGGTGGAAGATCAATCTGCCGTGCTTGTCCACGACGTATACGTACGAGCCGTTGCCGTAGTAGTGCTCGCTCAGCTGCCGGCTGAGCACATTATCCTCTTGAAGATAGATGGTGCCTCCGATAAACCCTTCATACTCCCCGTCCTTGTCGAATACAGGCGTCGAGATCAGCACAAGAAGACGGCCGGAGGCGCCTACATACGGATCGGAGATGAACGCCGTCCGCTCTGAAGCAGCCTGTCCGGAGGCGCTCGACGTCAGCTTCGTGCCGGCTCCGATGCCCACATTCGTCGGGCTGATGGCTTGGATCGTCCGGTTGGCGTCGGCAAAAAACACGGAGTTGAAGTAGCGCTGATTGGTTTGGAACCAAGTATCCAGCTCATTTTGATTGATCTTGTTCCGCCAGGATACCGCTGCCAGCGACACCAGGTTGCTGTGCATCAGATCAAGCAGCTCCTCGGTATTGGAAGCAAGCTTCTTGGCATATTGAGCGTTGTTTTGCAGGTAGCTCGAAGAAAGGGAGGCGCTGCTCGCGCGCACAGCCGCATAAACGCCGACGGACGCGGTAAGGAACATCGCACTGATTACCAGAAGGCTGAGTATGTGGCGGAGCTTGATTTTTTTGTAGGATCGCATAACCTTCACTCTAAGCCTCTTTGCTGTCTGATTTAGATGGCGCAAAACCATACGGATAAGCTCTGCAATTATACCACGATCTCGGAAATTACAACTAAGGCAACCACGGATGGACATTCCTTGGCGACAGCCTGCACAGGTTCAACGGATTCAGGCGGAGATTTGCGCAAAAGCCATCTTTAGAAAGAATGCCTTCCATCAACTCCTATGTTATCGGCAATTTCACATTTATGTTTACATGTAGCTTTCCCCAAGATTGACATAGAGCATTTCCGTTAGGGCTTTTTTTCGTCCCTCTATTCCAATGAAAATAAAAGCCGCCCAACTACCCATCAGGTAGTTAGGCGGCCTATTGAACGATAGCTGCATTAATTGCGGATAAGATAGTCAAACGCGCCTAATGCGGCATTTGCGCCCGATCCCATCGAAATGATGATCTGCTTGAACGGACTGTTCGTGCAGTCGCCGGCAGCGTATACACCCGGCAAGCTCGTCGCGCCGTGGTTGTTGACGACAATCTCGCCCATGTGTGTGCGCTCGACGGCATCGCCGAGCCAGTCCGTGTTCGGTACGAGTCCGATCTGGACGAATACGCCCTGCAGCTCAATATGCTTGACTTCGCCTGTTTCGCGTTCGATATACGAAACGCCGTTCAGCTTGTCCGTTCCGGTGAACTCTTTGGTCTGAACGTTCTTCAGCACCGTAACGTTAGGCAGGCTGTACAGGCGGTCCTGCAGCACGGCGTCCGCTTTCAGCTCCGAATTGTATTCGAGAACCGTCACATGGCTGACGATGCCGGCAAGGTCGATCGCCGCTTCGATGCCGGAGTTGCCTCCTCCGATGACCGCTACATGCTTGCCTGCGAACAGAGGACCGTCGCAGTGAGGGCAGTAGGCTACGCCTTTGTTCTTGAACTCTTCCTCGCCCGGCACGCCGACATTGCGCCAGCGGGCGCCCGTCGACAGGATGACGGTCTTGCTCTTCAGAACGGCGCCGTTTTCGAGCTCAAGCTCGATGTAGTCGCGCTTCTCCAGACGTTTGGCCCGTTGAAGCTTCATCACATCGACCTGGTACTCTTTGACATGTTCTTCAAGGCTTGCGGCGAGCTTCGGACCTTCGGTATATTTCACGCTGATGAAGTTCTCGATGCCTACCGTGTCCATCACTTGGCCGCCGAAGCGCTCCGCGACAATGCCGGTACGGATGCCCTTGCGCGCCGCATAGATGGCGGCGCTGGCGCCGGCAGGACCGCCGCCGACGACAAGCACGTCGAACGGCTCCTTGTTGTCGAATTCAGAGGCGTCCGGAGCTTCGACAACCTTGGAGAGGATCTCCTCGATCGTCATCCGGCCGCTTCCGAAAAATTCTCCATTCAAGAATACGGAAGGAACAGCCATGACATCTCTGCTTTCCGCTTCTTCCTTGAAGGCGGAGCCGTCGATCATCGTATGCGAAATGCCCGGATTAAGGATGCTCATCAGGTTCAGCGCCTGAACGACGTCAGGGCAATTGTGGCAGCTGAGGCTGATGAACGACTCGAATCGGTAGTCGCCTTTGATGCCTTTGATTTGGTCGATCACGCTTTGATCGACTTTCGGGGCTCGTCCGCTCACTTGCAGCAAAGCCAATACGAAGGAGGTGAATTCGTGGCCCAAAGGAATGCCGGCAAACGTAACGCCGGTTTCCTCGCCGATGCGGTTGACGCTGAAGCTCGGCGTTCTGGGCAATTCGGCTTTTTCCACCGTAATTCTGGACGTCATGCCGACGATTTCATCCATAAGCTCCAGCATCTCTTTTGAGACGGGATCGGATGCCGCGCTGACCTTGATCAGCACATCGCCTTCCATAAGCTGAAGGTATTGGTTCAATTGTGACTTGATATCTTCGGATAATACCATTGGAACAGCTCCTTAGATTTTGCCGACCAGATCAAGGCTAGGCTTGAGCGTCGCGCCGCCTTCTTGCCATTTTGCCGGGCATACTTCGCCTGGATTGTTGCGCACATATTGAGCGGCTTTGATCTTGTTGATCAGGGTGCTCGCATCGCGGCCAATGCCGCCGGCGTTGATTTCAACCGTCTGAATGACGCCGTCCGGATCGATGATGAACGTGCCGCGGTCAGCAAGGCCGTCCGCTTCGATCAATACGTCGAAGTTGCGGGAGATCGTATGGGAAGGATCGCCGATCATGATGTACTCGATCTTGCCGATCGTATCGGTCGTATCATGCCATGCTTTATGGGTGAAGTGAGTGTCCGTGGATACCGAGTATACTTCAACGCCAAGCGATTTCAGCGTCTCGTATTGGTCCTGCAGATCGCCGAGCTCAGTCGGGCATACGAACGTGAAGTCGGCAGGGTAGAAGCATACGACGCTCCATTTGCCTTTGAAGTCGGCATCGGAAACCTCGATGAACTTTCCTTTTTGAAAAGCGGATGCATTGAACGGCTTTACTACGGTTCCAATTAGAGACATGAATGGTTCCTCCTGAGGATGATTATTTATTTGTAATAACTCTAAACTAATACTAATTAACCGGAAATGACCTGTCAAGTGTTTTGATGACTTTGTTCGACATATTCTTCATTGTCGTGGCTGTCCCTCTATGATTGAATGCAATATGAAGGCTATATTTACGGCAAATCCAAATAATTTCCGGTCAAATCCAACCTGCAGCCGCCTGCCTTCCGGCCCCACCCTACCGTCTTCGATCCTTGCCGACCCCCATTTGCGACGGAACCAACCTTGCCGTCAGGCTTGCTCTATCCGTTTCTTCTAACGGAGGTCAGAATGGCTGGATATGTCGGAATGGCTGTACGCGGCCAGGTTGCTATAAGTCTATCGAGTCGCAGAAGCTCATGGTTACGCCAGAGTAACTATCCCACTTCAAAGTGCCTACTTACAAAAAGTGCGTTAAAATCCTAGAATGAAGGACATGCGGGAGCGGGCAGCCTGATTCGGCTTATCGCCTAAAACCGACATTTCATTCCGAAGGAGTGTTGAAATAGATGGAACTTCAACTTGCACTGGATCTCGTCGATATTCCTGAAGCGATAAAAGTCGTCGCCGAGGTGGCGGACTCGATCGATATTGTCGAAATAGGTACTCCGATCGTCATCAATGAAGGCCTTCATGCCGTCAAGGCGATGAAGGAAGCATTCCCGCAGCTGCGGGTGCTTGCCGATCTGAAGGTCATGGATGCAGGCGGCTACGAGGTCATGAAGGCTTCCGAGGCGGGAGCGGACATCGTGACGATTCTAGGCGTATCCGACGACGCCACGATTCGAGGCGCTGTCGAGGAAGGCCGCAAGCAAGGCAGGCAGATCATGGTCGACATGATCAACGTAACGAATCTGGAGGAGCGGGCTCGCGAAGTGGATGCCATGGGCGTCGACTACATCTGCGTGCACGCAGGCTACGACCATCAGGCCGAGGGCAAAAACTCCTTCGAGCAGCTGCGCACGATCAAGAGCGTCGTGAAAAATGCGCGCACGGCCGTAGCCGGCGGAATCAAGCTGGCCACTCTGCCGGAGGTCGTGGCTGCCGGTCCTGACCTGGTCATCGTCGGCGGCGGCATTACGGGCCAGGACGACAAAAAAGCGGCGGCGGCGCAAATGCGCGAGCTCATCGCTGCCGGAGCCTAAAGCCGCCATGAACACGACGGCTTATGCGAACACTGTCGCCGCCGAGCTGGCCATGTCGGCGGCCGGCATCGACGAAGCCGCTGCGGCGGCCTTCGCCGATGCGGTGCTGCGCGCCGGTCGCGAGGGC
>NZ_BIMD01000004.1 GCF_004000905.1 Paenibacillus humicus NBRC 102415
ATCTTCGGCGACGTCGGAGGAGGTCGCGTCTCTGAGCAGCGAGCAGCTCGGCGTAAGCGAAGGGCTTGTGAATCTATCCTCCAAGCTGGAGGAAGTGTCGCGTTCGCTGCAGAAATCTCTGGAGAGGTTCCGGACGGAATAGGAACACGGCCAAGCAAGAAGCAGAAGCAGAAGCAAGAAAGAAAAAGAAGCAAGAAAGAAAAAGAAGCAGAAGCAGAAGAAGCAGAAGCAGAAGCAGAAGCAAGAAAGAACATGAAGCCCCTTTGCCGAGAGCAAAGGGGCTTTGGCTTTGTTCGTTTTCCTGCTGTTAGCCGAACGGTCGATGGGGAATGCTGGAATACAGAATCAATCGATTTGATATTCGGAGGCCATCCTATGTCCGTACGCCGCTTGAGAACCGCTGCTTGCTTGATTACGTTCGTCATGCTTGTATGCATGGCCCGCCTTGCCTGGATTGATCTCCTTCCTTCCCGACACGCTTCCGGCAGTCCGGCTGGCGGGCAGCGCCGGCCCGCCGGCCCGCTGCAGCTGCACAGCCAAAGCCTCCGGCTTGATTCCGGGAGGGGAGACTTTCGCGACCGTTCGGGGCTGCCGCTGACGGGCTTCTCCTACCGCTCGCTTGCGCTGTTCCCCTTGCCTTCATCGGCGAGCAGAGGAACGGGCAGAGATCTCTCCGTCCTCGCGCGGATCATGGGCATCGGGAGGGAGGAGCTGACGAAGAAGCTGTCCGCCCTGAAGTCGCCTGAATTCTGGCAGGATGCCGGGTCGGGAATTCCGCGCCGGCTAAGCGCTGCGCAGGAGCGGGAGCTGGCCGGCCTGCGGATCGAAGGGGTGGCGGTGCTGCCGTTTCGGGCGCGGTATCCGGAAGGGGAAAGCGGAATCCAGGCGATCGGTTATGTCAGCGAAAATCCGGATCGGATTCGGGAATTGTACGCCAAGCAGCTGCAAAAGGGCAAGGCGGCCCTTTCCGATGTAACGGGTGGAGCGGGTCTGGAGCTGTCGCTGGATAAAGTGCTGAGAGGAACGGGTCCGTCCTACGCCCGATATTTCACGGACGGAGGAGGGGCTCCGCTCAAGGGGCTGGACATGACGCTCACGCGCCCGTCTACGCCTCTCTATCCGCTTCAAGCCGTCACCACCATCAGCCTTCCCTTGCAGCGGGAGCTGGAAAGGATGGCCCGTCTGGAAGGGCTCGCCAAAGGGGCTGTCGTCGTGCTGGATGTCCGCAATGCCGACATCGTTGCGATGGTATCGATGCCTTCCTTTGACCCGCTCAAGCTGGACGGCTCCCTGTCCGGGACGGAAAATCACGGTGTCAAAGCGTTCACGCCGGGCTCGATCTTTAAATTGGTTACGGAAGCGGCGGCGCTGGAGGCAGGCGTGACGAGCGAGGGAGAGAGGTTTTTCTGTCCCGGCCAATATGGCCGTTACGGACTATCCTGCTGGAAAGAGGGGGGGCATGGACTCGTTACGCTTCGGCAAGGACTGGCGCAATCCTGCAATATCGTTTTTGCCGGGCTCGCCGAGCGGCTGACCCCCTCCCAGATCCGGATCACCGCAGACCGGCTCGGACTTGGCAAGAGGGTAGGCTGGAGCCTGGAGAACGGAGAAGCCGCAGGGCCCCTCAAGGGTCCGCTGCGGCTTCTGTGGGAAGAAGAATCGGGCCAAGTGTTCCGCCAAGGGGGAACGCCGGGCGAACGGTCGAGAGGCGAGCTTGCCCGGACGGGAATCGGCCAGCAGGATGTGCTGGCGTCCCCGCTTCAGGCGGCCAATCTGATGGTCACTCTTCTGCATGGCGGTCAGGTCCTCGAGCCGAGGCTGCTCCGGGAAATCCGATATGCGGACGGGCAGCTGCTGGCCCGGATGCCGGCCCATGAGCTGGAGTCGCCGTACGGACGCATAACCCCGGCTACGGCGGCAGCTCTGCGCAAAGGCATGGAGGCGGTCGTAAGCGGAGGGACGGGACGTTCCCTGCAGCGCAGGTCCTGGCAGCTGGCCGGCAAGTCCGGGACAGCGGAGACAGGACGGCCCGGACAGGGCAACCATCAATGGTTCGCCGGCTACGGCCCTGTCCGCAGCCCCCGGTATGCCGTCGCGGTGCTGGCCGAGAACCGGCCGGAGGGCAGTCCGAATCAGGCGGCGAGGCTGTTCGGCAGCGTCATGGATGCGCTGGCTGCCTGGGAAGCCTCCGGCGCGGAGCGGCTGCCTTGACGGGAATCGCTTGATATCGAGCCGAATTTCAATGGCCGAGCAAGGCCAAGCTAAGGCCAAGCTAAGAGCTTAACTTTAGGCCGAACTTTTTTTCCGGCGATTGTCGGGACTTCCCCGATAGTTTCACGCCTCTGCAGGCGGATCGGGCCTTCCATAGTCGGGCAGATCATATTCATCCTTGGGCGGAGTGATCCATCGCCTCAGATAGCCCTGATCGTACAACGCTTTGACAAGAATGAGAAGCACGGGCGAGAGGATGACGCCGGCGACGCCGAATAGCGACAGGGAGATGACCATGAACGCCAGCATCGTGAAGGCGGAGACGCCGAGCGTATCTCCGGTAATGAGCGGCTCCAGAATCTGCCGGGCAAGCACGATGACGAGGAACAGGACGGTCAGCCAGATGGCCAGATTGAAATCCCCGACAGCCAGCA
Source organism: Paenibacillus humicus NBRC 102415 (assembly GCF_004000905.1). Classification (GTDB taxonomy): domain Bacteria; phylum Bacillota; class Bacilli; order Paenibacillales; family Paenibacillaceae; genus Paenibacillus_O; species Paenibacillus_O humicus. Next base: position 2,646 of record NZ_BIMD01000004.1, read on the forward strand.
GATAGATGATCCAGGGAATGAATACCGTTCCGACTCCGAGGAGCGGCAGAATGTCGAACACAGCGGCAAGCACCGATATCGTGAGCGCGTTGTCGACTCCGAGCAGAAGGAGGGACACGAATACGACGAGGAAGGTGATGGAGATCAGCTTCATCTGCGCTTTCAAGTAAGCCGTAATGCCCGAGAAGACGTTGAGGCGCAGAAATTCGAACGCTTTCTTGAACGTCCGGGGCGTTTTGTCCCGGGCGATTTTTTTCCAGTCGCCGATCTCGATGCTGAGGAAATAAGCGAGTATGATTCCGACGATAAAGTTAAACATAAAGGCGGAGACCGAGGACAGGTATCCCGCCGCGCTGAAGAGGAAGCCTTTGGCTACTTTTTGTCCCCACAGGGTAAGGGAGTCGACGTATTCCTGCAGCTTGTCGACCGATCCCGGAGGCAGGGCTCCTACCTGCTCCTTGAGCCAATCCGATCCGGCATTGACCTTGGCGACGAGCATGCTCTGGTACTCCGGAAGCTTGTCCGCAAGCGCGGTGGCTTCCTTGACGACGATATAGCCGGCTCCAAAGAACAGGCCGAGAACGAGCGCGGAGAAAATCAGGATGGAAACGGCCGAGGCCAGAGACTTTTTGATGCCGATCCGGTTCAAGGCTTTGGCCAATGGCTCGATGATGACGAAGATGAGCAGCGAGAGGAAGATCGGGGCTGCGATGGAATACAAAAAGCTGAATAATAGCATGATCAGGTAAACCGTGAGGACGATCAGGCCGATGTCGAAAGCCGTCCTCCAGTACTTGCGGTAAAAGGTCAGCATGCTGTCTAGTTCTCCTTCTCCAGATATCGGTGTACGAGCATATTTCTGTCTGTATTGTACTATAGTTTTAGAGATGATAGGCTTTTTTTGCCCGTGGACTATGGTACAATGGATGTTGACTTCAATGGACTTCCGGAGGGCTTGTGTCCGGAATCGACAGAATACAGAGAATATGGTGGGGAAAAGAACATGGAGAATTTGCTTGTCTGGGGATTCTACTTTTTGACGCTGTATGCTTTTCTCCCGGGGCTGGTCAGCCGCATGTTCGGATTCCGAGTGTTCAAAAAAGGCCTCACGGAACGGGAGATCGCCTTGACGTTCGATGACGGGCCCGATCCCGTTTATACGCCCAAGCTTCTCGATTTGCTCGCCAGGCACGGAGCCAAGGCGACTTTTTTTGTCGTCGGATCCCATGCGGAGAGACACCCGGAGCTTCTTCAGCGCATGCGGGACGAAGGGCATACGATCGGAATCCACAACTATGTGCACAAGACCAACTGGCTGATGAGGCCTGCTACGGTGAGAAAGCAGATACAACGGACGGCGGAGATCATCGAAGCGGCAGCCGGGCTGAAGCCGGCCTACTACCGCCCGCCGTGGGGAATTGTGAACCTGTTCGATTTCTCCAAAAAAGGCCAGTATAAAATCGTGCTCTGGTCCGGCATCTTCGGCGACTGGAAAGCCCACGATAATGCCGATCGGCTCACGGAACGGCTGCTCAAGAAGCTGAGGCCGGGCGAGGTGGTGCTGCTGCACGACTGCGGGCTCACTCTAGGCGCGGATGCGGAAGCCCCGGCGCAAATGCTGGAGGCGCTGACCGTTTACCTGGAGGAAGGAAGCCGTCGAGGCTTCCGATTTGTCGGAATCGAGGAGATGATGGCGATCACGGACAAGGCCAAGGAAGCGAGGCCGGGCCTGATCGGACGGGCGGCGGCATGGACATGGCTGCAGTACGAGAAGCTGTTCCACCTCGCATTCCGGCTGAAGGCCGTTCGGGGCTCGGGAGACAGGACGGTCTTCTACTACCGCAAGACGACGTACAACGGTCCCGAGGTGGAGCTGAAGGAAGGCGCGGTCATCCGCAAAGGCGACTCCGTCGCCGAGATTCATCTCGACAACGACATGCTGCGCAGGGTATCGGGACGCTCGGCCTCCCCCATGGCCGTCATCATCCACTTGATCCGAGAGATGGAGACGGCGCTTCCCGCCTTGTCGAGGCAGGTTCTGAACGATCCTGAAACGAGCTCCGTCAAGGCTATTTATGGCGTCACCATGATCCATAGGGGAACCGACAGGCTCGGGTTCCAGGTATTCGACCTTCCTGAGAATTTATTTGCCAAAGCATCCCGAATTTATCTTCGTATTCTGTTCCGGGTTCTCACGGCAAGGCCGAAGAAAAAAGCCGCCGGCCGCAAAGGCAAGGCAAGAGACAAAAAGCCGATGACACCGCGCATGCTGCTGATGTCGCGCGAGGATATACTGCGGCATGCCGCCCGGACGCCATCCTCTTCCCGCGATGCGGACAGCCCGCAAACGGCCAGGCAGCCGAAGGGCTCCGCGGCTGTTCCGGCCGCCGAGCCGGGAGCCTCGGTCGAGCCGGTCGCGAGCGGAAGCCCGAGCGCTTCCTGAAGCTCGGCTCATTGGGCCGGCAAGACTGCTTTTCGGAGCGCAGCTCTCTCCGTGAAGCAGTCTTTTTTTGTGTCCTTAATCCATTGGACTTTCGGGCGGGAAAGGCTCTATGATGGGAGAAGCGGGAAGGAGAGGAAACAATGAGCGAAACGGCTTGGGAGGAGCAGCTCCTCCAACGGATAGCGGCGAAGGACAGCGATGCTCTCGAGCAGCTGTATGATCGATACGAGCGGCCCGTATACTCCTTTGTCTACCGCATCGTCGGAGACGTCATGGCGGCGGAGGAGATCGTGCAGGAACTTTTTTTCAAAGTATGGAATCATGCCGATTCATTTGACATGAACCAGCGCACCGGCAAAGTGAGCACCTGGATATTCACGCTGGCCCGCAACCTCTCCATCGACTGGATCCGCAAGCGCGACCGCCGTCCGGCGGCGTCGGGGTCCGAGGAGGACTGGCAGGGGGTCAAGGACCCGGAGACGACGGAGCAGGCCGCGATGGACAGGCTCATGGCGGAGCATGTGAAGGAAGCGCTGGCGGAGCTGAACGAGGAGCAGAAACGGGTGCTGGAGTGGGTTTATTACGGGGGATACACGCAGCAGGAAATTTCCGAGCTGCATCATATTCCGCTGGGCACCGTCAAAAGCCGGGTCCGGCTTGCGCTTAGGCAGCTGCGCAAAAGTCTCGGGGAAGTCTGGAGAGAGGGGGTTCGATCATGACAAGCCAGCCATATCAGCCGCATGGCAAAAACACGGAATGCGACAATGTGGAGCTGTACGCGGCAGGAGCGCTTGACGCCGCCGAGCGCGCCGCATTCGAAGAGCATCTGGAACAGTGCGCTGAATGCGGCGCGGAGCTGCAGGAGCTGCGGAAGCTGATGAATCTGCTGCCGCTGGCGGTCGATCCGGTCGAGCCTCCCGAGGGAATGAAGAAACGAGTGCTGGGAGCGGTGCTCGGCCGAAGCGGCGCTCAGGAGCCGGGCTTGGGAAGGCAAGTCGATGCAGCCAGGGCGGAGGTCGATAGTCCTGATGAGGAGGCTTCCGGGCGCCGGCGGACTGAAGCTGGTTCCGCAAGCAAGAGGAGCGCGGACGCAGGCTCAGCGGCTTGGACTTCGAACGCCGGAAGCGGCAGAAGGACCGCTGCAGCCGGCGGACGCAGGCCGCGCCTGGTGGCGCTTCTGGCCGGAGCGGCAGCGGTCATGCTGCTTGTCTGCGGCACCCTCGCCCAGCGCATGGACAGCCTCAGCAAAAGGAATGAGCTGCTTTCGGGCGAACTTGAGGCGGCCAAGCAGAATCTGGTGCAGGCCCAGTCGGAGCTGCAGGAAGTAATGAAGCCGTCGGCCGACGCGGCGGTGAGCCAGATCATCTCGCTCAAGCCGGTCAAGAATATGGTCGCCAAAGGGCAGGCCTACATCGTCGTGGATGCCAAGGGCACGCACTTGATCGTGCAGGCCAGCAAGCTTCCGGCGCTTAAGGACAGCCAGGCTTTCCAGGTATGGCTCATCAAGGGCGACAAGCCTGTGAATGCGGGCACGTTCAAGCCGGTGAACGGCTCCGGCGCCATTACGTTCACCTTCCAGCCGGATTCCTTCGATCAGGTGGCGATCACGCTGGAGCCGGATGCGTTCGGCACCGCGCCGCGCGGCACGATGGTCATGGCCGGAGGCTTGAAAGCTTGATCTGCACCATGGAAACGGAACGAAAAACAATCCCCCTGCGGCAAGCGCAGGGGGATTGTTCGGTTATGGCTTGAATTAGATTCTCATGACGCCGCCGGTGCTGGCGGAAGTAACCAGATGGGAGTAGCGGGCGAGGTAGCCGCGCTTGATCTTCGGCTCGAAGCCGGCCCATTCGGCGCGGCGCTTGGCCATTTCCTCGTCGCTGATCTCCAGCTGGATCGTCCGGTTGTTCATGTCCAGCTCGATGATGTCGCCGTCGTTGACGAAGGCGAGAGGGCCGCCGTCGGCTGCTTCAGGCGAGATATGGCCGATGCTGATGCCGCGCGAAGCGCCGGAGAAGCGGCCGTCGGTGATGAGGCCGACCTTGGCTCCGAGTCCCATGCCCACGATCTGGGATGTAGGGGCGAGCATTTCCGGCATGCCGGGACCGCCCTTCGGTCCTTCGTAGCGGATGACCACGACATGGCCTTCCTTGACGAGACCTTTGCTCAACCCTTCCAGAACCGCGTCCTGGGAGTCGAAGCAGATGGCCGGTCCGCGGTGGTAGCCGCCGACGGATTTGTCTACGGCGCCGACCTTGATGATCGCGCCGTCCGGCGCCAGGTTGCCGAAGAGGACGGCCAGGCCGCCGCGCTCGGAATGCGGGTCGTCGATCGGACGGACGACGTCGCGGCGCTTCACTTCCGTATTCTCGACGTTCTCGCGGATCGTCTTGCCGGTGACGGTGATGCATTCCGTGTGAAGCGCGCCTTCCTTCTTGAGCAGCTCGTTCAGAACGGCGCTTACGCCGCCGGCGTCATGCACGTCCTCCATGTGGAGGTCGGAGGCAGGGGCCAGCTTGGACAGATGCGGCACGCGGTTGGCGACCTCGTTGATGCGGGCGATCGGGTAGTCGATGCCGGCTTCATGGGCGATGGCGAGCGTGTGCAGAACGGTGTTGGTGGAGCCCCCCATGGCCATATCCAGCGCGAAGGCGTTGTCGATGGCTTCGGCGGTTACGATATCGCGCGGACGCAGATCGAGCTCGATCAGCTTCATGAGCTGGCGGGCGGATTCGCGGACGAAATCCTTGCGCTCCGGCGAGACGGCGAGAATGGAGCCGTTGCCTGGAAGAGCGATTCCGAGCGCCTCGGCGAGGCAGTTCATGGAGTTGGCCGTGAACATGCCGGAACAGGAGCCGCATGTCGGACAGCCGAACTGCTCCAGCTCGGTCAGGCCGACCTCGTCGATCTTGCCGGCCATGAACTGGCCGACTCCCTCGAATACGCTCGTCAGGGAAATCGCGCGTCCATCGCTGGTGCGTCCGGCCTTCATCGGGCCGCCGCTCACCATGATGGACGGGATGTTGACGCGCAGCATGCCCATCATCATGCCAGGGGTGATCTTGTCGCAGTTGGGGATGCATACCATGCCGTCGAACCAGTGCGCGTTGACGACCGTCTCGACGGAGTCGGCGATGATCTCGCGGCTGGCGAGCGAGTAGCGCATGCCGATGTGGCCCATAGCGATGCCGTCGTCGACGCCGATCGTGTTGAACTCGAACGGCACGCCGCCGGCTTCGCGGATCGCTTCCTTGACGACTTTGCCGAACTCTTGGAGATGCACGTGGCCTGGAATAATATCGATGTAGGAATTGCAGACGGCGATGAACGGCTTGTCGAAATCTTCTTCCTTGACGCCGGCGGCGCGCAGCAGGCTGCGGTGCGGAGCGCGGTCGAAGCCCTTCTTGATCATATCGGAACGCATTTTCTTCGGTGCCATGACTGTCCCTCCCAGGAATAACATCGTTCTATGATTCTACCATAGTAGGGAAGGCTTGACTACAGATTGCCGCATTGATGCTTCGCTTCGATGATGCGGCCGCAAAATGAAGAACATGCCTCGGTTTTTACCGGCCGAAAGCGGTTTAATATCAATCAGAGCCTTTCATTCCGTCCATTGCCAAAGGAGGCAAACCCATCCATGAGTCCCATTCACCGTTTCTTCGTCCGTCCAGCATCCCCCGGCGTCCGCAAGCTGAAGCCGGCCGCCGCAATCGCAGCGGCCGCTCTTGTTGCCGGAGCAGGACTGCTGGCTCCCGCTCAAGCCGAGGCGGCAAAGGATCTGCCGAAAATTTTAATTAATGGCATCAGCTACGACATGAACCATGATCCGGTCATCGAGAAAGGCAGAACCCTCGTCCCGCTCCGCGGCGTGTTCGAAGCGATGGGCGCTCAGGTGGACTGGAACCAGTTCGACCAGAGCATCAAGGCGACGAAAGGGACGATGACGATCGAGCTGACCGTCAACAAGACGGCGGCCTCCATCAACGGCAACAAGGTCGAGCTGGACGTGCCGGCGCGCAACCTGAGCGGGGCGACGATGGTGCCGCTGCGGTTCGTATCCGAGTCGCTCGGCGCCTATTGCTGGTACAACCCGGACCAGAATCTGATCAACATTACGGATAAGGCGGCCAGCGACAAGAGCTGATCTCCTTCCCCGCATCCGCGGCCGTATGGAGAACCCCGTCCCTGCATGGCGCAGGAGCGGGGTCTTTCTGCTGCATGTTAAAGGAAACCTAAAGGAAAGCTTAAACCTGTCTGACGATTGGCCGCCATGCCTTTCAAGCCGCCCGGCTCTGCGGTATAGTGGCTGTAAGGGGTGGTATCGGTTGTGAAAAAGCTGCTGATCGTCGACGACGACCGTGAAATTGCAGAATTGATCCAAATTTATCTATCCAATGAAGGCTACCAGACGGCAACCGCCCATGACGGCGAGGAAGCGCTCGCGCTGCTTGCGGACGGGTCCTACCATCTGGTCGTTCTCGATATCATGATGCCGAAGCTGAGCGGCCTCGAGGTATGCCGAAGAATCCGCAAGGACCACGAAGTTCCCGTTCCGATCCTCATGCTGAGCGCCAAGGCCGAGGACATGGACAAGATCATGGGACTCATGACGGGAGCGGACGACTACATGGTCAAGCCGTTCAATCCGCTGGAGCTGGTCGCAAGGGTGAAATCGCTGCTCAGGCGGGCTTATCAGTATCCGAAGTCCTCGCAGGCCGGAGGCGCGGATGCGGAGGAGGCGGTCGACCTCGGGCCGCTGCGCATCGACAAGAGCACCCATGCCGTCGTCCTGCGCGCGGACGGCAGGCAGATGCATCTGACGAGCACCGAGTTCGCCATTCTTCATCTGCTCGCCTCGCATCCGGGGCGGGTATTCAGCGCGGAGGACATCTTCCAGCAAGTATGGAAAGAGAAGTTCTACGAGTCCAACAATACGGTTATGGTCCATATCAGCAAGCTGAGGGACAAGCTCGAGCAGGAAACCGGAGACAAGTTCATCGTGACCGTATGGGGGGTAGGCTACAAAATTGAAGGATGACAATATCGTCAAGGACATGACGGTCCGCCTGCTCGTCCATCTGGCGGCAAGCGCGGCGCTGGCGGTCATCACCTCCGCGCTCGTGGTCATCGCCGCCGAGAGGCTGGCGGTGACGTTCCCGTCGCTGCGCTCCTTCGCCCATCTGATGATCGACCAGCTGGGCGATTTTACGCTCGTCATTCTGGCTCTGATCCTGTTCCTCGTTTATCTGCTGCTGCTGCAGCAGCGGCAGTTCCGGTATTTCCGCGACGTCAGCCGCAGCGTCCGCTACATCGCCGACGGGCATTTCGGCTACAAGGTTCCCGTCCGGCAGAAGAACGAGCTGGGAGATCTCGCTTCCTACATCAACTATCTCGTCCACAAGCTGCAATTATCGCTGGACGAGGAGCGCAGGGCGGAGCAGACCAAGAGCGAGCTCATCACGAACGTCTCCCATGACCTGCGCACGCCGCTCACCTCCATCATCGGGTACCTCGGGCTGATCCAGCAGGACCGGTGCAGGGATGAAGTGGAGCTGCGCCATTATGTCAGCATCGCTTACGAGAAGTCCAAGCGGCTTCATGTGCTGATCAACGATCTGTTCGACTACACGAAGATGAGGTATGAGACCGCGCCGCAGCGCAAGCTGACCTTCAATCTGACGGAGCTGCTCCGTCAGCTGCTGCTGCAGTACCGGGTGCCGCTGGAGGAGGCGGGCCTGGACACGGAGCTGAGGGCGCCTGCCGACAAGCTGATGGTGACGGGAGATTCCGACAAAATGGTGCGCGTATTCGAGAATCTGCTCGCCAACGCGATCCGATACGGCAAGGATGGCGGCAGAGTCGATCTGATCGCTTCGGCATCCGGAGGCGAAGCCGTGGTCGAAGTGGTCAATTACGGGGAAATGATTCCGTCCATCGATCTGCCGCACTTGTTCGACCGGTTCTACCGGGTCGACAAGGCGAGAGGCGACGGCAGCGGCGGCACCGGACTCGGTCTGGCGATCGCCAAAGGCATAGTAGAGCAGCATGGAGGAACCATATCCGCGGCAAGCGATCCCTTCATGACGAGCTTCCAGGTCAGGCTCCCGCTGGCCGGCGCCGCTGTCCCGCAGGCGGAAAAGGGACGCGAAACGACAGCATTAGACGCTCTTTAGGATTTCTTAAGAAATTTTTAGGATTACGTTACGGTATGCCTTTCCCGGCTCGGCTACAATAGGAGCAGACAACGACGCTGAGGAGGGGACGTCCTTGAGGCATCTGTGGATGATGGTCATGGCATGCGCGGTTATCTTGATGGCCGTTCTGCTGGTAGGCGGAGACGGCGGCAAAAACGTGGGATTGGTCGATATTCTGCTGCGGATCTGGTAGGGATGCAGCCGTTCGCGAGTGTCGATAGATCGAAGGGAACAGCATAGCGGCATGAAATCGGGAAGCTTCGCTTAAGGCGCAAGCTTCTTTTTTTGCACGGAGCGAAAGGTTTAATGATGTTAACTTTCCTTACATAATATGTTTACTTCCGCCTCCGGCGTGACTATAATGGAACTAATTCTGGCATAAGGGGTGAAAGGGATGCAGTTGACCGAGCGGGAAAAAGAGAAGCTGCTCATTACCATGGCCGCCGACGTGGCTCGCAGGCGGCTTGACCGGGGGGTCAAGCTCAATTATCCCGAGAGCATCGCGCTCATTACTTCCGAGATCATGGAGGGTGCCCGAGACGGCCTTACGGTGGCGCGCCTGATGGAATACGGCACGCGGATCCTGCGCCGGGACCAGGTGATGGCAGGCATACCGGAGATGATCCATGAGGTTCAGGTCGAAGCGACCTTCCCTGACGGGACGAAGCTCGTGACGGTGCACCAGCCCATATCGGGCTGATCGTCCGGCAGCAGCCGAAGGGCGGATCGAGGACGGCTGCCGCTGCTGCAGGCGCCATGCTTTTGAAAGAAAGGGGAATGCCCGTGATACCAGGGGAATACCGGACATTGCCGGGAGAGATCAAGCTCAACGAAGGCCGGCGGACCGCAGAGCTGTTTGTCGTCAACCAAGGAGACCGGCCGGTCCAGGTCGGCTCGCATTACCATTTCTTCGAAGTGAATCGCGGGCTGAGCTTCGACCGCGAGCAGGCTTTCGGCATGAGGCTCAATATTCCTGCCGGCACGGCCGTGCGGTTCGAGCCGGGCGAGGAGAAGCCGGTCGAGCTCGTCGAGCTCGGCGGAAGCCGGCTCGGCTTCGGGCTGAGCGGCATTACCGGAGGTCCGGCGGTCGCCGGCGCCATGCCGGATGAGGTGCGGGCCCGCCTCAAGGCTTGGGAGGGGGAGCAGGCATGAAATCGATGGACCGCAAAAGCTACGCGGACATGTTCGGCCCTACCGCCGGAGATGCCGTAAGGCTGGCCGATACGGAGCTGTGGGCTGTCATCGAGAAGGATTACACGGTGTACGGCGACGAATGCAAGTTCGGCGGCGGCAAGGTCATCCGGGACGGCATGGGCCAGTCCAGCGGGGCGCTTCGCAGCGAGGGGGTGCTGGACACGCTGATAACGAATGCCGTCATCATTGACCATTGGGGCATCGTCAAAGCCGACATCGGCATTCGGGACGGACATATCGTCGCAATCGGCAAGGCCGGCAACCCGGATATCATGGACGGCGTCACGCCGGGCATGACGGTCGGAGCGAGCACGGAGGTCATAGCCGCCGAAGGCAAGATCGTCACGGCGGGCGGCATCGACGCCCACATCCATTACATTTGTCCCCAGCAGATCGAGACGGCGCTCTCCTCCGGGGTCACGACGATGATCGGCGGCGGGACGGGACCGGCAACGGGCACCAACGCCACGACCTGCACGCCTGGCGCCTGGCATATGCGGCGCATGCTGGAGGCCGCCGAAGCTTTCCCGATGAATCTCGGCTTCACCGGCAAGGGCAACGCCAGCTTCACGGGTCCGCTGATCGAGCAGATCGAAGCGGGAGCGATCGGCCTCAAGCTGCATGAGGACTGGGGCACGACTCCCGCCGCCATCGACGCCTGCCTCAAGGCGGCCGACCAATACGATGTGCAGGTTGCGATCCATACCGATACGCTGAACGAATCCGGCTTTCTGGAGGATACGCTTGCCGCCATCGGCGGCAGGACGATCCATACCTACCATACCGAAGGCGCGGGAGGAGGGCATGCTCCCGACATCATCCGCGCGGCGGGCGAGCTCAACGTGCTGCCCAGCTCCACGAATCCGACCCGTCCATTCACGGTCAACACGATCGAGGAGCATCTGGATATGCTGATGGTCTGCCACCATCTGGATTCGCGCATCCCCGAGGATGTGGCGTTCGCCGACTCGCGCATCCGTCCCGAGACGATCGCCGCCGAGGATATTCTGCACGATATGGGGGTATTCAGCATGCTGAGCTCCGATTCCCAGGCGATGGGACGCGTCGGGGAAGTGATTATCCGCACCTGGCAGACGGCGGACAAGATGAAGAAGCAGCGCGGGCCGCTGGCTCCGGACGATGAGCATGGCGACAACTTCCGGATCAAGCGGTATGTGGCGAAATACACGATCAATCCGGCCATTACCCATGGCGTTTCCCATCTCGTCGGCTCCATCGAACCGGGAAAGTTCGCCGATCTTGCGCTTTGGAGCCCGATGTTCTTCGGAGTGAAGCCCGATCTCGTGCTGAAGGGCGGAATGATCGCCTTCGCCCAGATGGGCGATCCCAACGCCTCGATTCCGACGCCTCAGCCGGTATTCGGCCGCCCGATGTTCGCCGCTTACGGCCGGGCGGTATACGGCAGCTGCATCACCTTCGTCTCCCAAGCGGCCCATGACAGCGGCATCGCGGAGCGGCTCGGCCTGCAGAAGCGGGTGGAGCCGGTCAAGGGCTGCCGGACAGTATCCAAAAAAGACATGATCCACAACGACGCCACCCCCGTCATCGAGGTCGACCCGGAAACCTACAAGGTGACGGTGGACGGTATCCATGCGGCCTGCGAGCCTGCGGAAAGCGTGCCGATGGCGCAAAGGTACTTCTTATTCTGACCTCTGGCGCCGGAAGCCGCGGGGCTTCTTCCAGTCCTCCGGCCAACTGGCTCGTGCTGCAGCAGCTGCTGGACTCGGCGCTGCCGATCGGAGGCTTCTCGCACAGCTTCGGCTTGGAGACGCTGATCCAGGAAGGCGGCATCCGCAGCGCTGCCGATCTGGAGCAGTATTTGCGCGCCATGCTGGAGCAGAGCTGGGCGACGACGGATGCGCTGGTCGTCTCCGCCGTCTATCGGGATGCGCCGGCAGGGGAGTATCGGCGGTTATGGGCGGCTGAGCGCATCGTGCATGTCCAGCGCATCGGAACCGAGACCCGCTCCGGGATGGAGAAGATGGGACGGCGCCTGCTGGCGCTGGCGGCGTCGATCTATCCGGGATGCCGCATGGAAGAGCTGGAGAAGGCATACCGGGAAGGGGAATGCCTGCTGACCCATCCGCTCGTATTCGGCTGGATCTGCTGGCAGAGCGGCATCGGGCGGGAGCAGGCCGTGCAGGGGTGGCTGTACGGCAGCATCAGCAATGCGGTGAACAGCGCTCTGCGCCTGATGGCCATCGGACAGACGGAAGCCCAGCGCATGCTGGCCTTGCTGTCGGCGGATGCCGGACGGGCCGCCGGAATAACGCTCGGCATGGAGCCGGAAGAGGCTTGGAGCAACATGCCTTTCGCCGAGCTGGCCATGATCCGCCACGAGACGCTGTACTCGCGATTGTTCATGTCCTGAACCTGTTCAACGGCCGGTTTCCTGCCATCCCATACCGAGAGGAAGAACGAGGGATGAGTTCGGCACAGGATGACGAGTGGACGCGGAAGACGGCCGGATTGGCCGGACGATGGGCGGCGGGGCCTCATTTCCCCGACCCGCACCGTCACCCTCAAGATTAGCGGCAAGGAATGAGCTTGATGGAAGACATGGATTGAATCCAAACCAACTTATTGCCTGGGAGGCGTACATTATGTGCCAAGGACAAGGACATACGCATGTGGAATGGGAAACGAATCCGATTCCGGCGGGGAGGCCGATCCGGATCGGCATCGGCGGACCGGTCGGCTCCGGCAAGACCAAGCTGGTGGAGCGCCTGGCGGAAGCGCTGAAGGATAAATACAGCCTGGCGGTCATTACCAACGACATCTATACCAAGGAGGATGCGCGGATATTGGCGGCGACAGGCGTTCTTCCGGAAGAGCGGATCATCGGCGTGGAGACGGGCGGCTGCCCGCATACGGCTGTGCGCGAGGATGCTTCGATGAATTTCGAGGCGATCGAAGAGCTGCAGAGCCGGTTCTCTCCGCTCGAGCTTATCTTCATCGAGAGCGGCGGCGACAATCTGGCTGCCGCGTTCAGCCCCGAGCTGGCGGACCGGTTCATCTACATCATCGACGTTGCCCAAGGGGAAAAAATACCGCGCAAGGGCGGCCCGGGCATCATGCGATCCGACCTGCTCGTCATCAACAAGACCGACCTTGCTCCTCATGTAGGAGCGAGCCTCGAGGTGATGGAGGCGGACTCGCGCCGCATGCGCGGCGACCGGCCGTTCGTCTTCTCCAATCTGTTCGGAGGCGAAGGGACGGCGGAGATCGCCGCTTGGCTGGAGCATGAAATCGCCCATGCCCAGGGCAGAAGCCATACCCATCACGAGCATGGCCATGCTCATGGCGAGAGCGCCGCGGCCTCCGAAGCGGCGGCCGGCGGAGACGGACACTCCCATTGAGCACGGTCCCGGAAGCGGGAGCGCCGAACGGCATCCGGGTATCCGAGCTTCGGGCGACATTCGAGCATCGATCCGGCGCAACGCGGCTGCAGGAGCGCTATCATACTTCGCCCATCAAGATCGCCAAAAGCTTTCCGCTCGGCAGCGGAGCGGGCATTCTCGTCATGGATGTGTCGCCGGGCATGCTGGAAGGCGACGCGTACCGGATGGACTGGACGGCCGGCAGCGATACGATGGTCCAGATATCCAACCAGTCGTTCCTCAAGGTGCATCCGTGTCCGGGAGGCGGCGGCGCATCGCTGCGGCAGCGGTTCAGCATCGGCGAGAATGCGGTCATGGAACATATGCCCGAACCGGTCATGCTGTTCGGAGATGCGTCTTTCGCCTCGGATACGGAAGTGATGCTCGCTCCCGGCGCCTGCTGGATGCAGGCCGAGGCGCTCTGTCCGGGCCGGACGCTGCGCGGAGAAGTATTCCGCTACCGCCGCCTGGACAGCAAGCTTGCCGTATACGAGGATGGAGAATTGATCTATCGCCAGCACCAGCGCATTATTCCCGGCGAGCAGCTGCTCGGCGCGCCGGGAAGCTGGCAGGGGATGACCCATTGGGGAACCTTCTGCGTGTTCTCGTCGCTGGTGGACCGCCGGCTGGAGGAGAAGCTGCGCGAAGCGATGGATTCTCTCCAGCCGGTGCCCGGGCGCGAGGTCGTCAGCGGCGTCTCGCTGACATGGAGAAGCGGCCTCGTGGTGCAGGCCGGAGCCCGCAGCGCGTGGACGCTGCAGCGGGCATTGGAGCATGCCTGGCTGACGGCAAGAAAGCTGTTGAGGCCGGATTTGCCGGACCCGCTCCGTAAAGCTTTGAACTAAACTTTTTGAAACCTGACCGTCCTGCTCTGCGTAGTTCAAGGATTGAGGCAGCCTTTGCCCATCTTGAACGAACGGGGCTGCGTCGTGTCAGGTTTCTTTTTTAGCTTTACATTGAAGATTTTTAGAGGAAAAGGATATAATAACCCCAACTTACTTCCAAAGGGGTCTGGAGGTGAAAGAAGCATGGTCAATGAAGCGGTATCGCAAGAGCTGATCAGACAGCTGGATGACCGGTTCAGACTCGTCCGCAAGCTCATCAACTCCGAATGGAACCGGGATAACGAACATGGACTTGGCCTTACGCATGTCCGCATTCTCAGCCTGTTGTCCTCCGAAGGCCCGCAGAAGGCATCGGTGCTGGCGGATCGGCTCCAGATTACTTCCGGCGCGGTAACCGGACTGGCCGACCGTCTGGTCGAGCTTGGCTATATTTCTAGAGAGCGCGGGGAGCAGGACCGCAGAGTCGTGCTGCTCGATATCGAAGCGAACGGCAAGCAGCTGCTCGAGCAGGTGAGCAAGACCAAGCAGAAGCTGATGTACAAGCTGTACGAGGGGATGGACGGGACGGATATGGAGCAGATGCTTCGGTATTTCGACCGGATGATCGCCAATCTGCAGTCGGAGTGACGGATTCCGCTCAGGCCTGATGGTTTGGACGGCTGCTGGCAGCCCGGCCTCCTGTCCCTTATAATGGACAGGAGGTTTTTTGTCCCCGAAAGGAGGCTGGCATCATGCAAGCCGGCAACAGCAACGAGACCATCAAGCTGCTCATGAACCACCGCTCCATCCGGCGCTACAAAAACGAGCCGGTCACGGGCGAACAGCTGGACGCGATTCTGGCTTGCGCCCGTCAAGCTTCTTCTTCCAGCCATATGCAGGCTTACAGCGTCATCGGGATAACCGATTCCGAGCTGAGGAATCAGATCGCCGATGTCGCCGGCAGCCAGCGCCATGTCCGGGAAGCGCCTGTCTTCCTCGTCTGGTGCGCCGATCTCAGCCGCTTCGGAGAAGCGGTCGCCATGCATGGAGGAAGCTTCGACGCGACGACGGAGTATTTCCTTGTGGCGACGGTCGATGCCTCGCTTGCGGCTCAGAACGCGGCGGCGGCAGCCGAGTCTCTGGGACTCGGCATCGTGTACATTGGCGGAATCCGCAACGACATGAGGAAGATGTCGGAGCTGCTCGGACTGCCGCCTCTCGTCTATCCCGTATTCGGGATGTGCATCGGCGTTCCCGACGAGCAGCCGGATCACCGGCCGCGGCTGCCGCTGGAAAGCATGTATGCCGAGAACCGGTATAGGGAAAATGGTTATGCCGAAGACCTGGAGCGTTACGACAGCCTCTATGCGGATTACATCCGCAACCGGTCCGGCGGAGGCAGGGAATCGTCGTGGACGCGCGAGATGAAAGGGCGCACCGATTATCCGTCGCGCAGCTACGGTGATTTCTTGCGGGAACAGGGATTTTCGTTCGAGGATTGAACCGGACAGGCAAAGAAGGGGGCCGCACGGCATACAGCCATGCAGCCCCTGCTTTATTTATGCGCCGGTTACCGGTATCGTCATTCCCGGTCTTCTTCCTCCGGGTGCGCCCCGACTCCGTTCAGCAGATCGGTGCCGTGGAATTCGTCGGGCGGAGCAGCGGGATCGACGGGCGTATCGTCTGCGAGCTCCAGAAGGTCCGGATCGGCGTTCACGGTACGCACGCCGACAGGAACCTCCTCGGCATAGTCGCCGCCGTCGCGCTGCTTGGCGTATTGATCCGGACTCGGCGCTTCCGCCCCGTCGACATCATCCGCCAGCGCGGCGTTCGCCTGGGAGGAGGACACGGTGTAGCTGTCGACCTGAACGGTTCCATAGGTGCCTTCTCCGGAAGGATACGTGCGGAGAAGCTCTTCCTCGGCGCCCTGCACCCGGCTTCCTTCGCGCTGGTCCTCGAACAGGCCGAATCGAGGATCGATGTCTTTTTCCGTCGCGAGACCTTCTTTGTTCTTGTCTTCCATGCTTGTCCCCTCCTGGTTGATGGATCTTCCTTCTGCTGCAGCGTTCGATTGCCTTGATAGGCAGTTTATACCCTGTTGCAAGGGTTTCCAATCGCTCGGCTGTCCATACGCTTCCTGGCGGAGAGGGGGCTGCAAGCGGGAACGGGCGCGCCGAATAGCCTGTCACAGTAAAGCGATGACGAGCCTGGAAGGGCCGTTCCGTAGTATACTGGAGACAGGAATGAACACCCGGAAGGAGCCTGCTGCATGACGTTGATTAGCAGTCTGAACGACAAGGACGAATTTACAGGGTTCTATCTGGTCAAGGAACTCGATGTCAAGCTGACCAATGCGACGCCTCCCAAGGATTATTGGGATCTCGTGCTCTCGGACTCCAGCGGCCAGCTTACGGCCAAGTACTGGGATTTGAAGCCGCATGAGAAAGATACGCTGAAGCCGATGATGCTGGCCAAAGTACAGGGAACCGTACAGCTGTACAGGGAACGCCTGCAGATGAAGGTATCCCGGATCCGGCCTGCGGCGCCGGAGGACAATCTGCAGCTGACGGACTTCATCCGTGCCGCTCCCGCCGCCCCCGACGCTTTGATGGAAAACATACGCAGCAAGGTCGACTCCATTCAAGACGTGCAGATTCGTGAAATAACCGCTTATTGCGTCGTGAAGGCGGGAGATCGGCTGGAGCATTACCCTGCGGCCAAAAGCCATCATCATGCCTACTATGCGGGCCTTGCCTACCACATGGTTCGGATGCTGGAGATCGGGGAGTTCCTCTGCCTGCAGAGGCCGTTCCTGAACCGGGATCTCTTGGTTGCGGGCATCATCCTGCATGATCTGGCCAAGCCGGAGGAAATGAACGCGCAGCTCGGCATCGTCTCCGAATACAGCGACCGCGGCCGGCTGATCGGCCATCTGGCGCTCATATCCGGCTGGATTACGGAAGCGGCGCTGAAGCTGGGCATCGAGCTGGAATCCGCCAAGGTAACAGCGCTTCAGCATCTTGTGCTGTCCCATCACAACCTCGGGGAATGGGGAAGTCCCGTGCAGCCGCAAATGGCCGAGGCGGTCGCGCTCCATTTCATCGATTCGCTCGACGCCAAGCTGCAGATGGTCGAGGACGCGCTCGGCTCTACGCCGGAAGCCGACAGCTGGACGCCGATGATCCGCGGATTGGAAAACAAGGCGATTTTCAAAACCAGCCTGTAGAAGCCGGCCGCAGCTAATTTGGCTGCATCGGCGTCAGTCTCAGCCGAAGCGGGGTAAAGGTGGGAAATGAACCTGAAGAGGGAGTGGCCGCATGGAGCAGGCGGATCTGCAGACGATTCTGTCCGACAGCCGGCGCATCGTATTTTTCGGCGGGGCGGGAACCTCCACGGAAAGCGGGATTCCCGATTTCCGCTCGGCGGACGGGTTGTACGAGCAGCGTACGAGCAAAACGTATTTGCCGGAAGAGATTTTGAGCCGGGACTTTTTCATGGAGCATCCGGCTGATTTCTATGCCTTTTACCGGACCCATATGGTCTATCCCGAAGCGCTTCCCAATGCCGCGCATCGAGCGCTGGCTAGGCTGGAGCAGGAGGGCCGGCTGACGGCGGTCGTCACCCAGAATATCGACGGCCTGCATCAGCTTGCCGGCAGCCGCAGCGTGCTGGAGCTGCACGGATCGGTTCACCGCAACTATTGCATGGACTGCGGGCTCAAGTATCCGTTGTCCGCCGTCCTGCGCGATCCGCGCCCGGTTCCTCTCTGCACGGCCTGCGAAGGCATCGTCAAGCCGGATGTCGTGCTGTATCAAGAGAACCTCGATACGGATCTCCTGGATCGCGCGGCATTCGAGATCGAGCAGGCCGACACGCTCATCGTAGGAGGCACGTCGCTGACGGTGCATCCGGCTGCGGGCCTCGTGAGCCTGTACCGCGGCGATAAGCTTATTATCGTCAACCGGACTCCGACTCCGCTCGATGCTTATGCGAACTATATTTCGGACGGAAATGTCGGCGACGTGCTGGGTTCCCTGTACCCTCGATGATGATTTCGGCGTCCGTCCTGTACATGAAGGCGAAAAGCCCAGGCAGATCATATCTGCCTGGGCTTTTTTTGGGTTAAAAGATGGCGGCAGTCGTCGATTATTGACCCGATGCTGCTGCGAGAGACAACAGGAAGAAGAGCAGCGAGATCCCCATTACAATCAGGATAAGGATCAGGTAAGCCCGGCTCAGATTGCGCTTGTTGAGATTGACGCCGGAGCCGAACGCCCATACGAACAGCATGATGATATTGACGATCGGAATAGCGAGCAGCAGCATCGTCACCATCCAGGAACTGGTGCGGATGACTTGGGAGTTGCCGGTCGGAATCGGTTGATAGGACATAGGGGTTCTCCTTTTAAACGTTCATATCGTTCATGGATTTGAAGGCACTGAACATGACAGCTCCGAAAACAGCCAGCAAGATGATGTAGAGGACGATGCCGATCAGCGCCCATAAAAGATACGCCCGCGCAAAGTACTTCCGGTTCAGGTTCGCGCTGTCGCCGAACGCCCAGACGAACAGGAAGATGATGTTGACGATGGGAATCATGAGAATGACAAGCGAGCCGAGCCAGGATTTGACGCTGACGACTTCGTCGCTTGCATAGGGCGGCGCGTATCCCGGCGGTACCGGGGGCTGCTGCCCTGCCGGCGGTTGGAAGGTGGATTCCATACTTTTTAACTCTCCCCTTAACTATGGTCAGAACGATGATTTTATCGACAGGAAGATTTGGAAAGTTAATACCATTTCCTTAAATACTGGGAAATCAATGATTTTATTTATTTTAATCGGCTTCTTGCTTCTGCGGCGGTGAAGTTGTACCCGATTCAGGCGATTTTGAACCATTTAATTTGAATGCGGCCTATTTTGCGTGTGTCTGCTCCGTACAGGCACGTATGGGCGGCAGCCCACATAAACTGTCAGTACACTTGCACCGGTGCCCTCGGCAGGGCCGGTAATACTGCATGGGGGTGGCTCGAAAAATGCCTGGATTATTTGCCGCAATCGCCCTGTTCATCAAGCAGCTCAGCCTGCTCGTATCCTATGTCAAAAACAACGCCTTTCCGCAGCCGCTGCAGGAGGAAGAGGAGCTGCGCCATCTGAAGCTGATGGCCGAGGGCAATCCCGTATCCAGGAACTTGCTGATCGAGCATAATCTGAGGCTTGTCGCCCATATCGTCAAAAAATTCGACAACACCGGCGAGGATGCCGAGGATCTCATCTCCATCGGCACAATCGGGCTGATCAAGGCGATCGAGAGCTTCCAGACCGGCAAGGGGACAAAGCTGGCGACATTCGCGGCCCGATGCATCGAGAACGAAATTCTGATGCATCTCCGCTCGCTGAAGAAAACGCGCAAGGACGTCTCCCTGCACGATCCCATCGGTACGGATAAGGAAGGCAACGAAATCACGCTTATCGATATCCTGGGCTCGGAGCATGACGATGTCGTGGAGAAGGTGCAGCTCAAAATCGAGAAGTCGAAGATCTACAAAAATCTGGACATTCTCGACGAGCGGGAGCGGGAAGTGGTGATGGCCCGGTTCGGGCTGGAGCATGGCGGCGAGGAGCGGACGCAGCGGGAAATCGCCAAGGAGCTGGGCATCAGCCGAAGCTATGTGTCGCGGATCGAGAAGCGGGCGCTCATGAAGCTTTATCATGAGTTTTATAAGGCGAAGAAATAAATCTCTGGCCGTAAATTTAATGAATCATGATGGCAACATCTGAGTTGAACGAATAAATCTGGACAAGGAAGGTTTTATCATTTCTAAGACGCCTGCAAGGGTGTCTTTCTTTTTATCCTCTTAGGGATTCCATTCCTTGATGAGCTACAGCAATATCCTGCGTAGGCTTCTCGGCCATATCTCTAGCTTTGATGGAATAAGGAGGGGGATTAATCCTGGAAATAATGAAGATACACGTCTTCCAAGTTGGGCTTGACCGCTCTAGTCTCCAAGTTCAGCAGAGGCTGATCGTGAACAATTCTTGCCCATATCCCCTCACGATCACTTAATATATTGCTTACCTTGAAACGTGCTTGGAGCAGGGGGAGTTCCGCTTCCGATGTATGTACTTCGTGTACATGACCCTCCATGCAAGAAAGCAAGTTCACCGGATCATCCTGCAAGATTAGCGCCCCTTCCTTCATGAGCAATATTTCCTTTGATATAAATTCAATATCTGAAACCACGTGGGTTGCAATGACCACGATTTTATTGAGAGCAATGGTAGAAATAAAATTGCGAATGCGTATTCTTTCTTTTGGATCAAGTCCTGCTGTAGGTTCATCCATAATAAGCAGATCGGGATCGTTCAACAATGCCTGGGCAATGAGGATGCGCTGTTTCATCCCCCCGGAATACGCAGCAAGTTTCGTGTCCGCATCTTGCGTTAAATTTACAATCGACAACAACTCATCAATTCTAGTTTTCGCTTGGGCCGTCGGCAGCCCCTTAAGAGCAGCCATATACCATAAGAAGCGCCGGCCTGTAAATTCACGATAAATGCCTTGTTGTTGCGGCATATAACCTAATAATTCTCGATAGTTTTCGCCAAGTCTACTAATATGCTGCCCATTGAATAGAATTTCTCCTTCATCGGGTTGAATTTGATCCGTAATCAGATTCATTAAGGTTGACTTACCCGCTCCATTTGGCCCCAATACACCATATATACCGGGAGTCAGATGTGACGTGAACTGATGCAGGGCTGCTTTACGTCCTCGATCATAGCGTTTTGAAATGGAGTTGATGGACAATTGCATGTTCAGTTTTCCCTCCATTTGAATCTGTTTATAATAGACCAAGCCGCTCGGAATGCTGCCATGCCGACCACAACCAATCCGCCAAAGTACAAGCTTATCCCCGTTCCATAAGATACCGAATTAAATTTGCCGTAGAGCTCAAATGCGAAATTAAAACTATACTTGTCGATTACCGACAGGCCCATGTATTGAAGACAAAGCGGAAGCACGGCTAATGAGGTAGCTGTCAGGAGTAGAAAAGACTGCTTCTTCAGACTTACAGCAATGAACAAAATAACATGAGCCAGCATCAGTACACCAAGCAATTGCAGCAAGCTTGTCACTATCACATAGGTTAAAATGCTAATCGGCCAGTTCACATTTCCCAGAACTTCAATGCTTTGGACAGGCGCGCTCCAATCAAGGCGGGGATAATGAACAATGACATTATAGAATTTAGGTATTTGAACAAGCACCAACAACCATATAGCGAATGCATATGCAATAGCATGTTTCATGGCGAACAAACGCCATCTTCCCCTTGGACTGCTCCAAATGACCCTCATCATCTCATTTTTATAATCCAATGCAAACAAAGGGCCAAGGCCGACAATCAACAGAAGGACGTAAATAATTCCATCAAGAAGGCGATCTTGCTGGCTGTTAAATAAGGCATCACTGGATATTGTATTTACAAAGTTGCCCGTAATTCCTTGCTTCTGCTTTAATTGGAGCAAATAATCTCGTTGTTTCTCGACAAATCGGAATGCTTTGTCTTGCTTCGCATATTCATCGATTTTGAATTTTTCCTGATTGTAAGTAATTAAGTCAATCTCCTTATTTTTTAATTTCAGTTTCAAAGCATCGAGCTCCTGAGGCATTGCTGTGAATTTATCTCTTTCCTCACTAAGAAATAAAAGCTTCTCTTGCGTCAATTCTCCATGCAGAGATAATATGTAGCGGTTATATGTACCTGAATCCAGATCAAACGGACGTTCATTCTGATCTATTCGGTTATACATTAGAATAACGGCGAAAATAAGAACCAGAACAGATTTCCCAACGATCAGAAGTTTATACCATTCATGTAAAAAGAGAGAATTCGTTCTCCTGTGCTTCCATAACGAAGCTTTCCATTTCACAATCCAACGCAGCGGTGCTGGACTTGTTATGGAAACAGGCTGCTTCACAAATAGCCAAGCACAAGCCAAGGGCAAGATCGCCGTCATTATTGCCCATACCCATAAGGTTAATGTATCCTTCCGAACAGGATAGCCCAATATATTCAAGTTGCGATAATCGGAGATGAAATGGAAGGCATCATAAAAAGCCAGAATGTTGATATACTTTAGTACATTCAAATAAGAATTCGGATGAATAAGCGAGTAACACAAATAGCTGGCGCCTAGCAAGAGGGATGTCGCGACATAAATTTTGGAGATATGGCCAAGACCGAGAAATAACGCAGCCATCAGCCAGCCCAATAGTATATTGACCATGATCTTCAACAACATATATACCAAAAGGTACTGTTCCACTGTCAACGGTTGAACGGCATGATAAAAAGAACTCATGGACTGAATATATCGGGAGAGACTGCCAAACCCATATAATCGCTCTGCAAGAAGTAGAATCGAACCATAGTAAATCAAAGAGAGAAAAATGGTAATAAGCGTCAAGGCAGTCAACTTCGCTCCGAATGTACGCAGTTTACCGTGACGAGTAGAGCGAATGAGGGATGTTAGTCCCTCCTCTTTCTCCACATAAAATAGGATGGTGATAAGCAGGAAGATCAACATAGCCAAGCAGAAATCAGTCGACCAAGTATTCGTCCCAGATACAATCCCTTCCTCCAGCCCTAATTGGAAAGGCAAGCCGCGTAAAGGCTTAAAATCCTCGACTGTCTTTACAATATTCCGATAAGAGAAGGAATCTTTCTTGTTGAAGATGGAGACGGATTTCATTTCATTTGCTTGTTCTTCCATCGAGCTTATTTTGTCATCAAAATGGTCAGCATTTTCAAATTGAAGTCTCAACATATTTAAAAGATAAGAATCCCGTATTATCGCTTGCTCTTGGTTAAAGTAAGGACCTGTTTCATATTGCTCGTATGCTTGTTGATTATCCCTTTTCAAATCAGCGACAATTTTCTGCCAAGGACTATCCTTTGGACTCAAATAGGCTTGTATGAATTGCCCATAAAGAATGAACTGTTGAACTTGTAGGGTTGTTAATCTCTTCCCATCCACAGGGGGTAATCCTTTATAGGATTGCTCTACCTGTTTGTACTGGTCACGATTTTGAATGAGCAAATGATGATCTTTGCGTTGTTCATTGACGAAGAAAACACTATTTATAAGGAGGAGGATGATGGCTAGCAGCATCACAATTCGCTTGTGTACGATTTTATTCAGCTCGTAACCGATCAGTTTCATCGACACGCCCCTCAGTCAACAAGGGATTCATTCTCAACTTTGCTTTCCAGCAAAGGCTTAAATGAGGCTTGTTTTGTCTCGAATTGACTTTTATCTATGTAGTAATATCCAGCCTTCGTGTCATCACTGTATCTGATAAACATATAACGGTCATCACCGACATAAAGTTGAAAAAATTTCGTTAAAGGCGTTAAGTCAAGCGAATCAATCTTTACATTATCTTTCAAAATGGCTAATTCATACGGGACTCCTTTAGGCAGATGATCCTTGTAAGCATCATTTGGACGAATATACGAATAGTTATTATCTTTAAGAAAATAGGAAATGACGGGTGGATGTTCGATAGGCAATTCTTTTATGTCTCTTCCTTGTAGATCAGATGAATACTTTTTAAGCGTTCTTGGGTCAGCCGGGTCACCATAGAAGTAACTGAAATATAGCCTTTGATCTGAAATACTCAAGATTGAGCTATATCCGCCATCACCACGATCCCACAATGTAGTGACCTTTCCCGTACTGAAATCATATCTTTGCTCTGCATATCCTTTATTTCCAAGACCTACCCAATACAGTTGATTGCCGAACGGGATCATGGCTGATAAGTCTGTAATACCATCTGTCCCCGTATAAATAATCTCTTCTTTATTAGGGTCCTTAAGCTTGGATCGCTTGATCTCAAGCTGCTCAACATTGTCTTTTGTAACGCTAACCGTGGCGTAATATATATAGCCCCGATGAATGGCAATTGTTTTCGGTGATAGTTTAAAAGTCTTGATTTCGTGTCGGTTTTTACCGTCGCTATCCATGCGAGATAATTTCATATACCAACCAAATTTTGATATTTTAGGATCGAATAAGCTTTCTGCTATGTACAAATGAGAATGGTAATATTGCAGCAAGCTTGTCATTTGCTCTTCATTCTTAACAAAAGCATAACAGTTCTTGCTGTCGGGTTTATTCAAGCAGTTGTTGTCTGGCCGATTATCCAGAATTACGGGCTTCATCTTCTCCTTGTCCATATAATAAATTAGATTGTTATGCAGAAGATAATATCCTGTCTCCGAACTAGTCATCCCCAAACCCATAAAACCATCACGGAACTGATAGGGAAAATCCACCTCTGAATGATACTCATTATCGCTGGGCATAACAAAGCGATTACATCCCGCAGATAAGAATGACATCGCTAAAATCATCCCTAAGAAGATTTTTTTCCTCATTTCATGATGCCCCTTTTACTCTGAATTAGGTATGAACTGAACATAGAAGAAGTGCCTTAGAAAAGAGTTTAGGTCTTTTCTAAGGCACTAAATCCTTACATGGCGCATCTTATTTAGTTAAATATTTGTAGATCCAGACCAGGTGAAGTTTTGATTCGAATTATTCGTATAAGAAATACTATGAGACCCTGTGGCGGATTTGAAAACGACAGGGGCATCTTTTGAGTAAGCGGTTGCATAAGCTGAAACCGTATTTGAAGCCGAAGCAGATGAATGCTTGATGTCGTTCACATCACCAAATACATAATTATAAGTAACCGATGCGTAAGAGGTGCAGAGAGTAGATCCACACGTAGTGCTTGCTGTAGCGCCGTAACTTGAACCGTTTGCAAATTTGCTGATGGAACCGGAGACAGAAACTCCTCCAACTGTAGACGATATGGAAGATGCTGCAAAAGAGCTTCCTCCTAGCATAAACGCTGCTACAGGTACGGATAAGGCAAATGTTAATAGTTTGGATTTGTGTAATTTCATATAATTACCTCCATCAATCCTATTTTATTCCTATGTAAGATCTTGTTGTCGTATCTACTTTTCTCCGGCCGGATGATGGGGTAGATATCTCTTGCAAGAATATATTATATTACAATTTATGTCAACATTTTAATATAAACCCTTATAATGGAATTTTTTTGGAAGAGATTCGACACTTATCGATGCATGCATCAATCGGAGCTGCGGGCCGTGCATGCGGAGCGGAGGATATCAATTCTTCCACTCTTTGATTGCTAACCTTTTCAGCCAGTTGAGGGCCGAATGAATGAGAAGGAGCAGCACGCCAGCCTCGATGGCATGATCGGCCACGTTGAGAATGCCTCCGGAGCGCACAAGGAAGTCCGTTACGCGTCCGAACAGCAGGCGATCGATTCCGTTGCCTGCCGCTCCGCCAACGAGCAATCCGAAGCTGGCTTCCAGAAGGATGCGTTTCTTCTCCAGGGTGCCGCGATAATAGAGAATGGCCACGACGAACAGCAGAGCCGCAATGCCGAACAGAGTTCCATATCCCTGAAACAGGCTTCCGGCCATCCCGCTGTTCTCATAACGGCTGATTTGGAACGGCCCCCATGGGAATGAATCCCCGATCTCGAGATTTCTGCGGATCAGCCATTTGGTCGCTTGATCCAGCATGAATGTCAGTACCGCGATGCTATAGAACAGCATGGCCGACCTTCTTTCCTTATAGGCTTCTTCCATTCTAGAACATTTGTGCAAGCTTTGTCTTTATCGCGCTTCCCTCCTCTCCGTTCCGAATGGCAGTCAAACCGGTTCAGCCTGATTCATTAAAGGTTCTAACGCAGCGACAACTCCCAATCAATTTCATTTTGCCGATGTTGATGGAAATCCGCTTGTTGCCAATCTGCTTTTTATCGCAATTGTCAAGCGAATAACCGTCGAAATCCAGTCGGCGCAGCGTCGATAAATCTATTGCTTTTAAGATATTTAGAGCTTGTAAAATGCAGTGTAATTCTAAAATCGATATAATGGACGAATCGGGAAAAGATCGTCCCGTTTCCTTTGCTTGGCCAAAAGCCGGTACTGGAACGGATTGCATGATGCGAGAACTGCGGATTGGAGCTAGAATGAGGGGATGAATGAAAGCGCAGTCATCAGGTCTTTGAAAATAACAGGTTCTATCTTTGGGATGACGTTATAGCAGCCAGAGGGACAAAAGGGATGTGAATGCAGTTGAAAACCTTCGATGCAGCAAGCCGCCAAAGCCGCTTCCCCCGCTGGAACACGATCCGCAACCGCGTATTCTTCTCCATCCTCTGCTTTCTGATCGCCCCCGTGCTGATCAGCATGTATCTGCTCGACAAGCCGCTGGAGCGGACGATCGAGCATAAAATCGGGGAATCCAACCAGGATGCCTTGTCTCTGGTCACCTACAACGTGAAGCTTCTGCTTGACGACATGGTCCAGGCATCGGTGGAGATGACGCTCCAGGCCGATATCCGCTCGGTTTTGAAGGATCCCGGCCAATATTCCAAATACGAAAAGCTCAGGCTGTCCGATGCCGCGTTCAAACGGGTGTTCAGCTCTTATTTCACGAACACGGACATCACCTTGATCGACCGCTACGGCGGCTGGCTGAGCACAAGCTACGTACCGGATGCCAAGCTGAGCGCCTATACCGGCTCCGACTGGTACTCTTCGCTCATGAGCCAGCCCTATCGCCAGCTCTGGATGTCCGGAGACTCCCGGATGCTGTACCTGGAGCAGAGGCCGATGGTGACGCTTGTCAAAGCGGTGTCCGACTTTCCCGAAGGCCAAAATCTCGGTTCGATCTCCTTCAGCGTGCCGGAGACGGATGTCCGCAAAATGCTGCGGGGCCTGGACGGGGCCGTCTATTTGCTGGACAAGGAGGACCGGATCGTCTCTGCCGGCGGAGGCGGCATGCAGGGGCAGCAGGCTCCGGAGGAAATCGTGATGGCCGGAATCCACTCGAGCCGCCAAGGACAAAGCATCGTCGAAAAGGACGGACGGAAGTGGATCGTCAGCCATGATACGATCGGCTTGAACGGCTGGACGACGGTCCAGATGGTGCCTTACGACAAAGTGTTCGAGGAAATCGTGACGATCCGGCGGACCAATATGCTTGTTCTTGCTGCGATATTCATCGTGTTCACGATCGTGACGCTGTCGATTTCCAACGGAATGTCCAAGCCTCTGAGGCTGCTGCGCAAGAAGATGACCGAGCTGGAAAGCAAGCAGTTCCATTCCACGATCCAGGTCGCGGGACCTCAGGAGATCGCGGCGCTCAGCCAGACGTACAACGACATGGTGAGGGAGATCAGGCATCTGCTGCAGCGGGTCAAGCAGGAATACGAGCAGAAGGAAGACATGCGCTTCCGGGCGCTCCAGTCCCAGATCAATCCCCATTTCCTGCTCAATACGCTGAACAACATCAAATGGCTTGCTTACTTGCGCAAGGACGACGAGGTCGGGGACATGCTGTCCAGCCTCGGCGGCATTCTGGAAGGAAGCATCGGGCGCGACGGCAGTCTTGCGACGCTGCGGCAGGAGCTGGATTATATCGGCAGCTACATGAACTTGATGAAAATGAGCCTGGGCGCCGTCTCTCTCGAGATCGATGTTCCGGATGAGCTGCTGGATCAGGAAGCGCTTAAAATGATGCTGCAGCCTGTCGTGGAGAACTGCCTCATGCATGGGCTGAAGGACAAGGCGTCAGGCGGCGCGATCCGGATCGAGGCCCTCCGAAAAGAGGAGCAGGTCATCGTCGCGGTAAGCGACAACGGGGCCGGCATGGCGGAAGCGAAGCTGATGGAGCTGAGGAAACGGCTGGAGGCGGACGCGCAGGAGGAGCCGTCCCGGCGGATCGGAATCAAAAATGTGCATGACCGGATCCGGCTTCAGTACGGCAAGCCCTATGGCATCAAGCTGGATAGCATGGAAGGGAACGGGACGACGGTGACGGTACTGTTGCCGGCAAGGAAAGGGAGGGAAGGACATGGCGGGGAAGCTTAAAGTGATGCTGGTCGAGGATGAGCTGCTGGTCCGGCTCGGGATCAAGTCGCTGGTCGACTGGGAGAGCCACTCCTTCGACTATATCGGCGATGCGGCCGACGGGGAGATGGCGCTGGAGCTGATGGAGCAGGGCGTGCCGGATATTCTGCTGACCGATATCGTCATGCCGCGGATGGACGGGCTCGAGCTGATCGCCAGGGTGAAGGAGAAGTACCCGGATATGATGATCATCGTGCTCAGCAGCCACGACGAATACGACTATGTGCGCCGGGCGATGAAGCTCGGCATCGAGGATTACGTGCTGAAGACTTCCATCAAGCCGTCCGTGCTGCTGGAGCTGCTGGGCGAAGCTGCGGCCAAATACGAATCCCGCCGCGGGAGCGGAGCTTCCCCGGCGCCTGCGGAACGGCGGGAGAGCCAGGCTGACCGCATGGGGCGGCAATTGCGAGGCGAGCTCCAGGAGCCCCGGCCAGCCGGGCTGGAGCTGCCGCCGCTGCCGAAAGGAATGCGGCTGCTGCATGTGCGCGTGAGGGGATTCCGCGACGAGTCGCAGCGGGATTCGGCCTTCCGCCTGCTTGACCATCTTGTCCAGTCGGAGCTGCGGGATTTCCTGGGTTCCAGCCTCTGCATGCCCAATCCGCTCGAGATGGCCGCGTTGATTCAGCCGTTGGAATCCACAGCCTATGCCATCGCAGCCGATGCCATCGCAGCCGAAGCCGCCGCGGCGCGGATCGACAGCCTGATCCGAGCTTCCGGATCGATGCTCGGCATGGAGCTCGAAGCCGGCCTGTCGCCGCCTTGCGCAGATTGGGAGGAGCTTCGAGGCTATTATGCGGAGGCGCGCAGGCATGCGGAGGAATCGCCCCCTAACGCCGCATCGCGGGAAGATATCCGCGGCCTGCTGGCGTATCTGGGGGAGAACTACGCGAAATCCTTGTCTCTGAAGGATGCCGCAGCCCGGCTGAGCATGAGCGAGGCGTACCTCAGCACCTTGTTCAAGCGCGAAACCGGAATGAATTTTACCGATTGGGTGAACCGGCTGCGGATCGAGAAGGCTTCGGAGTATTTGAAGAAGACCGATATGCCCAGTTATTTGATTTCGGAGCGGGTAGGATACGAGAACATCAACTATTTCGGAAGGATCTTCAAGAAGGTCAAGGGAATAAGCCCGCAGCAGTTCAGGGGGAAATTTAAAAAAGGCTTGAAATGAAGGCTTGAAATGACTTTATAGGGAGGCTGCCTCGAGCAGGGCCTCTCTTTTTATCTAAATAGAGTGAATATACGGCTAAAGAATGTGAAGATCGGCGGATAAAATCCATACAGGGTGAACAATTCGCGCAAATCCGTTCCTGTGAGCCTCGAATAGGCCTCGATATAATGAGGGCATAAGCCGCAAAGCCGACATTCATAAAAGGGCTTACATGAATCATGAAGGAGGGCAGGCATGATTGCAGATGCCTTGGACGGGTCCGGACACGATAGCCGTTATCTTCATCCTGTGCTGCAGCGAGCGCTTGCATTTCTGCTTGAAACCGATTTCTCGAAGGTGGAGGACGGCCGCATCGACATCGACGGCGACCGCTTCTATGCGCAGGTCATGAGTCTCCATACCGTCCCGCCGGTGGAGAGGCTTGCGGAAAAGCACGAGCGCTGCATCGACATCCATTTCCTGCTCGAAGGGGAGGAAGACATCGGCTGGAAGCCCCATGACGGCAAGGAAATCCTGCATCTTGCTTATGACGCCGAGCAGGATTGCACGCTGTACCGCGAGCTGGAGCGTGAGCGGCGCATCCGGCTTGAGCCCGGAATGTACATGATGCTGTTCCCGTCCGATATCCATCGTCCCGGGCTGGGAGGCGGGGAGCGGGCGCGCAAGGCCGTCGTCAAGATCGCTGCTGATCTGCTGCAAGCCTGATCCGCAACGGCCGGCATCATCCGCAATGACCAATTTGAAGGGGGAAATACCCATGCTCAAAAAAAGAGCGATGACCGTCCTGACCGCTGCTCTGGCTTTATCCGTGGCCGCCGGCTGTTCCGGCGCCAACTCGAATTCGAATTCCGCCGGTTCAGCCGACTCGGCCGGAGGGACATCCGGTGCCGGCAAAAAGGAAAAGGTGGAGCTTTCCCTGTGGCTGACTCCGCAATGGAAGGGAGTCATGGACGCCACGGAGGACGGCGCCGACTACGACAGCTTTTTCCTGTATGCCGCCGACAAATTCAAGAAGCAGTACGACAAGTACGACGTGAAGGTCAATGTCCAGGTCGTCGCGGGAGACCAGCGGGATGAGCTGCTGAACGTCAACCTCAACGGCGGCACTCCGCCGGATATGTTTTTTGAAAGCGTGTTCGCAATGGGCGATTATGTGCACCGTGGGGCGCTCGCTCCTCTGACCGACATCGTGGACGATGCCGCCAGAAAGGACATCGCCCAAGGCTACTGGGACAACGTCACGTTCGGCAAGGACGTCTACTTCTATCCGTTCGCCCATAACCCGGGAACGCTGGCCTACAACGCCGATATGTTCCGCGCGGCCGGCCTGGACAGCTTGGTAGGCGGGGAAAACGAGATCAAGACGTGGACGCTCAACGAATACAACCGGATTCTGGAGACGCTGAAAACGAAGCTGCCGAAGGACAAGTACCCCAATGCATACCCGATGGCGCTGTATGCTCTGAACAACCAGGGGGATACGTGGAACCTGGCTTACCTGAGAATGTTCGGCAACAAGTTCTTCGATGACAAGAACAATCTCGCCGTGGACGATGCCGACGGAATCAAGGCGGCCGAATGGCTGAAGAAGGTGTACGATTCCGGCTATTCCAACCCCGGCGCCGAATCCGTCTCCTCCAACGATGCCAACGCGATGTTCCAGAACCAGCAGCTCGGCATCAGCTTCACCAACGCCGTCCTGTACAACAATGCCAAGGCGGACATGAAGGCGGGCAAATCTCCTTCCTTCGACATGCGCCTGGCGAATATTCCATCCGCAAGCGGCAAGCCGCTGGCCTTCACGTATGTCGTCGGCACGGCGCTGTTCAACACGGGCGACAAGGCCCGAATGGAAGCGTCCAAGGACTTCATCAAGTTCTTCTCCACCGATCCGGAGCTGGTGAAGGCATCCAAGAACAGCATTCCGGTGCGCAGCTCGGTCGCTTCCGAATTCGCCTCCCAATTTCCGCTGTTTACCGCCTATGACGCCAACGCCGCCAACATGTTCTCCTTCACCGGCAATGTCGCCGGCTACAGCGAGCTGAGGCAGGTGCTGTATCCGGAGCTGCAGGCGATGTACACGGGAGAGAAGACCCCGGCGCAGGCGATCAAGGATTATCAGTCCAAAGGAAACGCCGTTCTGCAGAAAGCCAGAGAAAGCTCGGTCATCAAGCCCTAAGCCGATCGCGAGGAAGCGAGCGCGCCATCCGGCATCCGGGATGTCCCGCCTGCGGGCGGGAGTTCCGGCCAAGGGAGAAAGGTAAGCAGCCATGATACGGTACAATCGCAATGTCAAAGAAGGCCTGACCGGATATTTGTTCATCGCCCCGCAGTTCCTGCTGTTCCTGATCTTCGTCGTCTATCCGATCGTCGAAGGCTTGCGCCTCAGCCTGTACAAGGTCCAATACCGGACGGAAACGTTCGTCGGATTCGACAATTACGCCGCTCTGTTCGGCGACCCCGTCTTTTTCAAGGCGGTCTGGAACACAGTCATTTTCGTCGTCGCCATCGTTTTGCTGACGGTCGCCTTTTCCTTCTTCGTCGGCTCCGCCGTCTTCGACAAAAACGCCAAGTATGTCTCGTTCATCCGGGGGAGCTATTACATTCCCGTCATGGTGTCCATGGTCGTCATGAGCATGGTGTGGAGCTTCCTGCTGAATCCGGCCAACGGCCTCATCTCGTATATGGCCCGGGAGATGGAAATGAGCACGGTGAATCTGCTCGGCAACAAAAGCACGGTGCTGCCGGTCGTCATCTTCGTCACCTTCGCCACGAACGTCGGGCAGGCGATCATCCTGTACATCGCCGCGATGATCGGCGTCCCGAAGGATCTGTTCGAGGCCGCGGAAGTAGACGGGGCGGGCCGCCTGCATGTCATCTGCCATATTCTCCTGCCGCTCGTGAAGCCCACCACCATCTACATCACCATCATCAACATCATCGCCGTGCTGAAAATCTTCGTGGTCATCCAGCTGCTTACGGGCGGCGGACCGAACAACGCTTCCGTGACCTTGATGTACTACCTCTACAACAACGCCTTCAAGTACAACCAGCTCGGCGTTGCCTCCGCGGTAGGCGTCATCATGTTCCTGCTGACGCTGTTGTTGTCCGTGCCCCAGCTCAAAGCCATGTTCAACGATAAGTGAGGGTTGGCTATGCGGCAAGAAAAAGCAAAGAAACGGGAATCATTCGATATCGCCAGCAACACGGTCGTGCTTCTCTTCGCCCTGCTGAATCTGTTCCCGCTGTACTGGCTGTTCAGCAGCTCGGTCAAGAACAGCTCCGATGTCATCAAGATGCCGCCGGACTGGTGGCCGCGCACGTTTACCTGGTCCAACTACGCCGATGTGTTCACCAATCAGCCGGCTCTGCGCTGGACGCTGAACAGCTTGTACGTGGCCGGATTGTCGACGGCGCTGCTCATCGTCACGAGCTCCATGGCGGCCTACGCCTTTTCCAAGCTTCGGTTCAAGGGGCGCAGCGTCTTCTTTATCGTCTTCATCTCCAGCCTGATGATTCCGAAGGAAGTGATGATCGTGCCTCTGTTCCGGATCTCCCAGGATCTGGGTCTCGTCAACAGCGTGTACGGCATGATCTGGCCCAACGTGGCGACGGCTTTCGGCGTCTTCCTTCTCAAAGGATTTTTCGACACGGCGCCGGATGCGCTGAGGGAAGCGGCAAGGATTGACGGGGCCGGAGAAGTCAGAACATTCTTGCAAATCATGCTGCCGATCGTCAAGCCCGGCATCGGAGCGCTGTTCATCCTGAACTTCGTTCAGGTATGGAACGACTATCTGTGGCAGCTGGTCATCGGCCAGAACAAGGAGAGCAAAACGCTTATGGTCGGAATCGCGACGCTGATGCAGGATCTCAATCCGAACTTCGCCTACAAGATGGCGGGCGCCACGGTCGCCGCGATCCCGATGCTGCTTATCTTCATCCTGTTCCAACGATACTTCACCCGCGGAATCTCGATTGGAGCGGTGAAGGAATGAGGCTGTTCGCCGCTCTCGACGTGGGAGGAACCGACATCAAGTTCGCCGTCCTGGACGGCTCGGCGGACATCGTTTTCGACGGCCGCGCCGCCACGCCGCAGGGACGGGCGAACATCGCCATACCGGAAGCGGCTGCTTCCATCATGGAATCGCTGCTGGCCAGGCATCCCGGCATAGCGGGAATCGGGGTCAGCACCGCGGGAGTCGTCGATCCCGGCAGCGGGGAGATTCTCTACGCCGGAGGGACGATTCCAGAGTACCGGGGCACGAATTGGAAAAGCGCTCTCGGCCGCCGGTTCGGCCTCCCGGTCTCGGTCATGAACGATGTCAACGCCGCCGCGCTGGGCGAATGGTGGAAGGGCGCGGCGCGCGGCTGCCCGCATTTTGCCTGCATCACGCTCGGCACCGGCATCGGCGGCGCGCTGTTCACAGAAGGAGCCGTCATGGCCGGGCCTCGCTTCCGAGCCGGAGAAATCGGCCATTCGCTCTATGACAAGGATGCCGGCACGACGTACGAGCAGCGGGCGTCGACTTCGGCTCTGCTGAACCGCGCGGCTGCGCAATGGCCCGGCTTCAAAGGCTCCGGCCCGGAGCTGTTCGCAGCCGCCCGATCCGGCGACGCCGCATGCGGAGCGCTGATCGACGAATGGGCCGCAGAGGTGGCGCGCGGAATCGCGGAACTGATGCTGCTGTTCGACCCGCTCAAGGTGCTGATCGGCGGCGGCGTGTCTGCCCAAGGCGAAGAGTTGCTGTGGAGAATCGGCCCTCATGTGCGGAGCTGCCTGCCTGCCGGGTTCGCTCCCGCCGAGCTGGCCGTCGCCGAGCTTGGCAACAGGGCGGCGCTGTATGGAGCCGTTCATGCTTACTATACGAAAGAGACGGAGATGATCTAGATGAGGAAAAGCAATGTGTCAAAGTTCCAAGGGATGTATGTCGCCTTGTACTCGGCTTATGACGAAGCGGGCGCCGTAAGTCCCGGGCGCGCGGCCAAGCTGGCTCGCTATTATGTCGGCAAAGGCCTTGCCGGCCTCTATGTCGGCGGCAGCTCGGGAGAAGGAATTCTCCAGAGCGTCGAGGAGCGCAAGGCGATGCTGGAGGCGGTTCTGGAGGAAGTGCGCGGCGAGCTCAAAATCATCGTGCATGTAGGAGCCAATTCCACGGCGGACAGCGTGGAGCTGTCCCGTCATGCCGAAGCCTGCGGCGCCGATGCGATTTCGGCGGTGCCGTCGATCTACTACCGGCTGTCCGAAGCCGCGGTGGAGAACCATTGGCAGCAGATGATCGATGCGGCCTCGCTGCCGTTCATCATCTACAACATTCCGCAGACGACCGGCTTCAGCTTGTCCGCTTCCCTATGCGCCAAGCTGGCCAAGCAGGACAAGGTCATCGGCGTCAAGATGTCCGGAGAGAGCACTTATGGACTGCAGCAGCTGAAGGCGGCGGGCGGGGAAGACTTCCTCGTTTTCAACGGTCCCGACGAGCAGTTCCTGGCCGGCCGGATGATGGGGGCGGACGGCGGCATCGGCGGCACCTACGGCGTCATGCCGGAGCTCTTCGCAGCGCTCTGCAAGCTCGCGGACGAAGGAAGGATGAAGGAGGCGCAGGCGCTTCAAGTCCGAATCAACTCGGTCATCTCGCAGCTGCTGAATTATCCGTCCCTGTACGGTGCCTGCAAGGCGATTCTGTCGCTGCGCGGCATCGAGACGGGCTCGCCGCGGCTGCCACTCCTGCCGGTAAGCGCTGCAGACGGCGATTCCTTGAAGGCTCTCAATCGGGACATCGAGGCGGCCGTCGCCGAGTACGCGGCATTTCCGGGGAAATACTGATATGCTGGAGCGGATCAGAGGCGGTCTGGTCGTCTCCTGCCAAGCGTTGGAGCTGGAGCCGCTGCACAGCCCGTTCATCATGGCCAAGATGGCGCTGGCGGCGGAGCAGGGTGGAGCGGCAGGCATCCGGGCGAATACCAAGCCCGATATTCTCGCCATCAAAAGCGAGGTCGGCCTGCCGGTCATCGGCATCGTGAAGCGCGACTATGCGGGCAGCGATGTGTTCATTACGGCTACGAGGCGGGAGATCGACGAGCTGCTGGAATCAGGCTGCGAGATGATCGCGCTGGATGCCACGTCGCGCCCGCGTCCGGGCGGCGAGACGCTGAGCGGACTGGTCGGTTACTGCCGCAGCGTCAACTCTTCCGTGCAGCTGATGGCCGACATCTCGACGCTGGAGGAGGCGGCCGAGGCACAGCGGCTCGGCTTCGACTGCGTGTCCACGACTCTGCACGGCTACACGCCTGGCACTTCGGGACGGCATCTGTACGATGACGACTTCCGGTTTCTGCGTGATGTCGTAGAGACAGCCGCGATTCCGGTCGTCGCCGAGGGCAATGTGCTGACGCCGGAAATGTTCAGCCGCTGCCTGGAGCTCGGGGCGGCAGCGGTCGTCGTAGGAGGGGCCATTACGCGGCCGAAGGGAATTACGGAGCGTTTTCTCTCGGCAGCGGGCGGCAAGGCTAGCATGCAGCTGAAATAGGCAAAGCCGGTCCCGATTGGGGACCGGCTTTTTTGCATGTTGAGGATTTTTGTTTCAAAGACTCTAAGGGTTTTGATTTTTGATAGGGACAATAGCGCCGCCATCAATTAATGATCCGATTTGTAAATCAATTTGATCGAGTTGGGATCCGATCCCTGGAGGTATATTTCATGAACGCCACAGGTGTTTTTAATATGGATTTCAAATTCGCCGCTAGAGTGGGGCCATTTAATGAGGCTCCCCTTTATTGTTAGAACTAATTTATTTTCATGGCAGGTCTTGCTGTATCCGCTATAATTTAAGGCACTATCCATGAATGTTCCCTTCAACAAAATCGTTTCCTCTTCAATTCGGGTACTGGTTATTGCGATGGAATTAGGATTCATTACATTTGTGAGCATGAAATAGGCTGCTGTCAATCCTAGTATGACAACGATCAGGGTCGTTAGCAGCAGAATTTTACCTCTCATTTGATCCTCCTGAGCCTCGCATTAATAAACTTGAATTTGCTTGATGCATGGAGCGAGAACTATCGCGTTGCTAGATTCAGAATACCATTTCTTCTAAATAATGCCATAGCTAATGAACAAAGATTGCGGATGAAGATGGAACTTTGACAGCATTCGCCTGCTGTCGAGAGAGTGATTGAAATCTGTCATCTTGCCAAGCCGGGTGCAGCGAGCTATCAGCCGCATCCTTTTCAACGATGGCTTATGCCGGAAAGAATCTGCCTCCAGTAGACATCGTTGTCATGGAAGAGATCGGCGACCTGAGGAATATGCAGGGCGCATACATGGGGAATCCGCCAGCCAAGCTCCTCGATTCCGGCCGCCGGTCCATGTTGCACGTAGAGAATGTTGAACTTGCCTCGGACCATTTTGCTCAGCACCTGCTGATGCTCGTACAGCTCCGGGTAACTTCCTTCCGTCCGGATGAACAGCATCCTTTCGGCTGTGCCGATTTTATGCAGCATTCTTTCGGTGCGCCGCTTCATCTTGGCCCTGAACTCCGGATAAGGAAGCAGGGCGTACGGCGTATCCGGATGGATCGCAGGAAAGTCGTGATTGGAGACGATTCCATAAGCTTGATCCTTGACGAGATAACAGCCGGCATTGGGGTCGATCCCGACAATGCTCATGTTTTCGAGCTCCATGAAGTGGGCGAAGCGTTCCTGCAAAGCTCTCGATACGCCGGACAGATGAGGCGAGCCCATCCAATCGATCGGACCGGAGTAAAGCCGAAGGCCCGAACGGGTCATCTGCACGCCTGGCAAGCAGTTGTGGCCAAGGCTGTAGATCGCGTCATACGATCCTCCCAGGTCGGATAATGTAAGCACTTTCCATCCCTCCCGTTTTTCCCTCTCGTATAGTAAATGCAAGACCGATAGAGCCGGGCCGGGCAAGCTGTCGGGGAAGGGGGAAATATGCTTTTGTCCCGGAGACTCTTTCCCTAGGCCTGATTCGCCGAATATAGTAGAGTGAAGCGGTTATGAACCGGCAAGATGTCGCCTGAGCGCGTGTGGAGGAGTTGTTCATTCGATAAGGCTGCCTATCATTCATCGGGAGAATGGAGTGCACAAGGATTCGTCTGATCGAATACCAGAAAGCGGGAGCAGACAACGCAGATATGCGAAGCGCAATCGACTGGATTCGGCATGGAGGTTTCGAATGAATGCAATAACCAAGTCTGCTTATCCTGCCCGGACAAAAGGCATCGCCCTGGCTTTGGCTGGGGCTTCCCTCTGGCGAATATCGGGTACGATGGCGCAATATTTGTTCCAGAAGCAAGGCTTCGAGGTGGAATGGCTTACCGTCGTCCGGATGCTGACAGCCGGCTTGATCATGCTGGGAATCGCGTATCGTAAAAATCGGGGGCAGGTGTGGGGGATATGGAAGACCGGGAAGGATGCGGCATCCATCATCCTGTTCGGAATTCTGGGCATGCTTGCCGTCCAATATACATTTTTCGCGTCCATCCATCACGGCAACGCGGCGACGGCAACGGTGATCCAGTATACCGCTCCGGTGCTGATCCTATGCTTCTCGGCCATCAGAGCCAGAAGGTTTCCGGGGCGGGTTCTGCAAGCAGGAGTTCTCCTTGCCATGGGCGGAACCTTCCTCCTCGTAACGGGAGGAAACGTGACGAGCCTGTCCGTATCCGCTCCTGCGATAGGGTGGGGACTGGCTTCCGCTGTCGCGCTGGCCTTTTATACGCTGCAGCCGGGCCGCCTGCTGCTGAGCTGGGGCTCGCTGATCGTCGTCGGGTGGGGCATGGTGATCGGGGGAGGCTGCCTCGCTTTTTATCATCCCCCTTGGGAATTTCAAGGAAGCTGGTCGGCATCATCGTTCGCAGCACTTG
Source organism: Paenibacillus humicus NBRC 102415 (assembly GCF_004000905.1). Lineage (GTDB taxonomy): Bacteria > Bacillota > Bacilli > Paenibacillales > Paenibacillaceae > Paenibacillus_O > Paenibacillus_O humicus. Next base: position 40,792 of record NZ_BIMD01000004.1, read on the forward strand.
TTGTCGTCATCCTGTTCGGAACGATATTCGCCTTCATCTGGTATTTGGAGAGCACCAAATATATTTCCGCTTCGGAGACCAGTTTGTTCGCCTGCATCGAGCCGCTCACCGCAACGGCCATCTCGGTCATCTGGCTTGGCGTTCATTTCGGCCTCTGGGAGTGGGCGGGCACGCTCTGCGTCGTGGGCACTGTGACGCTGATGTCTCTCGTCAAGCAGGCTCCGTCGTGAGGCAAACAGAAAAAGCAGGCACCTGAGAAAAGGTGCCTGCTTTTTTTGTTTGCCTGCGGTTCAGCGGAGAGCGGCGGCAGCATCGTTCCGTTGGAGGCTGCCTGTCGATTCCCGGTAGACGGGATCGGTTTTGACATGCGTGACCATAAAAGGCTTCGCCGGGTTGTGGATCCGGGAGAGCAGCATTTCCGCCGTGACGAACCCCATGTCGGTGTTGTAGATGTGGACTGTCGTCAGCTGGGGCTCGACGATCCTCGATTCCTGGGCGTCGTCGAATCCGACGACGAGCACATCCTCTGGAATGCGGATGTTTTTGTTCTTGAGCGCGCGGAGCAGGCCGACGGCAATGAAATCGTTGGCGCATACGAATGCGGAAGGCAGACGCTCCATCCGGTCCAACTGATCCTCGATCCAGCGGGCTTCGCCGAAATGCCGGTCGTTCTCCACGATGCATGCCGAACGGTCCAGTGGAAGACCGGCATCGGCCAACGCCCGATTGAAGCCGGTCCATCGCTCGTTGAAGCTCTTGCAATGGTTATAATCCCCGACGAAGCCGAGGCGGCTGTGGCCCGAGGCGATCAGCCTGCTCGCGATGGAGTAGACGCTGTGCTCGTTCTCCATCAGGATGACGTCCGCTTGAAGCTCGGAGAACAGGATCTCCGAAGAGGCATCGATGAAAATAACCGGAATGCCGAGGGAGCAGATCATCTCGCTGTAAGCTTTGTCGAACATTTCGATGCAGACGATTCCGTCGGCTTTGCCCGGCTCGAAGTTGTTGGGAAGGGTGAGGGAAGCCGTATCGGAGTCCCTCACAATATGAAACGAGAGATTGAATCCCTCGGCGCTGATCTTCTTCTCCAATCCGCTCAGCAGAAGGGAGCCGAAATGGGAATTGGTCGGCATATTGGCCGTGAAAAGCGCGATGTTGCCTGATTTTCGGGCAAAAGCATCCGTATCCACGAAAGCGAACTGCTTGTACTTGAGTTCAGCCGCTTTTTTGACGATTTTGTTGCGCGTCGCTTCGGGAATGCTTTCGTTGCCGTTCAGAGCCTTGGAGGCGGTATTGCGGGATACGCCAACCGCGTCCGCTATATCCTGAATGGTCACTTTGTCTTTTGGCATGTCCGCCGATTCACCTCGAATGAGTCAATATCCCCGTCTATCCTGATTTCAATCCTGGAAGCTGTCCTGGTTACATTCAATTTATCGTCGATTGACCAAAATGTCAAGTGATACATTACAAATGTACAATAATTACATGAATTTTGAGCCGTTTTATTCCGTTACATATGGTGCTGTTTGCTTTACATTTGATGATTATTTTATATGGAGATGGGAGTGGGAAAAAGGATGAGACGGATAGGAAGAAGCTTGAAAACGGTTGAGACAGCCCTTTTTGGCCAGATTCTAGATCATTTTTGGAATTTTGCACTGTTTTGCTTCCGAAATTTTTTACAAAAACAGTTGACATTATCGACAGTTAATTGCTAAATTGTAAGAGTAAAATCAAATGAAAGCCTTTACATATTTGTGCAAATGTAAAGAAGATGAATGGGGGTCAACAATTGGATTTAGTACCGAATGGATATGAAGAAGCTGTCGTGCCGAGCAGGCAAGGGAGAATGAACCGAGCCATGTCATCCATCAAGCAAAATCATTTCCTTTATTGGCTCATGGCGCCCGCCTTTATCCTAACGGTCATCTTCAAGTACATTCCCATGTACGGGGTGATCATTGCTTTCAAGGATTTCAGCTATAGCAAGGGAATATGGGGGAGCGATTGGGTGGGCTTCAAGTACTTCGAGAAATTTTTGAATGCCCCGAACTTCGAAGCCATTTTCATGAACACGCTCAAGCTCAGCCTGTACGGACTGGCGTTCGGCTTTCCGGTTCCGATCATCCTTGCTCTAATGCTGAACCAGCTGCGGAGGCAAGGCGTGAAGAAGAACGTGCAGCTGATGCTTTACGCCCCCAACTTCATCTCTGTCGTTGTCATCGTCGGGATGGTCTTCATCTTCCTGTCCCCGACAGGACCGATCAACAAGCTGATCCTTCTATTCACCGGCCACCCGGTCAACTTCATGTCCGATCCCGGTTATTTCCGTACGGTCTATATCGTGTCCGGAATCTGGCAGGCGGCGGGATGGTCTTCCATCATTTATGTGGCTGCCTTGGCCGGAGTAGACCCGGAGCTGCACAACGCAGCCACGATCGACGGAGCCAACCTGCTGCAGAGAATACGCAGCATCGATCTGCCCACGATCAAGCCGGTCATGGCGATCGTGTTCATTCTCTCTGCGGGAGGAATCATGGCCATCGGCTTTGAAAAGGCGTTCCTGATGCAGACGGCTCTCAATCTTCCCACATCGGAAATTCTGCCTACCTATGTGTACAAGGTCGGCTTGAAATCAGGCGATTACTCCTACTCCGCCGCCATCGGCTTGTTCAACTCCATCATCAACGTCATCCTGCTGATCTTGGTTAACTTTGTCGTGAAGAAGCTCAACGAAGGAGAAGGCCTCTACTAAATAAGAAAGGAGCTGCCCTATGAATATCAAGCCGACCGCCATGGACCGGTTCATTCTTGCCGTCAATCGCCTGCTCTTGGCTTGCATCGTCCTTGTCGTCCTTGTTCCGCTCATCTATGTGGCCGTCGCCTCCTTCATGGAACCGACCGCCCTCTTGAACAAGGGCATATCGTTTCATTTGAAGGATTACAGCGTCGAGGGCTACAAGCTGATTCTCTCCAATAAAGCCATGGTGCGCGGCTTCCTCAACGCTCTGTTCTATTCAGGCGCGTTCGCGCTGATCACAGTGGCGGTATCGGTATGCGCGGGGTTCCCGCTGTCGATCGACAGCTTTGCCGGCCGCAAGTTTTTCATGACGGCGTTTGTGTTTACGATGTTTTTCGGGGGAGGGCTCATCCCGACCTTCCTCGTCATCAAGCAGCTCGGCATGCTCGACACGGTATGGGCGATCCTCATTCCCGGCGCCGTCAACGTGTGGAACATCATTCTGGCGAGAACTTTCTTCAAGGGGATACCAAGGGAGCTGAGCGAGGCGGCCAAGGTCGACGGAGCCTCGGAACTGACCATCTTCCTGAACATCGTCCTGCCGCTGTCCAAGCCGATCATGTTCGTTCTGGCCTTGTACGCCTTCGTCGGCCAGTGGAACTCCTTTTTCGACGCTATGATCTATCTGGAGAATACCAAGCTGTATCCGCTGCAGCTCGTGCTGCGTTCGATTCTGATCCAGAATCAGGTCAGCCCCGAGATGCTGACGGACCGCGCCCAGGCAGCGGAGCTCAAGCGCCTGTCCGAAATCATCAAGTATGCTTCCATCGTCATTTCCAGCCTTCCGCTGCTGATCATGTATCCCTTTTTCCAGAAATACTTCGAGAAGGGCGTCATGGTAGGATCTTTGAAGTAAGGAGGGCGGCAGTCTGGGCACTGTCTATAAGATCAACCATCATAGGAGGGGTATCAAATGAAAAAAATGAAAAAAACGGCGGTCTGCTTTTCCGGCGCGGCACTGCTGCTCGCCGCAGCCGGATGCAGCGGAAACGACGCAGGACCGGATGGATCGGGAGATTCCGCCACGACCTTGAAGTTCATGACCCAGAGCTCCGTGCTCGCTCCGGAAAATCCCAACGACAAGCTCATCTTCAAGCGGCTGGAGGAAAAGACGGGCATCCATATCAAGTGGACCAACTATACAAGCGACGTCTTCGCCGAGAAGCGGAATCTGGCGCTGGCGACAGGCGACCTTCCCGACGCGATTTTCGATGCGGGTCTGGGCGACTACGAGCTGCTGAAGCTGGCCAAGGACGGCACGATCATCCCGCTCGACGATCTCGTTAAGCAGATGCCGAACCTGAACGCGGTGCTGGAGAAGGCTCCCCAGTACAAGGCGATGATGACGGCTCCGGACGGGCATATCTACTCTCTTCCCTGGATCGAAGAGCTGGGATCGGGCAAGGAAAGCATCCATTCCGTCAACAACATTCCTTGGATCAACATAGCTTGGCTCGACAAGCTGGGACTTCAAATGCCGACAACGACCGAAGAGCTGAAGCAGGTGCTCATCGCCTTCAAGACGAAGGATCCCAACGGCAATGGGAAGGCCGACGAGATTCCGCTTTCCTTCATCAACTCCGATGGGGGCAATGAGGATCTCGCGTTTCTGTTCGGATCGTTCGGGGGAGGAATCAACTGGGACTATACGCTCGTGAGCGACGAAGGCAAGATCAGCTTCGGTCCCGCGGAAGAAGGCTTCAAGAAAGCCGTCGACTATATCCATGAGCTGTATGCTGCCGGAGTCATTGACAACGAGTTCGTCACTCAAGATTGGAACACGTATATCGCCAAGGGCAAGGAAGATGTCTATGGCCTATACTTCACTTGGGACAAGGCCAACGTGACCGGCATGGACAGCAAGTTCGAGCCGATGCCGGCTCTGGCCGGCCCGGACGGCACGAAGAACGTTACCCGCACGAACGGCATGGGATTCGATCGGGGCCGCATGGTCGTCACGAAGGCGAACAAGAATCTGGAGGCGACGGCCAAGTGGATGGACCAGCTGTACGATCCGCTGCAGTCGGTTCAGGACAACTGGGGAACGTACGGCGACGACAAGCAGCAGAACATCTTTGAATTCGACGAAGCCAATAAAATGCTCAAGCATCTGCCGCTGAACGGTGCGGCTCCAGGGGAGCTGAGAGGGAAGACAAGCGTAGGCGGACCGCTGGCGATTCTAGATTCGTATTACGGCACCGTCACGACGAAGCCGGATGACGCGGCATGGAGACTGGACATCCTCAAGAAGATTTACGTGCCGGACATGAAGGCCAAGAACATCTATCCGAAAGTGTTCTACTCGATGGAGGATCTCGACCGTCTGTCCGCCATCGAGGCCGATTTGAAGCCCTATGTGCTGCGGATGCGCACGGAATGGATCCAGAACGGCAAGGCCGATCAGGAATGGGCTTCCTATCTCAAGGAGCTCGACCGGCTTGGTCTGCAGGACTGGCTGAGAATCAAGCAGGAAGGCTATGACCGCAACGCGGCCGCGGGCTGAAGCCGAACGGCTGCAGCTTCAGGACTTCAGCAGCAGGACAGCACTCATGACATTTGAATGGCATAAAAGGAGAGTTACGATGAACCCTATATCCAACACGGCTTTTCGACCCGAATACCATTTCACTCCGCCAGCCGGCTGGATGAACGATCCGAACGGAATGGTCTATTATCGCGGCGCCTATCATCTGTTCTACCAGCATCATCCCCGCGGTACGACCTGGGGTCCGATGCACTGGGGCCATGCGGTCAGCAAGGATCTGATCCGGTGGGAGCATCGTCCTATCGCGCTGGCTCCCGACGAGCACGGCATGATCTTTTCCGGCAGCGCCGTTGTCGACCGATATGATACATCGGGCTTCTTTGGCGGCGGGGAGGGGCTCGTCGCGATCTTCACGCATCATGACGAGCATCCGGTCACGGGTGCAGCCAGGCAGAGACAGAGCCTGGCGTACAGCTTGGACGAGGGAGCGACATGGATCAAGTACGCTGGCAATCCCGTCCTTTCCCATGAAAGCCATGCCGATTTTCGGGATCCGAAAGTATTCCGGCATGAAGGCTGCTGGATCATGATTCTCGCCTCCGGTCAAACGGTGACGATCTACCGCTCGGTTAACCTCATCGATTGGACGTTTGCGAGCGAGTTCGGCCAAGGAATCGGCTCCCACGACGGTGTCTGGGAATGTCCGGACTTGTTCCCGCTTGCTGTGGACGGCGATCCGCAGAAGCGCGTCTGGGCGATGCTCGTCAGCATCGGCAACGATCCCGGCATCGTGGAGGGATCGCGGATCCAGTATTTCATGGGCTCCTTCGACGGGTTCGCGTTCACGCCCGATGAAGCATCGAATACCGTTCGCTGGCTGGATCACGGCCGGGACAATTATGCGGCGGTCACGTGGTCCGGCATTCCGGAGACGGATGGCCGTACGGTCTGCATCGGCTGGATGAGCAATTGGCGTTATGCCAACCAGACGCCGACCGAAGGCTGGAGGAGCGCCATGACGATTCCCCGAGAGCTCGCGCTTGACTACTCGGAAGGCGACGCCGTCCTCGTGCAGCGGCCGGTCCGTGAGCTGGAGTCGGCGCGGCAGCCGCTGCTGTCTCTTCTGGAGCCGGAATGGAAGGAAGCCCAGAGCAAGCTGAGCGGATTCGGGCTGGACAGCTTCGAGATGGTGGCCGAGTTCGAGGCGGAAGCCGGCGCCGGAGAGTACGGCATCAGCATAAGGATGTCGGCGGAGGAAGAGACGCGAGTAGGTTTCAGTCCGCAGAGCGGGGAATTGTTCGTGGATCGGACACGATCCGGAGTGGGCGATTTCCATGTCGATTTTGCTGGCAGGCACGCCATGGCGGCGAAGGCGGACGGTGGACGGATGAAGCTTCGTATTCTCGTGGACCGATCTTCGGTCGAAGTGTTCGCATGCGGCGGACGGGCCGTCATGACCGAGCTGATCTTCCCGGATCCCGAGTCGCTGGGACTCATCCTGTTCGGCAGCGAAGATCGGGTCAAGCTTCTTTCGCTCGAGCTGTACAGACTGGCGCTGGGCAGTTGAAGGAGGCGGACAGGCATGAGAATCGGAGCGATTGAAGCAGGAGGAACCAAGTTTGTGTGCGGCATCGGCAATGAGGACGGAGATATCCTGGACAGCATCAGCTTCCCGACGGGGGATCCCGAGCGGACCGTGGAACAGGCGATGGCTTATTTCCGCAGCCGGGATGCGGAGGCGATCGGGATCGGCTCGTTCGGGCCGATCGGCGTCCATCCGGACCGGCCAGATTACGGGTTCGTGACCGCGACGCCCAAGACAGGGTGGTCCGGGTTCGATTTCCTGGGGACGATGAAGCGGGAGTTCGGGGTTCCGATCGGCTGGGATACGGATGTCAACGCAGCGGCGCTTGGCGAAGCATCTTGGGGAGCGGCTTCAGGTCTGGGCAGCTGCGTATATATTACGGTCGGAACCGGTATCGGAGTCGGCGTTTATTACGAAGGCAGGCTGGTTCACGGGCTGCTTCATCCTGAAGGAGGACATGTGCTGACGCGCAGGCATCCCAAGGACGGGTTCCGCGGCATCTGTCCCTTCCATGGCGACTGCCTGGAGGGGATGGCTGCCGGCCCGGCACTGGAAGCCCGCTGGCAGGTCAAGGGGAGTGTGCTTCCGTCAGAGCACGAGGCATGGACATTCGAGGCGTTCTATCTCGGCCAGGCAGTCGCGAACGTGATTTTGATGCTGTCGCCAGCGAAGGTCATTCTTGGAGGAGGCGTCATGCAGCAGCCGCAGCTGCTGCCGATGATCAGGGAAGAGGTCCGCCGCAATCTGAACGGATACGTAAAGGCGGACGAGCTTGCGGAAGGTCTGGACGCGTATGTCGTGCTTCCAGGGCTTGACGGCCGTTCGGGATTAAGCGGGGCGCTGGCGCTCGGGTTGAGGGCTTGGAGGGACAGCCAAGGCTGACGTGACGAATAGACAGCGAAGACAACCGAACGACGAGAGTAAACATGGTTGGCTGAAGCCGTCTTTGACGGAAATAGGTGCAAGGAATAGCAGGCTTTCAATTTTAAAAACGAAAGGCCAGCCGGTAATTTCCGGCTGGCCTTTCTGTTGGCTTAGTGAGGCTGCCGCAAAGGAACCTTCTTTCCATTTCGCATGGTCAGAGCCCCAGCTTATGTCCCTTCTCCAGCCGGACGATCTGCTTCCCGCCGTTGTCGGCGAGTCGCGGAACTGCAGGATGGTGTCGCGCATCTTGGGCAGAGCCTCCTGCTTGTAGGCGCTGATGGAATCGAGAGCCGACAGCATCTCGGTGAACGCCTGCTTCAGCGTATCCACGGAGATGCGGCCTCCATCAATACGCCGGATAGATGAGGCGAGCCCATCCAATCGATCGGACCGGAATAAAGCCGTTTTTGGGGCATGATCCGCCGAATATCGTCCGACTGGCAGGCTAGTCCGCTATTGCGGCGGAGACCGCCGTCGCCTGCGCAATCGGAACACGCGGAAGGCAACGTTCGGTCAGGCTGATGAGGAGCGTTTTCGCATCAGGCATACGTTTCGTTCCGGCTTTCCGTTCGACGCCGCTAAGGCTTACGACTCGACCGGCGTTATTTTCAAGGAAGCTTTGCCGTTGTTCAGCGTCAGCACGCCCTCGTAATATCCTCTGCCGCAGCCGGTCGTATCGCATTTGCACTCGTAATCGCCGGAACACCCGCAGACGTAGAATTGAGTTTCGTTGAAGCCGGGGTAGATATGCGATAAGTTCTGGTAGAACGTATGCGAGTGATGGGTGAAGATCGCCAGCACTTTGTCTCTGACGTTGGCCGGGATAGCGTGGAAAAAATGGGCTGTCTCCTGCGCGTCCAGCACATGCGAAGGATCGACGGTGATGCCGTTTACTTTCAGCGGCCAGTGACAATCGATGATGTAGTAGAAATTCGGATCGAGCTTGGTCAGCAGATCGATGCTCGCGAAGCTGAATTTTCCCGGAGCGTTGTCGAGCCAGACGTACTTGACCTTGCCCTGCGTGCCGGGAAAATCCATCTTGCCCATCACGTCGCCAAGGTATTGTTTGAACTGGGCGCGCGTGTTGTCCTCCCAGTTGCCGATCGACGCTTTGAACGGAATGTGCTTGGGGCCAAGAATGCCCGTCGCGACGTTCTTGAACGCCTTGTAGTCCGTCGTGGCTTGCGTTCCGGTCGATCCGTGCTTGTTGTCGCCGCCAAAAATGCAGAAGCTCTTGCGGCCGGACTTCACCGCTTGCTGAAGCAGACGCTTATAAATGCTCAGGCTGTTCCCAAAACCGACATGGCTGTCGCCCATGACGAGGAAGTTGACGGTTTGGACGGCATTCAGGCGCCTTTTTTTGAGTGGGCAGGCGGTTATTTTGCGTTTCGCAACGCGCTGGACGGGTTTAACGCTTTGGATTCGCTTGGACGGTTTGGCGTTTTTGACGCGTTTGGCGGTTTTGGCGGCGGGAGAAGCGACACCGGATTTCTTGTAGAAGCGATTAAGCCGCAGCTTCAGCTTGAATCATCCTTTCATAGACCGGAATGGACTATATATATTCTCGCCCCGCCGGCATTGGAAGACGGAGGCGGCCCAATTCGTGCCGGATCTGTCTCGTCAGGCAGACCCCATGACGAAACGAACAAAAGCAGGCACCTATATATGTACAGGTGCCTGCTTTTGGGTGTGCTCGTTGTTCGAAGGGAGACCGCAGCGGCATCGTTCCGCTGGAGGTCAAAGCCCCAGCTTATGCCCCTTCTCCAGCCGGACGATCTGCTTCTCGCCGTTGTCGGCGAGCTCGCGGAACTGCAGGATGGTGTCGCGCATCTTGGGCAGAGCCTCCTGCTTGTAGGCGCTGATGGAATCGAGAGCCGACAGCATCTCGGTGAACGCCTGCTTCAGCGTATCCACGGAGATGCTGGCCTCCAGAGACTGCTTGTGGATCGCGGCTCCCTGCGTATTGAGCATCCGGGAGGTAGAGGAGATGATGTCGTTGGTCGTCTGGTTGAGCAGCTCGATCTTCTTGAGCACGATCTTCTGGTTGTAGAGCGCCGAAGCGACGATGACGGAGATTTTGAGCGCCGAGATCGTGACGTTCTTGGCTCTGTCGACGCCCCGGATCAATTCCTTGTTGTTGCGGATGACGACCTCGATTGCCATGATGCCCTGCTGGTTGACGACGAGCATCTGCTGCAGGTCCATCACGCGCTGGCGCATCGGGAACAGCACCTCTTCGGTAATGAAGCGAACCTTCTCGGGATCCTCGCCGCGGATTTTGGCGGCCTCGATCTGGGCTTCGATCGATTCGTCCATGAGCCCGCCGAGCTGGATTTCCTTCTGGAGCTTCTTGGTCAGCTCCCGAAGGGCCTGCTGCTCGATCTCCAGCGTCGTGTTGTCGTTCTTCAGCGTCGACCGGCCCTTGTCGAGAGAGACGACGATATCGGAGATGACGGCGTCGGCCTTCTGGAATTTCAGGAAGTACGCCCGCAGCGGATTGAACAGCTTGCCGAGGAAGCCGCTCTTGGCAAAGTCGACAGCGCTCGGGTCGAGATCCTTGAGCTGCGTATGCAGCTCGGACAGTCCCTTGGCGACTTGGCCGCCTTCGTCTCCCGTCCTGGAGAGATTGCCGACCGATACCTGGAGCAGCGAGTTTTTGTCCGAGGAAGCCTTCATCGTTTTCATGCCGAAGCCGTCGATCGTCTGGAGTATCTCCCTGCGTTTGTCCAGCGATTCCGTGTCCAGCTCCATGATGGCGGCGACGTTGGCGTCCGCCAGCTCCTTGAGCTTGCGGATCTCCTCCGGCACGGGCTTGACTTCTTCTTCTACCGCCGCCTTGATCTCTTCCGGGCTGGCTACCTCAAGCGAAAATGTCATGGTCATCCTCCTCCGAGTTACATCTGGACATTGAACAGATTGCCGATCTTGTAGACGACATCATCCGTATCCGCATTGATGCTGGCGGCCTCGTTGATGCTCGATATGCTTTGCAGCGCCTTGATGTTGGCATTGTAGCCGATCGTATAGATCGGGACCTTGTAGATTTCGACGAGCTCCTTGATGTCCTTGAGCGTATGGCCCTCATTCGTCTCGCCGTCGCTGAGCACGAAGATGAGCGGTTTGACGCCGGGGTTGGCCGCCATCTCGTCCTGCAGCATCTTGAGCGCGACGATGATGCCGTCGAAGGTGGCGGTGCCGCCTCCGGCCTGCAAGCCTTCCACCGCGCCGACGAACATGGACTGCTGGTTCGTGTCGTACTTCTTGATCGGAAGGTTGACCGTGACCGAGCTGGAGTAGGAGACGAGGCCGATGCTGTTGTCCTTGCCGAGGTATTTCTGGCCCTTGAGCAGCGATTCCTTGAGCTGGTTCAGCGGCGCGCCGTCCATGCTGCCCGATACGTCGGCGACGAACACGGCCGCGATCGGCTTGCTGCCGTTCTTCTTCTCTTTCCATACCTTCTGGGCGGAGCCGAGCAGGCTGCCGTCGACCGAAGGGAGCTCCGACTTGTAGTCCTGCAGGCCGTTGAAGCCTTTGTCCGCCGCGGCCTTCTGGTAGTTGTCCTGGGCGGTGAATTCGGCGAATTTCTTGATGATGTCGAGCTTCTCCCGGGGGAGCTCGCCCAGGGCGTACAGCGGGCTGTCATGCCGCGCTCCGAATGGCGTGAACACGTATCCGCTCTTCAAGTCGGCCGCATTGACGTATGTCTGGTATTCCAATACGAATCCGTCCAGCATGCCCGACTTGGCCGCATCGCGCATCTGGATCGTCGTCGACGCGGTGAACGGAATGTTGGCCTGGAACTTCTCGAAGCCTTGGACCGCTTTGTCGCTGAGAATATTGGCGCTGTCGAACGTGCTCAGCGCCGTGACGAGAAAGTTGAGTCCGGTGGAGCTTGCGAACGGATCCGTGTAGCCCATGGAAAATTCGTTGTTCGCGATCGCTTCCGTCACCGTTTTGACGTTGACCGAGCCGTATGTATCCACGAGGGCATCATACTTGGCTTTGGCGATGACGATGCCGGGAACGTTGCCGGTGAGCCGCTTCGAGATCAGCTCCGTCTTGACTCCGGCCGCTTTGACCATCTCGCCCCACAGCTCGTTGGACGGGGTGAACGCATCGGGGATATATTTGCCGGACTTAATGTAATCGGCTGCCGTGCCGGAAGCGATGTTGCGGATCTTGACCGATGCCGGCTTGCCGTCCACGACGATGCCGGCCTTGTTGAACTCGGCTGCGGTTTCTGTCAGCCAGCCGTCCACGCCGGTTCCCGATTTTTCGGTCGACGAGAAGATTTCGACGAATTGATCCGTGGAATTATTGACCGTGACCGGAAACTTGGAGATGTCCGGCAGCGATTCGGCAATGTCCGCAGGGTTCAGGTCGATCTGTCCTTTGACCGGGGTTTCCGTCGCGACCGACAGATCGCCGTACAGCTTGTTCAGACGTTTGCCCGCATCCTCGGCCGATACCTGGGCTTTGCTCTTGCCCAGGTTGGAGGTCAGGGATATGCCCGCGTAGACGCCCGCGAACACAAGCACGACAATGACGGCGGATAGAAGGAAAAACCTGCTTTTCTTCGGCATTCTGCACCTCTTACTGTTTGTAGAATTTGGTCTGCTTGATGAGGGAATCCAGCTCCTGCATGCCCGGCATCGCATCGATGTCATCGGGATCGATGCCGTCGAGGCGGGAGATTTCGAGGAGCAGCCGGTCGAGCTTCATCAGCAGCTCCTCGTTGGCGGACAGGGAGCTTTTGACGAAGGCAAGGTGGTCGTTGTACATGGCCGCCTTCTCCTGGATGAGCTCGCTGGAGAAGGAGCTTCTCTTGCGGCCCGACATGCTGGAGAACTCCGCCTCGTCGAACACATGCAGCCGGTTCAGCAGGCTGCGCACGTTGAGATAGAACAGCTTCTCCGCCTCTTCGGTTACGGAGGCGAACTTCTTGAAGCTCAGCTCGCCGCGGTCGAAGCGCTGCTCCAGCACATTTTCCAGCGCGAGCTTTTTTTTCTTCAGCCGGGCGATCTGCTCCAGCGCCGTCGATATCGTTCTCAAGCGCCTTGACGCGCCTGTATGGAGACAGCGCTTCCGCGTAATCGTCATAGGATTTGATCTGCTTGACGGGCAGAGCGGCAGGCTCCCGGAATACGATCGCATAGCTTCCGTAGAACAGCGCCAGCGCGCTTGCCAGCAGCAGGCTGACGCCGGAGGCGGTCTCCAGCGCGCTGCCGCCGATCTCGACGTTCAGCAGTCCGGGCGACAGCACCGCGATATCGGCGGCAGCCACGACGACGATCAATCCAGCGAGTCTGAACAGCTTGGAACCGTTCATTTCTTCTTTCCCCCCTTGCCCTGCGCCGAACGGGGCTCTCAATCTATCTTCCAATGTTTTACTAGGAAAAGTATACCATAGGTTGCGCTGCCTCTCTCTTGCAAGAAGCGAAATAATCCTCAGAGTTTTAAAATATTCCCAATCTGTCCGTTATATGTTCCGGGCCGCGCTGCAGCTCCCCGGGCCGGCTTTCCCTTCAGCGCAAAAAAAGCCGGCCCGGACCGCGTCACGGTCTGGCCGGCTTTTGGAACTTCTTGCGGTAGTCGGCCGGACTGCAGCCGGTCTCCTGCTTGAACAGCTTGGAAAAATGAGAGTCGTTGGCGTATCCGACCTGATTGGCGACGGCGCGGACCGGCAGGGAGGTGTCCTGCAGCAGCCGCTTGGCCTCCGAGAGCCGCGCCTGGATGATATAAGTGCCGAGAGGCATGCCTGTCTCCTTCTTGAACAGCCGGGCCATGTAGTCGGGATTGAGAAAGACCGTCTCCGCCAGGCTGGTGCGGGTAAGATCATGCGCGAGATGGGCATGGATATGACGGGCGACCTCGTCCGCGATGGACTTGGGATGCTCGGCGAAAGGACGGGAATGCGCCGCCGTACGGACCAGATACCGAAGGTAGCCCTGCATGTCTTCGACGGAATGGAGGGACTGGGCATGCAGCCGGTCCCCTTCCGAGCCCGCATACAGCTGATGGGCTTGAATTTCCCTGCTCTTCAGATGGGCGTAGACGATCTGGACCATATCGTGCCGGAACGGCCGTAGCACGGAAGCGCATAGAGCGTTCTCCCGCATCAGGCGCTTCAGATACGCCTCGGTTTCATCGAGAAAAGAGCCGTATGCCCCCTCGCCAAGCAGCCGCTCGAGCAAGTCCAGATTGGGCGGCATATAAGCCGCCTCCTGACTGGAGCCGCTTTCGACGAAGATCGTCTCATTGCGGTGCTTGATCCATTCCTCATTGACATGCAGCAGCTCCTTGACGGCTTTGCGGATCTCCCCGAGCGGCCGGGACGTCGCGATATGGCAGCTGCAGTCGCATTTCAGGAATTTGCGGACCTCGGATATCAGCGCGTCGCAGAGCCGCATCGGGATATCTCTGTCGGGAGCAAGCGTCCATTTCAAGATGAGCATCCAGTTGCCTTCCTTGAACTCGGAGATGGCTTCGACGGATAAGGAGGGGTGCTGAAACAGCTCGTACATGACATTGAGCAGCGCGTAGTCGAACAGCGGCTTGTCTTCGCGGCCGAGGCTGGCCTCATGCGGAAACAAGGTCACAAGCACGGGCAGGAACAGATCGCTCAGCCGGTAGGGTAGATTCTCTTCCGTGATGGCGCCTGCAGCCGCAGAAGGACTGGAGGGGAAGGCCTTGCCGGCGACGAGCCGGGTCCAGAAATCCTCCAGCACGCTCTTGCGGCTCTTTTGCCACAGCTCCCCTTCATGGATCGCCAGCTCGTTATGCTTCTGCTCGCGGGCTTTGGCGATCGCCTTCCGGATAATCAGAGTCAGCTTGTCGACCTCGATCGGCTTGAGGAAATAATCGAAGCTTTGCAGCTCGATCGCTTTCTGCGCATAGTTGAAGTCGGCGTAGTTGGTCAGAAAGATCGCCTGGACCGGGCAATTCTCCTGTCGGATCCAGGCCAGCAGCTCGAGCCCGCTGCCTTGGGGCATCTCGATATCGCAAATGAGGATCTGCACGGTATATTCCAGCAGAATCTCCCTTGCCTGCGCGACATTGTAGGCGGTATGGACATGCTCGACGTTCATCGCGCGCCAATCGATTTTGCTCTCAAGCGCCTTGACGACGAAGTAATCGTCGTCCACAAGAAGGACGTTCATGGCAGGCTTCCTTTCGGGATGGGATTAGTCGCTGCCGGCCGGGAGCGTCATCGTGATGCGGGCTCCGCCGTCGATTCCATTGGCGAAGTCGACCGTCGCCCGCTCGCGGTACATCAGCTTCAGCCGCTGCAGCGTGTTCATGATGCCGATCCGGTTGCCTCCTGTCTGATCGAGGCTCTCTCCGCTGTGCAGCCGCTCCAGGATGGGAGGCGGGAATCCGGGGCCGGTGTCCGCGATAGCGATGACGGCCATCTCCTCCTCCTCCTTTCTCTGCATCGACACCGTGATGGAGATGCTGAGCTCCCGCTCTCGCGAGACAGCATATTTGACGGCATTCTCGATGAACGTCTGGATGACGAGAGGGGGAATCTTTACGCCCGAAGCACGGTCCGGCTGGCAGATCGTATAGGACAATGCGCTCCGGTAGCGGGATCGCTGAATATCGAGATAGATTCGGGCATGCTCGATCTCGTCCTCGAGGAGGACCAGGTTGTCTCCGCTCTGGAAGATATAGCGGAAGTAGCGCGTCGTGGCCATCGACATGCTCTCGATCTCCTCGTGCATTTCCATTTGCGCCATGCTGTAAATGCTCGTCAGGCAGTTCAGAAAGAAATGCGGGTTGATCTGAAGCTTCATGTAATCCAGCTGAATCTTCTTTTTTTCCAGCTCCTGCTCGTACATTTCGATCTTGTATTTCTTGAGCTGCCTGACGAGATCCCGGAACTGCGCGTTCGCCTGCTCCAGCTCGATGATGCGGCTTCCGGCGCCTGATCCGGAGTCGCCGTCCTCGTAGATGCGGGCCAGATTGTAGGAGAAGCTCTTGACGGGCCCGAGCACCTGCTTGCGGAAGAGGAACAGGAACGCGCTGAGCGTGCAGGTGACGAGAAAGAAGAGCAGCATGATCAGCAGCTGCACAATCATGATCTTCTCGAACGCCCCGTAGTGGATGACCAGCTCGGCGGTGAAGGTGGCGTTGCTGAAGCTGCTGTCCACGACGGTCGGCGCCCGGAGCAGATTCAGCCAGAACGGCTTGCGGGCGCCGGGCGGGCTGCCGCTCTGGGGAGCGGACAGGCTGCGGCCTTCCTCGTCGACCAGCGATGCGTACCCGCTTGCCCCGAGATCCATCTGCCGGAGCGGCCGGATCATATTGTCCGCCGAGACGAGTCCGATCAGGTAGCGGTCATGGTAGGGGACGATGTTGACGATGTAGGAAATTCCCCGAACCGTAAGCGGCGTCCATTTGGAATAATAGTTTTCATAGACCCCCTTGTCTTCCGTCAGCGATCGGATCTGCTGCTTCAGCTCGAGAAAATGCCCGTAGGATATCCCCATCGGCGCGCAGTTCTGGAACAAGTCCCGGCTCTTCAAGTAATAGAAGAAGTTGTATTCCTGCTCGTAGTTTTTCGTCAGCTCGGTGAACCGCTTAAAGAGCTTCTCCTGAGCCTTCAGGAATTCGGTGCTGTTGTCCGGATAATCGTTCATGTCCGTGATCGTCTCGTCGTTGGCCAGCGTCCAGCCCATGTAATGGTTGATATAGGCGAAGTCATGGTCGATCCGGTTGACATAGAGATCGGCCGTATCCTGGACATTGCTCGTGGATTGCTGCTTGACCAGGGACATGGAGATGACGCTGATGACAAGGTCGAGCGCAAGGGCCAGGAACGAGAGGAAAACCAGCAGCCTGACATAATGGATAATCGGGTAGGGCTTTTTCCGGTTGGATGGATTCATAGGCGGGAGGCTCCAGTCCTTTCCGCGCTTCCAATCTTGAATGCGCTTTATTTCTAGTATAAAGGTTTTCGTCCAGAAAATGGATCGGATGTCGGCGGCTCGGAATGCCAAAGTCCGGATAGCGCAAAAACAAGTCCGGATAACCGCATGGAGGGAGGGATGACCGAGGGCGGATTCCTCCCGGCGCGCCTCGGAAGTCCGGATAACGGTCCTTCAGGTCCGCCGTCCGCGCCCTGGGCGGGGCTATACTGGAGGAGTTCAAGAGGGACAGCGACAGTGCCGCTGCATGGGGGGGAATGAAGATGGCATCCGGTCAAGCCGGAACGACGGGACGGACGGTCAGGCAGATCAGAAGGGGAGCGGGACTGTATGTGCTGCTGCTGCCCGCATTTATCCTGACGCTGCTTTTCGCGTACAAGCCGATGTACGGCGTCGTGATCGCGTTCAAGGATTACAGTCCTGCGCTTGGAATCATGGACAGTCCATGGGCGGGATTCAAGTATTTCGAGAAATTTTTCCAATCGTATCAATTCGACAATACGATCCGGAACACGCTGGTCATCAGCCTGTACAGCATGGCCACGTTCCCGATACCGATCGCGCTGGCGCTCATGGTGAACCAGATGCGGGCCAACCGGTTCAGACGCTTCTTCCAGACGGTGACGTACATGCCGCATTTCATCTCGACGGTCGTCATGGTGGGGCTGATGCTCATTCTGTTCTCGCCAAGCACAGGCCTGCTGGGCAATCTGTACGCGCTGTTCGGAGTGGAGCCTCCCGATCTGATGGGCTCCTCGGGCCTGTTCACCAGCGTTTATGTCTGGTCGGACGTGTGGCAGCATGCCGGCTGGGACAGCATCATCTATATCGCGGCGCTGTCGGCGGTCGATCCTAGCCTCTATGAGGCTGCGACTGTCGACGGAGCGAGCCGCTGGCAGAAGGTCCGCTTCATCGATATTCCGATGCTGCTTCCGACGGCCGTGACGCTGCTGGTATTGCGGGTCGGCGGGCTGCTCGGGGTAGGCTTTGAAAAGGTATACCTGATGCAGAACGATCTCAACATCACCTCGAGCGAGATCCTCTCCACCTATGTGTACAAGATCGGCCTGCTCAGCAGCCAGTACAGCTTCTCCTCCGCGATCAACCTGTTCAATACGGTCATCAACTTCGCCCTGCTCGTCATCGTCAATCAAATCGCCAAAAAAACAAGCAGCAACAGCTTGTGGTAAGCCGGAGGAATTCATGATGGAGACACGGAATGCCGCTGTTGCGGGCAAAACGGCCGGAGGCGTCAACACCCGCTCTTCCGATGCCGTCCTGGAGGCGGTTCTGTACGGACTCGCCGTCCTGATGCTGATCGTGCTTTTGTATCCGCTTTATTTTATCGTCATCGCCTCCTTCAGCAATCCGTCCTCGGTTGCCGGCGGCAAAGTGTGGCTCTGGCCGAGCGGCTTCACGCTGGACGGATACAAGGAGCTGCTGAAGCATGCCAACATCTGGATCGGCTACCGCAACACGATCCTGTATACGGCAGCGGGCACGGCGATCGGCCTCGCAGTCAACCTGTCTGCGGCGTATGCGCTGTCCCGCAGGGATTTGCCCGGGCGCAAGCTTCTGTCCCTTTACTTCATCTTCACGATGTTTTTCAGCGGCGGCCTCATTCCGATTTTCCTGACGGTCCGCGACTTCCATATGTACGATACCTTTCTCGTCATGGTGCTTCCCTTCTCCGTGTCGGCCTACAACATCATCGTAGCCCGGACGTTTTTCCAGACGAGCATTCCGGGCGATCTGTGGGAAGCGGCGCAGATCGACGGCTGCGGCAATCTGAGGTACTTCGCGCAGGTCGTGCTTCCGCTCTCCAAGGCGATTGTCGCCGTGCTCGGATTGTGGATCGCCGTCGGCTATTGGAACTCCTACTTCAACGCGCTGATCTATCTGAAAAATCCCGAACTGTACCCGCTGCAGCTCATCCTGCGCAACATCCTGATCACCAATCAGATGCAGTCCGGCATGGGGAGCGGGGAGGCGGCGCAGATCGCGCTCAGGCTGGCCAGCCTGATGAGGTATTCGGTCATCATCGTCTCTACCGTTCCGATCATGCTGCTGTACCCGTTCGTGCAGAAGTATTTCAATCAGGGGGTGATGATCGGCGCCGTGAAGGAATGAGCAATCGGCTTGACCGTCATGTGATCTCGCGACAACAATTAATCGGGGGGAATGAAAGATGGGTTACCGTTCCGCATCTAAAACCGTGATGGCCGCGCTGCTCTCCGGAGCTCTGCTGGTCGGGCTGACCGCCTGCAGCGGCGGCGGAGGAGACAAGGCCGCAGCTGTGAAGACCGGCGAGTTCAACAAGGAAGGCCTGCCGATCGTCAAGACGCCGGTAACGCTCAAGGCGCTGACCGTCCGCTGGGGCAACATGGGCGACACGTTCACCAAGAACCAGTGGATGATCGATCTGGAGAAAAATACGAATGTGAGGATCGAATGGCAGGTCATGTCCTCCAACGACTGGAACGAGCAGAAGTCGATCATGCTCGCCAGCGGCACGCTGCCGGACATCATTTTCGGCGATCTCGCGTTCTCGGACTCCGACATCGTCAACAATCTGAGCTACTTCCGCCCATTGGACGAATACATCGATTCCTACATGCCGAACCTGAAGGCCGCGCTGCAGGAAACGCCGGAGCTGAAAAAGCTGAGCACGTTCCCGGACGGCAAAATCTACTCCATGCCGGCAAGGCTGCCGTCCCGTCCGAAAACGAAGTTCCAGCCGGTCATCAACAAGACGTGGCTGGATAAGCTCGGCCTCAAGGTGCCGGATACGATCGACGATCTCTACAACGTGTTCAAGGCGTTCAAGGAGCAGGATCCGAACGGAAACGGCAAGAACGACGAGATTCCGTATACCGAGAAAGGGCTGAGCATGGACTTCCTCAATCCGTTCGGCATCACCGATCCGAACGGCAACAACATGCTCGTCAAGGACGGCAAGCCGGTCTATTATCCGGTGACAGAGGAATACAAGGAAGGGCTGAAGTGGGCCAACAAGCTGTATGAAGCGGGCCTCATCGACAAGGAGATGTTCACGCAGGACGCCACCATGACCTCGGCCAAGCAGCAGAACGCGGACGCGCCGATCGTCGGCTTCTCCTACCAGTGGACTCCGGACGCCGTGTTCGGCAAATGGAAGGACCAGTACGTCACGATTCCGCCGCTCGCAGGACCGGACGGCAAGCGGTATCAGTCCGGCATTCCGGTCGGCATGAGCCTGTACCGCAACGAGCTGCTCATTACGGCCTCCTGCAAGCAGCCGGAGATCGCCGCGCGCTGGGCGGACCAGTTCTACACGAACGAAGCCGGCATCCAGAACTTCTGGGGAGCGATCGGCACCGTCATCCAGAAGAACGACAACGGCACGTACACCCTGATGGACCCTCCCAGCGGCACTAGCGCCGACGCCTGGTACTGGGAGCAGTCGGTCCGCGACTTCGGACCGAAGTACGTGAGCCCTTCCTTCGAGAAGAACATCGTGCTCAATCCGAAGACCGGCGACGGCCTGAAGCTGGAGATCGACAAGCTCGGCAGCGAATACGTGACGACGCCGTTCCCGAACGTTATGTACAGCGCGGAGGAATTCCAGGAGCTGCCGACCTTGACGACCGACATCGACGGTTATGCGGCGACGATGCGCGCCCAGTGGGTGACCAAGGGCAACATCGATGCCGAATGGGATGCCTACATCAAGAAGCTGAACGACATGAAGCTGGATCAGCTGCTCAAGATCCGCACAGCCGCGTATGAACGGTATATGAGCGTGAAATAGATCGGGCGGGCCGCATCGCGGCCCGCTTTCGCTATTCCTCGGGCGAGCTCCGCCGCGCTGGATCGGGCTGGGCATATGCTGCTGGCCAAGCAAGTGAAAACGCCCCGGGACCGTTTCCATGTCCCGAGGCGCTGCTTTTGCTATGCCTTCCCTTGATTACAGGCCCTTCGCGCTCGCTCCAGTTCCAACAGCGTCGTCTTCATTTCCATCCCGCCCCGGTAGCCGGTAAGCGCGCCGCCCTTGCCGATGACCCTGTGGCAGGGCACGGCGATCAGCACGGGGTTGGCGCCGATCGCGGCGCCGACGGCCCGGACTGCGGAAGGCCTGCCGATCCGGTCCGCGATTCCGGAGTACGACTCGGTATCTCCATAAGGAATGCTCTTGAGCGCCTCCCATACCGCGAGCTGGAACGGCGTTCCGCTCATCGCGAACGGCAGCGTGAACGCATCGCGCCTGCCCTCCAAGTATTGAAGCAGCTCGTCCGCGTAGGGATGAAGCTTCTCCTCGCTTCGAACGAGCCTCGATCCCGGCATGCGGGCGCTTGTCCACGCCGTCATTTCGGCTTCCCCTCCATCCCGCGAGCCGACGAATGCCAACCCTTCTTCGGTTGCGGCCAGATGAAGCTCCCAATCTCCGTGACGGAGCTTGGACCAATAGACGATAACCTCATTTTGTGCGCTCATGAATCCGTTCCCCTTTCCTGTCGGCGGCATTCCGGCGGTAAGCAGCCGGAGTCATGCCCGTCATTTTTTTGAACAAAGTCGTGAAATAAGGCGTGTTGGGCCAGCCGCAGCGCTTGCCTACGGCAGCGACGGGCAGATCCGTGGACAGCAGCAGCTCCTTGGCGGCTTCGGCCCGAACCTGCTGGATGTATTCAACGGGCGTGACGCCCACGATTTTATGGAACGTCCGGTGGAGGTGGAACGGCGAGCCGTGGCATGCGGCCGCGAGAGCTTCCAAGGTCAGGCGCTCGGCATAATGAGCGCGGATGAATCTTTGGGCCAGGGTGATCCAGTCCTCGTCAGGCACGAGCTCTCCCGTCGGCCTGCATCGCTTGCAAGGGCGGTAGCCGGCGGCGAGCGCTTCGCCGAACGTTCGGAACAAGCCGGCGTTCTCCCGGTTCGGCAGCCTGGACCGGCAGGAAGGCCTGCAGAATATTCCGGTCGTCCTGACCGCGTAGAAAAATTCCCCGTCTCTCGAGCCGTCGCATGCTGCCACGGCTTCCCATTCACTGTCGCCCAGCAGCTGCGGCTCTCCGAGGGAGCTGCCGCCCCCGTCTTCCCGCAGCCCGAAGCCGATTGAATCCGTTATCCGCATCAGGATCACCTCCTTCATCAGTATAACGCCTTCAAGCGCGTTTGTGCGGCATCCCGGATAGGAGCGCAAGATTGCGAAACCGTCCAACTAAAAAAAGTCCCCTAAGGGACTCTCGGCCAGTCTGGCAACGTCAGGCTGGCCGGCTGCCTCGCCGGCTGCCCTTGCCGCCTAGCTTCACCGGCTGCACCGACTGCTAGGAATGGCTCGCTCCGGCTTCCCTTCAATCCCTGGCAGCTTCGTACAGGCTGGCCGCGATGCGCGCCGGAGCGGTTTTGACGGTGGACATATGGTCGCCTTCCGTTTTGATCAGCCGGAACACCCCGAGACGTCCGGACATGTGAGGATGCCAGCCGTAGCCTTCTCCTTGCGGCAGCACGCCGTCGGTCGTGAGGTACAGGTAGCTTCTCGGAATTTCGAGTCCATAGAATTTCTTCAGGTCGAGCTTCTCGAAGAGAGGTTTCGCCGGCTCCGGAACCATCCTGCTGTACAGATGATCGGCGAGTCTTTTGTCGGCCAGATTCGCGAACGTATCCCTGAACAGCGGGTACGGAAGCATGATCGTATCGTCGGGGGAAGACTGCCTGAGCTGGATGAACGATTGCTGCACGGGAGGAGGGAGCTCGTCTGCGACCGATTGGCCGTCCTTCAGGACGAACGCGTTCATGAAGATGATTCTGCGGATTCGGTCCGGCACGAGCTCGGCGGTTTTCTGAATGACGCTTCCTCCGAAGCTGTGGCCGACGAGCCGCACATCGGAGAGGCCG
This sequence comes from Paenibacillus humicus NBRC 102415, assembly GCF_004000905.1. GTDB lineage: Bacteria > Bacillota > Bacilli > Paenibacillales > Paenibacillaceae > Paenibacillus_O > Paenibacillus_O humicus. The sequence goes on from NZ_BIMD01000004.1 coordinate 63,390, forward strand.
CAGCCCGTAATGGTTGCCGCCACCGCTCGGGTAATGGCTTCATGCGTAACGCCGGGATTATAATCCGGGCCATGACCGGGATATTCCGGCACATGGACGATGTGGCCTTGCCTTCTCAGCTCGGATGCAACCTCGCTCCAATAGCTGGCGTCCGCCCAGGACCCATGGACGAGGACAAAGGTCAGACTCGGCGCAGGCTCGCCCTGCTGGCTGCCGCTTCGGTACAGGCTGCGGATAGGAGGCAGGGGAGGATAAGCAGCCATCCAGGCGTAGGGAAACCGATCCTGCGCAAAAAAGCGTTCGGGATGCATTCGGCTCTCACTCCTTATCCGGTCCCGGCACGACGGGCCATTTGACTTTCCGGAGGCAATCGATGACCTCGTCTCCGACATGGAGGTTGCTTTTGACGAGCTGGCGAGGCGTCAGCGCCATCCACTGGTTGAGGGAAATATCCTCGAAGCGGCTGCTGCGGAACATTTCCAGAAACCAGAGCGTGGAGGTTCCGGTGTTCTGGATGTAATGGCCGAAGGCGAAAGGGACGTAGCCGACGTCGCCGGCTCTGTAATCGAAGGTCCTCGCTTTGCCGCCGGCGCCGAATACGGTCATGCGGCCCTGTCCGGCCAAGTAATACTGCCATTCATCCTGGTTGGGATGCCAATGAAGCTCGCGCATGCCTCCCGGCTTGATTTCGACCAGCGCGGCCGCGATCGTCTTGGATGCCAGGAAGTTGGTCGAATCTGCGATCCTCACGCTGCCGCCCGGTGTCGTGAGAGGAGTCTGGGCGAGCAGCGAATGCTTGAAAGGAAACGGGACGGAGCCGTATGGCGACTGAATTTCCTGGCTTTGGACGGGACCCGGCACCCGGTCGCGGTAGATGTAGACCTGTCCGGGCGGAATGGAATCGAACGCGCTCGCCGGAACGCCGAAGTTCTCGGCCAGCACGTCCTTGGGAGTATGGGCGAACCAATCGGAGATGGAGAGGGTGTTCAGATCCGAGAAATGGCCGTCGTCGAAGACGAGCAGGAATTCGCAGCCTTCCTCCAGCCCTTGGATGGAATGGGGCAGCCCCGGCGGAAAGTACCACAGATCTCCGGGACCGACGTCGGCGATGAAATTGCGGCCTTGCCAGTCGATGGCGGTAATCCGGGCGCTTCCGAGGAGCATATAAGACCATTCGGCCTGCTGATGCCAGTGAAGCTCCCGGACTCCTCCCGGAATGAGGCTCATATTGACTCCGGCAAGCGTTGTCGCTGCGGGGAGCTCCCGGATGGTCACCTCGCGCGACCAACCGCCCTGGTTCAGCTGCATATGCGCATCCGAGAAGGAGAATCTCAGATTCGGGATGAGGCCGTTGTCCGTTGGCGGGGGGACGAGCAGATCGGGATTTTGCAGATCGCGCATAAGGTTGCGGGGGCCTTTGTCAGGCCCGCCGGCTCCATCCGCTCGCATGGGCTCGGGAACCGGCATGGATTGGCGCTCATTGTTCATGGCATGGACTCCTTTTCCGGTGGCAGGCTCGGGTTCTGCCGCTATGTGCTACCTTACGCCGGCTTTCCGCCGGATATGTATCTGGCGGCAGAAGCCGAATGGAGTTAAAATGGAAGGACGTGGGAAATAGACAACCTATAATGGAACAGGAGTGAGGCTCCCTTTGTGGAAGGAATTCAAGGCGTTCGCGCTCAAAGGCAACATCCTGGATCTCGCTATCGCCGTCATCATCGGGGCGGCCTTCGGCAAAATCGTCAGCTCGCTCGTGGCGGACATTCTGACGCCGCTGATCGGCATGCTGTTCGGAGGCGTCGACGTCTCCGGGCTCAAGGCGACATTCGGAGATACTACGCTCGCCTATGGATTGTTCCTCCAGAGCGTGATCGACTTCTTCATCGTTTCGTTCTCCATTTTCCTGTTCATCCGGCTGCTCACCGGCCTCAAGCGCAAGCGGCATCATGAGGAAGAGCTGCCGAAGAGGCAGGATCCCGTCCTGACGGGCGAGGAGAAGCTGCTGATCGAAATCCGCGATTTGCTGAAGGACCGGCAGGGCAAGCTCTAGCGAGACGGAGACTCCGGCATGGGAGGCTCCGGCAAGACGGACATTCTGGTATGGCGGAGGCTTTTTGGAAGTATCGGCGCTGGGACTCGGCTGCATGGGCATGTCAAGACGGAGACTCTGGCATGATGGAAACTCCAGCATTATGGAAGCTTCAGCAAGACGGACACGCTGGCATTGCGGAGGCTGCAGCATAACGATTGGACGGCGCATGGACGGCCGGAAGGATGGGCCGCTGCCGGTTTGGCAAAATGAATGGGAGGCGAATTCTGCATGCAGAAACGGATGCTGGGAAAAGAAGGTTTGGAAGTATCGGCGCTGGGACTCGGCTGCATGGGCATGTCGGATTTCTACGGGGGCCGGGACGAAGCGGAGTCGATCTCCACGATCCACCGCGCGCTGGAGCTCGGCGTGACGCTCCTGGACACGGCGGACATGTACGGCGTCGGAGCCAATGAAGAGCTGGTCGGACAAGCCGTCAAAGGCAGAAGGTACGACGCGGCCATCGCGACCAAGTTCGGCATCCGCAGAGCGGAGGACGGGTCAAGGCTCGGGGTGAGCGGCCGTCCCGATTATGTACGCGCGGCTTGCGAGGCCAGCCTGCGGCGTCTTGGAACCGATCATATCGATCTGTACTATCAGCATCGGGTTGATCCCGATACGCCGATCGAGGAGACGGTCGGGGCGATGGCGGAGCTGGTCAAGGAAGGCAAGGTCCGCTTTCTCGGCCTGTCGGAAGCCGCTCCGGATACGATCCGACGCGCCAGCGCCGTGCATCCCATCTCTGCGCTTCAGACGGAATATTCCCTGTGGAGCCGGGATGTCGAGGACGAGATCCTCCCGCTCTGCCGCGAGCTCGGCATCGGCTTCGTTCCCTATTCGCCGCTCGGCAGAGGTTTCCTGACCGGCCAGATCCAAGCGTTCGACGATTTGCCGCAGGACGATTACCGCCGCCACTCTCCCCGCTTCCAGGGAGAGAACTTCGGCAGGAATCTGGAGCTGGTGGACCGGGTCCGCGACATTGCGGCGGCGAAAGGCTGCAGGCCTTCCCAGCTGGCGCTTGCCTGGCTGCTGTCGCAGGGCGACGACATCGTTCCGATCCCGGGGACGAAGCGCCGCAGCTATCTGGAGGAGAACATCGGAGCGGTCCATATCGGGCTGACGGACGAAGATCGGAGCCGGATCGAGGAGGTCGCCCCGCGCGGAGCGGCGCATGGCGAGCGGTACGCCGAGGACGGCATGAAAACCGTCAATCTGTAGCCATCTTCTATGCCACAAGGCTGTGAATGCTCTGGAGCAAGCAGAAGATGAGCAGGAAATGGTGTATTTAGCAGGAGATTGTAATTAATGGAGCAGGAGATTGTAATTGAACAGAAGATGGCAATCGAGCAGAAGATGGCAATCGAGCAGAAGATTGCAATCGAGCAGAAGATTGCAATAGAGCAGAAGATTGCAATAGAGCAGAAGATTGCAATAGAGCAGAAGATTGTAATTGAGCAGAAGATGGTAACTATGGGCAGGTGGTCGCGAATGCGCAGGAGTCGCGCCTCAGCCATCCATTCCTGCCGGCAAGCGAGGGTCCGATATGTGGGAATTCATCATTCGCAGAACGCTTCAATCCATTGTCGTCCTGTTGATCGTGTCCGCTTCATGCTTTTATCTGATTCATGAAATGCCCGGCGACATGTGGTCGACGATCGGAATGACGCTGGAGCAGAAGCAGCTCGTGGATGCCCGGAAGCATGCGCTCGGACTCGATCTGCCCTTTCTGGAGCAGTATTGGGCCTGGCTCAAAGGTCTCCGTCATGGAGCGCTCGGCCTGGATTACCAGATGTATCCGATCAGCGGCTACATCTGGAAGTATGCGCAGAACAGCCTGATTCTGATCGGCACCGCGTGGCTTCTTGCGCTCATGATCGCGTTTCCGCTGGCGATCTACAACAGCCGCCGGCCGGGCGGCCTGTCGGACCGGGCGGCAGCCATGCTCGCGCTTGCCGGCTTCGCCTTGCCCGCCAGCGCCGCCGGCATCTGGCTGCGTCAGCTGTTTGCCATGAACCTGCTCTGGCTTCCTCCAAGCAGCATGCATACTCCCGGAATGGAAGGGAACCTGCCGGATCTGCTGCAGCATATGGTTCTGCCCGTGGCGACCTTGATGCTGGGCATCGTCGCCGTGTATCTCAAGTTCATCCGCTCCAGCCTGCAGGAGGTGCTTCCTTTGGACTATCTGCAGACTGCCCGGGCAAAAGGCGTTCCCGAAAGACGGGTCATCCTTGTGCATGGACTCAAAAACGCCATGATCCCCGTCGTTACTCTTGCCGCGATGGATCTGCCGATGCTGGTCAGCGGCTCGGCCATCGTCGAGAACGTGTTCAATTGGGGCGGTCTCGGATCGCTGATGGTTTACGCCGCTCTTTCGCGCAACCATCCGCTGCTGATCGCCGTCATCCTCCTCGTTACCGCTCTCGTCGTCCTATTTTCCTGGATCGCGGATATGATCTATCTGCTGCTGGATCCGCGGATCCGGTTCGGCAGGAAGACGGGATAGGTGACGCGGCGCGGCCCATTCGCAAACGATGCCGTTCATTTGATTCATCCCCCCGGCCATGCCGGGTTTTTTTTGTTCGCTATTGCGCCATTCATCGCTTTGTTGTCGCAGGATTGCATTGACATAAGAGCGTTTTCATGAAAAAATGTACACGCGTACATGAGTATATATTTAAGGCAAATGAGGCTGTGGAATGACAAAAAGGACGGAAGTCGCCAAGCTCGCGGGCGTATCCGAGGCGACCGTGTCGCGGGTGCTGAGCGGGACGGGGCCGATCAAGGAGGCAACCCGGCTCAAGGTGCTGGAGGCGGCGGACGCGCTGGGTTATGTGCCTAGCGACATCGCCCGGCAGTTCGCGAAGAAGAGGAGCGGAAACCTGGGCGTCGTGCTGCCGTTCATGCCGAACGTGCCGCTCTTCTCCACCTTCTACTTCTCGCAGCTGCTCGGCGGTATCGGTCTTGCGGCCGGCGAGCGGGGGCTGAATCTGCTGCTGATCTTCCGGCAGCCGGGAGATGCAAGTCCATATGCCGGCTTGTTCCGATCCCGCAAGGCGGATGCCTGCATCGTGCTCGGTTCGAGCGGGATTCCGGGAGAGAGGGAGGCGCTGATGGAGCTGGAGACGGCCGGCTATCCCTACGCCGTCGCAGGCCAGCGGTTCGAAGGACTGGAGCATCGGACGGCAGACGGAGATCATGCCGCAGGGAGCCGGCAGACGGTAGCCCATCTGCACGGACTCGGCTGCCGCAGCATTGCCTTTGTCGGCGGTCCTGCGCAGTATTCCAACAGCGGAGACCGGTATGCCGGCTATGTGGAGGGGTTGGAGCAGGCGGATCTGCCGCTGTCGCCGCATATCGTTCTTGAAGGCAAGTACAGCCGCAAGAGCGGCCTGGCGCTTGCCTCTCGGGTAGAGGAGCTGCTGCGGAGCGGACAGGCCGACAGCGTGTATGCCGGCAACGACCGGATGGCGATCGGCATCATGCAAGGCTTGCTGGAGAAAGGGATCCAGGCCGGAAGGGATTACGCGCTCGCCGGATATGACGGCTCGGATGGAGCTTCCATGACGAGCCCGCAGCTTACTTCCGTGGCGGTCCCTTTCGACGAAGTCGGCCGGCAGGCTGCGCTGCGGGCGATCGGCGAGGCGGAGGGCGGCATCGCGCCTTCCCATGAGCTCATGCTGGCTACGAGGCTGGCGGCGAGGGATTCGACGCTGTTGTACCGCCCCGGCCGTCCATGAGGCGAAGGCAAGCAGACAACAGAATCCATTGAAGGAGATGATGTCGGTGAAGAAGATCAAGGTTGGGATGGTTGGCTACAAGTTCATGGGCAAGGCGCATAGCAATGCCTATCGCGCCCTGCCGATGTTTTTCCCGGATGCCCCTGCGGGTCCGGAGCTGAAGGTTCTCTGCGGCCGCGATGCCGCAGCCGTCGAGCAGGCCCGCGCCCAGTTCGGCTGGGAGGAAGCCGAGACGGATTGGAGACGGCTCGTCCAGCGGGACGATCTCGACCTGATCGACATCAACGCTCCGAGCGATGCGCACAAGGAAATCGCGCTGGCCGCAGCGGCAGCAGGCAAGCATCTGTTCTGCGAGAAGCCGCTCGCTCTGTCGTTGCCGGATGCGAGGGAGATGCTGGAGGCGGCCCGTCAAGCCGGAATCAAGCATATGGTCGGCTTCAACTACCGGTTCTCGCCGGCCGTGCAGCTCGTCAAGAAGCTGATCGATGAAGGACGGCTCGGCCAAATCTATCATTTCCGCGCCTGGTTCCTTCAGGACTGGATTCTGGATCCGGACTTCCCGCTCGTATGGAGGCTGCAGAAGGATATCGCCGGCTCCGGATCGCATGGCGATCTCGGCGCCCACCTGATCGACATGGCCCGTTACCTGGTGGGAGAGTTCAGCGAGGTGATCGGCATGAGCGAAACTTTCGTCAAGGACCGGCCCATCGCCGCCGAGATGACGGGACTGAGCGCCAAGGGCGACAAGGACGCTCCGCGCGGTCCGGTCACGGTCGACGACGCGACGCTGTTCCTCGCCCGCTTCGAGGGCGGCGCGCTCGGCAGCTTCGAGGCGACCCGCTTCGCGGCGGGTCATCGGAGCACCAATTCCTTCGAGATCAACGGCAGCAAAGGCAGCGTCATTTTCGATTTCGAGCGGATGAACGAGCTGCAGGTGTATTTCACCGACGATGCGGACGATGTGCAAGGCTTCCGCCGGGTGCTCGTCACCGATGCTCCGCATGCGTATATCAACGCCTGGTGGCCGGCAGGGCATACGATCGGATTCGAGCATACGTTCACGCATGAGATGCTGGAGCTGTTCACCGCCATTCATGAAGACCGCCAGCCTTCGCCGAATTTCGTCGACGGCGTCAAATGCCAGGAGGTGCTGGAGGCGGTCGACCGTTCCATCGCGGAGCGACGCTGGGTAGCCCTACAGGAAATGCAGGAAGCGTGAAGCTCGAAAACGATATGAGGAAAAAGGCGGGTGCACCATGAGAAAAGCATTGATCGTGCAGGGCGGATGGGACGGCCATCAGCCGAAAGAGGTGGCCGCGATTTTCGCGGAGCTGCTGGGCAAGGAACAATTCGACGTTGTCGTCTCGGATACGCTGGACAGCTTCAAGGACGCGGAGCTGATGATCTCGCTCGATCTGATCGTCCCGATCTGGACGATGGGCAGCATCGCTCAGGAGCAGCTGCGCCCGCTGCTGGATGCCGTGCAGGCCGGCTGCGGCATCGCCGGCTGCCACGGAGGGATGAGCGACGCCTTCCGCAATGAAGTCGAATATCAGCATATGGTCGGCGGACAATGGGTCGCGCATCCCGGCAACGACGGGGTGAGATACGAGGTGAGCATGAGCCGCCCGGACGATCCTTTGACAGAGGGAATCGGAGATTTCGAGGTTTCCTCGGAAAAATACTACATGCACGTCGATCCAGCCATCACCGTACATGCGACGACCGACTTCGACGGCGTCAAGATGCCCGTCGTCTGGACGAAGACATGGGGCCAAGGACGCGTCTACCACAATACGCTCGGACATCAGGCCAATATCGTCGAGATGCCTCCGGTGCTCGAACTGATGAGACGGGGCTTCCTGTGGGCCGCCCGTCCGCAAGCCTAGAACAACGACAGCCCAAGGAGGCCCCAATACTATGAACCCCATTAAAGTCGGCGTCATCGGCTGCGGCAACATCAGCCGCATCTATTTCACGAACCTGAAGCAGTATCCCGAGGTGGAGCTGGCGGCCTGCGCCGACATGGATCCCTCCAGAGCGCGCGCCATGGCGGAGGAATACGGCATTCCCCATGCCTATACAGTGGAAGAGCTGCTCGCAGATCCGGAGATCGGCATCGTCGTCAACCTGACGATTCCGCAGGCCCATGCCCCGGTATGCCTGGCTGCGCTGGAAGCCGGCAAGCATGTGTATGTGGAGAAGCCGCTCGCCGTCACGCGCGAGGAGGGCCGTCAGGTTCTTGAGCTGGCCGCCAGCAAAGGGCTCCGGGTGGCTAGCGCTCCCGAAACGTTCCTCGGCGGCGCCATCCAGACCTGCCGCAAGCTGATCGACGACGGAGCGATCGGCCGTCCGATCGCCGCAGTCGGCTTCATGCTGAGCGGCGGCCACGAGAGCTGGCATCCCGATCCGGCCTTCTACTACAAGAAGGGCGGCGGACCGATGTTCGACATGGGCCCGTACTATTTGACCGCTCTGGTGAATCTGCTCGGTCCGATCCGCAGGGTGACCGGCTCGGCAGTCGTCTCGCATCCGCAGCGGACCGTCCGCAGCGAGCCCAAGCGCGGAGAAGTGATCGACGTCGAGGTTCCGACCCATATCGCCGGGGTGATCGACTTCGAGAACGGCACGGTCGGCACGCTCATTACGAGCTTCGACACCCCGGTCGGGGGAACGCTGCCGAATATCGAGATTTACGGCACGGCAGGCACGCTGCTCGTTCCGGATCCCAATAATTTCGGGGGCGTCGTCCGGCTGCGCAGGCAGGGAGCCGATGCGGCGGAAGAGATTCCGCTCACGCACGGCTTCACGGACAACAACCGCGGCATCGGCGTGGCCGACCTGGCCCGCTCCATCGCGGAGGGAATTCCGCATCGCGCCAGCGGCGAGATGGCCTACCATGTGCTGGAGGCGATGCACGGCTTCCATGACGCCTCCGCCGAGGGCAGGCACTACGAGATGGTCAGCAGCTGCTCCCGTCCGGAAGCGATGCCTGAGGCCGCGGAAGCGAAGTAAGGGATGGAAGCACAGGCTGCCGGTGACTGCGGCCGATTCATCTGCCGAACAGCGCCGGCGGATTCCTCCTCCCATGCCGCTGAAAAACAAAAAGCAATCCGGAAGCCTGGCTTCCGGATTGCTTTTTTTAGTTTCCGGGATGCTGCATCGGCCTCATAGGCCGGGTTTTGAACCTAGAGAGCCCAGTTGCCGGCGCGGAAGATCGGCTCGATCTTGCCGTCCTGCGTGACGCCGTCGATGTCCATCTCCGGCGAGCCGATCATGAAGTCCTCATGGACGAGGCTGCGGTTGGAGCCGCGGGCAGCCAGCTCCTCGGGAGACAGGTCCGAGCCGCCTTCCAGGTTGACCGGATAGGCTTGGCCGAGAGCGAGATGGCAGGATGCGTTCTCGTCGTACAGAGTATTGAAGAAGGTAATGCCGGAATTCGAGATCGGGGAATCGTTCGGTACAAGCGCGACTTCGCCGAGCTGCACGGCGCCTTCGTCGGTCGCGAGCAGCTTGGACAGCGTCTCGTAGCCTTGCTCGGCGGAAAACTCGACGACTTTGCCGTCCTTGAACGTCAAGGAGAAGCCGTCGATGACCTGTCCATTGTAGTTCAGCGGCTTTGTGCTGCGAACCGTTCCGTTCACCCGGTCCTTGTGCGGCATTGTGAACACTTCCTCCGTCGGCATGTTCGGATTGAACATGACGCCGCGCGAATTTTCCTTGCTTCCTCCGAGCCAGAGATGGCCATCCGGAAGTCCGATTGTCAGCTCCGTGCCGGGAGCCGTATAGCGGAGCTCCGCATAGCGCTTGGCGTTGAGCCGGTCGACCATGGACAGCAGGGTGGCGTTATGCTCTTCCCATGCCGAGACCGGATTGTCGAGACCGATCCGGGTGGCATCGATGATTCTGTCCCACAGCTTCTCGACCGCTTCTTCTACGGGAATACCCGGGAATACTTTGGCGGACCATTCCGGAGTGGCGTAGGATACGAGCGTCCAGGCGTTCTCGTGGTTCATCAGCGCATTGCGGTAAGGAGCGAGAGCGGTTGATGCCGTCTTGGAGCTGGTCGCCATCCGGTCCGGATCGATATCGTTCAGCAGGTCCGGGTTCGGGGAGTAGATCTGGATGAAGGCGGCGCCTTCGTCGGCGAACCCTTTCATGGCATTGGCGCGCCATGCCGGATATTCCGAGAAGCTCTCCTCCGGCGCCTGCTTGAAGCGGATGCGGGTCAGCTCCTCGTCATTGTACTCGACGTGGACGTCGCGGGCACCGGCTGCATACGCTCTGGACGACACCAGCCGAACGAGAGGCGCGGCGGTGATCGGAGCCATGACGACGACTTTCTGATTCGGCTGCACGTTGACACCGACGCGGACGATAATGTCGGCGTAGTTTTCCAATTGCTGTTGAGTAGGTCGCATAGGAACCCCCATAGAAATAGAGTAGGTTGAACAGGAAATCTATTCTATTATAGTCGGTCCGGGCCAAGGTTCCAATCGGGGACCGGATGAGCGGATGCGGTTTAAAGCGTTTTCATCTTAGGCGTGGAACAAGGAGCCGCTCGGAATCAGCGACCGATGGATGATGAGGGAACGAAAAAAACCTGAAGGGACTCCGGCAGCGTCCGCCGGAGTCCCTTGCTTGTCATTCCTGCAACCTGCAATCGGCTTACGAAATGGTCCGGAGACGGATCACGTTCCAGGAAGCCTTCGGCAGGGAAGCGGCGACCTTGGAGCCGTCCACGGTCGAGCTTCCGCCCGTGCGGGGAAGGACCGTGTCGGGCCTAGCCGCTGTATTGAACGCCTTGAGATCGGGATTGTCGAGCACGATATGCTCGATCAAGGAGCATGTCCCGAAGCTGCGGAGGTCGATTTCCGTCAGCAGCTCCTCGTCCAGGCTGCGGTTGACGGCGAAGATCGTGATTTCGCCGGTTTCCTCGCGATGGACGGCGACGGACTCCAGATAAGGAACATCGGTGATTTCTTTGGTGTCGTATTTGGGAGAGCGGATCAGGGGCACGAGCGCCTGGCCGCGGCCGAAAAGGGAAGCGTGCAAGTACGGATAATAAATGCTTTGCGCCCAGGCGCTGCCTCCGTTCTCGGTCATGATGGGCGCGATGACGTTGACGAGCTGGGCGAGACAGCCGATATGGACGCGGTCGGCATGCTTGAGCAGCGAGATCAGCATGCAGCCGACGACGAGCGCATCCTCCATGTTGTAGACGTCTTCAAGCTGCGGGGGAGCGATCTGCCAAGGGTCCAGCTTGCGGTCGGATTCATTGGAATGATACCAGACGTTCCACTCGTCGAAGCTCAGGTGGATCCGCTTTTTGCTGCGCTTTTTGGCTTTGACGTAATCGCAGATCGCGACAACGCTTTCAATGAACTCGTCCATCTGAAGCGACCGCGCCAGGAAAGTGGGGGTGTCGCCTTCATGATTGCCGTAGTATTGGTGCAGCGACAGGTAGTCCACCTGGTCATAGGACAGGTCGAGCACCGTCGCTTCCCATTCTGCAAAGGTAGGCATGCCAAGGCCGGAGCTGCCGCAGGCGACCAGCTCGATGGAAGGATCGACCTGACGCATCGCCTTGGCGGCTTCCGATGCGGCTCTGCCGTATTCGGCGGCGGTCTTCTGGCCAATCTGCCATGGACCGTCCATCTCGTTGCCGAGACACCAGGTTTTGATTCCATGGGGCTCCTTATAGCCGTGGGAAATCCTCAGATCGCTCCAATAGCTGCCTCCCGGATGGTTGGCGTATTCGATCGCCTGCCGGGCATCCTCCATGCCCTGGGTGCCGAGATTGATCGCCCACATGACATCGGTTCCGGCCGCCTTCGCCCAGTCGGCGAATTCGTTCATGCCGACGAGATTCGGCTCCACCGTGCGCCATGCCAGCTCCAGCCGGCTCGGACGGCTGTCCCGGGGGCCGATGCCATCCTTCCAGTCATAGGCTGACACGAAGTTGCCCCCCGGATAGCGGACAATCGGTACCTGGAGCTTCTTCACCATGTCCAGGACGTCCCGGCGGAAGCCGCTGCTGTCCGCGAGAGGATGTTCCGGCTCATAGATGCCGCCGTAGACGGCTCGGCCCAGATGCTCGATAAAAGAACCGTAAAGCCGGTCGTCCACGCGGCCGATGACAAAATCCCTGTCGACAGCCATTTTTGCTTGAAGAGCCATTCGCCTGCACCTCGTTCGCATCGATTTGGTCTATATAAATTGAACGGAAACGAACAGGGGCCGCTGCGCAGATGGAATGCTCTTCCGATCGCTGTTAGACCCGGATTTCTCGAAAAAATCCCTATGAATAGGGGATATACGGGTTAAAGGCGAACGCTTCAAGTTTTCGGAGAAAAACGCTTCGTAAGCTCTGCTTCTCCAGAAATCATTCCATCGACTCCGCTCGATCAAATGTTCGCTTTATATAGAAGGGTTTGTTTTCCAGCCTTATCATAGCTCATCCAACATGTATGTACAACTTAAATATGATATAATCATGTAAATATATGCGACGGGGTGCTGGGATGGATGACAAGGTTCCGAAATATTTGGCGTTGAAGCAGCAGATTGGAGATTGGCTGCAGGAGGGACGGTACAAGGCCGACGAGCAGATGCTCTCGGAAAACGAACTCGCGGCCATGTTCGGCCTCAGCAGGCAGACGGTCCGGCAGACGATCGGAGAGCTGGTGAACGACGGGCTGCTCTACCGGGTCCAAGGCAAGGGGACGTTCGTCTCCCGGCTGCGCGTACGCACCGCCGGAGACACGCCGACGATCGGCATGGTGACGACGTATATATCCGACTATATCTTCCCCCATATCGTCCGGGGCGCGGAGAGCGAGCTGAGCCGCAGAGGCTGCGGGCTCCTCCTCTCCAGCACGGACAACGACAAGCTCAAGGAGCGGGACAGCCTGGAGCGAATGCTTTCCTACCCGGCAAGCGGGCTCATCATCGAACCGACGAAGAGCGCCCAGGGAAACGCGAACATGGACCTGTACATCCGGCTGGAGCTGGAGGGGATTCCGTTCGTCATGATCAACGAGCGTTATTCGGGTCTCGACTGTCCTTGCATCAGGGTCGATGACGAAGCGGGCGGATATGAGGCGGCTTCCCATCTCATCAGCCTCGGCCATCGGGAGCTGGCCGGCTTTTTCAAGACCGACGACATCCAGGGAACGATGCGGATGAAGGGATTCATGAGAGCCTGCAGAGAGAAGGGAATACCGCTGCACCCGGAGCGGCTCGTGCTGTACTCCTCCGAGGACAAGCATGAGAAGCCGCTTGAAGCGGCTTCCCGTCTTCTGACCGGAGACCGCCGTCCGACCGCTCTCGTCTGCTACAACGACGAGCTGGCTGTGCGGCTGGTCGATGCCGCGGCGGGCCTCGGGCTGTCGGTGCCCGGCGATCTGTCGCTGACGGGCTTCGACGACTCCGCTTATGCGGTCGCGGGTCCGGTCAAGCTGACGAGCCTCACGCATCCGAAGGCGGAGCTTGGCATCAAGGCGGCCGAGACGCTGCTTGGCTTGATCGAAGGCCGTCCGGGCGAGGCGAAGGAGTTCGTCTACAAGCCGGAGCTTGTCATCCGCGATTCCACGGCAGCCCTGGAAAAGTGATGGTTTAGTATTGGAATCGAGAATCAAGACCAGCCTGATGTATGTACAGGCTGGTCTTTTTATGGTTCATATATTCCCAAGATGTACATACAAGTATATAATGAGGTGGAATCGGCGAAAGGAGGCCTCGCTCTATGCTTCAGCAGTTGAAGGAAGAAGTGCTCAAAGCCAATCTCGACCTGCCTCGCTACAACCTGGTCACGTTCACCTGGGGCAATGTCAGCGGCATCGACCGCGGCTCCGGCCTTGTCGTCATCAAGCCTAGCGGGATTCCTTATGAGGACATGACGGCGGACGACATGGCGGTCGTGGATCTCAAAGGAAACGTCGTGGAGGGAAGGTGGAAGCCGTCGTCGGACGCGCCGACCCATCTGGTGCTGTACCGGTCCTTTCCATCCATCGGCGGAATCGTCCATACCCATTCCTCCTGGGCGACGGCTTGGGCTCAGTCCGGGCTCGGTATCCCGGCTCTCGGCACGACCCATGCGGATTATTTTCACGGCGAGATCCCCTGCACCCGTCCGATGAACGCCGCGGAGATCGAGGGCGCATATGAGAAGGAGACGGGAAGGGTCATCGCAGAGACGTTCCTGAACCGCGATCCCGACGCCATTCCCGGCGTCCTCGTCCATGGCCATGCTCCGTTCACGTGGGGCAAGGATCCGTCCGAAGCGGTCCATAACGCCGTCGTGCTGGAGGAGGTGGCCAAGATGGCTTACCGCAGCTTCCGGCTGAAGCCGGATCTGGCCGGCATGTCGGAGCTGCTGCTGGACCGCCACTATTTGCGCAAGCACGGATCGGGCGCTTATTACGGCCAATCCATTCCCAAGGAGGGCTCGCAGCCATGAAAAGGAAATACGCCATCGGCGTCGATTACGGGACGCAGTCCGGCCGGGCCGTCCTGGTCGATCTGGTCGACGGCTCCGAGATCGCGGATCATGTCACACCGTACCGCCATCATGTCATCGACCGCCGGCTGCCGGGCTCGGGGCTGGAGCTGGAGCCGGACTGGGCGCTTCAGCATCCTTCGGACTACATGGAAGTGCTGGGAAGCTCGATTCCGGCGGTGCTCCGGCTATCCGGCGTCGATCCGGAAGACATTATCGGCATCGGCATCGACTTCACGGCCTGCACGATGCTGCCTGTCGATGGCGCGGGGACGCCGCTCTGCCTGCTGCCGGAGCATGCGGGCCATCCGCACAGCTGGGTGAAGCTGTGGAAGCATCACGCGGCGCAGGACGAGGCGAACAAGCTGAACGAAGCGGCGGAGCAGAGAGGCGAAGCCTGGCTGCAGCGCTACGGCGGCAAGCTGTCCTCCGAGTGGATGCTCGCCAAAGTTTGGCAAATACTCGATGAAGCCCCGGATATTTACGAACGGGCCGATCTGTTCATGGAAGCGGCGGATTGGGTCATTTACAGGCTGACCGATGCTTTCGTCCGCAACAGCTGCACGGCCGGCTACAAAGCCGCCTGGCACAAGCGCGACGGCTATCCGGGCGCCGACTTCTTCGGCTCGCTGGATCCGCGCCTGGAGGATTTGACGGCCACCAAGCTGCGCGGAGAGATCGTTCCGCCGGGCACGAGAGTCGGCGGCCTTACGGAAGCGATGGCCCGGCTGACCGGCCTGCGCGCGGGCACGGCGGTCGCCGCCGGCAACGTGGACGCCCATGCCGCGGTTCCCGCCGTCGGCGTCGTGACGCCGGGCAAGCTGGTGATGGTGATGGGCACTTCCATCTGCCATATGCTTCTCGGCGAAGAGGAGCGCATCGTGGAGGGCATGTGCGGAGTCGTCGAGGACGGCATCATTCCGGGGTATTACGGCTATGAAGCGGGCCAGTCCGCTGTCGGAGACATCTTCGAGTGGTACACGCGCGAAGCGGTGCCGGCCTATGCGTTTGAAGCGGCTGCCGACGCCGGTGCCGGCATTCACGAATGGCTCGAGGAAAAGGCGGCGGCGCTGCTGCCGGGAGAGTCGGGCCTGCTGGCGCTGGACTGGTGGAACGGCAACCGCTCGGTGCTGGTCGACGCCGACCTGACCGGCTTGATGCTTGGATATACGCTCCACACCCGTCCGGAAGAAGTGTACCGCGCGCTGCTGGAGGCGACGGCCTACGGAACCCGGATGATCGTAGACGTTTTTCATGGCAGCGGAGTGCCGGTCGACATTCTCTACGCTTGCGGCGGCCTGCCTCAAAAAAACCGCCTCATGATGCAGATCTACGCCGACGTGACGAACCGCGAGATCCGGATTGCCGATTCCAGGCAGACGCCGGCGCTCGGCGCCGCCATGTTCGCCGCTGTCGCTGCCGGCACGGAGCAGGGAGGCTACGATTCCATCGTGGATGCCGCGCGTTTCATGGCGCGCGTCAAGGAAGAGTCGTTCAAGCCGATCCCCGGCAATGTCCGGGTCTACGAAGCTCTCTTCCAGGAATACAGCAAGCTGCATGATTATTTCGGACGTGGAGCCGGCAGAGTCATGAAAACGCTTAAATCGATGAAGGAGCAGGCGAGGAATTCTTCGGAACGGAACGGCCGGACGCAGCCGCAGGTTCAATAGAGCTGGAGGGGTTCGGAACGGATTTTGATTCGACCACATTCATAGACCGAATTTATAGAACGAATTCATAGTCGAATTCATAGACCGAGTTGATAGTCGAATTCATAGGCCAAATGACCAAATCAATGATCAAATTAATCGAATAGAACGGCTTGAAAAGACCGCAACTTACCGATTGAACCCATCAACCTTGGAAGGATGGCTGCCATATGTTGACCGCTCGCCCTTGGCGTTTCTGGTTTTTGACCGGAAGCCAGCATCTGTATGGACCCGAGACTCTTTTGGAAGTAGAAGGGCATAGCCGCGAAATCGCGGAAAAGCTGAGTTCATCCAGCGTTATTCCTTGTGAAATCGAGTTCCGTGGAGTGCTCACAACCCCGGAGGAGATCTCCTCGGCGCTGGCCGCAGCCGGAGCGGACGCCGAATGCGCGGGAGTCATTGCGTGGATGCACACTTTTTCCCCCTCCAAAATGTGGATCGGAGGCTTGTCCAGGCTGAAGAAGCCGCTCCTTCACCTGGCTACGCAGTACAACCGCGACATTCCGTGGGAGACGATCGACATGGACTTCATGAACACGAACCAGTCCGCCCATGGCGACCGGGAGCATGGCTATATCCATGCCAGGATGGGAACCGCCCGCAAGGTCGTGTTCGGGCATTGGGAGGACGAAGCCGTCCGCCGGGAAATCGGTGACTGGCAGCGAGCGGCCGCCGCATTCGCGGAGAGCCGCACGCTGAAGGTTGCCCGTTTCGGCGACAATATGCGGCAGGTAGCCGTGACGGAGGGCGACAAGGTCGGAGCGGAGATCAAGTTCGGCTGGTCGGTCAACACATACGGAGTCGGCGATCTGGCGAAGAGGGTCGATGAGGTCGCGGCCGCGGAGGTGGAGCGGCTCATGGGCGTATACGCCGAGCTGTACGCGATGAATGACGGATCGCCGGAGGCAAGGGAGGCGATCGCCTACCAGGCGCGGCTGGAGATCGCGATCCGGGGCTTTCTGGAGGACGGGGGATTCACCGCGTTCACGACGACATTCGAGGATCTGCACGGACTGAAGCAGCTTCCCGGTCTCGCCGTGCAGAGGCTCATGGCGCAGGGATACGGCTTTGCAGGGGAAGGCGACTGGAAGACGGCAGCGCTCGTGCGTCTGATGAAAATCATGTCCGGCAATGAAGGCACCTCCTTCATGGAGGACTACACCTATCATCTGGAACCTGGCAACGAGCTTGTGCTTGGCGCCCATATGCTGGAGATCTGCCCGACGATCGCGGCGGCACGCCCCGCTCTGGAGGTGCATCCGCTCGGCATCGGCGGCAAGGAGGATCCGGCGCGCATGGTGTTCAGCGGACGCGGAGGCGACGCCATCAATGCGTCGATCGTTGATTTGGGCGGACGGTTCCGCCTGCTCGTCAGCGAGGTCGAAGCCGTGGAGCCGGCTCGGAATATGCCCCGGCTTCCGGTCGCGCGGGTTTTGTGGAGGCTGTTTCCATCATTGAAGCAGGGAGTGGAGAACTGGATCGAGGCGGGCGGCGCGCATCATACCGGCTTCTCGTACAACGTCAGCACGGAGCAGATGCTCGACTTCGCCGAGATGGCAGGCATCGAAGCGATTGTGATCGGCCGGGACACGAAGCCGGGGAGCCTGCGCCAGGAGCTGCGGCTGAGCGATCTTTTGTGGCGGCTGAATCGCTGAGACATGGGCGCTGACAAGCCTCAGGCAGCAAGGCAGCCATGGAAGGGAGAGAATGCCGGCATGATTCTGCAAGAAATGGCGCAAGGAGCGCTCGCCTTAGGGCGGGACTTGAGCGGCATGACATTCCCGGAAACGATCGACGTCTCGTCCGGGGCGGCAGCCCGGACTGTGGAATTCCTATCGGAGAAAGGGCATCGGAACGCGGTCATGGCATGCGACGCGGCAACGTCGAAAGTTGCGGGAACGATTCTTCTCGATGCGGCGTCAAGCATGAAGCTGGACCTGCATCCCGTCTTGATCGATGCCAATGCGGCGGGCGACGTCGTCGCGGACGAGGCTTCGGTCGTGCAGCTGCTGCTGTCGGTCCAGCAGCATCGGGCGACGGCCATCGTCGCAGCCGGCTCCGGCACGATCCACGACCTCAGCCGTTATGCCGCCTACACAGCGGGCATTCCTTTCGTAAGCGTGCCGACGGCGCCTTCGGTCGACGGCTTCACCTCGCTCGGGGCTCCTTTGCTCATCCGCGGGATGAAAACGACGGTGTCCGCCGTCGGCCCCTCGGCTTTGTTCGCAGATACGGATCTGCTCCGGGCGGCTCCCGCGCCGCTAATTGCCGCCGGCTTCGGGGATATGCTCGGCAAATTCACGTCCCTGCTGGATTGGCGGATTGAAGCCCGCCTGGGCTTAAGCCCGTATGATGAATGGGCGGCTGCGATGACGGAGGATGCGCTGGAGTCCTGCATCCGACATGCCGGCAGCATCGCAAGCCGCAGCGCCGAAGGAATCACGGCGCTGACCGAAGCCTTGATCCGCTCCGGGCTTGCCATGCTCATACTCGGCTCGTCCAACTGCGCTTCCGGCGCGGAGCATCATCTTTCGCATTATTGGGAGATGGAGCTGCACCGCACGGGGCAGAGGCAGCTGCTGCATGGAGCGAAGGTCGGAGCGGCAAGCGCACTGATCTCGTCGCTGTACAAACGTATCGCCGCTTCGGCTGATGGCAGCGGACGTTATCGGCACGGCGAGATTGTGGACGCCGCAGGAAGGAAGGCGCTGGAGCGGCACTGGCCGGAAATACAGGAATGGATCGGCAGCCTGCCGGAGCCGGGCCGAATCAGGGACTGGCTGCGCTCCGTCGGCGGTCCGGTCTCGACGCAAGAGCTCGGCCTGCCGGAGCAGCTGGTGGAGAACTCGCTGCGCGAGGCGGACAAGGTCCGGCCGAACCGTTTCACGCTGCTGCGAGCCAATAACCGGTACTGATTTTGGAAGGGAAATTTAGCCGTTGCTGCATCCAGGCGGGACAAGCTTCTGCTTTACTCTATCTAATGGTTTTTGCATCTCGCTCGGAAAGTCCTAAGAGGGACATCAGGGAAATGAATAGAAAAGCCCTTCTATCAAGATCATCCGCTTGGTAATGGAATGGAGAGAGGGCAGGCCCGCCAAAAAGGAAAAGGGACGAAGCGGATCAACCATATCCGCTTCGTCCCTTTTGGCGTTTTAGGAATGGAGAGGCTGTCCTGAGGGGTAGCCTCCTTGATTGCCTGCACAAGCTCTCTTTTTC
The DNA here is from genome assembly GCF_004000905.1 of Paenibacillus humicus NBRC 102415. Taxonomy (GTDB): domain Bacteria; phylum Bacillota; class Bacilli; order Paenibacillales; family Paenibacillaceae; genus Paenibacillus_O; species Paenibacillus_O humicus. Next base: position 82,641 of record NZ_BIMD01000004.1, read on the forward strand.
GGGCTATTCTTATCCCGCAACGCTAGCAGCGGTAAGATCCAGCCAGTCCAGCTCGGCGCGCGTCAGCTTGATGGATGTCCCTTCCTGGCAAGAGCGGAGCTCTTGCGCGTTCTGGGCGCCGATCAGCGCGCAGGTCGGGAACGGCTGATTGAGCACATAAGCCAGAGCGATCTGAATGACCGTGACTTCCTTTTCCTTGGCCAGCTGCTCGGCCCGGCGCAGACGCTCCCAGTTGCCGTCGCTGTAGAAGACGCGGACGATGTCGTCGTTGTCGCGCACCTCGGGCGAGAAGCGGCCGGTGAAGAAGCCGCGCGCCTGGGAGGACCAGGACAGCAGGGGCAGCTGCTGCTGCTCATGCCACCGAAGCGTTTCCGCGTCGGCCGACACGCAGCCGTGCCAGAACGGCTCGTTGACCTTGGCGAGGCTCAAGTTCGGGCTGCTGAAGGTGAAGCCGGCAAGGCCATGGGCCGCCGCATATTCATTGGCTTCCTGCAGCCGCTGCCAGGTCCAGTTGGAGCCGCCGATCGCGCCGATGCGGCCGGCTTCGATATGCTCGTTCAGCGCTTCGATGATTTCGCCGACAGGCACGGAAGGATCGTCCCGGTGAAGCGCATACAGCTCCACGTAATCCGTGCGCAGCCGCTCCAGGCTCGTCGTCAGATCGCTGTTGATCGCCTGGCGGTTCACGCGGGGACCGGTATGGTCATGATGGGCGCCCTTCGTCAGGATGACGAGGTCATCGCGGTTGCCGCGCTCCTCCATGTAACGGCCCAGAACCTCTTCGCTCTGGCCGCCGCAATAGATGTGCGCCGTATCCACGGCATTTCCGCCGATGGCGAGGAAGGCGTCGAGATTGGCCGCCGCTTTCTCGTACTGGTCATGCGTAAAGTAGTCGGAGCCCTTCATCAGAATCGAGACGGGCTTGTCGGTTCCCGGGATGAGGATTGTTTTCATGGCATTTCCTCCTTATTGGTGGGTTGCAACCGGTTGCAGGACGATGCGCTTGTCCTCGCGCGCCGATTGCAGGCAGGCTTCCAGAACGCGCATGTTGCGGACCGCATCCTGCGGCGGGAATTTCTGCGGCTCTCCGTGCAGCACCGTACGGGCGAAATCGTCGCATTCCAGCGAGAAATGGTTGATGTGAGGAACTTCGATTTCCTCCCGCTGTCCGTTGACTGTTAAGTAGAAATGGGCTCCGCTGTCCTCCGGAGCGATGAAAGCGGAAGGAACCTCGATGATGCCCTCGGTACCGAGCACCTCGAGCGTATTGCGGAAGGCGCCCCACATGCCGCAGTCGAAGGTAACGCCCAGGCCGCCCGGGAATTCCAGCAATCCTGAAGCCATCATATCGACATCGCCGTGCTGCGGCGAGAACAAAGCTCTGACGGTGACGGCCTCCGGCTCTTGGCCGAGCAGGAGCCGGGCTGCCGTGATGGGATAACAGCCGACGTCGTAGAGGCCGCCGCCTCCCCAGTCCTTGTTGAATCGGACGTTGCCGGAGCTGTTGGAGCTGTTGAACGTGAACGTGCCGTGTATGCTTCTCAGATCGCCGATTTTGCCGGAATCGATAATGCTGCGGATCGTCTCGTAACGGGGATGATGGCGGTACATGAAGGCTTCCGCGAGAATGACGCCGCTCGCGGCCGCTGCTGCAGCCATTTCTTCCGCTTCGGCCGAGGTCAGCGCGATCGGCTTCTCGCACAGCACATGCTTGCCGGCAGCCATGGCGCGGATCGCCCACTCGCGGTGCAGATGGTTGGGCAGCGGAATGTAGACCGCCTGGACTTCATCGTCGGCTAACAGCTCCTCATAGCTGCCATAATATCCGGGTATCCCGAATTCATCCGCCGTCCCGCGGGCCTTCCCTTCATCCCGGCTTGCAATGGCTATGACTTCATTGAGCTCGGATTTCATCAGGCCCGGAATGACCGAACCCCTCGCGATCGATGCGGTGCTCAAAATGCCCCATTTCAGCTTCCCGTTCATGGCTCAAACATCTCCTCCTTCAACAACTGCGATTATATTGTCATTATATGAAATGGAAGATAGAATAAAAATAATAATATTTTGAGAGTCATTAGAACAATATTGTCCTGGAGGAGATTTCAATGGAGCGGCAGGCCCATTTATTGACCTGGCCGGATCTTCCGTACTTCGTCTTTCCGGAATCGGTCGGCAGATACACGGAATATCCCACGCATTCGGTGCATCGGGAGGCAGGTGCCCTGAACAACTTCAACATCCATTACGTCGCCTCCGGGCGGGGGTATGTCGAGGTGGAAGGCAAGATCCACGAGCTGGAGCGGGGCGAGGCGGTTCTGTATTTTCCGCTGCAGCGACAGCGGTATTACAGCAGCGCCGAGGAGCCGTGGGATGTGCGCTGGATCCATTTTTATGGCGGCACGCTTCATGATTATATGATCGAAAGGGGCTTCCACAAGAACAATCTGTGGAAGCTGCGCCAGCCCTCCGCCTGGGAGGAGGCTCATCTCGCGCTGCTCCAGGAAGCCGAAGCGAACAGCATGACCCGACCGGCGCTGCTGTCCACGCTGACGTATGCGGTGCTCGCGGAGTTCGTGCAGCAGGCGGTCAGCCTGACCTCGGGGCGCACGAGCCCGGCGGAGAGCCGCGTCATCGGCCTGCTGCCGCTCATGCAGCAGGAGGCGGCGAAGCCGTTCATCCTTCAGGAATGGGCGGATCGGGCGGAGGTGAGCCCGCATTATTTCTGCAAGCTGTTCAAGAGCGCCATGCAGATGACGCCATCGGACTTCGTGACGCGCGCCCGGCTGCAGATGGCGAAGCAGCAGCTGCTGGAGCGGAAGGACGACAACATCGGAGACATCGCCGTGCGGGCCGGATATCCGAGCGCCAGCTATTTCAACAAGCGGTTCCAGGAGCATGAAGGGATGACGCCGACGGAGTATCGGAGCTTGTTCAACAACTGACTCAGGCTTGGGAAAGGTTCGGACAGGAACATGAGCCCGCAACCTTGCGCAGCCGCCTTGCGTTTTTGAGAGCATGGGAGGGATGATCGCGTTGAAAAAGAAGCTCTCGCTGCTCCTTGTCTTGCTGCTCCTATTCCTGTCCGCATATACCGCAGGCTTCATCTGGATAAGGAACGGCGTCCAAAAAATAATGACGATTGGAATGCAAACGGATATAAACTTCGCTCCCTACATGAACGAGCAGGCCTACGACAAGCTGAATCCGCTGAAGCGCGGTTTGGTGCAGTCGCCTTACCGCTACGAGCCGAACAAACATAAAATCTTTTCCATCGTTCCGGTTCATTCCTTTTTTGGAGCCTATGTTTATGCCAAGCAGAGTTTTTCCTTCCAAGCTGGCGATCATCGGTTCGGATCGGTGGAGACCATCAGGATGAGAGTGAAATGGAAAAACGGACACTGGCATGCGGAAGAGGTGGAAATAAATCCTTGAGCGCCGATGGCGGGACTATAGCTGTTCTCGTGCAGGAGGCAACTGGCAAAAGAGCGCTCGTCGACGACGGGCGCTCTTTGCTGTGCGGTTAACAGATTGCTGGAATAGGAAAGAAGGTCCGAACGGACTTTTCTATTCTTCCGTTCCCGTCAAAATCGCCTCGATCTTCGCGACGATCTCTTCCGAAAGCTCTACGCCCGAAGCCTTCACATTCTCTTCCAGCTGGGACACCTTCGTCGCTCCGACGAGCGTGCTGGCTACGCTGTCATGGCGCAGAATCCAGGCGAGCGCCAGGCTGGAGAGGGACAAGCCCAGCTCGTTCGCCACGGCGTCCAGCTGGTCGACCTTGCGCAGATGGCTGTCGGTCAAGTAGTTCTTGATCCACATGTTCGTCTTCGGATCGCTCGCACGGCTGCCCTCTGGAAGTTCTTGGCCGAGCCGGTATTTGCCGGTGAGCACGCCTTGGGCGAGAGGGGAGAACACGACCTGCGAGATGCCGTTCTTCTCGCTGACGGCCAGCACGTCCCGCTCGATGGTGCGGTTGAACATGCTGTACTCCGGCTGGTTGACGACGATGCGGTCCAGCAGGTACTTGTCCGCGACCTGAACCGCCTCCTGGATCTGGGCCGCGCTCCATTCGCTGACGCCGACGTACAGCACCTTGCCCTGGCGGACAAAGTCCTCGATCGTGCGCAGCGTCTCCTCCACCGGAGTCTCGGGATCGTAGCGGTGGCAGTAGAAAATGTCGACGTAGTCCTGCTTCAGCCGCTTCAGGCTGGCGTTCAGCTGCTCGACGACATGCTTGCGGGAGAGGCCCCGGTCATTCGGGCCCGAGCCCATCGGCCAGAACGCCTTCGTCGCCAGCACATACGACTCGCGCGGATACGCAGGCAGAATGTCGCCGAGCATGGATTCCGCTGCGCCCTGCTCATACACATTGGCGGTGTCGATGAAGTTGATGCCGAGCTCGAAGGCGCGGTCGACCAGCTTCGCACCCGTATTTTCACCGACTGTATGTCCGTACGTCATCCAGCTGCCGAGACTGATCTCGCTGACCTTGAGGCCGGAGCGGCCAAGCTTTCTGTATTTCATTCGCTGTCTCTCCTGACATTGAGATATTGGATTCCGTTGTTTCCCGCGCTCAGCATGCAAGGATATGAACGCGTGTTTACAAAGTTTATCACGACTCGGTCCTCCTCACAATAGAGCGTTTTCATTGTACGAGCCGAAAGAGGGGTCAAACCGTATCGATTTGCCCTGAGAAAGATAAATCCGCCCTATAGATGGAAGGGGATTCCATCGCTAAACTGGAGAAAGCAAGCCCGCCGATTTATGAAAGCGCTTGCTGATGCGAAGTCGAGGAGGTGGGGAAGACTGCCGATTCAACGGCAGCCTGCAACAGGGGTCGCAGCCAGACGTCGCCGCCATCCAGCATTCGATCGAGATCAAAGGAGGAACTTATGAACAAATCCCGTCTCTTCAACCGCCGCCGCCTGCTCTCTCTGCTCGTCGCTGTCGCCATGCTGGCAACCGGGATGTCCCTGTCCGCCAGCCAAGCCTCGGCCGCCTCCGCGTTCGCCCAGACAGCCGCCTCCGGCTACAGCAGCCAGTCCGGCATCCAGCTCGAAGCCTCCAGCGAGGGCGGCCAGAACGTCGCCTTCATCGACAACGGCGACTATATCGCCTTCAACGGAGTCGACTTCGGCAGCGGAGCGTCGTCGCTCGACGTCCGCGTCGCCAGCAACAACAGCGGCGGCAGCATCGAGGCGCGCCTGGACAGCGTGTCCGGCACGCTGATCGGAACCTGCGCCGTCCCGGGAACGGGCGGCTGGCAGAACTGGCAGACCAAGTCCTGCTCCGTCTCCGGAGCAAGCGGTGTCCATACGCTGTACCTGAAGTTTACCGGAGGCGCCGGCAACCTGTTCAACATTCTCTGGTTCAAGTTCAATGCGGCTTCGGCGCCAAGCGGCGGAGACGTCGTCGGCAAGCTGTTTGCGGGCTACCAGGGCTGGTTCAATGCCGCAGGCGACGGCTCTCCGAACGGAGGCTGGGTGCACTGGTCCAAAAACAGCAGCGCGCCTGCCGCGACCGGCAACGTCAACTTCGAGCTGTATCCCGACATGAGGGAATATACGAAGTCCTACCAGACCGGACTCGGCAATTTTGGCAACGGCTCCTCGGCCAAGCTGTTCTCCTCGTATGACCAGGAGACGGTGAGCAAGCATTTCGAATGGATGAAGACGTACAACATCGACGGAGCGGCCCTCCAGCGGTTCGGGGCGGACGAGAGCGACACGCCGAACAACTGGAAGACGAACCGCGACAGCGTCGCCGTCAAGGTCAAGAACGCGGCGGAGGCGAACAACCGCAAGTTCTACGTCATGTACGACATTACCGGCATGAACGCCTCCAACTGGGTCAATGCCGTCAAGCATGACTGGACGGCCAACGTCGTCAACGCGATGGGACTTCCCTCGTCCAGCGCCTACGCCAAGCAGAACGGCAAAACGGTCGTCTGCATCTGGGGCATCGGCTTCACCGACCGTCCCGGCACGGCCGCCGAGTCGGCGGGGCTGATCAGCTGGTTCAAGCAGCAGGGCGTCTATGTCATCGGCGGCGTGCCGGCCTACTGGCGCACCGGCGTCAACGACTCCAAGGCCGGGTTCCTCGACGTGTACAAGTCGCTGGACATGATCTCCCCGTGGTTCGTCGGCCGCTTTCACGACATGAACGACGCAGACAGCTGGAAGACCAACGTCTGGCAGCCGGACTACACGTTCACGCAGCAGAACAATATCGCCTACCAGCCCGTCATCTGGCCGGGCTCGGCCTGGTCCAACATGACCGGCGGCCCGCGCAACGAGAATCCGCGCATGCACGGCGATTTCATGTGGAGGCAGGCTTACGACATGAAGACGGTCGGCATCAACACCGGCTACGTCGCGATGTTCGACGAGTACGACGAAGGAACGGCCATCGCCAAGATCGCCGAGAACAGCTCCATGATTCCGACGAATCAATACTTCCTGACGCTGGACGCCGACGGCGTGTCGGTATCGTCGGACTTCTACCTGAGGCTCGCGGGGGACATCAACCGCATGTTCAAGGGAGAGCTGCCGGTTACGGCGACCCATCCGACGAGCCACCGCTAAGCAACACAAGCCTCTATGGGACGCTATCGTCCTGTAGAGGCTTTTTCGCGTGGACTCCTACGGATTCCTATTTTCTCCCACCCGGAAATAATCGCTGGGCAAGCTGAGGCATCGCATGAACCGGCTCAAATCCGCGTCCGCGCAAGGTTGAACCGCAGCTTCCCGAGACAAAGCCAAGATCGGCCTGCAAAAGCCAATTCCGCCTCCTGTATGCTTTCCTGTCTCCTGCGCTACGATGAATAGGCGAGGCGGGCAGCCGCCGCAGGAACGACTCCAAGCTAAATACAGAAAAGGTGGTTGGCCATGAATAGAAAAGCAGGTTGTATCCTATCGACGATGACGGCATCCGCTCTCCTGCTGAGCGCTTGCTCGGGCGGCGGAGGCGACGATAACGCTGCGGGCTCCGGCAAGGAGCTGACGATGTGGACCTGGAAGGTGGCGTACACGCCGGGCTTCGAGGCGGCGGCCAAGCTGTACGAGCAGAAGACGGGCGTCAAGGTCAAGATCGACACCTTCACTCCGGACGACACGTACCGCCAGAAGTTCCAGGCGGCGGCCAACTCCAAAAACCTGCCGGATGTCATCAACTGGTGGGCGACCGCGGGCGATTCCATCGAAGGCTCCGTGCTGGAGCTGTCCGGCGAAATCAAGGACGACGTGCTCGGCAAATACGTCGGCACCGCAATGGACCCGATCCGCATCACGCAGACCCAGGTGGACTCCTGGAAGACGGATAAAAACGCCACGACCGTCCAGAAAGGACTGAAGGTCGGCGAGTTCTACGGCCTGCCGCTCGACATCGGAGGCTTCTTCACCTTCTACGGCAACAAGAAGCTGCTGGAGGAAGCCGGGCTGAAGGCGGAAGCGCCGAAAACCTGGGAGGAATTCGTCTCCATGATGGAAGCCGTCAAGGCGAAAAGCGGAACGCCGGGCCTCGTGTTCGGCGCGAAAATTCCGGATCTGTGGGAGAACTGGGCCGGCTCCGCGCTTTCCATCATGCATGGCGGACCGCAGGGCTACATCGATCTGCTGGAGCGCAAGGCCAAGATGAGCGATCCCGCCAACCTGCCGGTCGTCAAGGCCATGGAGACGCTGGCGGGCAAGGATCTGCTCATGCCGGGCGTCCTGTCGACCGACATCGACGGCGCCGACCAGGCGTTCGCGGCGGGCAAGGCGGCGTTCGACCTTGGCGGCTCCTTCACGATGTCGACGCTGCTCGCGATGGGCATGAAGCCGGAGGATATCATCACGTTCCCGGTGCCGCCGCTGGAAGGCTCCAAAATCCAGGCCTGGACGACCGATCCGTTCACCCTGACGCAGCTGTCCGTCAATAAGGATTCCAAAAACCGCGAAGCGGCGCTTGATTTCATCACCTTCATGACGACCGATCCCGAAGCGGCCGTCGCCTTCGCGAACGGCGCCTACACCGTGCCGGCCGTAAATCTCGGCGACCATGCCAAGGATCTCGATCCGAACCTGAAGTCCATCTCCGACGCCTTCGCCAAGGAGCCTGGACCGTATTCCGAAGCTTCGCCGGCCATCAATTCCCTGCGCGGCAAGCATAAGGAATGGGAAGTGTACGCCCAGGCGCTGCAGTCGGTCATCGAGAAGAAGCTGACGGCGGAGCAGGCGGCGGGGAAATTCGACGACACGATGGCGAAGCTTGAGGCAAGCGGCAACTAAGTCCCGATCCATCCGGCCGGCCGGCGCATCCAGCGCCGGCCGGCCGTTACTCCAAGAGCCTGAAGGTGATTTTTGAGATGGTAACGACAAAAAACAAATGGGTGCCGTATCTGTTCCTGCTGCCCGGCGTGCTGCTGTTTCTCGGCGTCGGGGTGTATTCGGTCGGCTTCTCCATCCTGCTCAGCTTCTACAACTGGTCGGGCATCGACTTCTCGACGGCGCGCTTCGAGGGGCTGGCGAACTTCCGCCAGTTTCTGCTCGGCGACGACCCGATCGTCACGCAGAACTTCTACAAGGCGCTGCTGCACAACGCGCTGATCGCCGTCTTCCAGGTGGTCATCGTCGTGCCGGCGGCGCTCGTGCTGGCGTTCACCTTGCAGAACACGAAGATGGCCGCGATGTACCGCACCGTCTATTTCTTGCCTATGATTGCGTCCGGTGTCGCGATTTTCTACGTCTGGAAAGGGCTGTTCGAGCCCGCCGGCGCGCTCAATGCGCTGTTCCAATGGATCGGCCTGGACTTCCTCGTCATTCCCGGAGGCATGCTCGGCAGCTCGTCGACCTCGCTCATGGGCATCATCCTGACGACGATCTGGGGCGGCCTTCCGGGCACGCTCATCCTGTATTACGCGGGACTTACATCCATCGACCCGACCCTCTACGAGGCGGCCAGCGTGGACGGGGCGAGCAAGACGACCCTCATCCGCAAGATTACATGGCCGCTGCTCAAGCCGATCACGCTGATCGCGGTCATCCAGATGATCAACGGGGCTTTTCAGACGTTCGAGAACGTATTCATCATGACCGGCGGGGGACCGGGCGGCAGCTCGGAGGTCATCGGAACTCTCGTGTACCGCACCGCGTTCCTCGACAACGACTACGGCCTGGCAAGCGCGATCGGATGGGTCTCCTTCCTCGTAACGGGAGTCATCGCCATCTTCAGCATCCGCTCCTTCCAGGCGGACATATAGGAGGGGACCCGCATGGTCAAATACTTGAAGCATATCCTACTCGTCATCTACGGCGTCACCTGCGTGTACCCGTTTCTATGGATGATCGGGACGTCTCTCAAGACGACCCAGGACTCGCTCGCGAATCCACAGTCTCCCTTCCCCAAGGCCGCGCCTCTTTGGTCCAACTTCGGGGAGGTGTGGAGCAAGCTGAACTTCTACCAGTTCTTCGTCAACAGCGTCGTCGTCAGCCTCTTTGTCATCCTCGGCGTCGTCGTCATCTACACGATGATGGGGTATTCGTTCGCGAAGTTCCGGTACAAGGGCAAAAAAATCTTCTATTACACGTTCATCGCGCTGCTGCTCGTGCCGGGCGTGACGACGCTGATTCCGCTCTATATCAACATGACGAACCTCGGCCTGCAAAACTCGTACATCGGCATGATCCTCCCCATGATCAACGGGGCGGCGCCTTTCGCGATTTTCCTGTTCACGAGCTATTTCCGGACGATCTCGCATGAGCTGTACGAGAGCGCCGTGCTCGACGGCTGCGGCAGCTTCAAGATCTACTGGCGCATCTACCTGCCGCTCGCCCTTCCGGCGATCGGCACGATCGCGATCCTGAACTTCATCGGCAGCTGGAACAACATCCTCTGGCCGATGATCATCGTCGACAAGCAAAGCATGTTTACGCTTCCGATGGGGCTCATGTACCTGGACTCCTCGTCGTTCAAGAAGTGGAACGAGCTCATGGCCGGCGCGCTGATCACCGTCATTCCGATTCTGATGGCGTTCCCGTTCATGCAGAAGATGTACGTGAAGGGCATGACGGTCGGTTCGGTCAAGATGTAAGCGGGTCTAAGCCAGCGAATATACAGAGATAGGATGATCGGCGAAATGAAGACGAAAACAGCGCATGTCATCGCGCATTCGCATTGGGACCGGGAGTGGTATCTCCCGTTCGAGACGCACCGGCTGCAGCTCGTGCAGCTGATGGACGATCTGATCGAGACGTTCCGCGACGATCCGGACTTCGGCAGCTTCCATCTCGACGGGCAGTACATCGTATTGGAGGACTACCTGGCTGTGAAGCCAGAGCGCGAGGCGGAGGTGCGGCAGCTCGTCCGGCAGGGCAGGCTTGTCGTCGGCCCGTGGTATATTCTCCAGGACGAGTTCCTCGTGAGCAGCGAGGCCAATGCGCGCAACCTGCTCATCGGCATCAAGGCGTCGGAGAAATTCGGCGGCGTCGCCCGCATCGGGTATTTCCCCGATTCCTTCGGCAACATGGGGCAGGCTCCGCAGCTCATCTCCCAAGCCGGCATCACGACGGCCGTATACGGGCGGGGAGTCAAGCCGGTCGGCTTCAACAACGAGGTGCAGGAGGGCGGCGAGCATACGTCCCGGTTCTCCGAGATGCACTGGGAGTCGCCGGACGGCACGCGGGTGCTGGCGATCCTGTTCGCGGGGTGGTACAACAACGGGGTGGAAATTCCGGTCGAGCAGGAGGCTGCCCGGGAGTACTGGCAGCGCAAGCTGGCGGACGCGGAGACGTTCGCCTCGACGGACCAGCTGCTGTTCATGAACGGCTGCGACCATCAGCCGCTGCAGAAGGATCTGTCCGAGGCGCTTCGCACGGCCGCGGAGATCAGGCCGGACGTCGAGTTCCGGCAGTCGAGCTTCCCTCAGTACGTCGCGGCGCTGGAGGCGGAGCTGCCGGGCAATCTCGACGTCGTCAAGGGCGAGCTGCGCAGCCAGTTCACGGACGGCTGGATCACGCTCGTGAACACCGCCTCGGCGAGGGTGTACATCAAGCAGGCCAACGCGCGTGTGCAGACGCTGCTGGAGAAGGTGGCGGAGCCGCTGTCGGCGATGGCGATGCTCGCAGGCGCCGCCTATCCGCGGGAAGAGCTGCTGTACGCCTGGAAAACGCTGCTGCAGAACCATCCGCATGACAGCATCTGCGGCTGCAGCGTGGACGAGGTCCATCGCGAGATGATGACCCGCTTCGCCAAGGCGGGGCAGGTCGCGGAGGCCGTCGCGCGGCGCAGCGCGGAGTGGCTGGCTGCACAGGTGGACACGTCCGGCTTCCGCGAAGGTTCGCGTCCGTTCGTCGTGTTCAACACGTCGGGCCATGCCCGGGGAGGCGTAGTGAAGGCGGCGGTCGACCTGGAGCGGTTTTACTTCGACCATCGTCAGCCGCATGAGCGGTATGGCGAGCTGGAGCCGGCGTTCGAGTCGTTGAGTCTCGACGATTGGATCGTCGTCGATGAGGCGGGGAGGCAGGTTCCGGCCGAGCTGCGCAAGGTCGGCCTGGAATTCGGCTACGACCTGCCGGATGACCGCTTCCGCCAGCCGTACTGGGCGTACCGCATCGAGGCCGAGCTGCATGCCGAGCCGCTGCCTGGCATCGGGTACCGGACGTATGCGGTTGTGCCTTCCGGGGTAGGGACGGTGGCTTTGCATGACAGCGGCGGCTTGGCTGCATCGGGACGCGTCATTGAAAATGGGCAGGTTCGTATCGAGGTTGCCGAGGACGGCTCCTTTACGCTGACGGATAAAGGGAACGGCCGCGTTTATGCCGGTCTCGGCGTTTACGAGGATACGGGCGACATCGGCAACGAGTACATGTACCGGCAGCCGGACGGCGAGCAGCCGCTGACGACCCGGGAACTTCAGGCGGAGGTTCGTGTTGCGGAGCATACGGCTGTGCGGGCCGTTCTGGAAATCGTCCACCGCTGGCAGCTGCCGGCCGGAGCGGACGAGACGCTGGACCGGGAGGTCGCGTCCATGGTTCCGTTCCGCTGCCGCAAGTCCCGGCGCGTAAAGGAGACGGCTGAGGTGAAGATCGTCACGAGACTGGCGCTGGAGCGGGGTTCGCGCTCGGTCGCGATCTCCAGCACGGTCGACAACACGGTCCGCGACCATCGGATCCGCATGCTGTTCCCGACGGGACTTGCGGCGGACGCCGTGACGGCGGATTCCATCTACGAGCTGGCCCGCCGTCCGATCAAGCCGGAGTCGGCCTGGACCAATCCGAGCAACGCCCAGCATCAGAACGCGTTCGTCAGCATCAGCGACGGCTCGGCCGGACTGACCGTCGCCAACATCGGCCTGAACGAGTATGAGGCGCTGGAGGAAGGCTCGACGCTCGCCGTGACGCTGCTGCGCGGCACGCGGGAGCTCGGCGATTGGGGCGTCTTCCCGACACCGGAAGCTCAATGCCTGGGCGTCCACACGCTGGAAATGAAGCTCATCGTCCATGACGGCGATGTTGCGGAGTCGGGAGCCTTCGTCGAGGCGTACCAGTTCCCGGTGCCGTGGACGGCGGTCCAGACCGGCGAGCATGGCGGAGCCCTCCCGGCTTCGCGGGAGATGGTCGCTTGGCATGGCGAAGGCCTCGCGTTCAGCGCGCTCAAGGCGGGCGAGGACAGCGACGACCTGTTCCTGCGCGTGTTCAACGTAAAGGGGGAAGAGACCGCTCTTAAGGTCAAGTCCATACTCCTTGAGGGAGCGGATTTGTCCGAGGGAATGAGTATGGATGGTACGGGCCCGTCGGGTTGCCGAAATCACGATGCGGCCGCATGTGCTGCGGATATTCCTTTCAATGAAAGCTCGATCATGGATGACGTGGACAACCCGATGTATGAGAGCACAATCATGGAAGAAGTCGGCGCGGCTCTGGCAAGCTCCCAAGGGGAGTTCATCCAGGCTGTCGGACCGGCCAAGATCGTCACGGTCGGCATTCGCCGTCCGTAAGGAGGGATCGCAATGGCCAGGATCAGGGATATCCAGTGCATCCGCACGAGAGAGAACGGCTGCTGGACGATCGTGAAGGTCGTCACCGACCAGGACGGGCTGTACGGGCTTGGCTCCGCCTCGGATCTGTACAACCCGGAGGCGGTCGTGCAGGTGATCGAGCAGCTGCTGAAGCCGCTGCTGATCGGCAAGGACGCCGCCAACATCGAGGATCTGTGGAATGTGATGAGCCTCAGCGCCTACTGGCGCAGCGGCGGCATCCTGCAGACGGCCGTCGGCGGCATCGACATGGCGCTGTGGGACATCAAAGGCAAGGAAGCGGGCTTGCCGGTGTACCAGCTGCTCGGAGGAGCGGCCCGTGCGGCCGTGCCTTGCTACGGGCATGCGGGCGGGCGAGATCTAGCCGAGCTCAAGGAAGACGTGCATCGCTTCATCGAGGAGGGCTACACCGTTATCCGCGTGCAGATGGGCGGCTACGGGGGCGGCGGCTTCATCGACGCCTCGCGTGCTCGGCTGCCAGAGAATGCATGGTCGAGGAATCAGGTTTTCGACGAGCAGGCCTATGTGTCCGCCATACCCCGGATGTTCGAGGGGCTGCGGCTGGAGTTCGGGCCGGATGCGCAGTTCACGCATGACGTGCATGAGCATCTGTCTCCGGTCCAGGCGATCCAGCTGGCGCGGAATCTGGATCCTTATCGATTGTTTTTCCTGGAGGACGCGCTTCCGCCTGAACAGCTTGGCTGGTACCGCCATCTGCGGGCTTCCTGCTCCACGCCCCAAGCGGTAGGCGAGCAGTTCACCAACGTGCAGGAGTGGCTGCCCCTGATCTCCGAGCGGCTGATCGACTTCATCCGCGTCCGCCTGTCCAAGGCGGGCGGCATCAGCGCCTGCCGCAAAATCGCCGCCGTCGCAGAGGCGTTTGGCGTCCGCACCGCCTGGCAGGAGGGCGGGGAGAACGATCCCGTCAACCAGGCGGCGGCGGTCCATCTGGACATGGCGCTGTGGAACTTCGGCATTCAGGAGGTGAACCATTTCCGGCCGGAGGAGCGGGAAGCTTTTCCGGGATTGATCGAGCGAAAAGGCGGCTACCTGTATCCGAACAACAAGCCGGGACTCGGACTGGAGCTGGATGAAGTCCAAGCTGCGGGCCTGCTGCGCAAAGGCTGGGACAGCTCGAAGTACCATCATCCGTATGCGCTGGACCGCAAGGCGGACGGGACGCTGGTTCGGCCTTGATGGCGGCTGTTTCTTGGAGTAGGAGCATTCAAGTACGGTGAAGAACGTCAGCCAGGCAGACCCGCTCTACACGATGTTTTTTTGAGCAGCTGTACAGATCGGGCTGAAGTGCGGGGACAAGCCAAGAGGAGGCGCCACATGAAAACAGTCGCGGTAACGGGAGGCAGCGGCAAGCTGGGCTCGGAGGTCGTGCGCCAGCTGAAGGAAGCCGAATTCGACGTCGTTTCGCTGGATAGCCGCATTTCGGATAAGCTGCCTTGCAGGCAGCTTCAGGTAGACATGAACGATTTGGGGCAGGTGATGAGCGCCCTGCGCGGAGCGGAGGGCATCGTCCATCTGGCAGCGATACCGGCGCCGGTCGGGTTCCCGCATAACCATATCTTCGCCAACAACGTCATCGGGGGCTTCAACATTTTGGAGGCTGCTTCGCTGCTTGGAATTAATCGAGTTGTCATGGGATCGAGCACGTCCTGCTATGGCTTCGCGTGGGCGGAGAAGCCCTTTGCGCCGGCTTATCTGCCAGTCGATGAGGATCATCCCCATCTGGCCCAGGAAGGCTACGGCCTGTCCAAGACGCTGAACGAGCAGACGGCGGCGATGTTCAGCCGCCGCAGCGGGCTGGAGGTCGTCAGCCTCCGATTCTCCCTGATCGCGGCTCCGCAGGAGCATGATCATTTGCGGGAGGCGATGAAGCGGCCGGAGGCTTTTCGGAAGATCCTTTGGAGTTATGTAGATCTACGGGACGCCGCCGCGGCTTGTGTTCTGGCCTTGACGGTGGAGGGGATCCAGGGAGCGGAAGTGCTGAATATAACCGGGGATGATACGCTGAGCGAGCTGGATACGGCCGAGCTGGTGAAGAATTATTATCCCGAGGTGAAGGAGTTTAAGAAGGAGCTGGCCGGGCGGGAGCCGCTGTTTAGCAACGAGCGGGCAAAGCGGGTTTTAGGGTGGGTGCCGGGATATTGTTGCGGAAATAACTATATGGACGATTAAGATAGCTGCACTCAGCAAATGCACACGGTTGGAACACCATAATGATTTCAAGTCCGCATAAAAGCGGGCTTTTTTCTTTAAAAACATAAATCTAGGTTGCTCGGGAGTGTTGCTATCCGGAATGACAACGAGCATACCGAGAGTGCTCAATACTCAGTAGTTAAGTTACGCGGGGTCCAGTTTAAGATTAAGAGTGGTGAACCTTATCATAAATAAGCACAAAGTCATCGTTAATTGAAGCGTCAAAGAACAATTCAATGTCCTTGACGCTTCTTTCGTCGAGTCAGAATGGATTCTAGTCGGTCTGATGAGGTGTAAGGAGTGGGGGCGTGGGTTACATCTTTTTCGTGTTTATTGTTTTCAGATATGCCTTATGCACTTCCAGCGACCGACTCTTAGCGAAATTTGAAGCGATACGATAATAACGAAATTGAAATATATGGTATGGTGTGAGTGATGGTTCTTTGGACTTGAAAGAATGATTTTATATACAAGTTCTATAATTTGGAGGTAAATGATGATTGCTGATCTAGAAGAACTTAATTCCACTATTAAAAGTGAAGCGGATGGAATTTTATATGAGAATGGTTTAATGCACGTTCTCAATAAATTTGGAAAAGCATTAGTAAGTGGAAGTTACTTCTTGGAATTAATGACGTGGAGGGACTTAGATATATATCTAGCCAATGATGAAATGGATGTAAATAGCTTTTTTGAATTAGGAAAGGAACTTGCTCTGTGTATTAAACCATCCAAGATGAATTATCGTAATGAGTTAATTGGTCATACAGAACACTTACCTCTAGGATATTATTGGGGTTGCTACACATTTATATATTCAAACGATTGGAAAGTTGATGTTTGGGTGATTTCTTCCGAAGATTTTGCTCGAAGAGAGTTGGAGATACATGAATTGAAATCCAAAATTGATGTGATGCAAAGGAAGGCTATTTTGAAGTTGAAGAACAGATTATATAGTCATCCTTTGTATCGAAAGAAATTTTTTAGTGTAGATATATACAATGCGGTTATTGAAGATAGCATTTATAACGAAGATGATTTTACGAATTGGTTGCTACATAACTTCTCTGAACCTCAAGCCCAGCAAGGCTATTGATTTATGAAATTCAATTGGACAGAAGATTATTTAGTGCATCATTAATAAAAGAGATATCAGGCTGATGAATACCCCTTCCAGCAAAATGTCCCCAAATGGAGTCTATTGGATGTATGCATGCGTTCGGCATATGATCGGCTTCGTACATGCTATCATCGTGCGTAAAATAGAGATCTGTTTTTCCTGGCATAATGCAGGCTTGGGCCTTGATGCTTTGGAGTGCCTGATTGAAATCACCCTTGTACAAGGGATTATTGCTGATGTCGGCATGTTGCCCTGTCCGAATCATTGCCAATAAGTTGCAAGGGTCAAGCGCAAGAAAGTTTTGCTCCCAGAAACCGGCAATAAACTCATCTAATGAATCGTACCCTAGCTCCTTGTAGCAGCTATTACGATAGAACGCATGCGAGAGTCCCCATCCGGCGTAAATACGTCCTACGGTTCGTAAGCTTGTGCTCGTGTCGTCAGTCTCCAGTGGAGCCTTTACACCTTCAAAGAAGGCATAGGTGTGAGGCCAAGTCTTGGCTGTTCCGTTAAAAGGTGCTATCCGTTGAACCATATTGGGATAAGCGGCTCCCCATTCATAGGCTTGCATAGCTCCTAATGACCAGCCTGTGACCAGAGCAATCTTCTTAATCCCTAGTTTGTACATCATGAGATGGTGCTGTATTCGCACATTGTCATAGATCGTAATGAGAGGAAATGAGTTCTTATCTGACGGTATTTCCATGTTGCTAGGGGATGAAGACAAGCCGTTTCCTAACAGATTTGGAACAATAATAAAGTATTTATTTGGATCCAGTGCCATACCTTCGCCGATCAACCATTCATTACTTCGATGGGTATCGCCCAGAGCTGTAGGATACAAAATAACATTGTTCTTCTCAGCATTCAAAGTCCCATAAGTTTTGTATGCGAGAAAAGCGTTATTCAGCACTGCACCTGACTGCAGGGTATAATCGCCTAGCTCCAAAATTTCATATTCCATGATAAAGTCCCTCCTAAAACTGAATTGATTTTCGATCAGGCATTAGCTCGGGAAGGAATCGTTAGATTACATATGAATTTGGAATTTTCAAGTGCTGAAGCAATAAAACAATGCGCAATGTCCGGCATCGGAATTGCATTTCTTCCTCAACTGGCCGTATCGGGTGAGCTTGAAAGAGGAGAACTACCTATCCTTCCTTGCGAAATGACAGAACTTAGAGTAGCGACACAGACGGCCTGGCATAAATAAATTTCAATCAAGGCCAGCGATCTTCACCATTTCTACGAAAGCTGTCAAAGCTTTACTGGAAAATGGAGCATTCCGGCGAACCAGGTTTGTCTGCGTACACCCGAACGCTGCCGGAAGCGTGAATGCACCCAGCGACTTGTAGGCTCCAGTCAGCACGGATTGAGGCAGCAGCGTAGCAGCAAGACCGGACCGCACACAACTCAGCAGCGTTTCCAACGAGCTGATTTCAATCATATTCACCAGAGGTATTCCTTTGCTGCCAAGCCACTCCTCCAAAATAGCCCTGAATGGACATCCCTCCGGAAAAACAGCCCATTTCGTATTGGACAGGTCCGGGTAAACCTCATCTGTTTTTTGGGTCAGCAGCTTGACCTGCTCCTGCATCGTATATTCACAAATCAACTGAGGCGACTTGATATCGCCAGTGATGAAGGCGCCATCCAATTGATAGTTTAGTACCTTTGCAAGAAGCTCCGATGAGGTTCCAGTTATTAGGGAAAGCGATACATCCGGGTATTGCAATTGAAAATCTGATAAGATGTTCATAAAATTTCCGCACGTAACGGTCTCTACAACGCCGATCGCTAAGGGGCCGCTTGGATAAGATGTCTCCCGGACCTCTTTAACCGCTTCTTCGGACAAATTCATAATCGTTAGCGCATATTTGCGTAATACGATCCCCTTTTCAGATAGTGTGACGCCTTTGGAATGTCTGTAGAACAACGCTACGCCCAATTCAGACTCCAGCTTACGGATTCGCGCGGTAACATTCGACTGCACGTACTCCAATCGTTCAGCTGCCCGCGAAATACTGCCTTCTTCTGCAATGCTCAAAAATACTTTGAGATCAATCAGTTCCACGGTTTCTCCTCCAAAGGGATATCAGAAATAATGATACAAATATCAATATCGATCATTATTCAATTTGCAATTTCATTATTACAATGAGGATAAGAAAAGCGTTGAACCTAAAACCGCATTGGAAAGGGGAAATAGAATTGAATCCAAAAAACCATTCACCAAAGCTGCTTATCCTCGTTGGCAGCCCGCGACGCAAAGGGAATTCTGCCGCGCTTGCAGCAGCTGTTCAGCGTGGGGCGGAGCAGGTGAGGACTCAGGTATCGTTGCGGTTCATTGACTCGTACATTTCAAGCTTTCTCCATGATTGCCGGACCTGTCGTCTTCCGGACAGCGAGTGCGCTATTGCCGACCAGTACCGGACGCTGTTTTTCGATGACTTTCTACCGGCCGACGGTGTGGTGTTCTGTTCCCCGGTGTACTGGTACGGCTTATCGGCTCAGACAAAAGCGTTCTTCGATCGCACATTCTGCTATTATGCAGCGTCGTACTCGGAATCGGCCCATGTTATGGAGAGGATGTCCCGCAAGCGCATTGGCCTTGCGCTGGCTTCCGAGGAGACTTATCCGGGCGCCTCGCTCGGCATTATCCATCAAATTCAGGAGTATTCCCGCTACACAGACTCCGAATTTGTTGGTGTCGTGCGAGGCTTCGGCAACAGCCGCGGCGAGGTGGTGAATGACCCAAGCTCTCCGGTTACCGCCGCCGAGCAGCTTGGCCGTGAATTTTTCCGGAGCAAATATTCCGATTACCGCTTAGACACCCAAAGGAGCGGGCGAGTGTGGCCTTCGGATTCGACTCATTAGTTGCTCCTGAAAAAGTCCAAAATGGGTCTTTCAGCTCTTTTCCACATCCGTCAAAAATGAGTTAAAGCTCTTCTGGGCATATTCCATAGCATCAATATACTCTTGCTGTTTTGACCGCTCTATCATTTCTTCAGGACTAACGTCCTCTATTTTGGATGTTATCCACCATATATTTCCGAACGGATCAACTACTCTTCCGCCTCGTTCCCCCCATGCCTGGGTTATCACTCTCGTCATGGATGTAGCGCCGGCCTTGATGGCCTGAGCAAAAATTTCATCGCTGTCACCCACATACAGACGGATCAAGCAAGGAAACGACGGCCATTCGGCAGGAGAATCGAACATTAGAATCTTTGAATCGCCGATGCGCACCTCTGCATGTCCTATGCTTCCGTCAGCATTGTATACCCGGCCAAGTTCCTGTGCATTAAATGCGGAAGCCAAAAAAGCAATCAATTTTTCTGTGCTTTTTGTAGTGACCCAGGGGGTAATGGTATGGTTCTCAGGTTGCAACATTTGGTTCTCGTTCATTCGGCTCAACCTCCAATGACAGAATTGGATTTGATTGTAACATGGAAAACTTGACAACATTATGTCATGTTTTAAAGGGTAGAGGGGGTGAAAGGATGAGGATCGACCGATTAATCTCCATTATTATGCTTCTCATGCAACGCAGAAAAGTGGATGCTAAAGAGCTGGCCGCAATTTTGGAAGTGACTACCCGTACGATTTACCGCGATGTTGAAGCTATCAATCAGGCGGGTATTCCGATCATAACCTATCCTGGACGTCAGGGCGGCATCGGTATTCTGGAAGAATATAAAGTAGATAAAAAGCTTTTCACAAACAAGGACATTCGTACGATGCTTATTGGCTTGTCAGGCGTTCAATCTGTATTAAAAGACGAGCAATCCAAAAATGCCATTATCAAAGTCAAAGGTATGGTGCCTAGTAATCAATTATCGTTGGTTGAAAGACAAACGGAACAAATCGTCATTGACCTGACGCCGTGGTATGCAGACGCTCGTTTGGAGCAATTTCTAGAATGCGTGCATAAAGCTTTGGATCAGCAGAAAATAGTACATTTTGAATATTGCAACGCAAAGGGAAGGACGTCCAACCGGGAAGTCGAGCCGTACCGACTTGTTCACAAGGGAAATCATTGGTACTTGCAAGGCTTTTGTCGGACAAAGCAGGTGTTTCGAACATTTAGAGTTTACCGGATATCTAATATATCTCTTTCAGAGACTACATTTGTCCCGAGCAACTTTGAAATCGCTGAGATGGATGCATCATTCTCCAAAGAAGCATCATGGATAAACGTTCAAATTAGATTTAATGAGAATATTAAAAAGACGATGATAGATTATTATGGTGAAGATTGTATTGTTTCTTATACGGATGGCTGGTACACTGCAACAATTTTATTGGAAGATAATGAGCAAGGTTATGACTCCTTATTAAGATTTACCAATCACTGCGAATGTTTGAGCCCTTCGCATATCAGAGAACATTTAATTGAAAAAGCGGCTGGTATTTTGTCTTTATATGGACGATAGACGGACAGCGCGGAGAGTCGTACCACAGTGCCGAAAGACCTGATACATCGTTTTATGGGAAGTTCCCCAATGCACGTGGGGTGACGTACTTTAAACCACAATATTATATAGCATAACTGAAATAAATCACCTAATAAACGCACTACGTCCGCTTGAAGACAGGTAGATACCAATCTGTAGGCAAGTTTGGCGATATGAGATTTATGCTTTTGAGGTTCTAACGGGGGTGACGGACTCCCCAGAGTACCATCAACTAAAGAAGACTTTGATTTTTGAAATTTGGTCTCATGAGAAAGGAACAGAGTTGAAAAATGTTATAAGTTCGTTACCGTCCTGTCCTCTGAGTGGTTATTTGGGGAGAGAGTATTTGGATGCTTCGTTGATTCGGAATATGTAGCCATATAAAAATAGTGATTATTATTTAAATGAGACACTGTTCTCATGAGCGGTGATTACTAGATATAATTATAAAAAAATCGTATCGAAAGGATAACTCATGAAAAATTTCATTCTCTTCGGAGCAAGTAAAGGATTAGGTGAGGCATTCGTCAAGGGATTACCCGAACATGGCGATCAGGTTTGGGTGGTTTCTAGAACTTACCCTAGCAGTTTAAACGTTGAAGATGGTATTCAGAAATATTGGATCGAGGCGGATTTAGCGAATCCTGATGCAAGCAAGTTGATTACGAGTGCATTAAATGATATTGCTATAGACGTATTAATATACAATGTAGGGATATGGGAGAGTAAAGGGTTTCGAGACGACTATAATTTTGAGCAAGATGATCCAGCGGAGATTGCCAATATCATCAATATTAATGTTACTTCTGCGATTACCTGTATCCAGAAGCTTTTACCGAATCTCAAAAAGTCAGATAACGCCAAAATTTTCTTGATTGGTTCTACGGCAGGTCTTGAACATAACGATTTTACACAAGTTTCATTTGCAGCTTCTAAGTTTGGTTTGCGTGGTATTGGAAATTCCATGAGAGAGTATGTAAAGAAATATGGAATCGGTGTAACTTGTATAAATCCTGGTGAGATTGCAACCCAAATTCCATTGGAGGATGGAGTCGAAAAAGTCCTCTCAACATATGGCGGCACACAGATTCCTCTTCAAGATATGGTTTCTTTGGTTAAATGCGTAATGAACCTTTCTAAAGCTTCTTGCGTAAAAGAAATCACTATCCCAACAATGTTAGATACAAATGCGTAGTTGACTTGATTGAGAATAAAAGGTCGAACATAGTGAAGTACTTTTCAAAGAAACCACTCCGTAATTGGGAATGGTTTTGTTTTATATGCGGATGTATACGTTATGGTCAACCGTACTTTGTGCTTAGATACATTGCGGTGTATCGTATCATAAGTGACAGCGAAAGATAGTGGGATTTCGGGCTGGATTGAAGTCCGGCACAGCAAAGATTTGAGTATGAATCAATTCAAAGACTAAAGGGTCTATTCAAGTTCACTCAATGATTTGGCGACAATTTGCACTTCCTCTTTTCGGTGGAGCTATCGTGATCCTAGCCAGGAATGGGACTGAGCGGCCGAGTCGTGACTGAAGCGGGACTAATCATGATTTTTGTATTTGGCGCCTTTATATTTGCTGACGATCCGATGATTAAAGTAATGGGCTTTGCACTTACTTTCGGTGTTTTGGTGGACGCATTCTTGATTCGGATGACCTTAGCTCCTGCGATCATGGCTGTGCTTGGAAGGTCCGCCTGGTACCTGCCTAAATGGCTCGATAATGTGATGCCAAATGTCGATATTGAAGGCGAGTCGATAATGAAGGAATTGGAGCAAAGTAAAGTAAACAAAGGCCAATTCAAGAAAAAATCACAGGAGGCAGTTGAATCATGACTAGTTCATGCATCAACAATTCCCAACGAGTGATGGCAGCTTGCTGCCAGCCGTGATGAGGTTAGTCGGAGCGGATGTATCCCGACAATTAATTCCACGTTCCTTGTTTACGGGACCGAGGGTGGCCGAGACCCGAAACATGGCGCCTTTTTTGGCTTCGCTTTATAGATGAAACGGCCATATGAAAGTGAAGATGGATGGACGCCATTGTCCATCCACGTCTTTAAACGTGCCTTTTCAGACGGCGTCAATCGGCTGGCAGTTGAATTACAAAAACGAACAGCAGGGCCCTCTTCGAAGCGGAGGGCCCTGCTGTTCGTTTTTGACTACATATAATTTGTTAGAACAGGAGTAACAACGATCAACTTCGTTTCTGTACGCCTTTGAACCATACGGCTTGAATGGACAGGGTATCCGAGATAGTGGTTGTCGGATCGCCATTGACCAGGACGAGGTCAGCGCGCGCTCCTTCGATAATACGTCCGCGATCCTCAAGACCGAACCGACGGGCCGGTTTCGAGGTAGCCGACTGAAGCGCTTCTATGGGAGTGAATCCAGCCGTAACGAGCAGCTGCAATTCATGATGCACGCTGGCTCCATGAGCCAGGCCGCCAAGATTCGGAACGGGAACGGGGGCGACATCCGTACCGACAAGAATATCCACTCCTGCATAGTGAAGATCCATCACGTTTTTGAAGCTGTTTTCCATTTTGCCTTGCGGGAAAGTATGGAAGCTAGAGTTCAGAATATCGATCCATTCCGGACTTAAGTTGGAATAAACACGCGGATCATTCGCCAAATCGGTTGCTGGATTCCCGAGAATGGATGAGTTCAACACCAAGCACGGTATAACAAACGCGCCGGAATCGACGATGGATTGCACTAACTCCGACGTGTATTCAGGCCTGTCGACAAACAGGTGGCCCAATCCGTCGACTCCAAGATCGATGGCGGTTTGCGAAGAATGAGCAGTCAAGACGTGGGCGATGACGATTTTGCCGAACTTATGGGCTTCTTCCACGGCTGCACGTAGAATCTCGTCGCTTAAAACCGGCAGGCCAGGAGCACCCATGACGGTGCCTTCTTCAATCATGATTTTGATATAGTCGGCGCCATTCTCCACTTGTGTATGCACATGTTTGATGGCTTCTTCCACCGTCGTTACTTGCGGAACTTCTTCGTGATCGTGGGCGTATGCGGCCAGCATAGCTTCCCGGTCTTCCTTTGCAAGCTTCTCCAATTCCTTTAATACGAATTCCGGGATCTCATCCCCATCCGGAAGCAATTCATCCGGATGGCCGCCCGGGGCGGTTATCGCCGTGCCTGCAGAACGGACATCGGCGACGTCCTCTGCATTTTTCAATTGGATTGCGCGTCCTCTCTCCGTAAAGTCGCCGTTCATCTCGAGTTCTGTCGTCACGCCGAAATTCAAGGCATCCCGCAAACCTCCGATGGAAGTGTGGACATGCGCATCAATTAAGCCGGGCAGTAATGTCGCATTGTTGGCATCGATGATAGTTGCATCCGCCGGAATGTCGCCGCCCACCGCAAGGATGGCTTCTCCTTTGATGACAACGCTCCTTGACTCGATTACTCTTTCCCCATCGAAAATACGCGCATTCGTAATGGCAGTCACTTTTTCTGACGGAACGTGTTGAACTGCATTCTTCATTCTTATTCCTCCTTGGCCTGACAGCTGCATGGCAATGTAACAATTAGGAGTATAAAAGTTAGAAAGCTAACTGTCAATAAGCTAACTGTTGTTTGACGCGTCTGCTCGTTTTTTGTATAGTCTATTTATAGACAATTAGCCTTCTAATAATTTGAGGGGGTACCATCATGAAACCCCGCAAGGAAACGCCTTATCTGGATTTGTTCCAGATTATCGGCCTTAAGTTAAAGAAAAGAGCGGACGAGAGCATCAAAGAGCTGGGTTTAAACGCGCACCAGGGGAAAATAATCGACTATATCTACAAAAACCAAGATAGAACTATTATTCAAAAGGACCTTGCAGATCGGTTTCACGTGCGAGGAGCCAGTATTACAAGCATGCTTCAGGGCCTTGAGAAAAGAGGATTTATCGAGCGCAAGATACCTGCCAATAATGAACGGCAAAAAAATATATATGTTTTGCCCAAAGCCGTTGAATTGATTGAAGACTTTAATGATTCCTTTCAAAGCGTCGAGGATCAAATCGTTCAAACCCTTACCGCAGAGGAAAAGAAAACCTTGAAGGAAATACTAGTTAAAATCAATGAAGGCTTGTGACTGCGGTTGGATTTTGACCGACCGTGGCTTGAAAGTTCCATGTTAGGGTTGAAAACCATGCGCCGCGGCAGCTCCTTTCGTATTTTTCGCCGATAGCCCCGTTCAGCTGAACCGCTCTATCGGCTTAATTCCTCCCTACCCATCCTCCCGGTCCTTGATTTTCTGAACAAAAAAAGCGCGGCAACCGTCCATAGACGGTACCGCGCTTTTATTATTTTTTATGGGCAATTACGGAATCAAGAAACTTGTCTGCGTCGCTGTTGAACTTCCAGACCATGCCGAATCGGTCCACCAGCATTCCGAAGCAAGCGGACCAAGGGTGGCTGGACAAAGGCAATATGATTTGTCCTCCAACAGACAGGTTGTTGAAGTATGCGGCCAAAGCTTCTTGATCCTCGATAACGAGACTGATCAGCACCTGGTTTCCTTGTACAAGCTCGCCCGTTACCGGCTTCATGGAAGGCAGAAGGTCCGACATCATGATTTTTCCGCCATCAAACTCGATCGATGACTCCATCACCATTTCCTGTTCATTTGACGGCAACGGGTAGTTGGGATCTTGGGGAAGATCCTTGAACTGGACTTTCTTGACCTGGGTCGCATGGAACGCTTCGGCATAAAAGTCGATCGCTTGTCCTGCATTTCCATCAAAATTCAAATACGCAACAGCTGACATGGTGATTCCTCCTTCTTTTGATGCACTCAGCATAAGGTATAATAGGTGACAGCTATATTGTCACTTATTTGTGCTGCGCCCAAACAAAAGTTGGGATTAAAATGAAACAGACGTTTTTGAATTTATATGAACAGCTACGATGCTCGAATTCGAGGAGGGGAAAATGGGGAAGATAGAGCGGCTGATTGCCATCGTCATGATCCTGCTGCAAAAGGAAGTCGTTTCAGCGAACGAATTTGCCAAGCTGTTTCAGGTGTCCAAAAGAACGATTCTCCGCGATATGGAAACGCTTGGCCTGTCCAATATTCCGATTTACTCCATTCATGGGGTGAATGGCGGTTATGGGATCATGAATGAATATAAGCTCGACAAGCGCCTTTTGAGCCACAAGGATTTGGAAAATCTGTTGGTCGCTCTGAGCGGATTGGGGCAAATTCGGGTCCATCAGGAAGTGGAGATGACGATAAAGAAGATTGAGTCCATGGTGAATCCGGTGTCTCCCAAAGGGTTTATTCATCTGTCCTTTTACGATTGGGAAGGGCGGTCGGAGATTCAACCGATCTTGAACATTTGCCAGCAGGCCATCCTGCAGAACAGGCTGGTTTCATTTGATTATATGGATCGAAACGGTCTCGCTACAAAGAGAACGGTGGAGCCTTACCAGCTTCATTTCAGCGAGATGAGCTGGTACTTGAAGGGCTTTTGTTTAGAACGGCAGGCGTATCGAACGTTTAAACTGTCGAGAACGGATCGTTTGAATACGGAGAAACAATCCTTTATTCCTCGAAATGATCTGGATCATTCAGTCGCGGGAAATGACTATCAGGCTCGGCTCGTTGCCGTCAAAGCTCGGATTTCCCCCCGCATCCAAGATCAATTGCTGGAAAGGTATGGCCGAAAAAGCATCGATGCCTCGAATCCCGAACAGGTGGTGGCGACGATCAGCGTGCCTCAAGACGAGATCGGGTTTCAATTTTTAGCGGGTTTCGGGCGGGACTTGAGGATTATCGAGCCCGAATCCTATGTGGCTGACTATCGGAATTTTTTGGCCGGAATCATGGACGCCTATACTTGAGAGAATACGATCGAGAATCTGAGTTCCGCAACTCTCTTCCCCAGCCAATATCCCCCTGCAAAAGCCAATTCCACCCTATTATTTCCATTCCCGCCTTGCGCTAACATGGACTCTAGAGCAATCCAGAAGAGTCTAGCGCGAGGTGAGAACAGTGGGAAGCATCACGTTCAATCATGTCTTCAAACGCTATAAAGGCGAAGCCCGCCCCGCCGTGGACGATTTTCATCTGTCCATCGAGGAGGGCGAGTTCCTCGTGCTCGTCGGGCCGTCCGGCTGCGGCAAGTCCACGACGCTGCGCATGCTGGCCGGTCTCGAGGAGATCAGCAGCGGCGAGCTGTACATGGACGGCAAGTTCATCAATTACGTCTCCCCCAAGGACCGGGACATCGCCATGGTGTTCCAGAACTACGCCCTTTACCCCAACCTGTCCGTGTTCGAAAATATCGCGCTCGGCCTCAAGCTGCGCAAGACCGCCAAGCATGAAATCGGGCTGCGCGTGAACCGCGTGGCCAAGATTCTCGAAATCTCGCATCTGCTGGAGCGCAAGCCGAGCCAGCTGTCCGGCGGCCAGAAGCAGCGCGTCGCCCTCGGCCGAGCCATCGCCAGGGAGCCGCAGGTATTCCTCATGGACGAGCCGCTGTCCAACCTCGACGCCAAGCTGCGGGCGCAGACCCGCGCCGAGCTCATCAAGCTCCAGAGCGACCTCAAGCGGACGACGGTCTACGTCACCCACGACCAGGTCGAAGCGATGACGATGGGCACCCGGATCGTCGTCATGAAGGACGGCGTCATTCAGCAGGTCGCCCCGCCGCGCAAGCTGTACGACGAGCCGGCCAATCTGTTCGTGGCGGGCTTCATCGGCTCTCCTCAAATGAACTTTATCCCCGGCAGGATCCAGCGGGAGGACGGGACCCTCTACTTCGCCAACCGCCGGATGAAGCTGCCGCTGCCCGTGGAGATGGAGCGACGCCTCGGCGGCACCGACCGGTCGCTGCGCAGCGTCGTGCTCGGCGTCCGGCCGGAGCATGTACGCCTGAGCGCCGCGCTTCCGGAAGGGGAGGACAGCGGCTACACGGCCGCCGTCGTGCAGATGAAGGAGGAAACCGGAGCCGATTCCTATGTGTATTTGCTGGCCGGCGACACGAGAGTCATAGCCCGGACCGATCCTGAAAGCGCATACCAACCCGAGGAGCAGGCTGCCTTCGGCTTCCAGATGGACAAGATTCACCTGTTCGACGAGAGCAGCGGAGTATCGCTGAGGAGAGAGCAGGCATGACGGGAAGCGGCCAAAGATCCTTCCTCCCGAAACGAAGCCGGCAGCCTCTACTCCGGGCGGGCAAGCTCGGCCTGAGGCTGCTGCTCATCGCCGCTGTTGCAAGCGGTATCATCTGGTGGTCTTCCGGCAAGGAAGCGGCGACGTTCTCCCAGACGGTCAGCGCCTCGCAGCTGCTGGGGAATTACCCGCAGCCCGATGCCGAAGGGAAGCTTCCCTATGCCAGGCTGATGCTCCAGCATCCCGAGGCGGAGGCGGAAGCGGCCTCCTCGCCGACCATCTCGATCGATCCGCTCCAGTACACGGAATCGGCTCCGGAGGCGAAGCTGGCGGAGACGGATGGTCCCGACGGTCCCGCGCTGAGCTGGAACAGCGACTCCGGCTGGGTGGAATGGTCGTTCGAAGCTCCGCGCGCAGGCTGGTACGAGCTGCATCTGGACTACAAGCCGCTGCCCGGCGGCCGCACATCCGTCATCCGGGGCGTGCAGCTCGACGGCGCCTACCCGTTCGCCGAGTCGGAGACGATCGAGCTGCAGCGGCTGTGGAAGGATGCCAAGTACCCGTATGAACGCAACGAGCTCGGCATGCAGGTGCGCCCCCGGCAGACGGAGATATCGGAATGGTCCGTCAAGGCGGCGAGCGACTTCTCGGCCTCGTCCAGGCCGCTGCTGTACCGGCTGGAGCAGGGCGGCCACACGCTGAGGCTGGTCGGAGAGCGGGAGCCGGTCGCGCTTAAGAAGCTTTCCTTCGAGCCGCAGCGCGTCCTTCCCGCCTACGAGGAGTATGTCTCCTCGCAGCCGGCGGATCAGGCCGGGAATCAGCCGGCGTGGTACGAAATCACGGAAGCCGAGGCGTTCGACCGCAAGTCGAGCATCTCCATCCAGACGGACCACTGGGCCGAGCCGAACATATCGCCCGATCCCAAAGGGCATCTCACCTACAACGTGCTCGGGGGCAACCGCTGGCGGCTGCCGGGAGAATGGGTGGAATGGAGGACGGAGGTTCCGGAGGACGGCTGGTACGTCCTGGATCTGAAGAACTTCCAGAACTACCGCGCCGGCTTCAAGGCCTACCGCACGATCCAGATCGACGGCGAGGTTCCGTTCCGCGAATGGCTGCATTACGGGCTCGGCTACCACAAGGAATTCGAGATCGCCCCGGCGGCGGACGGCGAGGGCAATCCCTACCGGATCTACTTGAAGAAAGGCGGGCACAAAATCACGATGACGGCGGATTCGTCGCCTCTCCAGCCGGTGTCGCTCGCGCTCAAGGAGACGCTCGGCCAGATTTCGGACTTCGACCGGCATATCCGCCTGATTACGGGCAACTACAGCAAAAACGCCTCGGATGCGAACATCGACTCCCAGCGCACCTGGGAGATGAAGAAATACGATCCCGACGCCGGAGCGAAGGTGCAGGCGATCGTCGCCAGGCTGAACGTCATCCGCGACTATGTGAACGGCCTGAACGGCCGCGATTCCGACCTGTCTCAGGCGATCAAGTCCTCCGTCAGCATGCTGCAGGCCATGCTGGACGATGTGGACGAAATTCCGAGCAAGGTCAACGACTTCTCCACGATCCAGGCCAGCATCGGGACCTGGATGTCGACGCTGACCCAGCAGCCGCTCATGCTCGATTACTTCGTCCTGCGCACGCCGGACAGCGATCCCGGCCTGAAGACCGCCTCGGTGCTCTCCCGCGTGCCGTATGCGCTCGGCGACTTCGGACGCTCGTTCACGATGGATTACGAGCTGGGCGGCAAGACCGAGCAAGGAGCGCTGACGATCTGGGTGCAGCGGGGACGCGACTACGTCGATCTGCTCCGCGAGATGGTCGATCAGGACTTCACTCCGAAGACAGGCATCGCGGTGAACATCAACCTGATGCCGAACCCGAACATGCTCATCCTCGGCAACGCGGCCGGCGAGGTGCCGGATGTCGCGCTCGGGCTCGGGGAAGCGACGCCGGCCGACTACGCGATGCGGAATGCGGCCCAGGACCTGTCCGGATATCCCGGCTTCGGCGACGTCATGAAGCGGTTCATCCCGGGAGCGGCCCGGGCGCTCAGCTATGACGGCGGCACTTACGGCCTGCCGGAGGTGCAGAACTTCCAGCTGCTCTTCTACCGCACGGACATTCTGGACCGTCTCGGGCTGAAGGCTCCCGACACCTGGGAGGATGTGTTCGACATGCTGCCGACGCTGCAGGAGAACGGCATGACGATGAACGTGCCCAAGGGCGACTTCGCGACCTTTTTCCTGGAGAACGGGGCGGATCCTTATTCGGCCGACGGCCTCAAGGCCAATCTCGGCAGCCCGCAGGGACAGCAGGCGTTCAAGCAGTGGACGGAAATGTTCACGAAGTACAACCTGCCGATCGATATTCCGGCGTTCTTCCAGCATTTCCGCGACGGGGACATCCCGATCGGCATCGCCGACTTCAACACCTACGTGCAGCTGCTCGTCGCCGCGCCGGAGATTACCGGCCACTGGGCGACCGCTCCGCTGCCGGGCATCCGGCAAGCGGACGGGGAGGTCGCCCGCTGGTCGCCGCAAGGGCTGTCGACGGCGATGATCATGAAGAAGAGCGGCCGGAAGGACGCCGCCTGGGAATTCCTGAAGTGGTGGACCTCGGACGAGGTGCAGGCGCAGTACGCGAGCGACATGGAATCGTTCTACGGCTTGGAATACCGGTGGAACACCGCGAACGTCGAGGCGATGAAATCGCTCAGCTGGCCGGGCGCCGACCTCATGGCGATCCGCGAGCAGTCCCGCTGGGCGAAAAACATGCCGAACGTGCCCGGCTACTACTTCCTGGGACGGGAGATGGAGTTCGCCTGGAACCGGACGGTATTCGACGGCATCCCGGCCAAGGAATCGCTGGAGCAGGCGCAGCTCTCGCTGCAGCGGGAAATGAACCGCAGGCAGAAGGACTTCGGCATCGCGGGCGGCAGCCTCGGCGTGCCGCAGATCGGCAAGCCTTACGACTGGGGAGGGACGGACAAATGAATACCGGCACCGAGCCGACTCCCGCAATCGCCATCGGCAGCGGACGCAAGCCCTCGCCGGCGCTGCCGAAGCTGAGGCGCTTCGCAAGCGACCTGCGCAGGGACGCCTTCTGTTATGTGTTCCTCGCTCCGTTCCTGATCTGCTTCCTCGTCTTCATCGTCGTTCCCGTCGCCATGGCGGCGACGCTCGGCTTCACGTCCTACGACGGCTTCGGCAAGCTGCATTTCATCGGCTTCGACAACTACATCGCGCTGTTCACGCAGGATATCGTCTTCCTGACCAAGGCGCTGCCCAATACGTTTCTGTTCGCGCTCATCGTCGGTCCGGGCGGGTACGTCCTGTCGTTCCTGTTCGCCTGGCTGATCCACCAGCTGCCGCTCAAGGTGCGCGACTACTACACGCTCGTCTTCTATGCTCCGTCGATGGCGGGGGCCGTGGCGCTGTCCGTCGTCTGGATCGCCGCCTTCAGCGGGGACCGCGTCGGCTACGTCAACAACTTCCTGCTGTCGATGGGCTGGATCGACGGGCCGGTCGTCTGGCTCCAGGATCCGAAGTCGCTCATGAAGATCATGATCCTCGTCTCGCTCTGGATGAGCTTCAGCGTCGGCTTCCTCGCGATGCTCGCCGGCCTGCAGACGGTCAACCGGGAGCTGTACGAGGCCGGCCGCATCGACGGCATCTCCAGCCGGCTGCAGGAGGTGTTCTACATCACCGTCCCGTCGATGAAGCCGCAGATGCTGTTCAGCGCCGTCATGACGATCGTGTCCACGCTCAAGGCGGGCAGCATCTCGACGCAGCTGACGGGCATGGCGGTGACGCCGCAGTACGCGGGGCATCTCATCATCAACCATATCGACGACTACGCCTTCATCCGCTTCGAGCTCGGCTACGCCTCGGCGCTGTCGGTCATCCTGCTGCTGCTCAGCTACTTCGTCATGAGATTCGCCTATCGCCTGTTCAACTCGAAGGAGGAGCTGTGAGCCATGATCGCCAGACTCCGAAGAATCCGCTCGGCATCGCCTTTCCAGGCCGTCCTGATCGGCGGCTTCACCGCGCTCGCGGCGTTCATGTCGCTGCCGATCATCTTCATCTTCAGCCATGCGTTCAAGCCGCAGAACGAGCTGTTCCTGTTCCCGCCGCGCTTCTTCGTCCAGCATCCGACGCTGCGCAACTTCGAGTCGCTGTTCCTGCACGCCTCGAACGCGACCGTTCCGTTCACGCGCTATCTGTTCAACAGCATCGTCGTGCTGAGCCTGACGCTGGCGAGCGTCATCATCGTCAGCACGATGGCGGCTTATGTGCTGGCCAAGTACCGGTTCCACTTCAAGGCGCTCATCCTCTCGATGATCACCCTGTCGCTCATGTTCGCGCCGGAGACAGTCTCCATCCCGAGGTATCTGATCGTCAGCGGCATCGGCCTGAACAACACGTATTTCGGCCATGTGCTGCCGTCGCTCGCCTCGCCCGTCGCCGTGTTCATGCTCGTCGGCTTCGTCTCGCAGATTCCGAACGATCTCATCGAGGCGGCCAAGATCGACGGAGCGGGCCATGTCGGCATCTTTGCCCGCATCGTGCTGCCGCTGTCGGCTCCCGCCATCGCGACGATCTCGATCCTGACGTTCCAGACGGTATGGGGCGACGTCGAGACGTCGACCCTGTTCATGCAGAAGGAAGCGATGCGCACGCTGGCGTTCTACGTCAACAGCCTGCTCAGCGGCCTGCAGAACAACGTCGCGGGCCAGAACATGGCCGCTGCGGCCGGACTGCTCATCTTCATCCCGAACCTGATCATATTCCTGCTGTTCCAGCGCAAGGTGCTCGAAAGCATGGTCCATTCCGGGATCAAGTGATTCCATCAGCAAAGGAAGTCGGACAATGAAGAAATGGATCGCTCTACTGCTCGTCGCGGCGCTGGCCTGGATCGCCGCGCCGGAGCCCGCTTCCGCCGGGCTTCCGTATCGAACGTTCTATTACGACAGCAACCAGTCGGACTGGTTCCGCATCCAGCCGATCTATACGCCGGCGGGCGCATACAACGCGGACTTCCAGGAGCCCGCGGATCTGCAGGCGGGGCCGGACGGCAGCATTTACGTGGCCGACAAGAAGCTGGACCGGATCGTCGTGCTGCGCAAGGACGGCTCCCTCGACCGCCGGATCGGCGAGGAGGAGGGACCCGGCAGCCTCAGCTCGCCGGAGGGGGTGTTCGCGGCGCCGGACGGCAGCGTCTACGTCGCGGATTCCGGCAACCAGCGGATCGCCGTATTCGGTACGGACGGCAAGTTCCGCAGGGAATACAAGAAGCCGGACTCGCCGCTGCTCGGGACGGAGCATTTCGTTCCGGTGAAGCTTGCCGTCGACCGGCGCGGCGTCATGTACATCGCGCTGAACTCCTCCTATCAGGGCCTCGTCCGGCTGAGTCCGGACGGCGAGTTCATGGGGTATTTCGGAGCGAACAAAGCCGATACGTCGATGCTGAATTGGCTCAAGAAGCTGATCCTGAACAAGGAGCAGCTGTCCAAGGAGAAGGCGGCGCTGCCCAAGCCGATCGCCAACGTCGCGATCGACGGGGACGGCTTCATCTATACCGCGACGGCGGGGGGAGAGGGCAAGGGGGCGGTCCGCAAGCTCAACGCGGGCGGGGTGGACGCCTTCAAGAACAAAACGCTCGTGAACGGAAACGGCATCGTGGATGCGGCTCTCGACGACGAAGGCTTTCTCTACGACGTCGATACGGATTCCGGCTTCATCACCTTGTACGACCGCAGCGCGGAAGCGCTGTTCGCCTTCGGAGCCGTGGACAAGGAAACGCAGCAGTACGGCATTGTCGGCTACCCGACCGCCATCGGCGTCGATTCGGAGCATGCGGTCTGGGTGGCGGACAGCGCGACCAAGACGG
The DNA here is from genome assembly GCF_004000905.1 of Paenibacillus humicus NBRC 102415. Taxonomy (GTDB): domain Bacteria; phylum Bacillota; class Bacilli; order Paenibacillales; family Paenibacillaceae; genus Paenibacillus_O; species Paenibacillus_O humicus. The sequence goes on from NZ_BIMD01000004.1 coordinate 116,485, forward strand.
TGCATAAGTTCGTCCGCACCGAGTTCGGCCGGGAGGCGCTGAAGGCGATGGCGCTCTACGCCGACGGCAGGTACGAGGAGAGCAAGCCCTACTGGGACGCGGTCTACGCCCGCAACGATATGTTCAACGCGACCTTCCAGGGTCTCGGCAAGGTGTACCTGCATGAAGGGGACAACAGGCGCGCGCTCTCGTTCATGCGGACGGCGTTCGACACGGACGGGTATTCCAAGGCGTTCTGGCAGATCCGGCTCGACTGGCTGCAGAACCGCTTTGTCCTGCTCTTCGCCGGCATCGCCGCCCTCCTTCTCCTGCTCCGCTACGGGAGAAAGGGGATCAAGCGCCTGCTGCGGCGGCATCCGCTGCCGGAGAAGTGGAGCCGTCCGCTCGGACATCTGCGCCATTTCGGCTCTGTCATGATCCATCCGTACGAAGGCTTCTACCGGCTCAAGGAAACCCGGATTCCGGCGTGGATCACGCTGACGCTGCTGGCCGCCGTCCTCGCGGTGAAGCTGGCCCGGATCTACTGGACCGGCTTCCTGTTCCATCCGGTCGATCTGGCCGACGTCAATCTGCCGAGCGAGCTTGGCTTGTTCATCCTTCCGTGGGCCACCTGGATCATCGCCAATTACCTCGTCTGCAGCGTGAGGGACGGGGAGGGCCGGTTCCGGGAAGTGGTCCAGGGCAGCACGTACGCGCTGGCGCCTTATCTGTTCCTGTCCATCCCGATTCTCATCCTCTCCAATATCGTGACGCTGGACGAGAAGGTGCTGGTCGCTTCCCTGACGACGGTGACGGCGATCTGGCTGGGCGTCCTGTTCATCGTCATGACCCAGGTCATCCACAACTTCGACTTCGTGGAGACGATCAAGAATTCGGCGGTGACGGTGTTCGCGATCGGCACGATCTGGCTGTTCGGCTTCATCATCTTCGGCTTGTCCTACAACCTGCTGGACTTCTTCCAAGAGCTGTATAAAGAGGTGAACTTCCATCCGTAACTTTCAGAATCGAATCTCTCTTCGAACGAAGCTGCTCGCCGCTGCCGTCTTCCTCGCCGCCGTCGCCATCGCGGCGGTGCTGCTGGGACGGGAAGGCGCGACAGCGGCCGAGACGCTCGCCCGCCTCGGCATCGACGCGGCGCCGCCGGCATCTGCCGCCGTGGCGCAGGGCGAGCTTTGGCAGCCGGTCCCGGAAGCGGACGGCTACGCGCTTGCTGCCCAGACGGACGCCTACGGGCTGTATGTCCGTCCGGACAACGGCGGCATCGCCGTGCTTGACCGCAGATCGGGCTACCGCTGGACGAGCAGCCCGACCAGGGAGGAGCTCGCCAAGGAGAAGGTCAAGGGCCTGCTGCTCTCCAACCTGCAGTCGGCGTTCGTGCTGACCTACGTCCGAAGCAAGGGGGCGGACCAGACGATCCGGGAATCGGTCAACAGCCTCAGTCCCGGCGTCAGGACCACTATCGTGAAGGACGGGGATGGAATCCAGGCCAGCTATTCCTTTCCGGACAAAAAGCTCGGCGTGACGATCCGCTACTCCCTGACGGAGGCGGGGCTGAAGGTCTCCGTTCCCGCGGCGGGCATCGTCGAAGACGGCGATTATGCCGCCTTCTCGCTTGATCTGCTGCCGTATTTCGGCGCCGCCGCCGCTTCGGACGACGGGTATCTGTTCGTGCCGGACGGTCCCGGCGGGCTGATCCGCTTCAATGCTCCGCGTGCCGGCATCTCCAAAGGTTATCTGCATGAAGTGTACGGAGCCGAATTGACCAACTCCGCCAATTGGACGCGCGACGCCGGGATGAGGGAGGACATCGCCTACCCCGTGTTCGGGCTCAAGAAGGGAGATCAGGCCTTCGTGGCGGTGCTGGCCAAAGGCGAGGGAGCGGCGCAGATCGCGGCGATGCCGCCGGGCATCAAGTCCTCTCTCTACAACGTCTACTCCAGCCAGATGTACCGGGAGGAATATCTGTACCGGATGAGCCGGCTGGCCGCGCCGACGAAGGCCGTCCAGAAGCAGCGGCTCGACTTCGACCGGGAGGTGGAGTACCGCTTCCTGAGCGGGCAGAAGGCGGATTATTCCGGCATGGCGGAATCGTACCGCGACTATCTGATCGCAGCGGGATCGCTGGGCAAGCCGCTGCAGCCCGCCGAGCATGTGCCTCTGTATCTCAAAATCATGGGAGGCAACTACGAGAAAGCGTTCGGAAGGGTGCGCTACGTTGCCGCCACGACGTTCGCCCAGGCGGGAGAGATGATGCGGAGCCTCCGGAGCAAAGGCGTCGCCGCTTCCAAGGTGGCCTTTTACGGCTGGCAGAACATGGGCGACTACGACATGGAGAAACGGTTCCCGATCGAATCCTCGCTGGGAGGAGAATCCGCCGCCAAGGCGTTCATCGGCGAGATGAAGGCAGCCGGAACGGACGTCAGCTTCTACGAGGACTTCCTCTGGGTAGACGGCCATTCCTCGGCATCCGGCAAGAGCGGCGCCGTGCGCGCGATCGACGGGACGGCCTTCATCGACGAGGGCTGGTTCATGGCGAAGCCGTCCTTCACCGCCGCGAGCGCGGCGGCGGCCGTGGACCGGCTCAAGAAGCTGGGCGTATCCGGCATTCTGTACAGCGGACTCGGCGATACGACGTTCAACGACTATGAGCCCTCCGGCATTTTGTCCCGGGGATATACGAGCAGGGTGTACGCCGGCTTGCTGTCGTACACCCGCAAGGAACTCGGCTCGGCGGGCGTATTCCGCGGCAACGCCTATACGCTGAGCCAGGCGGACTACATCAGCTCGCTGCCTTCGGAATCGAGCTACGATTTCCTGATCGACGAGACCGTACCGTTCTATCCGATGGTGCTGCACGGGTATGTGCCCTATACGTTCGGGGAAGGCAATCTGCGCGACGACGAGCGGAAGGAATTCCTGCGGGCGATCGAATACGGCGCTATGCCGTCCTTCATGGTGACCCATGACGACTCGCGCAAGCTCAAGGAGTCGGCCTCCAATTTCCTGTACAGCAGCCGCTTCGACAAGTGGGAAGGCCGCATCGTCGAGGAATACGGACAGTTCGATTCGCTCGCGGGCTTGTTCGCCCGGAGGATAACGGCCCATGAGAAGCTGTCGGCCGACCGGTACGCGACGACTTACGAGGACGGGACCCGGGTGATCGTCGATTACGCGGCAGGAAGCTTCTCGGTCGAGAAAGGAGGCGGAGCATGAGCCGCTCTGCGCCATACAGACGAAAAGCGATGGAGCATCACGCCAAGCGGTACGGGATCGGCATGCTGTTCATGCTTCCCTGGATGATCGGTTTCTCCGCCTTCGTCGCGGTGCCGGTCGGCTGGTCGATGTTCATGTCGCTGCACAAAGTCGCCGTCGTGCCGGGCGGCTTCAAGTACGACTGGATCGGCCTGCAGAACTATCGGGACGCGTTCCTGAAGGACAATGTATTTCCGATCGAGCTCATCACGTACTTCCAGCAGATGCTGCTGATGGTTCCCGTCATCGTCATCTTCGCGCTGCTCATCTCGCTGCTGCTCAACCAGAAGTTCCCCGGCCGGTTCGTCTATCGGGCGCTGTTCTTCCTGCCGGTCATCTTCGCGACGGGCCAGGTGCTCTCGGAGCTGTTCTCCCAAGGGGCGGGGGACATCCCGTTCCTCGACCAGTACAATCTGGAGCCGCTGGTGCGCCAGTATGTCGGCGGGGAGCTGGCCAAGACGGTCATGGAGGTGCTCGGGCGCATCGTGCTCATCCTGTGGTACTCGGGCGTCCAGATCCTCATCTTCATCGCCGGCTTCCAGACGGTCTCCCCGTCCATCTACGAGGCGGTCCGCATCGACGGCGCCTCTCCGTGGGACAGCTTCTGGAAGATCACGCTGCCGGCCAGCATGCCGTTCGTCAGCCTCAACATGCTGTATACGATCATCGACCTGTTCACATTTCCGCTGAACCCGGTGCTGAAGCATATCCGGGACAACATGTTCAAGGTGGACACGGGATACGGCTACGCGAGCGCGCTGGCCTGGATTTATTTCGCCTTTATATTCGCGCTGATCGCCATCGTGACGGGACTGTTCAGCCGCAGCATGAGCAAGAGGAGGGGAAGGGCATGAGCGCCAGCATATGGCTGCAAAAGGCGGGCAAGCAGGCAAAAGGGCTGCTTTGGGGGCGGCGCGTCCAGAAAGCCAAGATGATCGTGCTCGGGCGCACCCTGTCGGACGGCCTGCTGGCCAAGCTGGCCATCTACGCGCTGCTCTCCATCGTGGCGTACCTGTATTTGCAGCCGCTGCTGTACATGGTCAGCACGATGCTCAAGGATATGAGCGACCTGCTCGATCCGACTGTCAAATGGATACCGCGAGCCGTCACCTGGGAGAACCTGTCCAAGGCGTTCAAAGGGCTTCAATACCCCGTAGCGCTGCGGAATACGGCGCTGATCGCCCTGAGCTGCTCGCTCGCCCAGGTGCTCGTCTGCGCCATGACGGGGTACGCGCTGGCGAGGCTCGCCTTGCCGTTCAAGGGGCTGATCACGGCGCTCGTCATCCTGACCTTCCTCATCCCGCCGCAGGTGATCATCATTCCGCTGTATGTCATCTTCAGCAAGCTCGGCCTGCTCAACACGCTGTTCGTGTTCCTCGTGCCGGCGCTGTTCGGCCAGGGGCTCAAGGGGGCGCTGTTCATCCTCATCTTCCGCCAGTTCTTCCGCGCGCAGCCGGCCAGCCTGGAGGAGGCGGCGAAGCTCGACGGGGCGTCCTCGTTCCGGCTGTTCTTCCGCATCATGCTGCCGCTCGCCCAGTCCGCCTGCCTCGTCGTGTTCCTGTTCTCGTTCATCTGGTACTGGAACATGTACTACGAGCCGTCCATGTTTCTCGCGAACGGCTTCACGCCGCTGTCGATCCGCCTCGACAATCTGGAGGACGTGCTCAACCCGTCCTTGCTCGGCAACACGCATTTCATTACGAATCCCGTGACGGAAGGCACCAAGATGGCTGCCGCCTTCCTCATCATCCTGCCGCCGCTGATCCTCTTCATGGTGCTCCAGCGCTGGTTTGTCGCCGGCATCGAGCGGACGGGAATCGTGGAATGAATCGGGGCAGGCGCCTTGAAGGGAGGGATGCGCTTTCGTCCGGCGCGGACGTGCTGTTTCCGTTCTATGCGGCCGAGCATGGCTGATGAAGCCGGAGCTGCGGGCAAGCTCAAGCCCGAGACTGCCCGCCTGCTCGCGAAGCCGGTTTTCCGAAAAAACGCCGAGCGCCCGCCGCAGACGCGCGGATTTCTCCTTTCTTCAAGGGGAACTCAAGAAATCCGGGTTCGACAGCGGCCCCAGGGGCCGCCCGAATTCGGAGCGGCTCGCCTTGCTCGGCGTTCAAGCCATCCGTTCAATTACGGTTCCTATCAGGGGAGGATATCCAAGATGACCAGCAAAAAAACGATTCATTCCGTGCTCGGCACGGTGCTCGCCTTATCATTCGTTCTGGCCGGCTGCAGCGGCAACAGCGCGAACAACGCTCCTGCCTCCGGAAGCCCGGCTCCGAGCACGGCGGCCGATACGGACGCGGCAGGCGGCGGAGGCGGCGCGGAAGAGAAGCATGATCCCGTCACGCTGAGGTTCATTTCGTGGAAGGATTCCTACAACGAGCTCTACGAGCTGTTCCACCGGAAATACCCCTGGATCACGATCCAGCAGATTCCCGTCAACTCCCAGCCGATCATGGAGATCATCGCGGCTCAGGAAGCGGCGGGCACGCCGGCGGATGTCACGGAGATCGACTCCGACCTCATCACGTTCCAGCAGAACGGCCTGATCGAGGATCTGACGCCGTACATCGACAAGAGCGACATTTTCAAAAACGCCAAGTTCCCGGAAGGATTTTTCGACACGATGACGTTCAAGGGCCAGAAGCTCGCCGTCCCGATGGTCGACGTGCCGATGTGGGTGCTCGTGAACAAGGACCTGCTCGCCAAGCACGGCGTCGACATGCCGGGCAACGACTGGACGTACGACGACTTCCGCGACGTCGCCAAGCGGATCACCGATCCGGATGCGGGCGAATACGGCGTAACGACCCAGCCCGAGATCCAGATGCGGCTGCTCAGCACGAAGGCGATCGCGGACGGCCATGCCGACAATCTGCAGTACATGAACAAGGATTTGACGCAAAGCCTGCTCAGCACCCCGGATGTCATCAACGACGCCAAATGGCTGCGCGAGTTCGTGACGAAGGACGGCTCGATGCAGAGCGAGGCGGCGGCCGCGGCCAGCGGCGGCGTGACCAAGGAGTTCATCAACGGCAAGACCGGCTTCGCGATCGGCGGCGACTGGGTGCTGCCGACGCTCAAGGAGAAGGCGGCGTTCAGCTGGGATGTGCTGCCGTTCCCTAAAGGCAAGGTGAGCCAGCCGGGCTACTCCATCTACGGCCCGCTCGCGCTGCTGTCCGGCTCCAAGCATAAGGAGGAGGCGTTCCTCTGGCTCAGCTTCCAGTTCACCAAGGAAGCCCAGAAGTGGAAGATCGACCAGGGCGCGAACGCTTCGGTCGTCGATCCCGAGCTGACGGCTTATTACGACCAGGCTCCGATCTGGCAGGGCAAAAACATCGAGGCGGTCAAGATCGCGCAGAAGAACGCCTACATCCAGCCCGGCCTGACCGTCCCCGGCTGGAACGAGTACAATTACAACAACATCGTCAACGACATCGTGTTCGGCGATCGCGACATCAACGACCTTATTCCGGAGACCGAGGCCTGGAACAAGAAGACAACCGAGCTGGCGGCGGCGCTGAAGTAGCGGCGAGGATGGGAATGGACTCTTCGGGCTGAAGGGAAGAAAAAGAAAAGGACTGTTCCGCAGAGCCTCGGGGCTCCAGGGAACAGTCCTTTCTGCGCGGCGGCAGCGAACAGATTGGAGCGGGAAAGCCCGCTTGCCTGATGAAGAGCGGAAGGGATCGAATTCGTCTATTGAACTTTATCTGGAGAATCCGCCAAGATCAGACGGGATTGTTTGCAATCGCCTCATTGTCGGAACGACGAAGCGGAGCTATCATTAACGGGAAGCGATCTGAAATGAAAGCGCATACTCGATAAGGCGCCGTCCGGCGCCTGTTTTCATATTCCATTCCGAAGGGAGGGCCCGCGCGCATGTTCGCGACCAAGCTAGGCAAACTCGCAGCGGCTGCCTGCGTTCTCCTCATCGTGGCCGGCCTGTCCGTCTATATGGCCCGCGGCACGGACGGCCACGCTGCCCGGGAACCGCAGCTTCCGGCATCCGAGCCGGAGGTCACGCTCAAGTTCTACTTCGGCGGCGACAAAAAAGCCGCGACCGACGAAGTGTGGACGGCGGTTAGCGACTACGTCAAGTCCAAGGGCTTGAACGTGAAGTTCAACGTCAACTTCATCCCCTGGCCGGAAATGCCGGGCAAGCTGCTCGTGATGGCAGCCGCCGGCGACCGCTGGGATCTGAACTTCGATTCGGACAACTCCTATCAGCAGATGGCGGCGCGCGGTTCCTACCTGCCCCTGAACGAGCTGCTGCCGAAGTACGCTCCCCGCCTGTACGAAAAATACAAGGATCTGGACACGCTGTCCGCCACGACGGTGAAGGGCGAGGTGATCGCCCTGCCCTGGACGATCAAGATGAACCAGCGCTTCTACGCCGGCTGGCGCTCCGATCTCGCCGAGAAGGCCGGCATCCGCCGCAGCCCGGGCTCCGTCCGGACGGTCGAGGACGTCGATGTGCTCCTGCATGAGCTGAAGGCGGCCTATCCCGACGCCAAGTTCACGCGGACGTCTCCGCTGCCTCTCTATATGATGCGGGAGGAGTGGGTCGACCTCGGCTTCCACGGCCTCGGCTTCTATTACGGCGATCCGCAGGTGAAGGTGCGGGCGATCGAGGAGCAGCCATTTTACCGGGAGTCTGCGGAGATGAGCCGGAAATGGTACAACGACAACATCCTCAACCGCGACGCGACGATCGACAAAGAGAGCGCCGCCGACCAGTGGAGGAACGGGAAGATGCTGTTCACCATCACTTCCCACGAATGGGCCTACGCCGCCGATCCGGGCTTCTCGGACGGCTCGTACCGCCAGCAGATGTCGCTGATGTATCCCGGCAAGCGGTATATCAACCGTTCTCCGATCGCGAACGTGGCCGCCATCAACCGCAACTCCGAGCATCCCGACCGGGTGCTCCGCTTCCTGGACATGATGGAGACGGACCGGACGCTCTATGATCTCGTCATTTACGGCATCGAGGGCAAGACGTACGAGCTGGAGGGAGACACGGCGGTCTATCCCGGCAACATGGGGTTCGCCACGAGCAATTATATGGACTGGGGCGGCCAATGGGCGTTCTGGAAGCCGGCGTTCATGCGCCCGACCGCTACGTATCCGGCAGGCTTCTGGGAAGAGGAGACGCGCTTCGCCGAGCAGCCGATGAACGTGAAGTCGCCCGTGGAAGGGCTGTTCATCAGCGATGCGGGCATCGGCGCCAAGCTGGCCGCGCGCGATCAGAGCTACGAGGATAAGGGGAAGGCGATCGAATACGGCATGGTCCAGGATGTCGGCCCATCCGTGGAAGCCTATATCGCGCTTCAGAAAAGGAACGGCCTGGACACGGTCATTGCCGACGTGCAGAGGCAGATCGACGACTATCTGGGCGCGAAAACAAATCAGCGTGCGAAGTCTGGAGGATGATAGGATGCTCAGCGCATTGATCGTGGATGACGAATACGAGATTCGCGAAGGCCTCCGCCGAAGGATTCCCTGGTCGGAATTCGGCATCGGCACCGTGCTGGTGGCGGACGACGGGGACGAGGCGCTGACGATGGCCGCCGAAGCGAGGCCGGATCTCATCATTACGGACATCAAGATGAACCGGATGTCGGGACTGGAGCTTCTGGACGCGCTCAGGGAAGTGCCGGACTACGACTGGCAGGCCGTTCTGATCAGCGGTTACGACGATTTCGAGCTCGTCAAGCAGGGCATGCAGCTGTCGGCGATGGACTATATCCTGAAGCCGATCAACAGGGAGGAGCTGGAGCGGATCGTGCGCAGGGCGGTCGACCTCATCGTCGGCAAGCGGATGGACAAGCAGAGCCGCGAGCTGATGAACGATCAGATGCGGCTGGCGATGCCGAAGCTGCGCGAGGAGCTGCTGCGGGAAATCGTGGAGAGCGACTATGATCCTTACCGGGAGACGCGCGTGCTGCACCGGCTTAAGGCGCTTCAGCTGGGATGGCTCGAGAAGACGCCGCTCATGCTCCTGATGGCGGAGCCCGACGATCTCAAGGCCGTCGCTTCCCAGCGAAGCTTTCCGTCCGAGAAGGAGCTGATCCTGTTCGGCATCGGCAACGTGATGAGCCAGACGCTGCAGGAGGAATACCCGGGCGAGTTCACGCTGTTCACCGATTCCGGCGACCGCTGGATCGCCGTCCTCGGCAGCCGGGACGGGCGGCATCCGGAGCAGAGCCTCGCCGTAGCGGGCGTCTGCCTGCAGCGGATCAACCAGTTCGTCAAGGTGAAGGCGAGCATCGCCCTGACGAGCGTGCCGAAGGACTGGAGCCATCTGCATGCCCAGTACGTCGAATGCGGCGAGTGGCTGGAGCAGAAGGCGCTTTACGGCGGCAACCGGCTGTTCACGGAGACGATGGACGAGGAGAGCCGGCACGAAGGCCCGCTGTCCATCCGCGAGCCCGCGGACGCGCTCGATCTCGTCCGCTACGGCTCCGATCAGGACATCACGGCAGCGATGGCCGGCTTCGTCGACATGGTGAAGGGCTGGGAGCTGGCGACCCTCAAGGATATCCAGCAGCAGCTGTTCAAGTGGCTGATGGGCATCTGCCGGGCCGCCTCCGCGGCGGGCTGGGCGGACCGCACCTGGGAGAAGGATCCCATCGCGCTGTGGGAGCAGCTGGAGCTCTACGACAATCTCTTGTCGCTGCAGGAGCATGCGGAGACCGTCCTGCTCTCGATGGCGGCCGACTTTCGGCGGATGACGGAGCCGACGAGCCAGATCGTCCACGAAGCGGAGAAGATCATCGCCTCGAGGTTCGGGGACAATCTGTCGCTGCAGGCGGTGGCGGAGGAAGTCCATGTCACGCCCGTCTGGCTGAGCAAGCTGTTCAAGAAGGAGAAGGGCAAGACGTTCCTGGAGGCGCTCACGGAAACCCGGATGGCGAGGGCCAAGGAAATGCTTGGAGACGTGAAGTTCAAAATCTACCAGATCTCCTATCAGGTCGGCTACAAGGACCCGGTGCATTTCACCAAGCTGTTCAAGAAGCAGACGGGCATCACGCCGAAGGAATACCGGAGACAGCGGGGAATTCTGGATGATTAAGGCTTCGCTGAAGCTCGCCTCCTCGTTCCGCAACAGGATGATCCTGATCTTCTTCGCCATCACGATCGTGCCGTTCATCCTCTTCGCTTCCTACGCATATACCAAGTCGGTCGAAGGCATCCAGAAGGCGAACGAGACGTTCTCGATGGGATATCTGGAGCAGGCCCAGAAAAATGTGGAGGCTTACCTGAGCCAGCTGAACGACCAGATCAACGACCTGATCGGGGACAAGACGCTGCAGACGCTGCTGGAGCGGCCGCCGGCCAGCGCGCAGGATGAGGAAGCCTTCGCGGTCAACATGCTGAATCTCGTCTATCAGAAGAAAAAGCAGATCGACGCCCTTCAGCTCCGCGTCTATCCGCTGCCGCTGCAGGCGTATCCGACCTATATGAGGACGCTGGGAGAATCGCCGGGCATCGGCGGGAAGGCCTGGTTCGCTGGGGCGAGGGAAAGCTCGGTGCCGACCTGGCATCTGTCCCTGCATGAGGGGCCGGGCGGCAGCCCGCTGCTCGTCTACGTGAAGACGTTCACCGGGCTGCATGACCGAGTGCCGCGCGGGCTGGTCGTCACGGATCTGGCCGACAGCCATCTGAGCCGCTTCTTCTCGCCGACCAAGCAGCTGGAAGGGCAGAAGTTCCTCGTCATCGGCCAGGGCGGCGAGGTGCTCTTCGACTCCTCCCGCAACGAGACGACCGGGCAGACGTTCGGTTCGGCGAAGCTCGCGGAGCAGCGCAGCATCCATACGGAAGGCGAGCTCAGGCTGTCGCTGCACGGCAAGGAGCATCTGGCTACGTTCGTCAATATGGAGAGCCTGCCGTGGACGATCGTCAGCCTGACGCCGATGAGCGCCCTGACCAAGCCGGTGGAGGACTTGAACAGGCTGCTGGTCTTTTTCCTCATCGCATACCTGGTCTGCTCCGTCGGCGTCGTCGCCTACATCACCCTGACCTTCACCCAGCCGGTCTTCCAGCTCGTGCGGCTCATGCGGAGGCTGGAGGAGGGCGACTTCAAGCTCGCCATACCGCATCAGAAGCGCCAGGATGAGATCGGCTGGCTGTACCGGGGCTTCAGCAGCATCCTGCGCAAAATCGAAGGGCTGATCGAGCAGTCGACCCGGGCCGAGCGCAACAAGAAGGAGCTGGAGTTCCAGGTGCTCAGCCATCAGATCAACCCGCATTTTCTCTACAATACGCTGGAGTCCATCCGGTGGAAGGCGGAGAACCACGGCCGCAGCGACATCGGGGAGATGGTGTCGGCGCTCGGCAATCTGCTGAGGCTGAGCCTCAACCAGGGCAAGGACATCACGACGGTCGGCCGCGAAATCGAGCAGGTGAAGGCGTTCGTGCAGATCGAGCAGGCGCGGATCGGCCAGCCGCTGCGGGTCGTCTATTTCTTCGACGAGGAGATGCTTGCCCTGCCGTTCATGAGGCTGCTGCTGCAGCCGCTGGTCGAGAATGCCATCCAGCACAGCATCCGCGGCAACTTCGAGAAGGGAAAGGTGCTGCTCTCCGGGCATGTCGAGGAGGGAGATATGGTCATCGCGATCTCCGACAACGGCAAGGGCATTCCCGACTCCGTCCTGCGGCAGCTGGACGATGGCGAGGACGGAGCGGGCGGCGGGGAAGGCAAGCGGCCGGGCGTCGGGCTGCGCAACGTCAACGAACGGCTGAAGCTGTATTTCGGGAACGACTACAAGCTCCAGATCGATACCGGTGAAGGAAAAGGGACGAAGATTACGATCCGCCACCCTATTCTGCCGGCCGGGGAACCGGGGGATGAGGATGGCGATGGATTGGAGAGGCGGGGGTAAGCGCCGCTTTTAGCCTGAAAGTCCGGCAGCGGCCAAGGAACCCCTGCAAAGTTTAAGGATGCCTCATTTCGAGCATGTCCGGCACCGCGGTAAGATAATGGCATGCGCCGCGGCATGATAGGACAACAGCTATTCGAGGAGGATTCGGCATGAGCCATCCCATAGAAGCATCTGCGAAAAAAACGGCGGGAAATCCCGTCATCACATCCATCTACACGGCGGATCCGTCGGCCCATGCGTGGGGAGACGGAAGAATCTACGTGTATGCCTCCCATGACATGGACCCGGCCCGAGGCTGCGATCTCATGGACCGCTACCATGTCTTCTCATCGGACGATATGGTGAACTGGATCGACGAGGGCGAGATCCTGCGCTCCGAGGACGTCTCCTGGGGACGGCCGGAGGGCGGATTCATGTGGGCGCCGGACGCCGCATGCAAGGATGGAATCTATTACTTCTATTATCCCCATCCAAGCGGTTCCCAGTGGAACGATACGTGGAGGATCGGAGTGGCGACGAGCAGCGAGCCGGCGCGGGGATTCGTTGACCGGGGATATATCGAGGGACTCGGCGGCTTCGCCATGATCGATCCGTGCGTATTCACCGACGGCGACGGCCGTTCCTATATGTATTATGGCGGCGGCGGCAAGTGCCAGGGCGGCCAGTTGGGAGAGGACATGATGTCCATCCAGGGCGCCATGGCGGATATGGAAGGGCTCGAGGATTTCCATGAAGCCGCGTGGGTGTTCAAGCGGGAAGGAATCTACTACCTCACCTATGCCGACAACCTGCATGACAACAACCGGATGCATTATGCGACGAGCCGCCATCCGCTCGGACCATGGACCTACGGGGGAATCTTCCTGGAGCCGACCGGATGCTCCACTACCCACGGCTCGGTCGCGGAGTTCAAGGGACAATGGTATTTGTTCTACCATAATCAGGCCATCTCCGGAGAAGGAAATCTTCGGAGCATGTGCATCGACGAGCTCCGCTTCGAGGAGGACGGCTCCATCCGGACCGTCGTCCAGACGAAGGAAGGCGTGCGTGCCGCAGGCGGCGGGGCAGGCCGGACCGGCACGGCCTCCGTCTACCCGGCCGGCGGCTGCGCTCCCGGCGGCGGAGCCGGTCTGGAGCCGATCGGCAGCGGGGAACAGGCGCTCGTCGGCATGCATCTTCCGGAGGCGTTCGCCGTCTTCGGCGGCGTGGACGGAGGCGCCGGCGGCAGAGCCTACGTCGAGCTCCGCTATGCGACGGACGAGCGCCTGGCCAAGGTGAATCTGACCGTCAACGGCAGCGACTATTCGCTGCTGAATGCGCTGTCCACGGGCGCCGGCGGCAGCTTTGCCGGCCGTACCGGCATTACGGTGCCGCTGGAGCCGGGCAGCCGCAATGAAATCAGGCTGGACGGCGGCAAGGGGAGCTTGTCCATCCTGTCCGTCTCCGTTCAGCTGCTCTAGTCGCAAACGGTTCTTTCCCGCTTCACAGCTCAAGCCGGCCGGCGCCGATGATCGGTGCGCCTGCCGGCTTTTTGCCGTTTCAAGACAAGGCGATCGGAACGTGCTGCAATTGGGAGCGATGGGGAGCGGAATGGCTTCGGTGATTCCATGCTAGGGTCAGGTCAAGGCGGATTCGGATACCGGAGAGGATGAACGGGTCAAAAGATGGGAGGCATACAGAAGCGGGTATTCGTACGCGGCTCGCTTGGACTGCTTGAAGGAGGAATAAAGGCTCTTTTGCGGCATTCCGTTCACTTCGATGATCCAGGGATGTCCGGCGCGGTCCAGCGCCAGATCGACGCTCAATTCGCCGAGGCTTCTCTCCTGGGCCTCGTCCAGCCGTTCCGCGGCGGCGATGCCGATTGCTTTGATTTCTTCCAGGAGCGGCTTGGCGCGTTCCGGCAGAAACACGATCTTCAGCACGTCGGCTGTCAGGATGATGCGTTCGGCGATGCTGGTATTGAAGCAGCCTTTGGCGGCGATTCGGCTGACGGCGCTGGTCGCAGTCCATTCGCCGTTGCCGTTTTTCTGAACAAGCACGCGAATGTCGAAATACTGGCCGAACAAGGTGAGGGCGGGAATTCCGGATTGAACCATATGAGGGGCGGAGCCGAGGAGCTCTCGGAGCTGATGATGGAACCGGGAATGGTCTTCGAAGATGTGGCTGGGAAGGAGATAGTGGTTGCCGAGGTGAATCTCGCCCGAAGCCTTCAGCTCGGCGCGGAAGACGCCGATGCCCCTGCTTCCGTGGATGGGCTTGAAGTAGAGGATGCGGTGAAGATCGAGAAGTCTGTCGGCCGAAGCTTCGTCATGAGGCTCGCTGTCCGGGAGGTGGGGAGCAAGCGCGGGGCTCAGGATGCGGTGGACGTCCATCTTGTCGAGGCGGTTGATGCCGTTGAAGAGGAATCCGGCGCCGATCTCGGCCTCAAGCCGTTTGAGCAGCAGAGGGTCCGGCTTGTAGCAGCGGTTGTAGATGACGCGGGGGAGGGGGAACTTCGAATGCGCCCATCTTCGCCTCCGGCGATGGAGGGCGGTCACCCGCCTGCGCTTCCAGTCGATATCGGAGAGGGTGAAGCAGATCAGCTTCAATCCGGTCGGATTATGGCGCCGGTAGAGGGCGAGAAGCGCTCTTCCCGTTTTTGCATTCGGCACGAGGATGCCGAGCAGTTTTTTCGTGCTCATCGGCGTTCTTCAGCAGCCTCCTTCGGGTTGTCATGGGCTGTCCCTGTTAGAGTATGCCTTGTCTGCCGGTTGTGCTTGGACAGCGATGCGCCGTCGGGAAAAATGTGCGCCTGTCAGCCGTAACTCCCTAGACCAAAGCGGAATAAGATGATTGCGGGATGGTAAATATTTCCTTTGTCTGAATCAACTGTATGGATATAGCTTAGAGGAGGGGGTAATTTTTCATGGGTAGACTTCCAGGGCCGCCAGGGCCACCAGGACCGCAAGGACCGCAAGGTCCTCAAGGCATTCCGGGACCGATCGGTCCGATCGGCCCCGCGGGAGCAGCCGGCGCAAGGGGCGCAACGGGAGCAACGGGCTCGACCGGCGCAGCAGGCGCAACCGGCGCAGCAGGAGCGGCCGGCGCTGCCGGCGCAGTCGGAGCGACAGGAGCAGCCGGAACGACTGGAGCAACGGGAGCAACGGGCGCAACGGGAGCAACGGGCTCAACCGGCGCAACGGGCGCGGCTGCCGGCGGAGCGATCATTCCGTACGCTTCGGGAATACCGATTGTCATGAGTTCTGTTGTCGGCGGCCTGGTCGGGACTGCTGGACTTGTCGCATTCGGTACCGGAGTTCCATCTGTTGCCGTTGTCGGCGGAACGATCGATCTGACGGGCGGAGCTCTCGGAACGACGCTCGACGAAGCCTTCGTCGTTCCGCGGGCAGGTACGATCAACGCGATCTATGCCTCCTTCAGCAACGTCTTGGCCTTGACTCTCGTCGGCACGACCGTCACGGTAACCGCGCAGCTGTACAGCTCGCCGGTAGGCAGCACGGTATTTTCTCCTCTGGCTGGAACGGCTGTCAATCTCGCTCCCGCGCTCACGGGAATCGTCGCTGTAGGCTCGGTAAGCACCGGCTCCGCAACGGGTTTGGCGGTACCTGTCGCTGCGGGCACCCGCCTGCTCTTGGCTTACACGATCACCGCCACCGGACTTGACCTCGTTCAAGCCGTCACGGGCTTTGCCAGCGCGGGCGTATCGATCATCTAACCGGCTGCATGAAGGCATTTCGAATCGCGGAGCTTCTCCCGCTGGTCCGGAATGTCTTTTTTAATTAGATAGACAAAAAAATCCCCGTCCGGTCCAAACCGGTACGGGGATAAGCTTAAATGAACAGGTTGATGCCGGACTGATCGGCCTTGCCGAGGTAATAGCCGACGCCGCCGAGCTTGACGCCGTCGATCAGCTCCTCGCGCTTGATGCCCATGACGTCCATCGACATCGTGCAGGCGACGACCTCGACGCCTTGCCCGATCGCGGTCTGGATCAGCTCTTCGAGGGAGGAGATGTTGCTGCCCTTCATGACGCCGCGGATCATCTTGGCGCCCATGCCGCCCATATTCATCCTGGACATGCCCAGCTTGCGGCTGCCGCGCGGCATCATCAGGCCGAACATCTTGCCGATGAAGCTCTTCTCGACCGCCACCTTCTCGGAACGGCGGATGACGTTGAGGCCCCAGAACGTAAAGAACATCGTCACTTTTTTGCCGCTTGCCGCCGCGCCGTTGGCGATGATGAACGAAGCGATCGCTTTGTCCAGATCGCCGCTGAAGACGATGAGGGAGCTGCCTTCGGGCCTATCGCCCGAACGGGGAGAGGCTGCCGCTGCTTCGGCGGCGGCAGGCTTGCGCACATAAGCCTCGATGACGCCGCGAGGTTTCTTTTCAAGCCGCAGCAGCTCGTTTCGGGACATGGCAGCCCAAGCGCTTATATCCTCGTAAAAACCCGGGTCGGTCGCCGTGACGCGAAGCACCTGTCCTTCCTGCATGGCATCGATCTTCTGCTTGACCTCGATAAGCGGGCCGGGGCAGCTGAGGCCGCACGCATCGAGCTCGGCGTGGACTTGAGCGACGACTTCCTTCGGCAGCGGAGCCTGTCCGGCAACCGCTTCGGCAGCGGCAGCGGATTCGGCTCCGGCAGGCGGGATCATGACGAGCGGCTGCCGGGGCGGATTCGGTTTATATTGTGCCATTTGATAGCTTTTATACCCTCCTGTCAGGTTGCGTACGGAGAAGCCTTTCTGGAGCAGGATGCGCGAAGCGGTATAACCGCGCAGCCCAACCTGGCAGTACACCCAGATTTCCTTTGCCGGGTCCAGTTCACCAAGGCGCTCGCGCAGCTCGTCCACAGGGATATGGAGCGAGCCCGGAATATGGCCGTTTTCATGCTCCAATACCGTGCGGACATCGATCAGCATCGTTCCGCTGGCGCTGCGGGAACCGAGCTCATCGGCCGTGAACACATTCGTTTTGCCGGTCAGGATGTTTTCGGCTGTATATCCGGCCATGTTGACGGGATCCTTGGCGGAGGAGAAGGGGGGCGCGTAGGCGAGCTCCAGCTCGGTCAGATCCGCGACGCTTCCGCGAAGCCGGATGACAGCGGCGATGGAGTCGATCCGCTTGTCGACGCCGTCGGCTCCCACGGCCTGGGCTCCCAGCACGCGGCCTTCATCATTGAAGATAAGCTTGAGCGTCATGGGCGAGGCGCCCGGATAATAGCCGGCATGGGAGCTCGGATGGACCACGGTGACCCGGTAGGGAATGCCGAACCGCTTCAGCATCTTCTCGTTCAGTCCGGTAGCTGCCCCGGTCAGGCCGAACACTTTGATGATCGAGGTGCCTTGCGTGCCCTTGTAGGAGCTGCGGAGTCCGCAGGCATTGTCGGCGGCGATCCTTCCCTGCTTGTTGGCAGGGCCGGCCAGCGGGATGGCGGCTGACCGTCCGCTGACGTAATCCACGACCTCGACCGCATCTCCAACCGCGAACACATCCTGCAGATTTGTTTCGAGGCGTTCGTTCACCCGGATATGGCCCCGTTCTCCAAGCTCAAGACCGCTGTCCTTCAGGAAATTCGTGTCGGGAACGACGCCCGCGGCCCAAATGACGATGTCGGCGGCAACCTTCCATCCGCCTGCAAGGCTGGCTTCGATCCGCTCTCCGGCATCCGCAAAAGCTCGAACCGAATCGTTCATGATCAGCTTGACGCCGCTCTGCTCCATTTCCTTGGCCAGTGCGGAAGCCATCTCCGGATCGAACGGAGATAGAATCTGGCTTCCCGACTGGATGAGCGTGACATCGAGGCCGAGCTCGCGCAGATTCTCCGCCATCTCCACGCCGATGTATCCTCCTCCGACTACAAGGGCCGCGCGTACGCCGTCCCGGCCGACCTGTTCCTTGATGCGGTCCATGTCGGGAATATTGCGCAGGGTGTGCACCTTCGGATTGCCGATGCCGGGAATATCCGGCTTAAGAGGCTTCGCGCCGGGCGACAGAATCAGAGCGTCGAAGCTTTCCTCATAGAGCCCGTTCGAAGCCGATCTTACGGTGACGGTCTTGGCGTCCGCATTGAGGCCGATCACTTCGCTCTCGGTGCGGATATCGAGCCCGAAGCGCCGGGTCATCGCTTCCGGCGTCTGGACGAGCAGCTTGGAGCGGTCCTTGATGGAATTCCCGATATAATAAGGGAGGCCGCAGTTGGCGAATGAAATGTAGGCATCCCGTTCAAACATGACGATGTGGGCGTCCTCGTCGAGCCTGCGCAGCCGCGCGGCTGCCGAAGCGCCTCCTGCGACTCCGCCGACAATCAGTATTTTTCTAGCCATCAAGCTTCTTCCTCCCCGGTAATCATATGGACAAGCGCCTGGACTTTGGCATCCGGCACCGAATAATGGACCTCGAGGCCGCTGCGGCTCGTCACGACGATGCCGGCGGCGCGAAGCTTCTGCAGATGCTGGGAAACGGTCGATTGCGGCAGCCCGAGGCATTCCTGCATATACGACACATTGCAGGAGCCCTTGCCGATCAGTCCTCTGACGATGCAGAGGCGGATCGGGTGGGCGAGCGCCTTGAGCAGCTCGGCCGCCTGCTCGTAGGCTTTTACGTTCGTGTTCATGTCCATCATGCTGATTCTCCCATCCCGTCTTAATATCGCAATATTAGAATATAACGATACAAAAGGCAAGAGGAAAGAAGAGGATATTCATGCCGGAAATGTGTCCATTTTTATTCTGCAGGCAGGCATTAACCCCCCCCCGGAAATGAAAGCAGCCTTGATCCCGTGGAGGATCAAGGTCGTTTCGCTGCTTGAGTCTCGTGCAGGACGGCCCGGTTGAACTTCTCCAGGAGCGCGCCGAATTGTTCCCGCTCCTCATCGGACCATTCCGTCAGCAGCTCGGCGATATAACCGGCTCTTACCTTCCGGTTCGCCTCCAGTGCGAGCGCGCCGGTCTCCGTCAGCTCCAGGGAGTAGGAACGGCCGTCCTGGGGATTGGGAATCCGGCACACCAAGCCCTTCTGCTCCAGGGCGGCGGATTGACGGCTTACGGTGGATATATCCAGACGAAAATCATCTGCGAGCGCCTTGACGCCGGCCGACCTCCTCGATGAAATTTGCTGAAGAAGCAAATAAGCGGAGCGATCCAGCATTCCTTCCTCCTTGTAGGTCGTGGCGGAGGCGACAAGCCTGGCGAGGATGGAGAGCTCGAGCTCGATATGCTCGAAAGGAAGTTCGTTCATGGCAATTCCTCATTATCATTCGGCATGGGTGGGGCAGCGCATCCAACAGCTGGATGAGCAGTCGGCGGCAGGGATAACCATTGACAGGATGTCCAGTAGTTGTATAATACAAGTATATACTTTCATCATACAACTTGTTTGAGGCATCCGCAAATCGGTATCGAGGGGTTATGAGGATGAAAGCCAAGGATTTTATGATCTCCAAGGTTTATAAAGTCAAGGAAACCGATACGGTGAGGGATGTCATCGAGAGATTTCTTGCATACCGCATCAGCGGCCTGCCTGTCGTCAACGAGCGCAACGAGATCGTCGGATATGTCAGCGACGGCGACATCATGCGATATATCGGCAAGCATGAAGACATCATTGTCGATGCCTTTTATTTCACGGCCGTCGTGAATGGCGACAACGATGAATATGAGGAGAGGCTGAAGCGGCTGCTTCCTTTGAACGTCATGGCGATCGCCAAGAAAAAAGTGGTTACCGCTTCCGTGGAGGACGACATCGAGCAGATCGCCGCCATCCTTGGCAAGAAGCAGATCAAAAAGCTGCCGGTCCACCGGGGCGGCGTCCTTGCGGGCATCATCAGCCGCGGCGACGTCATCCGGCAATCGTTTCAATCTCTTCTTTAACGAGCCGCTTTCAAGCCGAAAAAGAGCCCATGATGCCGGCCAGGCATCATGGGCTCTCTTTCGTTCTGCATTCCGCCGATCATTTCATCGCTTGATAGATGGCCTCCAGCAGCTCTCCGTTCATGTTCTGGCCGTACTCCCAGAACATGATGCCGCCGAGACCGCCGGATTTCACGTAATTTACTTTTCCCGTCAGCGATTCCGCATCGTCGTAGCTGAGGAAGCCGCCGCTGGAATTCGTCAAGTACGGGGCTCTTGCGGTGGAATCCCACTGGCGGGTCCAGCCGTTCTTGTTGATATAGCTCGCCTTGAGCTCATCATAGGTGTAATCGCCGGAGCCATGGGAGTAGAAGGCGCCTCCGGCGACGAGCTTCGCTGCCGGAGCGCCCTTGCCCTTCAGCAGCTTGATGGCGGAATCGACGCTGTAGCTGGCCATCGGGGAGTTGTAGAGAGCGGTATGATGGGTATTCGCGCCGTTCTGCAGGTCGTATGTCATGACGTTGAGGAAATCGAAGGAAGGGATGACCGCGGCGATATCGATGTTGCCGAGACCGTAATCGGAAGCGCCGACGGCGGCTGTGAGCTGGTATTTGTTGGCGGAGCGCCCATCGGCGGAGCTGGCCGAATCCAGAACCGAACGGAGCTTCTGGATGAACAAAGTATAGTTCGCGCGGTCGCCGGAGCCCGGATATTCCCAATCGATATCGATGCCGTCCAGCTTATTGGCCCGGATATAGGATACGGCGCTGTTGGCGAACGCCGTGCGGCTAGCTTCCGTAGCCGCTGCTGCCGGGAAGCTCGCGGAGCGGCCCCAGCCTCCGACGGAGACGAGAACCTTGAGATTCGGATTTTTGGATTTCAGCGAGACGAGCTGCGCCAGCTTGCCGGTATCCCCTCCGCTGACACCGGTAGAGGTCGCGTCGGCGAAGGCGTAGAACACATGCGTCAGCTTTTCGGCCGGCACGGTGCTGATGACGGGGAAATGCCAGTCGGCTACATACGCGCCGATGATTTTTCCGGCAGGGACAGGAGTGGCCGTCGGCGTCGGCGTTTTGGTCGGCGCCGGCGTCGGTGTCGGAGTGGCGCTAGGCTTAGGCGTAGCCGAAGGAGCAGGGGTTACCGTCGGAGTCGGCGTAGGGGATGCCGAGCAGACGGAGAGCGCTTTCCAGGCTCCCCATTCTCCGGCGAGATCCGGACGCTCGCCTTGCGTCCACCATTTGGCTTCATAGAGCGTGCCGGAGTAGACCGCCTTCTGCCCGACGGTATAGACGGATGACGAGCTCCAGGCAGCGACTCCGCTGCATGCATCCGCAGCGCTGGCTTTCTGGACGGCGGCGCCTTGCGGAAGGAGCGAAAAGGCGAGCAGCACGGCAAGCATCAAGACTCTCAGCGCGGAAGCGGCGATGCGGCGGTTCGATTTGAACATGAACGATACCTCCTGAAGGATAGGATGATAGGGGCGAAGCAAGAATGAGAGGGGATATCCGGCCTCCTTTTTTCGAATCTATTGAAAGCACTTTCATTATCAATGAAAGTGTTTATCGATAAAAGGGGAAAATTGGATGAAAACAGGGAGAAATTTCTAGCGAATAGGAATAGAGTACCTTAAGAGGATAAGGAGAGAGGAATTTACATGGCGGGATAGGGTCGGATTACATCTCTATCTCGATAAAAACAAGGTCGAATGGCCCTCCGGATCGGGAAGAGTCGAATTATGAAAGACTTCTAATAATCCAAAGGGAGGAGTTCGACAAAAAACTACGAATATTAACCAATAGCAAACAGGCTTGAAACAAATAAATGCCGAATTTTCGCTAAGAAAAACGGGGGAACCACTCGGGGTGAATGAATTCTGCAAGAGAGAATTCTAGGGAACCTTCTACCGAACCCATCAGCTAACTTCGTAGGCACCGGAGGGAGAACCATCAGTGAAGAAAGTCATCATGTCCATTACCGCTTTCATTCTTATTGCCGTGTTCGTATCATCCAGCGTATTCGCGAGCACCGAATTGAAGTCATCCATCGGCAAGGTTCTCGGCACTCCCTACAAGTATGGGGGCACGACTACGGCAGGATTCGACTGCTCGGGATTCGTCCGCTATATTTTCGGCCAGTTCGACGTGAAGCTGCCACGCTCCTCCCAGTCCCAGGCCAAGGCCGGCACGAAGGTGGACAAGGATGATCTTCGTCCGGGGGATCTCGTCTTCTTCAACACCAGCGGCCGCGGCATCTCGCATGCCGGCATCTATGTCGGAGACGGCAAGTTCGCCCACTCCTCGAGCAAGGGCGTCCGGTATACGGATCTGGACGATGCCTATTATGCCAAGCGCTACGTTACGGCGCGCCGCGTCGCAACGGGCGAGGATTACAGCAAGATGGTGAGCGAAGAGGAAGAAACGGCCGACGACGCCGGGGAATGACGGACGGCTCCAGAAGGATGAAGAGAGACAGGCGGCATGAGCCGCCTGTCTCTCTTTTTTTGTCCAGTCGGCTGCAGTTCAGCAGCACAACCAAAAAGAAGCCTTCCCGCCGGGGAAGGCTTCTTTTTGGGTTTCAGCTTGAAGGCTCTTCCTTCGGCACATGCTTGAAGATCTCGCCGGATTCCATGAGATCGATGACCCGGTCCAGCCACAAATAATAGTCGATCGCCTGGCGGATCTTCTCCAGATCGCCGCCGATCAGGGCGTGCAGGGCTTCCGAGCCGCCGCTCTCGGCCAGCTTGTCCAGCTCCGCCTTGGAGCGGCGAAGCGCCATCAGGTTGAGCTCCACGGCCTTTCTCCACTTCAGGACAAAAAAATCGGCGAACGTCTGGTGCCAGTCCCGCTCGACTTCATACAAGTCCTTCCGCGAACCCTTTTCCCATACCTTGTTCACCATATTCAAATCAACCAGCGTGCGGATGCCGGTGCTCATGCTCGTTTTGCTCATTTCCATCGCTTGGCCCATCTCGTCGAGATTCATCGGCTTGTCCTGGAAAAACATCAGCCCATACAGCAGTCCTGTAGATTGCGTAATGCCGTACAGGTCCATGTTCTTGCCGATGGACTCGATCACGCGCTTGCGCGCCTTCTGGATTGCCTGCTCCTGCGCGGCCTCCAAGCCGGCGAAATCATTGGTCATCATGTCCGCTCCTTCATCGCCTTCTCGGCTGACAAAGTAATTGTAAGAAACAATCCCGGCAATGTAAAGCGCTTAATGAACGAGTATATGAGAGGATACGGGAGCATTTGGCATATAAATTATATACAGAAAAAACCGTACGTACTTATTATACGGATAAAACGGTTGACGGTGTCATAAATTGTTCGATAGACTAGTTCGAGTGAGCGTTGGCCGCAAGCGAGGCCATGAGGAGGTGAAGCGCTTGTCGATCATTGAAGTCACGGATGTGACGAAAATATTCGGCGAGGATCCAAAACGAATTCTGCCGCTTCTGAAGGAAGGGTGGAGCAAGGACAGGATCTTTAAAGAAACGAGGCATACGGTTGGGGTCAACCGGGTTCAGTTTGCCGTCGAGCCGGGAGAAATCTTTGTCATCATGGGATTGTCCGGCAGCGGGAAATCGACTCTCGTGCGTCTGCTGAATAGGCTTATCGAGCCGACAGGAGGCGCCATCCGCATCGCGGGACAGGATATTACCCGCCTGAATGCGGAGCAGCTGAGGAAGGTGCGCCAGAAAAAGATCAGCATGGTCTTCCAGAAATTCGCGCTGTTCCCGCATCGGACGCTGCTTGAGAACGTGGAATACGGGCTTGAGGTCCAGAAGGTGCCCAAAAAGGAAAGAGAACCGAAAGCAAGGGAAGCCTTGCGGCTCGTCGGACTGGAAGAAAGGGCGGACAGTTATCCCGAGCAGCTGAGCGGCGGCATGCAGCAGCGGGTCGGACTGGCAAGGGCGCTGGCGAACGACCCTGAGATCCTGCTCATGGACGAAGCGTTCAGCGCGCTCGATCCGCTCATCCGCAAGGATATGCAGGACGAGCTGCTGGAGCTGCAGGAGAAAATGAAAAAAACGATCGTGTTCATTACGCATGATTTGGATGAGGCGCTGCGGATCGGAGACCGCATCGCGCTCATGAAGGACGGAGCGATCGTGCAGATCGGCACGCCGGAAGAAATCATGGTCAATCCTGCCAATGAATATGTGGAGCGGTTCGTCGAGGACGTGGATTTGTCCAAGGTGCTGACCGCCTCCCATGTGATGCGGCGTCCCGAGACGATCGGTCTCGACCGCGGCGCCAGGGTCGCCCTGCAGCTGATGCGCGAGAGCGGCATCTCCAATCTGTTCGTGACGGACCGCAGCCGCAAGCTGATCGGCGTCCTCACCGCCGACGACGCGTCGGAGGCGGTGAAGCGCGGACAGCCGCTGGAGGAGATCGTCATCCGGGATACTCCGGTCGTCGCTCCGGAGATGCTGCTCCACGAGCTGTTCGATATATGCGGCACCAGCAAGTATCCGGTCGCCGTCGTGAACGAGGCGGGACGCATCGTCGGCGTCATCGTGCGCGGAGCCGTGCTCGGAGCGCTTGCCGGACATGTCGCGAATCGGGAGGTGAGCGTGGATGCTGCCGAAACTACCGCTTGATAAATGGGTGGACCGTATGGTCGATTCCATCGAGGAGAACTTGAATTTCCTGTTCGATCCGATTTCGGCCGCAATCGAAGGCGTCGTGGACTTTTTCTCTTATCTGCTCCATCTTCCGCCTGCGATCGTGCTGATCGTTCTGTTTGCGGCGCTGGCCTGGTGGATCATGCGCTGGCCGATGGCGCTGTTCACGTTCGTCGGCTTGTTCCTGATCGACAATCTCGGTTATTGGGACCATACGATGGATACGCTGGCGCTCGTGCTGACATCGGCGATCGTCAGCATCGTGCTCGGCGTGCCGATCGGAATCGCCTGCGCCCGCAACAACCGCACGCAGAGCATCGTGACGCCCATCCTTGATTTCATGCAGACGATGCCGGCGTTCGTCTACCTGATCCCGGCCGTGACGTTTTTCAATCTGGGCGTTGTGCCCGGCGTCATCGCCTCGGTCATTTTTGCGGTGCCGCCGACGATCCGCCTGACGAATCTCGGCATACGCCAGGTGCCGGCCGACCTGGTGGAGGCGGCCGATTCCTTCGGCTCCACCCCTTCCCAGAAGCTGTTCAAGGTGCAGCTGCCGCTCGCGGTGCCATCGATCATGGCAGGCATCAACCAGACGCTCATGCTCGCCCTGTCCATGGTCGTCATCGCTTCCCTGATCGGGGCGCAGGGCATCGGAGCGGATGTATACCGCGCCGTCAGCCAAATCAAGACGGGCAAAGGCTTCGAAGCCGGCCTGGCCATCGTCATACTGGCGATCTTCCTGGATCGGCTGACGCAGCATCTCGTCAAAGGAAAAAAACATGCGGACAGGAGAGGATAGATTTTGATTCGGAATTCTTGGAAAATGGTTGGGGTACTCGGACTTGCAGGAGCCATCGCGCTTGGAGGCTGTTCTTCGAACAGCAATGACAATGGAACGGCTTCCGGGGGAAGCGGGGAGTCTGTCGGCAAGGCTGTCGGCCATAAAATCATCGGCATCGATCCCGGCGCCGGCCTGATGGCTGCCGCCAACCGTGCTGTCGAGGACTACGGCCTGTCGGACTGGACGCTGGTCGAAGGCTCCGGAGCGGCGATGACCGTAGCGCTCGACAAGGCGATCAAAAAGAAGGAGCCGATCATCGTCACCGGCTGGACGCCTCACTGGATGTTCGCGAAGTATGATCTGAAATATCTGGACGATCCCAAAAAATCGTTCGGGGAAGACGAGGAAATCCATACGATCGTCCGCGGCGGACTGAAGCAGGATGCGCCGTCGGCTTATGAATTCCTCGACCGCTTCGAATGGACGGATGCCGACATGGCCAAAGTGATGGTGGCCATTCAGGAAGGCGCCGATCCCGCTGCCGCCGCCGCCGATTGGGCGAAGGACAATGCCGGCTTGATCGACGGCTGGGTGGACGGCATCGAGAAGGTGTCCGGCAAGCCGTTCAAGCTCGCTTACGTAGCCTGGGATTCCGAGATCGCCAGCACGAACGTGGTGGCATGGGTGCTGGAGAACCGCCTCGGCTACAAGACGGAGCTGCTGCAGGTGGAAGCCGGTCCGATGTGGGCGGGAGTGGCGAACGGCGACGCGGACGCGATCGTCGCGGCTTGGCTGCCGATTACGCACAAGGACTATGCGGAGCAGTACAAGGACAAGTACGAGGATCTCGGGGCGAATTTGAAGGGAACGAAGCTTGGCCTCGTCGTTCCTTCTTATATGGACATTTCCTCGATCGAGGATTTGGCCAAGTAGGACAGCATCGGAGTCCCGGCAGGCACCAGGCACAAGAATGAGCTTGAGCCGCTTGCCGGACGAAAAAGAAAACCAGGAGGCAGACGCATTTTCGGATGCGCCTGCCTCCTGGTTTTTTTATGGCTTGGCGAGGGAGAGCCGCTTTAACCTCTCGAGCCGCTCGGGCTCGGAAAACCAGCGGTCCCGGGAAAGGAGCGAATGCGCCTCGCCGAAGCATTCGGCGGCTTCATGCGAGCGTCCAAGCGCAAGCAGGCATTCGCCAAGCTCCTCGTAGACGTACCCGTCCGGATCGGCGGCATCCCTATGCTTCAGCAGATCCAGCTGAATCGGATAAGCTTCGTCGGCCCGGCCGAGCAGGCGGAGCACCTTGGCCTCGCACCATCTCGCAATCGCAATCGGCTTGGGGCTCCCCTGCTCCAGGCGGAAGGACAAAGCCTTTCTGAACAGCTCCAGAGCCTCTTCCAGCTCGCCGGTCTCGACCTTGGCCCAGCCGACGTTGTTGTACAGCGATCCAAGCCAGCGGCTCGCAGCCGGACTGCTCTCGGCCAGCCGGAGCGCCTTGTCGTTCCATTCGGCCCGCTTGTCCGCGGCCGGCTCCGCGATTCCGAGCATATGAGCGGCGTCGACGGCATAATCGTCCTCTCCCGACTCCAGGCCGAGCTCCCAGGCCGCGACAAAACAAGGCAGCGATTCCGGCTGGCGGGAGGAGGAGTTGTAGACCCGTCCCCGCTCCAGCAGGCAGCGGATTACGGCCGAAGGAGGGGAGTCCGCAAGCAGCGCCTGCGCCTCGTCCAGGACAGCCTCGGCTTCCTCGAATTTCTGCTGCAAGCCCAGCGAGCGGGCAATCTGCGTCAGCAGTTCGGCCCGGTAGCCGCAGCTCTCGGAATCCTTGATTTCCCCGTATCGGGCACGGAACCGCTGCTCCGTCTGATCCGGCTGCTGATAATCCCACATGGCATCGAAATCTCTCATCGCATATACTCCAGTCATGATATGATTTGGATCGATTATCCGAACGACAACGGCTGAAACCGGAATTCGAGCCTGCAGCCGCTGCGCAGTTTTCAGAATCATTCCATCCGCTCCGCCGCGACTTGCGCATGGCTATCGTTCATTTTAATCGAGATCGCCTGCTTCGTACACATTCCGTTTTCCGGAGGAGGAAGGGATGGAGCTGTTCATCGCGCCGTATTATAATGAAAGAAAGAAGGGCAGGAAGAAATGAGGCGAGGCGAATGATTTTGGTCAGCTCCTGTCTGGCCGGGCATGAGGTCAGGTATAACGGAACGCACTGCCTGAGCGAAAAGATCGGGGCGCTGCTCCGTGACGGGCGCGCTGCCGCTGTCTGTCCGGAGCTTATGGGAGGCTTCTCGACTCCCCGCGAGCCGGCGGAGATTCAGGGAGGCAGCGGAGAAGATGTTCTGGACGGCGCTGCGCGCGTCGTAGACCGAGCCGGACTCGATGTCACGGCCCTCTATCTGGCGGGAGCGTACAAGACGCTGGAGCAGGCGAGGGCGGTCGGCGCCGATACCGTCATTTTGAAGGAGAACAGTCCGTCCTGCGGAAGCTCCGCCATTTATGACGGCCATTTCAACGGCATGAAAATTCCCGGCAGCGGCGTCACGGCCGCTTTGCTGCGCCGCCACGGAATTCGGGTGCTGTCGGAGGAAGAGATGCAGGAATGGGACGGGGCGAGCTGTGCCCAAGGATGATCCTGACTGCCGAGTGGGCGGCTGGTTCTGCAGGCGCAGGTCCCTAATAAGGGAGAGGCTTGGCTTGGAAATTGGGCATGAATAAGCAATCCGTCTTGACATACATACCCCCTGGGGGTATATTGGGAGGGAAAGAGCATTCAAATCCCGGCTCCGGCAGAGCCTGAAGGAGATGTGGAATAGATGGCGACAGAAGTTCTTCAAGTGAAGGGAATGTCCTGCGGGCATTGCGTCAGCTCCGTCGAAGGAGCGGTCCGGAATGCGGGCGGCGCCGCGAAGGTCGACCTTGCATCCGGCAAGGTAACGGTGGAATTCGACGATTCCAAGCTGTCCGTACAGGCGATCAAGGAAGTCATCGAAGAGCAGGGCTACGATGTCGTTTGATTTGAAGAGATAGGCTAGCTTCAACCGGGAAGGATTCGAGCGGCAAGCGCTCGTTTCCTTCCTTTTTTGTTTCAAGCGGCAGGGGACGGAAGCGATGTCGCCATTTTGCATAAAGAATGTCCTCATTCGCTACTCTTTTCCATCCAGGCTCTGTGTTACATTAAAGATGGGTAAGGGCTTTCAATTACAAGTTGCGGAGGTTGGACAATGAGCAAACTGCGTGTGGGCATCATCGGCTGCGGCGGCATCGCGAACGGCAAGCATCTGCCGGCATTGAGCCAGAACGGAAACGTGGAACTTGCGGCATTTTGCGATATCGTCGAGGAGAAGGCGCGCCAGGCCGCGGATCAGTACGGCATTGAAGGCGCAGCCGTATATACCGACTATCAGGAGCTGCTGAAGGACGGCAGCCTGGATATCGTGCATGTGCTGACGCCGAACGATTCGCATTCGCCGATCTCGGTCGCCGCGCTGGATGCCGGCAAGCATGTCATGTGCGAGAAGCCGATGGCCAAGACCGCGGAGGAAGCCAGAGCGATGCTGGAGGCGGCGCGCCGCTCCGGCAAGAAGCTGACGATCGGGTACAACAACCGCTTCCGTCCGGACAGCCAGCATCTCAAGAAGGTGTGCGAGGCCGGAGAGCTGGGCGAGATCTATTACGCCAAGGCGCATGCGATCCGCCGCCGCGCCGTTCCGACCTGGGGCGTCTTTTTGGATGAGGAAAAGCAAGGCGGGGGACCGCTTATCGATATCGGCACCCATGCGCTGGACTTGACGCTGTGGATGATGGACAACTACAAGCCGGTGTCGGTGACGGGCTCGGTCTTCCACAAGCTCGGCTCCAAGGAGAACGCGGCCAATGCATGGGGACCATGGGACCCGGCCAAGTTCACCGTGGAAGACTCCGCAATGGGCTTCATCAAGATGGAGAACGGCGCGACGATCGTGCTCGAAGCGAGCTGGGCGCTCAACACGCTGGACATCGACGAAGCGAAATGCTCGCTCAGCGGGACGGAAGGCGGAGCCGACATGAAGGGCGGCCTCCGGATCAACGGCGAGGACAGCAGCCGCCTGTACGTCAAGGAAATCGATCTGAACGCAGGCGGTGTCGCCTTCTACAGCGGCACGTCGCAGCGCGATATCGACGTGGAATGCTCCGCCTGGATCGATTCCGTTCTCAACGATACGGAACCGGTCGTGAAGCCGGAGCAGGCGCTTGTCGTGACGGAGATTCTCGAAGCGATCTATGAGTCCGCCCGTACGGGCAAGACGGTGTATTTCGACTAATACGGCCATGCAAAAAAACGGTCCTCTCCCGGCGACGGGAGGACCGTTTTTTGCATTTTACCGTTGTTTTACGCGTGGGGTTCTCAAGCCCAGCCCTTCAGCCAAAGGGCCAGCATGCCCAGGTATTCCTTGAGAGCAGCGGAGCTGGCCGCCATGGCGCTGCCGGAGGGGAGCAGCTTGCTCCAATAGAAGACGGCATCGGCGGGAGCTCCGTAGTCGACTGGATAGGGAAGGGGAGCGAGCCCGGCTTGCCGGAACGTCTCCACTGAGCGTCTCATATGGAAGGCGGAAGTGACCAGCACGGGACGGCTGAACCCTTCTGCCTCCATCAGCAGCTTGCTGTAAGCGGCATTCTGCCCGGTATTGAGAGAACGGTTCTCGAGAAAGATGCTCTCGGCCGGAATTCCCAGCTGGCGCAGCTGCCTGCCCGCAATGTCCGCTTCATTGCCGCTGTCCGGGAACACCCGGCCTCCGCTGAACAGAATCGGCAGCCCCGTCCCCAGATGCAGCCGGACTGCCGCCAGCAGCCTTGCTTCTCCCGAACCGGACAGGTTGCCGAGTCCTCCGAGATCGGGCGTATCCGGCGTCGCTCCGCCGCCGAGCACGACGATGACGTCGGCTTGCCTGCCCGCTTCAGCCGGAGAAGGCTGGGGATAGCGGCTTTCGATGCTCCGCACGAGAGCGTCGCTGGCCAGCCCCGAGCTCATCCCGTACAGCGCGGCAAGGAGCAGCAGCGGGAGCCATGTCCATTTGCGGTCCCGGATCCACGTTCTCCAGACGGCGGCCCCGAGCAGCAGCAGGAACAAGCCGGGAGGAAGGAGCAGGCTGTAGGCGAATTTGACGAAATAGATCAAGGCTTGTCCTCGCTTGATTCCGGGGAGATGACGGAGCGGACGCCTTGAAGCAGCCCTCGCCGTTTCCCCTTGCTTTTGAAACTCATCTATTATAAATCATAAAACGAATCCGATTGGCAAGAGGCCGTCAGCTTGAAAAAGCAGACTGCATGCTCCGGCTGCGGGGATAGGCAGGCTGAACGGCAGACGATCCCTTCTTTTCCGGGAACGGACACATCCCGGCTATGCAGCTTTTCCGCTTCCCTCAGGAAACTTCTGTATTTGACATGATTATGTCGGAATAATAGAATAAAGACTTTGGGAACGGGGTATGAAAACCGCGCCGCTTCCGCATGCCAGAACGAGCTTTCATCGACTATAGACAAATCCGACGCCCGCCTATATAATACCACTTAAACTACTTGGTTTTATTGGAATTGATAGGCGGTGTTGTTCCGGGAGGGATAAACCTGATTCACTTGCAGGATGTGACGAAAACATACCGCAGCGCTGGCGGCGGAGAAGTAGACGCGATCCGCGACATTACGCTCGATGTCCGCAAAGGCGAGATATACGGCATTATCGGCCATTCCGGGGCCGGCAAAAGCACGCTGATCCGCTGCATGAATCTGCTGGAGCGTCCGACGCGCGGCACGGTGAAGGTCGGGGAAGTGCTCCTGACCGATCTGGGAGAACGTGGCTTGCAGCGGGAGCGCCGCAAGATCGGCATGATCTTTCAGCATTTCAATCTGCTCTCCAGCGTGACGGTCCGCGACAATATCGCGTTCCCGCTCAAGCTGGCAGGCCAAAAGAAGCCGGCCATCGCCCGCCGCGTGGACGAGCTGCTGACGCTGGTCGGCCTGCAGGCGCATGGGGACAAGTTCCCGTCCCAGCTGTCGGGCGGCCAGAAGCAGCGTGTCGGCATCGCGAGGGCGCTCGCGGCCGATCCCGAGGTGCTGCTCTGCGACGAGGCCACTTCCGCGCTCGATCCGCAGACGACGAACAGCATTCTCTCGCTGCTGATGGACATCAACGAGAAGCTGGGGCTGACGATCGTGCTCATCACGCATGAGATGGGAGTCATCCGCTCCATCTGCGACCGCGTCGCGGTCATGGACGCCGGTACGATCGTCGAATTCGGCAACGTGCTCGACGTGTTCCTGAAGCCGTCCCATCCGGTCACGAGGCAATTCGTCGACGAGATGTCGGATCTGTCGGACGGCGCGCCGCTGCGGACCCGCGACAATTCGCGGCTCATCCGGCTCCATTTCGTCGGGGAAGAAACCTACCAGCCGGTGCTCTTCGAAGCGCTGAAGGGCAGTCCCGTGCAGTGCGCCATTCTCCAGGGAACCGTCTCCCGCATGAAGCATACCCCGTACGGACAGCTTCTTGTCGAACTGAGCGGCGGAGGTCCCGGCGAGGCGGACGCGGTCATCGAATCGCTCCGCGCAAGCGGACTCGATGTGGAGGTGCTGCCGGAATGA
Source organism: Paenibacillus humicus NBRC 102415 (assembly GCF_004000905.1). Classification (GTDB taxonomy): domain Bacteria; phylum Bacillota; class Bacilli; order Paenibacillales; family Paenibacillaceae; genus Paenibacillus_O; species Paenibacillus_O humicus. The sequence continues at coordinate 148,510 of NZ_BIMD01000004.1, forward strand.
CTTGGGAGAATATCAATTGGGACGAAATCTGGCAGGCGACGCAGGATACGCTGACGATGATGGTGTTCTCCATGATCTTCACCGTCATTCTCGGCCTCGCGCTCGGCGTTCTGCTGTACTTGACGTCCAGCCGCCAGCTGCTCTACATGCCGGCTCTGTATTCCGTCCTGTCGTTCGTCGTGAACATCCTGAGGTCGGTGCCGTTCATCATCCTGATGATTGCGGTCATGCCGTTCACGGAAGCAATCGTCAATACGACCATCGGCGTGAAGGGAGCGATTCCGCCTCTCGTCATCGGAGCGGCTCCGTTTTTTGCCCGACTGGTCGAAACGGCCTTGCGGGAAGTCGACAAAGGCGTCATCGAGGCCGCGCAAGCGATGGGAGCTTCCAAATGGGACATCGTCCGCCGCGTGCTGCTGCGGGAATCACGGCCGGGACTGCTCGCCGCGATAACGGTCACGGCGGTCACGCTCGTATCGTACACCGCGATGATGGGCACCATCGGAGCAGGAGGGCTGGGAGACCTGGCGATCCGTTACGGCTATATGCGCTTCCAGACCGACATCATGATCGTGACGGTCGTCATCCTCATCGTGCTGGTTCAGCTGCTCCAGGTTCTTGGAGACCGGCTTGTCCGCCGAATCAGCCGGAGATAAGACAGAGAAATTACACTACATTTATTGGAGGGTCATACTCATGAAAAAATGGCTTACTGTGCTTACCTTGTCGCTGCTTGTGCTTGCCCTTGCGGCTTGCGGAGCCAAAAACGGCAACAACGCCGGCGGCGCGGCTGCAGAAAACGCCGCATCCAATGCCGGCGCAGGCGCTTCCGAACCGATTACGCTGAAGGTCGGCGCTTCGCCGGTTCCCCATGCCGAGATTTTGAACCATATCAAGGATGCCCTGGCCAAAGAAGGCGTCAGCCTTGAAGTCGTCGAGTTCACGGATTACGTTCAGCCGAACGTGCAGCTGTACGAGAAAAAGCTGGACGCCAACTTCTTCCAGCATGTCCCTTACCTGGACGAGTTCAACAAAGAACGCGGTTATGACCTCGTCAGCGTCGGCACGGTGCATGTCGAGCCGATCGGAGCTTACTCCGACAGCCTCAAGTCGAAGGACGAGCTGAAGGACGGAGCGACAATCGCGATTCCGAACGACGCCACCAACGGCGGCCGCGCCCTCAAGCTGCTGGCAGACAACGGCCTGATCACGCTCAAGGACGGCGCCGGAATCAGCGCGACGGTGAAGGATATCGCGACGAACCCGAAAAACCTGAAATTCAAGGAGCTTGAAGCGGCCACGCTGCCGCGCGTCCTGAACCAGGTCGACCTCGCGATCATCAACACGAACTATGCTCTCGACGCCAAGCTGAACCCGACGAAGGACGCTCTGTTCATCGAAGGCAAGGAATCCCCTTACGCCAACATCGTCGCCGCCCGTCCGGACAACAAGGATTCCGAAGGCATCCAGAAGCTGATCAAGGTTCTGAACAGCGACGACGTGAAGAAATTCATTGAAGACAAATACGCGGGAGCCATCGTTCCGGCGTTCTGATCCAAAGCAAAGCTGAAAGGCCCTCGCGCAATTGCGCGAGGGCCTTTTTTTATGACGGCTGGCGCTCAGAGCACCCGCGCCGCCGATACGAACCGTTTCTGGTAGCCGCTGTCGAAGCTGCTGATGACGATGCCGTTCACCTTGGAGCCGATCGTGTTGTGGATGAACTTTCCGTTGCCCATGTAGATGCCGACATGTCCGATCGATTTGGAGGAGCCGACGGTGAAGAACATGAGATCGCCCTTGCGGAGATTGGCTTTGCTTACCTTGGTGCCTTGCTTGCTCTGCGCGGTCGATCCCCATTTGAGCGAGACGCCTTGGGAAGCGAAGACATATTTGGTGAACGAGGAGCAGTCGAAGATGAGCTTCGACGGGTTGTTCGTTCCGTAGCTGTACTTCACCTTTCCTTTCAGGGATTCCGCAAAGGCGACGATGCGGTCGGCCTTAGCTGAAGCGGTCGATGCGGACGCTGCTGCGGCGGCATATGTACTGCTGGCCTGCGCGGCATGGACGGGCTTGGCCGCTGCCGCAGTACCCGCGGCAAGGATAAGGGACAGCGCGGCGGCGCCGGCGACGGTTTTGCGAAGATGCAGGAAAAGATTCATGATGTTCCTCCTTCTGGCGATGTAAGGCTATTCTAGCATCGCTTGATGGAAGGCGGATATTTTCTTAGAAAATCCTAATCATGCCAAAAAAAGCCAAATTAAAACCCGCCATTTAGGCGGGCCGGGAATCGAATGAGATCAGTTGTTGCTCAATTGGCCGGAACGGTCCGGGAGAAGAGTCTCCTCCGCGGCGGATACGTAACGATTGCGCGCGGCTCCGAGGCCAAGCACGATGACGATGCAGGAGAGGCCGAGCAGGATGGCGAGCACCGGCTTCCAGGAGCCGGACAGATCATGGATGGAGCCGAACACGATCGGCCCGAGCGCCGCCAGCAGGTAGCCGAGCGACTGCGCCATGCCGGACAATTTCGCCGCTTCCCCGGCGTTCCGAGTGCGGAGGCCGAAGAAGGTGAGGGCCAGCGAAATGGTCGCTCCCTGACTGAGGCCAAGCAGCGTGATCCAGAGCCAGGTCATGCCTGTGCTGCCGAACAGGAGTCCGGAGTAGCCGCTCAGCGAGAGAGCGCCGGACACGAGCACGAGCGGCACCTGGGAGCGCATGCGGCTCGCCCATACCGGCATGAAGAAGGAAGTCGGCAGGCTGACGAACTGCATCAGCGAGAGCATCCAGCCCGCGGCGGAGGCGCTCATCCCGTTCTCATGGAATACCGCCGGCAGCCATGCGATTGTCACATAGAACGTCATGGACTGGATGCCCATGAAGAACGTGATTCTCCAGGCGAGCGAGGATCGGAACATGCTCGGAGACGACCCCGCTTGATAGGAGGCGGCAGCCGGAGCCGACTTTCGAGTAAATGGAATCCATACGGCGAGCGCGACCGCGGCCAGCAGCGCCCATATGAGCAGCGCTCCTTTCCATCCCCAGCCGGGCACGGAAGCGAGCGGGACGGATACGCCGGAGGCGATGGCGGCGAATACGCTCATCGTCACCGAATACGATCCGGTCAACAGTCCGATCCGCGTCGGGAAATCGCGTTTGATGATGCTCGGCAGCAGGACGTTGCTGAGCGCGATCGCAAGGCCCAGCAGGGCGGTGCCGGCGAACAGTCCGGCTGCGGCGGGCAATGTCCGCAGCAGCATGCCCGCAATCAGGAAAAGCAGCCCGTAAAGCAGGGAGCGCTCTGCGCCGAAGCGGTCCGCGATGCGCGGAGCAAGCAGGGACATGACCGCAAAGGCGATCAGGGGGAGCGAGGTGAGCAGGCCGGACATTTCGCTGCTCAGGCCGTAGCTGGCGCGGATCTGGTCGATCACGGGCCCGACGGAAGTTATGGCTGCGCGCATATTGGCGGCGATCAGCAGAATTCCTGCGATCGCCGAGGCAGTCAGAAGCCTGCTTCGGCCGGAAGCAGGCTTGGGAATGTGGCTCATGAATAAGTTCCTTCTTTCCAGGCCCCTCGGTTGACATTGTGTGTGAGCTTTTTAGGGTACCAATAACGTATATTATCCTACTTCACGACTAAAGTAAATATAAATGATGCTTCCTTCAGCCGCTTTCGCCAGTGAAGCGCCCCGGCCAAACCTTCTGCCTTCTAATTAAGATGTCCCGCGGACGGAAGCTGGCGGCTGGCAATCGATGGCGGAGCGAAAAGCTGGATAAGAGACGAGGGAAAGGCGAATAATAACCTCCAATTCATGGCTTGCGATGCTGCGCCGCCGGACGGCGCTGCGATAGCGGCCAGCAAGGGGGAACATCGATGTCAAGCAAAAGCGCTCGGCGCGAAGGCTTCAAGAAAATGACGATGTCGCCGAAGGAGTATCAGGCGTTCGCCAAGACGAGGGAGCCGTCCCGCTCTGTTTTAAGCAACTGCGTACGCGCCTTTCTGGTCGGCGGCTTCATCTGCCTGATCGGCCAAGGCATCCAGGAATTTTTCATGCATGCCTTCAAAATGCCGGTGGACAAGGCCGCGAATCCGACGGTCGCCGTCTTGATTCTGATCTCGGTCATTCTGACCTGCCTGGGCGTCTATGACAAGATCGCCCAGTGGGCGGGAGCGGGCACGGCGGTGCCGGTCACCGGCTTCGCCAACTCCATGTGCTCGGCCGCCCTGGAGCACCGCAGCGAGGGGCTCGTTCTCGGCGTCGGGGCGAATATGTTCAAGCTGGCAGGCTCTGTCATCGTATTCGGCACCGTAGCGGCTTTCTTCGTCGGGCTCGCGCATCTCATCCTGGGTACTGGGGGGCAGCCTTAAGATGCAAAGAGGAAAGCAGACCTGGTGGTTCGAAAACCGTCCGGTCATTGTCGGGACGGCTACTGTCGTCGGCCCTGACGAGGGAGAAGGGCCGCTTGCCGCTGATTTCGACCTGATCCACCCTGAACTGGACATGCAGCAGAAGAGCTGGGAGAAGGCGGAGCGGCTGCTGCTGGAGCAGGCTTCGGATCTCGCGCTGAAAAATGCCTCCATGACGAAGGAGCAGCTGGAGTTTTTCGTCGGAGGGGACTTGATGAACCAGATCATCAGCAACACCTTCGCCGCGCGGACGCTGGGCGTGCCCTACCTGGGCGTCTTCGGAGCCTGCTCCACGTCCATGGAGTCGCTGGCGATCGCGTCGCTGATCGTCAACTCGGGCGCGGGCAAATCCGTGCTGGCCGGAACCTGCAGCCACAACTGCACGGCGGAGAAGCAGTTCCGGTACCCGACCGAATACGGGTCGCAGAAGCCGCCGACGGCGCAGTACACGATTACCGGCGCAGGAGCGGCCGTCGTCGCGCCCGCAGGCATCGGACCGGTCGTGGAATGCGCGACGATCGGCCGCATCGTCGATCTCGGCATCACCGATCCCTTCAATATGGGCGCGGCCATGGCCCCGGCTGCGGTCGACACCATCCAGATGCATCTGACGGACACCGGCCGCTCGCCGGGCGATTACGACCTGATCGTCACCGGGGATCTGGCGACGGTCGGCCACGGCATCGCGGCCGACCTGCTGAAGCGCAACGGAGTCCCGATGGAGCAGACCCAGTTCAAGGACTGCGGCTTGATGATCTACGACGTCGACAAGCAGAAGGTTCAGGCCGGGGGCAGCGGCTGCGCATGCTCGGCCGTCGTCACCTACGGCCATCTGCTGAAGCGAGTCCAGTCGGGGGAACTGAAGCGGATTCTCGTCGTGGCGACTGGAGCGCTCCTTTCGCCGCTGTCGTTCCAGCAGGGGGAGACGATTCCATGCATCGCGCATGCGGTGTCCATTGAACAAAGCGGGGTGTACGCATGATCTATTTATGGGCGTTTCTGATCGGCGGGGCGATCTGCGTCATCGGGCAGCTGATGTTCGACGTCGGCAAGCTGACGCCGGCGCATACGATGGCGACGCTGGTCGTCATCGGAGCCGTCGTGGACGGCTTAGGCTGGTACGAGCCGATGATCAAGTTCGCCGGCGCGGGCGTCACGGTTCCGATCACGAGCTTCGGCAACTCGCTCGTCCACGGCGCGCTGACCGAGCTGCACGATACGGGATGGATCGGGGTCATATCCGGAATATTCAAGGTCACCAGCGCAGGCATAAGCGCGGCGATCATCTTCTCTTTCCTGGCGGCTCTCGTCGTCCGTCCGAAGGGATGAGCGAAACATTTTGTCCCTAACTATCGTATGCATTGGAGAATCCCTCTGTGGGATTCTCCAATTTTTTTTGGAAACGGATGTTATTGTTAGAATTAGTCGGTTCTTGTAAACTAATAGGATACCGCTATCGCAGGGGAAGCCGTCTTCGGAAGGAGTCATGGACATGGAAGTCTACGCATCCGATCTACAGCTGTGCACGGACATTCGACGCAATTTGGAATCCTGCATCCTCGGCAAGGAGCGCGAAATCGAGCTCGTGCTGATCGCCCTGCTGGCAGGAGGCCATCTTCTGCTCGAAGATGTTCCCGGCACAGGCAAGACCCAGCTCGTCAAGGCTCTGGCCCGCTCCATCGGGGGCGACTTCAGGCGGATCCAGTGCAATCCGGATCTGCTGCCTACCGATATTACCGGCCTGACCATCTATCATCCCCGGGAGGAGCAGTTCATCTTCCGTCCCGGTCCGATCATGTCCCATCTCGTCCTTGCGGACGAAATCAACAGGGCGACGACGAAGACCCAGTCCGCCCTCCTCGAGGCGATGGAGGAGAGAAGCATCACGGTGGACGGGGAGACGTATTCGCTGCCGAGCCCGTTCATTCTCATCGCAACCCAGAATCCCATCGAGTTCGAGGGAACGTATCTGCTACCCGAAGCCCAGATGGACCGCTTCATGATGCGGCTGTCGCTCGGCTATCCCGGGGAAGCCGAGGAGAGGCGCATGGTGCTCAAGCAGGAAAGCGGCCATCCTTCCGACCTGCTCGGCCGGGTCGCCGAGATCGGCGACATCGTCAAGCTCCAGGAGCTGGCGGAGAAGGTCCATGTGGACGAGGCGGTCGGAGAATACCTGGTCCGGCTCGTCCGCAGCACCCGCGAGCATGAAGGCGTGCAGCTGGGAGCCAGCCCGCGCGCGGCGGTAGCATTGATGCGCGCCGCCAAAGCCCGCGCGCTGATCGAGAAGCGGGAATACGTCATTCCGGACGACGTCAAGCAGCTCGCCGTCCACGTGCTGTCGCACCGGCTCCTGCTGAAGCCGGCTGCGAGGCTTGGCGGCACCCGCGCCGAGACGGTCATCGAGGACGTCATCGGCCGGACCAAGGTGCCGGTCCGGCTGGAGCGCTGATCGATGGGCTCGATCCCTGCAAGGAGGCGCCAGTCCGCCTTCAGGTGGCGGCTGCTGGCGTTGATTTACGTCTCCAGCCTGTTGTACATGCTTTTTCAAGGCGGCAAAACCGCCGTCATGATCTTTTGCATCCTGAACGGGCTCATCGTCTATATTTCTCTTGGTTATTGGAGCGGTATCCGCGGCATATCGGGGAAACGCCTGATCAGGGCTTCCGGAGACCTGTCGCCGGCGGCCCAGGCGGTTCTGAGCGCGGGGAGCTCTCAGGAAGTAAGCCTGAGCATGAAGATGCCCGGCTATTATCCCGTTCCCTACGTGCTTGTCCGGGAACGGCTGCAGCGCAACGGCAGCGAAGAGATTCCGTTCGAGATCAGCTTCGTGCCGAATGTGAAGCGGAGCGGACAGGCTTCCTACAGGACGCCGCCGCTGGAAAGAGGCGTCTACCGGTTTTTGCCGACCGAATGCTCGACGCGGGATTTGTTCGGCTTTTTCGAGCACACCGGCCATTTCGAATCGGCGGACGCTTTTGCCGTGAGGCCGAGGACGATCGAGCTTCGCGGCTGGGAGCGGGTGCGCAGAGGGGCGAAAGGCCATTATTCGCATGCCTCGGCTCCCCGGGCTTCGCGCGAGACGACCCAGATCAACGGCATCCGGGAGTTTCTGCCGGGCGACCGCCTCTCCCGCGTCCATTGGGGGGCGACCGCCAAGACCGGACAGTGGAAATCCAAGGAATTCGAGCGCGAGGCGCTTCCGCGTACGATCGTGCTCCTGGATGCCTGCCGCCGCCAGGCTCCGGGCGCCGAAGCCCGGTTCGAGGTCGCCGTGTCGACGGCGGCGTCCCTGTTCCAGCACGGACTTCGGCGCAATACGTCGATGGGGCTCTGGATTTCATCCCGGATTCCGGGCATTCTCCGTTCCGGCAGCGGCGGCGATCAGCTTCATCGGGCGATGGATCTGCTCACCGCGGCGGACAACGATGGAGCGGAAGGAATCGATGCCGCTTTGCCGGAGGCGGAGGCCGTGCTTGAACGCGGCTCGCTGGCCGTGCTCGTGACGGACGCCGGTGCGGATGAAGTGCGCCGGGCGATGTCCAGGCTGTCCCGGCGGGGCATGAATCCTTGCTGCATCAAGATCGAGGACCGTTCCTCGGGAACGGACAGCCCCTCATTCCACGATTACGGCGGCCCCGTCTATGTGATCTCGAGCCTGGAAGAGCTTCCGGACGCGCTTGACGGAAGGGAGGTCGCCAACGATGCCTGAAGGCAGGAAAGCCCGCCGCTACCTGGGGCTTGTCCAGGGAATGAACGCCCCCTCCGCCCGCTGGTTCGTCATGCTGAGCGGCCTTCTGACAGCCGTCATGATCGCGAGCAGCCTATCGGTGCTGGAGAAGATCTGGTGGCCCGAAACGTTCCGTGTCGCTTACCTCGTCCTGGGCGTGTCAGCCCTGGCCGAGCTGCTGCCTCTTCGGAGAATATACCGGATCCTGCTTCAGCTTGCGTCCATCGGCGTCATCCTCTATGCCGCCGCTCCCATCGAGTGGACGCCATACGATCCGATTCTCATGGATGACCGCTTGTCCTATCTGGCGGATAATGCTGCCGCCCTTCATCCGTTTCTGGAGATCGCGCTCGCCGTGTGGATGATTTATATCCTCTTCTCGGCCTGGACGCGTATCCGGATCCGCATTGTCGGCTTCACTTCGGTGTGCCTGCTCGTGCTGGCCGTGACGGATTCCTTCACGCCGATCTATCTATGGGACAACACGGCCGTCGTCATTTTCGCCGGACTGGTCTGGCTGATCGCCGAGCACTTCGCCCGCTTCCAGCGGGACCATCCCGCAAGCTGGACGAGGCTGAAGAGCTACCCGGCGCAGCTTCTCCTGCCGATCGTGCTGGTGCTTTCCCTCGTCATGGCGACGGGCTTGTTCGTTCCCGAGATTCCGCCGATCATCAAGGATCCGTACACGGTATGGAAGGAAGCCCAGGGCGAGCAAGTCCAGTCTTTCGTAGGGGACAAGGGCATTGCGCCGGCGAACTCCAGCAAGCAGAGCAGCAAGTCGGGCTACAGCCGCGAGGACGGCAAGCTTGGCGGCGGCTTCAACTACGACTATTCCCCGGTCATGACGGTCAAGTCGGACCGCAAGAGCTATTGGAGAGGCGAGACGAAATCGTATTATACGGGCAAGGGCTGGGAAGACAGCGAGCTCGAGAAGAACGAGCAGCTCATGCCGTTGGCTGTGGGCAGCGAGCTTTCGCTGGCGTGGGATCGCTCCGCCGCCGATACGGTGGAGATCAGTCAAGAGTTCAAAATGGCCCGCAAGGACATGTTCCCGGTCCTGTTCGGAGCCTCCGCCATCAAATCGCTGAAGTCAGTCAACGACTCCGGGAGCATTTCCGGGTCTGGGGGCTGGGGGCCCTCCTCCATGGAGCTCCGGTACGAGAACGGGCAGAAGACGTACCCCAAAACCTATTCCATCGTCTCCGAGCAGACGCTCTTGGACGATGGCGTGAAGAATGCAAAGGCCTTCATGGACAACAGCGCCGATCAGCAGATGTATACGCAGCTCCCGACGGATATTCCGTCTCGGGTCGCTCAGCTTGGGCGCGATCTGACGGCTGCCGAGACGACGGACTTCGGCAAGGCTGCGGCGATTGAAACGTACCTGAAGGTCAACTATACGTACACCAACGAACCGGATACGAGCAAAAAGGTCAGCGCCGATTTCGTCGATTCCTTCCTCTTTGAAATCCAGGAAGGCTACTGCGACTATTACTCGTCTGCGATGGTCGTGCTTGCCCGCTCCGTCGATCTGCCCGCCCGCTGGGTGAAAGGCTATGCCTCCGGCTCGAACCGCGTTCCGACGCCGGGCGGCATGCGAGGCGGCCCCGAGGAATGGATGGAGAGCGACACCTATACAGTGCGGAACTCCGATGCCCACTCCTGGGTCGAAATCTACTTCCAGGGCTACGGCTGGATTCCGTTCGAGCCGACGGCAGGCTTCGCTTATCCGTATCCGGCGGCAGCCGACGATGCGGCAGCGGCAGCCACCCCGACGCCGGCGCCAAGCGCGGCTCCGGCTACGGACACGGAGGCTGCCGAGACATCCGGCTTCGACGTTCCGTCCTACGTCTACGTCATCGGGGGCATCTTCCTGGCGGCAGCCGCGGCTGCAGCGACATTCGTGAACCGGCATTTCCTGGCCGATTCCTGGCGCCGCCTGCGCATCCGCTCGCTGTCTGCCGAGGAGCGGATATCGTGGGATACCGGCCGGATGATCCGCTCCGCGAGACGGGGCGGCCTGGTCAAGGAGGATCACGAGACGCTGAGGGAGGCGGTGCTGCGGTGGTCCAAGCAGCGCAAGTATCTGCAGCAGGAGCTTCAGGCTATCCTGGCTGATTTCGAGAAAGTGAAATACAGCGGACAGCCCGTTTCATACGGCGACGCCGAGGCCTTCGCCGGCAAAGTCAAAGGCGTGCTCGGCAGGTTCGGCAAGCCGGGCTGATCCGGGCCCAGCCGGCAAATTTCGGGAAAGGAACCGCTCCTGTTGACAGGGCGGTTCCTTTTTGCGCCGTTATCCTGTAATATGGTATAGTTTCGTAAGATAGCAGGCTCTAAGCAAGGGAGACTAAGCGATGTTTGAACGGCTGGTGCCGCACATGCGCGTGAAATCTATATATGAAATCGATCTTGATCTGCTGAAGGAGAAGGGTGTTCGAGGCATTATCACCGATCTCGACAACACGCTCGTCGGCGCCCGGATCGCACTGGCGACCCCGGAACTGATCGCCTGGCTCGACAGGGTCAGGGAACTCGGCTTCCAAGTCGTAGTCGTATCCAACAACCACGAGACCCGGGTATCCCGATTCGCAGAACCGCTGGCGATTCCGTTCATCCATGCGGCCCGCAAGCCGTCCACCCAAGCGTTCCGCAAGGCGCTGGCGGTGCTTGGCCTGGAGGCGGAACAGACGGTGGTCGTCGGCGACCAGATGATGACCGATGTATTGGGAGGCAAGCGGATGGGGCTGTATACGATACTCGTAGCTCCCATCTCGCCGGCGGATGAAGGCTTCGGCACCCGGATCAACCGGCTGCTGGAACGGATTGCCCTCTCCCGGCTGCGCCGCAAGGGCCTGTGGCAGGAGGAGGAAACAAGCAAGTGAGTGAAAAACTACTGGACAAGCAAGGATGCGCAGGCTGCGGAGCCGCGCTTCAGTCCGACAGCAAGGACAAGCCGGGCTACGTCCCGGCATCGGCAAAGGGCGGCGAAGCCGTCATCTGCCAGCGGTGCTTCCGCATCCGCAACTACAACGACGCCGTATCGGTGTCCATGGACCATGACGAATTCCTGAGGCTGCTCGGCGGCATCGCGTCTACCGACAGCCTCGTCGTGCATATCGTCGACCTGTTCGACTTCGAAGGAAGCCTGATCTCCGGCTTGCAGCGCTTCGTGGGCAACAATCCCGTGCTGCTCGTCGTCAACAAGATCGACCTGCTTCCGAAGGGGACGAACTACAACCGCATCCGCAACTGGGTGCAGCGGCAGGCCAAGGCGCAAGGGCTGCGCACGGTCGATATCGTCCTGTGCAGCGCCAAGAAGGGAATGGGCTTCGAGCGGGTCGTAGAAGCGGTCGAGGAGCTGCGCGGCCGCCGCGACGTCTACGTCGTCGGCGCCACCAACGTCGGCAAGTCGACGCTCATCAACAGGCTCATTTCCGACTACAGCGATCTGGACCGGGAATTGACCGTATCGCGGTTCCCCGGAACGACGCTCGACGAGATCCGCATCCCGCTCGACGACGGCAAAGCCATCGTCGATACGCCGGGCATCGTGTACCGCTCGCGCCTGACGGAGCTCGTGCCGCGCGGCGTTCTGGGAGCCTTGCTGCCGGACAAGCCGATCAAGCCGCTCGTCTACCAGCTCGATGCCGGGCAGACGCTGTTCTTCGGAAGCCTGATCCGGTTCGATTATGCGGCCGGAGCCAACCTCAGCTTCACGCTGTACACGGCCAATGCGATGAAGGTGCACCGGACGAAGTTGGAGCGCGCCGACGATCTCTATGCCCAGCACAAGGGCGAGCTGCTTGCCCCGCCTTCGCGGGAAGAGCTCGAGACGATGCCGGCCTGGACGCGCCATTCCCTGCGCATTCCAAAAGGGAGCGAGTCCGACGTGTTCGTCTCGGGCCTGGGCTGGATCCGCGTTAACGGCACCAGCGGCGCGCAGATCGAAGTGTATGCGCCCAAGGGAGTCAAGGTTCTCGTCCGCGAGGCTTTAATCTGACAGAGACGGGAGTGCTGACGGCATGATGGCAAAGTCGAATGGAATGGCCGGAGTGGAAATCGACAGCCATACGACGCTGTACGGCGTCATCGGCGACCCGATCCGGCATTCCAAATCGCCGGTCATGATGAACCGCGCCTTCCGCGAGGCCGGAGTGAACGGCGCTTATGCCGCCTTCCATGTCGCGGCTGACCGGCTAGGCGATTTTTGGGCCGGAGTCAGGGCGATGGGCATCCGCGGCGTCAACGTGACCATTCCGCACAAGCTGGACGTCATGAGCCATCTGGACCATGTCGATGAGGGAGCCCGCCTGATCGGAGCGGTGAACACCGTCGTGAACGAAGGCGGCGTCCTGACCGGCTACAACACGGACGGAATCGGATATGTCCGTTCCCTCAAGGAAGAGGCCATGCCCGATCTGCGAGGCAAGCGCATCGCGGTCATCGGTGCCGGCGGGGCCGCCCGCGGCGTGCTGTACGCGCTGCTGAAGGAAGAGCCGGCGGAGGTCGCGGTGCTGAACCGGACCGAGGAGCGCGCCAGAGAGCTGGCGGGAGCTTTTGCCTCCCTTGGACAGGTGCGGGCGCTCCAGCAGTCCGGCGGCGAGGCGGAGGATGTTCTCCGCTCAGCGGATCTCGTCGTGAATACGACCTCGATCGGGATGCATCCTAATGTAGACGCATGCCCTGTCGACGTATCGCTGCTGCGGCCGGACGCGGTCGCAAGCGACCTGATCTACAATCCGCTCGAAACCGCATGGCTGGCCCAAGCCCGCAGCCTCGGCCTCCGGACGCATGGAGGACTCGGCATGTTTATCTACCAAGGCGCTTACGCCTTTGAATACTGGACCGGCATACCGGCTCCGACCGGAGCGATGAGGGAAGCCGTCCTGCAGGCGATGCAGGAGAAGTCCGCACCATAGAGAGGTATGTGATTTTATGTTGACAGGCAAACAAAAACGCCATCTGCGCGCGATGGCGCATCATCTGACCCCGATTTTCCAAATCGGCAAAGGCGGCTTCAACGAGCAGCTGGTCAAGCATGTCGAGGAAGCGATCGAGAAGCGCGAGCTGCTCAAGGTCAATCTCCTCAACAACTGCGACGAGGATGCGCGCGAAGTCGGCGCCCAGCTGGCGCAAGGCTCCGGCTCGGAGCTCGTGCAGGTGATCGGTAAGACGATCGTGCTGTACAAGGAATCCAAGGACTACAAGACGATCGTGCTTCCCCGCTAGGCTGCACGCTTCCGCAATACCGAAGCATGCCGGCCATGGGGAGGAGGGGATCGAATGCGCAAGGCAGGCATCATGGGAGGCACGTTCGATCCCATTCATATCGGGCATATGATTGCCGCGGAGCGGGCGATGGAGGCTTGCGGGCTGGACGAGATGCTGTTCATCCCCAATGCCGGGCCTCCGCTCAAGGACCGCGCTCCGGGGGCTTCTCCGGAAGACCGCTGGAGCATGGTCCGGCTCGCCGTACAAGCCCATCCACGCTTCCGGGCGCTGGATATCGAGCTGAAGCGCGGCGGAGTCAGCTACACGTTCGATACCGTCCTGCAGCTGCAGGAAGAGATGCCGGAGACGGAATTCCATCTCATCATCGGAACGGACCGAATCGGAGATTTGCCGAAATGGCACCGGATCGGCGAGCTTGCGGAGAGGATCCGCTTCATCGGCGTCGACCGGCCGTCCGACGACGGCGATCCGGCGGCTTCCGCCACCGCCGCGGCCGGCAGACTTCCGGACAAGCTCGGAGAGCGTCTGCTGCTGGCTTCGATGCCGCGGCTGGCGATCTCCTCGACGGCGATCCGGGCTCGGCTCGGTGCGGGCTTGTCGGTCCGGTACCTCGTTCCGGAGCCGGCGCTTGATTACCTTCTGGAGAAGGGACTGTACCGCCATGATGGATAAGCAGCAGATGATCGAATCGATTCGCTCCGGCATGCCGGAGCGCCGCTGGCAGCATGTGCAGGGCGTCATCTCGACGGCCATCGTGCTCGCCAAGCGGTTCGGAGCGGATCCGGACAAGGCGGAGCTGGCCGCCATCCTCCACGATCTGGCCAAATACTGGCCGGTGGACCGGATGGAAGAAGCGATCCGGGAGGAGGGCGCCGACCTCGGCATCCTGTCTTACGACAAGGAGCTGTGGCATGCGCCCGCAGGGGCCTATATATCCCGCCGGGACTACGGCGTCACGGATATCGAGGTGCTCGACTCCGTCCGTTACCATACGTCCGGCAGGGCCGGCATGACGCTGCTGGACAAAGTGGTATGCCTCGCGGATTACATGGAGCCGGGACGGGACTTCCCCGGCGTGGACGGCATCCGGGAGCTTGCCGAGACCGACCTCGACGCCGCGCTCAGAGCCGGTTTCGATTCGACGATACGATTTTTGCTGGAGAAGGGAAAAGTAATCTATCCCCTGACGCTCGCTGCACGGAACGATTTGATTCGCAACCCATAACGATTACACATTAGGAGGCAACTGAATGGCCCTGAATTCCGAACAACTGCTGCAGGCCGCCGTCGAGGCGGCCGAAGATAAAAAAGCGGGCAACGTCGTCGCGCTCAACCTCAAGGATATTTCTCTCGTCGCCGATTATTTCGTCATCTGCCACGGCAATTCCGATACGCAAGTGCAAGCGATCGCCACGGAGATCCGCAAGCGCGCCCAGGAGGGCGGCGTGACGATGCGCGGCCTTGAAGGCATGGATACCGCGCGCTGGGTGCTGATCGACCTCGGAGACGTCGTCGTGCATGTCTTCCACCGCGACGAGCGCGACTATTACAGCCTGGAGCGGCTGTGGTCCGACGCCAAGGTCGTGGAGTTCGCATGACTCCCTACGCCGGACAAATATTGAAGCTGAGGGTGGCGCGCGAAGTGTCGCCCTTCGGCTTTTTTCTAAGCCTTGGAGACGAAGAGGATACGGAAGTGCTGCTGCACTACAGCGAGACGAATGGACATAAGCCGAAGGAAGGGCAGGAGCTGGAAGTGTTCCTGTTCCACGATACCGACGACCGACTGTCCGCCACGATGAAAAAGCCGCTGATCCGGCTCGGAGAGCTGAAGCGGCTGGCTGTCGCGGACATTCATCCGCGTCTCGGCTGCTTCCTCGAGATCGGTCTCGGACGGCAGCTGCTGCTGCCGCTCTCGGAGCTGCCGGAGCTCGTCGACCTCCGTCCGCTGCCGGGCGATGAGGTCTACGTGACGCTGTCGCATGACAAGAGCGGCCGCCTGCTCGGCAAGCTCGCGCGCGAGGATGATCTGGCGAAGCATGTATTCCCGGTACCGGCGACCTGGCGCAACGAATGGAAGGAAGGCTGGGTCAGCCGCACGCTGCAGATGGGCTCCTTCGTCGTCCTGGACGGCGACGTCATCGGATTTGGAGCGTACGGCATGATTCCGGCATCGGAGCGTCCGGAGCCGCTGCGCCTTGGACAGCGTGTCCGGGCCCGGGTAACCTTCGTCCGCGAGGACGGCCGCGCCAACCTGTCGATGGGCCAGCTCAAGCAGGTAGGACGTCTCGAGGACGCGGACCGCATCCTTGCGTTCATCAAAGAGCGTCCGGGGCAGGCGATGCCGTACTCCGACGAGACTCCTCCGGAGATCATCAAGAACAAGTTCGGCATCAGCAAGGGGGCGTTCAAGCGCGCCGTCGGCAAGCTGATGCGCGAAGGGCTCGTCCGTCAGGAAGGCAACTGGACGAAGCTGATCACGGAAGCCGAGAGCGGCGCCGCGGCGGAAGCCAAAGCTCCGGCAGAGGAAAACGGCGGAGCCGAATAGGTTTCGCTCGGAGACGGCAGCCTCGTCTGCAGGTTGAAATTTGCTGGTTGGATCAAGAGGCTGGGCTCGTCGATGCGGCCATGCGGTTCGTTCCGGCTCGACGGCGGGTCGATGAGCCGAGGGCAGGCGATGCCCCGCCATTCACCGGGCTGCGCCTGCAAGGCTTGAAGGCTTGATACGACTGATGCGCACTTAAGGAAGCGTCTGCCGTTGCAAATGTGTTTGCTTAGGAGGTTTTGCCATGAGGGCTTACCGCCAATTCGCCGGCGTCTACGACCGGCTGATGGAAGATATGCCATATCCGGACTGGATCCGGTTCATGAGAGAGTGCTGGGAGCGGTACGGCGTGCCGGAAAGCATCGCCGACCTCGGCTGCGGCACCGGCAGCCTGTCGATTCCGCTCGCCAAGTCAGGCTTCCGCGTCTATGGAATCGACCTCTCCGCGGACATGCTGTCCATCGCCCGCAGCAAATGGGACGAGACGCCCCAGCAGGCGATCCGTTCCAATGCCGGTTCCGTCCGCTGGCTGCAGCAGGATATGCGGGACTGGGAGCTGCCGGATCCGGTGGACGCCGCGATCAGCTTCTGCGACTGCCTGAATTACCTGACGGAGGAAGAAGATATCGAAGCGGCCTTCAAGGCGACCTTCCGGGGGCTGAAGGACGGCGGCGTCTTCCTGTTCGACGTCCATGCGCCGTCTACGCTTCGGAGATACGCGGAGGAGCAGCCTTTCTTCCTCGATGAGCGGGATGTCGGCTACATCTGGACGTCCGAGCTGGAGGAAGACCGCATCGAGATCCGCCATCATCTGACGATATTCGCCAAGGATGCGGGAGACCGCGACGGGCGCTTCATCCGCTTCGAGGAAACCCATCTGCAGCGAGCCTACGATCCCGACTGGATCGTCCGGGCTTTGAAGGCCGCCGGCTTCAGCCGGGTGGACCGGTATGGAGACTTCAAGCTGAGAGAGCCGGGGCCGGATTCGGAGCGGCTGTTTTTTGCGGCGGTGAAATAGATTTCAAAAAGGCTGCTCACTCGACATGCGTCGAGAGAGCAGCCTTTTTGACAGCCTAACTGGAAGTTTAATAATACTTCTCCAAACATGTAATAGGGGACGTATAGCAGTATTGAGGAGCTGCAGCAGCAGAAGCTAGAGAAGCGAATGGAAGGGCCAGCAATGCTGTCAAACCAAGCATGAGAAACATTTTCTTCAACTTCGTCACCTCCTTTTACCATTTTTTTCATTATAGTAGATGTAGATGGAATAAGATAGAAGGATGTAATCTACATGTTAGTAGTATTTATTTTCAGATAGAGAAGGCTGTAAAGCCCCTCTTTTTCGGGGAACCTTACCTCTTCTTTGGATCAGCGGTGAAAACCCATCCTCTTGAAAACCTATTTGACTTCAAATACATGGAACATCCCCGTCATGCCGGGAGCATGGTTCTTGAATCCAAACGATTCATAGAATGCTTCCTTGCCTTCCGCAGCGAACAGTCCCGTAAAAGCAATGCCGCTGTCCAGCTTGCTCCGTCGAACGTAGCCGAGCAGCTCTTCCACGATTCTTTTTCCGATTCCGCGGCTTTGATGCTCCGGGTGGACGGCGACATCCTGGATATAGAAATACATGACGCCGTCGCCGACGATCCGGCCCATTCCGACGGCCTCGCCGTCCAGCTCGGCTACGACGGCATAACGAGATTGGGGAATGGAATTCCGGGCCATTTCGGCATCTGCATGTCCCCACCCCACGGCTTGCCAGAGGGAGACGAACTCCTCTACCGAAGGCTGACGCTCTTTTATGACGATGGATTTCGGATTCATTTGCATAACCACCTTTGGTTTATTCTCAGGCGGCCTGGGTATCCGCCCTCTATGAGAGGCTGCGGTTCTGCTCCATGATCTTCAACCCCTTTCGTTGAATTTCTGATCGAGACTGCTCATGAGCAGCCGATTGCCGTTTTTGCAAACCTCATTCCACGGGATGCCGTCCCTGCTAAAGCCGCATTTTCCGTTGTTATGGCGTGCTTCGTCGTCCGTTCCTTGACCTCGGCCGGAGCAAACGGCATTCCCAGCCCCTGATGAAAGGGTGGCGCTTACCCGCGGATCGGCGAGCCGTCGGTACCGAAGCTCCCAAACTGATTTCGACGACGGGATGCAGCAGGACTGATTTTCCAATGAGCGTGATAGACCCCTCTATTTTCGTTGAAGGCGCGGCATGGTATACTTTCCCGAATTAGAGAGATTCGTTGCCGATCGGGAAATTCCTTTTAAAAGGGAGCTGTCCGCATTGGGGCGATATGCAGACAATAGAGGGGGAAGAACGATGGGGAATGTTAGGCTGACGGTTCCGGATTTGCGGCTGGAAAAAGAATATAAGGACTTCTACGAGGAATGGGTCGAGAGCGGAGAAGACATGGTTCCCTGGGTCATCGCAAAGGAACCGGCGGATTTCGCCGGAATGGTGGAATGGCTGGAAAAAAACAGCGCCGGCATCGGACTTCCGGAGGGCTGGGTGCCGGATTCGACCTTCTGGCTCGTCGATGAGACGGAACGCGTACTCGGAGCCGTCAATATCCGTCATAGCCTGACGCCGTTTCTCCTCTCCAGCGGCGGTCATATCGGCTACGGCATCCGGCCTTCCGCGCGTCGCAAGGGCTATGCGACGAAGCTGCTGGAGCTGGCGCTGGAGAAGACGGCCGAGCTCGGCATCGCCAAGGTGCTGGTCGTCTGCGACCGCTCCAACGAGGCTTCCGCGCGGACGATTTTGAACAACGGCGGAATCGAGGATGCTCCGCATACCGAGGAGAACGGGAATGTCGTCCGGAGATTCTGGATCGGCGGCTAGCTTCGTTCTGCGTGGACTTGTTTCTCGGCTAATAGATTGATACAGGAGAACGCGATCGATAATGAAGAAGGCGGCTGATCAAGCAGATGAAGATGCGGATGAAGATGTCGATGAAGAGGAGAAGAAACCTTCTCCTTTTGCTTGGTTTGGCTGTTCTGCTTGTTTGGAGCTGGAGCGTTTTCGGGCGCGAAGCCGACAGCATGCCGGGCAGGACGGAGGTCATCCGCTCCGATCAGGGAAGCGGGATCGAGCTCCCATTGGATGAGCTGCCGCCGCTGCGGGCTTATCTGGAGGGCGAAGGCGCCGCAGAAGAGGAGCTTGAACGAACGGCCTTCTCCGAGATCGAGACGGGAGAGACCGACCGGCTGGGAGTGGTGAAGTACGGCTGCGGCAATAAATCCTGCTCCCTGCTGCTCGTCCGAAGCGGGGACTCCGGCACTTCCAGCATCGAGCTGCCGAGAGGGCTCTACGTAGACAGCCGCGTTGATCGAGGACGCATCCTGCTTCGTCTTGCCTATCCCGAGGGAAATCGTGTCGTACGCCATCTGATCCTTCCCATCGATTATCGAACGATGACGATGCTTTCTTACGGCGACGAAGGCGATCAGAGGCAGCTCCTTTCGTCCCCTGCATGGCCGGTCATGGACTATGGTTGGGACGGGACGGACCGCATTTGGATTGAAACGGCAGCCGCAGATATCGGGGATTATGAAGAACTGGAGCAATGGTTTGCGAACGAGAATCGAGAACTCCGGATTCGGAAGCTCCATTTGCATTTCTGAAGCCTGCCGCTTCTGAAAGGTCCAAAAAGCCGGCATTCCCAGGGAATGCCGGCTAATCTTAAAGCAATCAAGCAATCAAGGATTGGTCGTCCAAATGCCTGCGGTCTTGATGAACACGCGGTCCGGAAGCTTGAGCGTGGCGACGATCAGCTCGGCGACATCCTCCGGCTGCAGGATGTTGTTATCGCTGTCGTTGCCCTTGAGCAGGCCGTTTGCGGAAGCGAGCGGTGTATTGACCGTGCTTGGCGTCAGCGCCGTGACGCGGATGTTCGACTTGCGGACCTCCTGCATGAGCGCCTCGGTGAAGCCCATGACGGCGAACTTGGAGGCGTTGTAGGCGGAGCCGGTCGCGAAGCCGCGCTCGCCCGCCGTGGAGGCGATGTTGAGAATGGCGCCGCTTTTGCGCTCCAGCATGGAAGGAAGCACGGCATGGGTGACGTAATAGGTTCCGAACAGATTGATGCGGACGATCCGCTCCCATTCGGCCGGATCCATTTCGGCTACCGTGCCGAAGGTGGCGACTCCGGCGTTGTTGATCAGGACGTCGACGCTGCCCAGCTCTTTGGCGAGGCCCTTGGCGGCATCGGCCGCCTCGGCCGCGTCGGAGATGTCGGCGACGGCGTAGTGGACGCTGATGCCGTACTGGGAGGTCAGCTCCTTTGCCAGCGATGCCAGCTCGGACTCGGTGCGCGATATCAGGCCCAGATGGACGCCTTCCTTAGCCAGAGCGATCGCGGAAGCTCGACCGATGCCTTTGCCGGCGCCGGTGATGAGAGCCGTTTTATTTTTCAATTCCAATGGAATCTCTCCTGTCGATGTAGAATGGACTTGCACAGCATTTTATATTATATAGGAAGGCTGGAAGAGGAACAAATGAAGAACTCATGAGCGAGCGCCATGATGCGCCGCAGGATTCGACAGCCGTCGACGGCTTCTTGACTCCCTGTCTGCAATCCACTATAATCGGACTTAAATTAGCCATATTGGCGTTGAAGAGGAGCAGTAAGCCGCATCGCGTGGACTTAGAGAGCCGGCATCAGTTGGTGCAAGCCGGACCCGCAGCGTGCCGAATCTCGCCTCGGAGCCGCAAGGTCAATTCCGGATTCGGAGCAGCCTTGCCGCATGGTCCGCGTTAAGGACTTCATGAGTGGGTGTCCGCGGCAAAGCATGCCGGGCGCCAACTAGGGTGGTACCACGGGAATTCAAACCTCTCGTCCCTAGCGATTAATCGCTGGGACGGGAGGTTTTTTGCGTTTGCGCCCCCGCGACAATGAACAGGAGGCATAGGCCATGAGTCAGGAAAGAATGGAAGGGCAAGGCTACAACCCCCAGAAGCTGGAGCCGAAATGGCAGCAGCATTGGGATGAGCATAAGACGTTCCGCACGACGGAGGACTACGGCAAGCCGAAATTCTACGCGCTCGACATGTTCCCTTATCCATCCGGAGCCGGTCTGCATGTAGGCCATCCGGAAGGGTACACGGCGACCGACATCGTCTCCCGCTACAAGCGGATGAAGGGCTTCAACGTGCTGCACCCGATGGGCTGGGACGCCTTCGGCCTGCCGGCGGAGCAGCATGCTCTCGATACCGGCGAGCATCCCCGCGAGATCACGGTGAAGAACATCAACAACTTCCGCCGCCAGATCAAGTCGCTCGGCTTCTCGTACGACTGGGACCGCGAGATCAGCACGACCGATCCCGACTACTACAAATGGACGCAGTGGATTTTCATCCAGCTGTACAAGAAAGGCCTCGCTTATGTGGCCGAGGTGCCGGTCAACTGGTGTCCGGCGCTGGGCACGGTGCTGGCGAACGAGGAAGTCATCAACGGCCTCAGCGAGCGCGGCAACCATCCCGTCATCCGCAAGCCGATGCGCCAGTGGGTGCTGAGAATCACCGAGTATGCCGAGCGCCTGCTCGAGGATCTCGAGGAGCTGGACTGGTCGGAGAGCATCAAGGACATGCAGCGCAATTGGATCGGCAAGTCCGTAGGCGCGGAGGTGGCGTTTGCGGTCGACGGCTCTGCGGCGGAGATCCAGGTGTTCACGACCCGTCCGGATACGCTGTTCGGCGCGACCTACTGCGTGCTGGCTCCGGAGCATGAGCTGGTAGACTCCATCACTTCCGAGGATCGGAAGGCGGCTGTCGCGGACTACCGCGAGGCGGCTTCCCGCAAGAGCGATCTCGAGCGCACCGATCTGGCCAAGGACAAATCCGGCGTCTTCACGGGAGCTTATGCGATCAATCCGGTCAGCGGAGCCAAGGTTCCGGTCTGGATCGCGGATTATGTCCTGGCCGGCTACGGCACGGGAGCGATCATGGCCGTGCCGGGCCATGACCAGCGCGACTGGGAATTCGCCAAGCAGTTCGGCCTGCCGATCATCGAGGTCGTCCAAGGCGGCAGCGTCGAGGAAGAAGCGTATACAGGCGACGGACCGCATGTGAACTCGGACTTCCTGAACGGCCTGTCCAACAGCGAGGGCATCGCGGCCATGATCAGCCGTCTGGAAGAGACGGGCAAAGGACGCGGCAAAACGACCTACCGCCTGCGCGACTGGCTGTTCAGCCGCCAGCGCTATTGGGGCGAGCCGATTCCGATTCTCCATCTGGAGGACGGCTCGATGAAGCCGGTTCCGGAGGACCAGCTTCCGGTGCTGCTGCCGGATGTCGATGCGATCAAGCCTTCCGGCACGGGAGAATCTCCGCTCGCCAACGTTGCGGACTGGGTCAACACGACCGATCCGGAGACGGGACTGCCGGCGCGCCGCGAAACGAACACGATGCCGCAATGGGCGGGAAGCTGCTGGTACTACCTGCGCTTCATCGATCCGAAGAACGATCAGGAGCTGTGCTCCGCCGAGAAGCAGAAGGAATGGCTGCCGGTCGACCTGTATATCGGCGGCGCGGAGCATGCGGTGCTTCATCTGCTGTATGCGCGCTTCTGGCATAAGGTGCTCTACGATCTCGGCGTCGTGGATACGAAGGAGCCTTTCCACAAGCTGGTCAACCAAGGCATGATTCTCGGCACGAACAACGAGAAGATGAGCAAATCCCGCGGCAACGTCATCAATCCCGACGACATCGTGGGCGAATACGGCGCCGACACTCTGCGTTTGTATGAAATGTTCATGGGGCCGCTGGAAGCGACGAAGCCATGGAACACGAGCGGCGTCGAGGGCATGCACCGCTTCCTGAGCCGCGTCTGGCGCTTGTTCGTCGGCGAGAACGGCGAGCTGAATCCGAAGATTTCGGATGCCGAGGGAAGCGACGCGATGAATCGGGTGTGGCACCGCTCCATCAAGAAGGTAACGGACGACTTCGACAACCTGCGCTTCAACACGGCGATCAGCCAGCTGATGATCTGGGTCAACGAAGCCTACAAGGCCGACACGCTGCCGCGCCGTTCCATGGAGAACTTCGTGCAGCTGCTCTCGCCGCTCGCTCCGCACATCGCCGAGGAGCTGTGGGAGAAGCTGGGCCATTCCGAGTCCGTCACGTATGTGGCATGGCCTTCTTATGAAGAAGCCTGGACGGTGGATCAGGAGGTCGAGATCGTCGTGCAGGTCAACGGCAAAATCGCCGAGCGCGTATCCATCGCGGCCGACACCGACACGGACGAAATGGAACGGATCGCCAAAGAGCTCCCTCGCGTGAAGGAGCTGACGGAAGGCAAGACGGTCCGCAAGGTCGTCGCAGTCAAAGGCAAGCTCGTCAATATCGTAGCCAATTAAAGTGATTCCGATGGCGGCCGACCCCCTTGATGAAGAGGAGGAAAGGCCGCCGGAGGCTCTTTCTGAGGAAAGCATCCCGGAAGAGGTGAACGGACCCTGGAGGTTTCGCATGCGCGAATTTCTCAGGGACCGTTCACCTCTTCGCCGTATAGGGAAGCTTCGACCTTTTCGAGATCCTCGCGGAATTTGTCATGGGTGATGGTGATCAGCTTCTGGAACATGCCGTCCGTCTCCTGCCTGAGCAGCTGCAAGCCTTGCTGGGTAATGCCGCCCGGCACCGAGACGCGGCGGATCAACTCATCGGGCGTCATGCCTCCTTCGGTCAGCAGCTTGCCTGTGCCGAGCAGCATGGCGCTGGAGATGGCGACCGCCTCGTCGGGATCGATGCCGGTCATCTCGACGGCGGCGTCGATCAGGCGCTGGAGCAGGAAGGAGATGAAAGCCGGACCGCAGCTGGACAGGTCGGAGACAATCCGGGTGTACTGCTCGTCGATGAGCAAGGGCTCGCTTATGCGCGACAGGATGCCTTCGAGGTAGCAGCAGTCAGCGACGGTCATGCGGCTGCCGAACATGCAGAGCGAGGCGCCGCTCAGCACTCCGTTCGTAATGCTGGGGATGATTTTGGCGATGCGGCAGGGAAGCTGGTCCTCCAGATGGCTGATGAGCACGGCGCTGGTGATGGACACGACGACCTGGTCGCTCCGGACGGACGGCTGGATTTCCTGCAGAACGGATTTGAATTCCGAGGGCTTGACGCACAAAAAAAGGCAGTCGCTCCTCTGTGCGGCTTCGCGGCTTGATGGAGCGGCCGTAATGCCGGGATGCTGCGCGGCAAGACGTTCGGCCTTATGGAAAGTCCGGTTGGCGACGATGACATCGGATGCTTCGACAGCGCCCGACCGGATGAATGAATCCACCAGCAGGCTGCCCATGCTGCCCGTGCCGATAAATCCGATTTTCATGGGATCCCTCCTTGCGAGCTGGGACGCCGGTTCCAGGCCGAAGCCCGGAAATGGACGTCCCGCATGGGATACAATGCATGGGCCTGCCGTGCAGGCCCGTATATCCCTTCTGACCATCCGATCCCGGAAGGCATTCCTTGCCAGGGCGGAAGGCGGATTGTTAGTACTCTATGCAGGACGGCTCGGCAAACATGTCGAGGAAAGGAAAACCTTCACGAATCAATGCCTGAAGGCAGGGAGGAGCATGCTTGTGGAGAGATATGGATGGCCATGGCGGAGCCGGAAAACGGCCGTTTTGGTGCTCGGCTTGGCCGGGGCCGGCTTGATCGCATTCGGGCTTCGGCAGCCGCGGGATCCCGAGCCGGCCGGCTGGGTTCAAGTGAATGCGGCGCTAGCGGAGGCGATGGCCGGCAAGGAAGCTGCAGCAGGCGGGGACGGGGGGAACGGTGGAACGGGAATAGAGGATGGAGGCGCTGTTTACGGACAAGCCGTTTCCGGAGGCGAGGCTGCGGCAGGCAACGGAACCGCCGCAGGAGGAGCTTCTGGCGGAGCTGGAGCGACAGAGGCTCATCAGGGCGGCGAAGCGGGGAAAGGCTCAGCCGATGGAGGCTCGGACAGCGGCGCGGAAGCGGAGAGCAAGCGAAAGCCGGAAGGCGATGCTTCATCAGATGCCGGGGAACGGAGCGGCACAGGGGCAAAGGGCGGTGCAATCGGGAGCGGAGAAGGCGCAGAGAGCGGGCGAGCGGCTGGCGGAAACGCCGCGTCGGATGGGAGGCTTGACCTGAATCGGGCAAGCGCCGAGCAGCTCGATGCGCTGCCCGGCGTAGGGCCCGCCAAAGCAGGAGCGATCGTCGAGGAGCGGGAACGAAGCGGTTTTTTCCGATCGGTCGAGGATGTCCAGAGGGTGAAGGGAATCGGTCCGAAAATCGTGGAGAAATGGAAAGATCTAGTTGTCGTCCTTCCATGAATGTGAGAGAATGGGCATAATTCCATTATTTCATCCCGATATAGGAGGTTTTAAGAAGATGACTGAACCTCGCAAGCTTGCTCTCGAAACGCTGGCCGTCCATGCCGGCCAAGAAATCGATCCCGCCACCCTGTCCCGCGCCGTGCCGATCTATCAAACGACATCGTACGGCTTTCATGACACCGACCATGCGGCGGATCTGTTCGGACTGAAGTCGTTCGGAAATATCTATACCCGCATCATGAATCCGACCAGCGACGTATTCGAGAAGCGGGTTGCGGCGCTGGAAGGCGGAGCGGCAGCGCTTGCGGTTTCCTCGGGATCTTCCGCCATCTCCTACTCGATTCTCAATATCGCTTCGGCAGGCGACGAGATCGTCAGCTCTTCCAGCCTGTACGGAGGCACATACAACCTGTTCGCGCATACGCTGCCGAAGCTGGGCATCAAGGTGATCTTCGTGGATGCTTCCGATCCCGAGAACTTCCGCGCAGCGATTACGGATAAGACCAAAGCCGTATTCGGCGAAACGATCGGCAATCCGAGAGGCGATGTTCTGGACATCGAAGCCGTCGCCAGGATCGCGCATGAGAACGGCGTTCCGCTCATCGTGGACAATACGTTCCCGAGTCCCTATCTGCTGAGGCCGATCGAGTTCGGCGCGGATATCGTCGTCCACTCGGCGACCAAATTCATCGGCGGACACGGCACCTCCATCGGAGGAATCATCGTCGACGCCGGAGCGTTCGACTGGCTGGCGAGCGGAAGGTTCCCTGGACTGACGGAGCCGGATCCGAGCTATCACGGCCTCGTATACACGGATGCCGTCGGTCCTTTGGCTTATATCATCAAAGCGCGCGTGCAGCTTCTCCGCGATCTTGGCGCCGCCATCTCGCCGTTCAATTCCTTCCTGCTGCTGCAGGGGCTGGAGACGCTTCACCTGCGGATGGAGCGCCACAGCTCCAACGCGCTGGAAGTCGCACGTTATCTGGAAGCCCATGACGCGGTGGCTTCCGTCAGCTATCCCGGCCTGCCCGGACACCCTTCGTACGAGCTGGCGCAGAAGTACCTCCCGAAAGGACAGGGGGCGATCCTGACCTTCGAGATCAAAGGCGGAATCGAAGCCGGCAAGCGAATCATCAACTCCGTGCAGCTGTTCTCGCATTTGGCGAACGTCGGGGATTCCAAGTCGCTCATCATCCATCCCGCGAGCACGACGCATCAGCAGCTGTCTCCGGACGAGCAGCTGGCATCCGGCGTCACGCCGGGCCTGATCCGCTTGTCCATCGGCACGGAAGGAATCGCCGACATCCTGCATGATCTCGGCCAGGCGATCGCCGCCAGCCAGGCGAGCGAGGTCGCCAGCGGCTCCTGATCGTATAGAGATCGTCCAGGGCCCATGATTGTTGCGGATGCGGATTGTCACATGCCCGCATCATCCGATTGTCGCTTTCCCGCTGCATTCGCTATAATGGAATTCAACAGGAACCGACAGGAAGGAGCTGCTCCGCATGCCGACTACATCCGCCGTCCAGCAGGATGCCGCAAGAAAAGACTGGGACACCTATTTCATGGACATCGCCTATATGGTATCGACCCGATCACGCTGCCTCAGGCGGCACGTGGGAGCGCTGCTCGTCCAGGGCAAGAAGCTTCTGGGGACAGCTTACAACGGAGCTCCGATGGGCGTCGCCGACTGCTCCGAGGCCGGCTGCATGATCGTCGAGGAATGGGAGCAGCGGATTACGGACGGCAAGGCCGATATGGTCAAGAAGCAGCGCTGCATCCGTACCATCCATGCCGAGCAGAACCTGCTTCTGTTCACCGACCGGAGCGACCGGGAAGGCTCGACGGTTTATGTGACCGACCAGCCTTGCTGGACTTGCGCCAACATGCTGGCGAACAGCGGCATTTCCGAGATCGTCTATCACCGGGCTTATCCGAAGGACTCGGAGAAAGTCAGAACGCTGATGGAGCAGAAGGGAATCGGCTTCCGGCAGCTGGAAGGCTATGAGGCTCCGCCGCAGGCAGGCCTTGCCGTTACGGATTAGCGGACAGCGGTTTTTTTATGTGGCTGAGGCCGAAATTTAAAGGCTATGATCTAAAGGCTGAAAGCTGAAGGCTAAGGCTGAAATCTTGAAGCTGAAATCTAAAAGCTGAAATCTAAAAGCTGAAATCTAAAAGCTAAGGGATGAAGGCTAAAGGTTAAAGGCTAAAGGTTAAAGGATAAAGGCTAAAAGCTAGAAGCTAGAAGCTAGAAGCTAAAAGCTAAAAGTTAAAAGCTAAAAGTTAAAAGCCAAAGCCAAAGACAAAGACAAAGACAAAGACAAAGACTAAAGACTAAAGACTAAAGACTAAAGACTAAAGACTAAAGACTAAAGACAAAGTCTAAAGACGAATGCCATAGCTTTCGGAGGAAGCACCTCCACGAAAACTCCTTTCAGAAGGAGATTCGTGGAGGTGTTTTGTTTTCTGCGGGAAAGGAGAAGAGGGATGAGAGCGAGAGGTTATCTGGACGGAAGGCCGCTTGTCTGGGCGGCCGTCTGTTTTGTCGCCGGAAGCTCGGCGGCGGCGTATTGGAGTCCCGGCGGAGCGCTGAGCGCCGGGCTGGGGCTCGGCCTGCTGCTGGCGGCGCTGGCGCTCGCCGGGCAGGCCAGGCCTGGGCTGGCCGCCGCATGCCTGGCGGCCTATGCCCTAGCCGCATGCGAGCGGCTGTGGGCGGATGCGCGGTCCGCGACCG
>NZ_BIMD01000005.1 GCF_004000905.1 Paenibacillus humicus NBRC 102415
CAGGCGGCGAGCGCTTCGGCCGCCTCGACGGCGGCGCGGCGCAGCCTGCCCTTGATTTCCGCGGCCGCTTCGCGCGTATAAACCAGCGTATACTCGCCGCCGAATACGGCTCCCGTATTCACGCGCCCGGCCAGCCAATCGATGTCCGGCCGCCAGCTGAGCCCTTCCTCGAGCGCATGCTCCCATGCTTCGCGCTCCGTCCCTGCAAGGCCGGCTTCGTCGGCTGCCTTGCGGAGCAAATCCCCCAGATGCCATACGGCAGCCGCCTGGATCTGGCGGTTCAGGTCATCGCGGAACGCTTCTGCGCGCCGCTGCTGCTCCGCAGCCGTCTTGGCGCCCGCGAACAGCAAGCCGGTCTTGAAGCCCGGCTTGCGGCTGTCCAGAAACTCGGCCGCGAGATCGCGCGTGGCGGCCGGCGTCAGGCTGGCGTTGTCCAGCAGCTTGACGATATCGGCCTTCAAGGAGGCTTCCAGGGCAGCCGGCCTGTTGTCCGCTTCCTCCGCCTCGGCCTCGAGGCTCGCGATCCTCTCCGCAAGCACGGCCCTTTCCTCCTCGCTGCCGGCTTCATCCTGAAGCTTCTGCCGCAGCGCCTCCTCCTCTTCGGCGGCCGAGCGCAGCGAAGCCCGGACCAAATGGCGCAGCGAGGCGTCCACGCTCCATTGCGACAGCTCCTCGCGCTCCTCCGCCAATTCCTTCAGCAGCCCTTCGAGGGAAGCGAACTCGCTGCCGGGATGCTCAGGCTCCCTCAGAGACAAGTAAAGTATGCCGGCCGGCTCCAGATGCCAGCTGCGGAAAGCCTCCTCGACGCTGTTCCGGTACTCCTCGAACGGCAGCTCCTCTTCGCGGTGCTTGTCGATCTGGTTGACGATCAGATAGAGCGGCTTGCCCCAATCCTTCAATCCCTTGGCGAACTCGAAGTTGATTTCCGACTGGACATGGTTGTAGTCCATGACGTAGAACACCGCATCGGCCAAATGCAAGGCCGACTCCGTCGCCATCCGGTGCGCATCGTCCGTCGAGTCGATGCCCGGCGTATCCAGAAGAACGGTCGAAGAGCCCAGACGGGGAATCGGATAAACGATATCGACGGAGATGAACTCCTCGCCGTTTTTGCAGTAGTCGTCCAGACGCAGCGGATCCGCCTCGAAGGTCGTCTCCTTGCCGTCTGCAAGCGCCCGGATGATCGCGCGTGCCGGCTTGCCGCTGCGGATGGACACGACATTGGCGCTCGTCGGGATCGGACTGGACGGCAGCAGCTGCTTCCCGCACAGCGCATTCACAAGCGTCGATTTTCCCGCGGAGAAGTGGCCGCAAAAAGCGACCGTAAGCAGCCCGCTCTCCAGCTTGGCGGACAGCTGCTCCGCCCGCTGCGCGTTGCCATCGTCTCCTGCGGAGTCGAATCCGGCCTGCAGGCTGGCCGCAGCCCGGGCCAATGCCGCCTCGCGGTCCGCCGCCGCGGTCCTGTTGCTCTCTTGTAGTCCGTTCATGCTTCTCTCTCCCTGTCTTCCTCTGATCGGAGCGGCCCAAGCTTCGGGCGATCTCCCTATTCGCTATCCGTTGCACAGCCGCGAAGGCAGCTCTTCTGCCCTCATAATGGAGACGAGCACCTCTGCGAGCCTAGGCCGGATACGTCAAACAGCCGCCCTTGAACGCAAGGACGGCTGCTTGTTCACTTGATTCGGAGCATCTCCCTGCTTATACCGCCGGAGCCTCGTCGTCCTCATCCGTCGGAATGCAGATTTCGAACACGTTGCCGTGCTGAAGGATCGTAATGTTGCGCTGCTTCTCGCGCATCACGACAACTTCAGGCTTCTGGCGCATGCGCTCCAGGTATTGGGCAGGCAGATCGCCGGAGCCGCTCACCGTTACGCCTTCGATGACGAGATCCTCGTTCTCTCCCGGAGGAGATTCCATGACCTGCTCGTAAATATCGGAGAACAGGCCAAAATCATTCGTGAATACGCTGATGCATTTCATCGTTTCATCATCCTTTGCTCAGGGGGTTGGAAGCGGCGGCTCGCTTGTTCGAAGCCGCTGCGGATTTCGTTGTCGTGCACGCAGCTTTCATTCGGCGCTGGCCTTCCTTGCACATGTCGAGCAGCGGGCAGATGTCGCATTTCGGCTGCTGCGCCTTGCAGTGGTACCGGCCGAAGAAGATGAACCGATGATGCGTTAGCGTCCATTCCTCCCGGGGAACTTTGCGCATCAGCTTCTTCTCGACTTCAAGGACGCTATCCTCTTGCTTGGCCAAGCCGAGACGCTTTGATACCCGTTCGACATGAGTATCGACCGCGATGGCGGGAACGCCGAATGCATTGGAGACGACGACATTGGCCGTCTTCCTCCCGACGCCGGGAAGCTCGGTCAGCTGGTCATGCTGCTCGGGGATTTCCCCTCCGTAGCGCTCCAGCACGATCCGGCACAGCTTCTGGATGTTGGCCGCCTTGTTGCGGAACAGTCCGATGCGCCGGATATCCTGCTGCAGCTCCTCCAGATCGACGGCCAGGTAATCCTCGGGCGTGCGGTATTTCTGGAACAAGTCTGCCGTCACCCGGTTCACGGTCTCGTCCGTGCACTGGGCCGACAGCAGGACGGCAATCGTCAACTCGAACGGATTGGCATGGTTCAACTCGCAATGGGCATCCGGGAACATCTCGGCCATCGTGTCCAGAATGCGCCGCATCTTATCCGAAGCCTTCATGGTCATTAACTCTCCCTAGTTGCACTATCGTTCAAAGTTTAGCGAATATCCACGCTCCATGCAACCGGAAATCACCCCTATGGACGAAAAAAAGACCCCGCGAGGGGTCTTTTTTTCAATAATTCATCAAACCGCCATGAGCGTCATGCCTTGGCAGCCTCGAGCAGCTTGCCTTCGAACAGATACAGAACGATGCTGTCCCCGTCCTTGAGCGACTCGGCTGCAACCGGCTGGCCGCCCGCCGTAATCAGCGTGGACGACGTATATGCAAAGCGGTAATCGTTGTCGTTGACGCCCGATTTCCTCATCAGAAGCTGGCCGGCTGCGGCATCCACCTTCCAGAATGTTTTGGCCACTCCGGCATTGACCGTGACGACGACCGCACCGTCGGCATTTTTCTTCACTTCAACGCGGTCTCCTGCAGCCAGAGCCGCAGCGCTCGATCCCGCGCTTCCTCCTTTGACGATGGAGAAGCCGCTTCCGAGCGGAAGCGTCTGGCTTGAGCCGCCGTATTCCTGCAGCGTGATGGAGTCGGCAGAGGCCGCAGCGATTTTGCCGTACGTCACTTTGACGAGCGAGATGGCTGTCGGCGTGCTGCCTGCATAAGTCACGTTGACCGTCTGTCCCGCCGCGAAGCCTGTGAATGCCAGAGCGCTTCCGTCCGTTCCTTTGAGGACAAGGCTGCCGGCAGCGACCGTCGTCCGGCTTCCGTCGGCTGCTTGCAGCGAGAGCGCTTTGGCTGCCGGGTCGACCGTCGTGATCTTATACTGGACATTCTGGTTGACGCGCAGCGCAGCCGCCTTGGTCTGGCTGGCGTCGAGGAGCGCCGTCACCCGCATGCCGTTCTTGATGTCGGCTATGCCGGTTCCGCTGCGGCCGTACCACTCCACTCCGAGAGAATCGAATGGAAGCGTCACCGACGAGCCGTCATCCAGCGACAAGGCAAGCGTCTTGGTGGCCGTATTCAACAGAACGACGGAGCCGGTATATTGGTAGACGACCCGCACGAGCATCGCATCGCTGCCGGAATAACCGACCGTAACCCGTTGTCCTTGACGGAGCAGAGGCGCGGCCGAGGCCAGATTGAGCGTCGTTCCGTTCATTTCGAACTTGGTCTTGTCCGACAACTGCAAGGCGGCCAGCTTGCCGTTCGTTCCCTTGACCGTCAATGCCTTCTGATCGCTGCTGTAGCTGAGGATCTCCGCTCCCGTCAGCGTGCTGAGCGAGCGGTTCGTCACCTTGATGCTCGTCACCTTGCCTCCGGCATCGAGGGCAAGCTCAAGCTGGTCGTCCTTGTACAGATCGCCCAGCACCGGCTGCTCCACACCCGGAATGACCAGAGTGACCGATTCGGACAAATAGTTGGACTGCAGCGAATTGCCTGCCAGCACCGTCAGGATGCCGTCGCTGATGTTGCTGAACTTTCCTTGGACGGATGCGCTTCCTGCCGTCGTCACCTTGACGGATACGAGCACGCTGTCCTTCACTGTATAGGTGACGGCATCGCCCGCCTTCAATCCGGAGAGGCCCCCTTCGAGCACTCTGCCGTCCCAGCCGATGACGGCAAGGCTGGAAGAAGCCGTCCATGTCTCGTCGGCTCCGGCGGCCGTCTTGAGGCTCAGCGCGCCGTTGCCGGCCGCAGCCACGGTTCCGGAGCCGTCCTTCGATACCGGCGCCGACTTCACGATGACTTCAAGCGCCAGCGGCTTGTCCCGGAAGGCATCCTCCTTCACCTGAACCTGGCTGTCCACCGTCAGATCGGCCAGTCCCAGCTTCGTTCCGTCCATTTTTTTGACGACCAGAGAAGAATCGTACTGGACTTCGACCGGATTGTCGCCGACCCACAGCCAGATCTTGTTCTGCGCCGCCACGACTCTCGACACGGCGCCTTCGATCGTCTTGACCTGCTGGTCCGGATCGGTCTGTTCAACGTAGAGCGCATCCATCCCTCCGCCCAAAATGCGGACATGCGTATACAGCGTCAGCTCCGAGGACGATTTGAGCGAAGCATCCGAATCGAAGCGGTAGAAGCGGGAATCCGCCGCCAGATTGAACGTTTGTAATCCTTGATCGGTATACACCGATACGCTGGCCCCGTTGATCGCCGTGAGGATGCCGCCGGTTTCGCCCGGGTAAGCGACAGGAGCGACCTGCTGCGACCTGCTGAACAGCGTGGCCGCCTGCGCCCGGTTGACGGCTGCCGCCGGCTGGAACTGCGTCGGCGTGACGCCCGTGACCATGCCGAGCGAGCCTGCTGCATTGATGTATCCGACATAACCGGCGCCGATCGAAGCTCCGTCCTGGAAAGCGGATGCTCGGGAAGCAAGCTCCTGCGCCAGGCTTGTCTTGCCTGCGGCCCTCACG
The DNA here is from genome assembly GCF_004000905.1 of Paenibacillus humicus NBRC 102415. GTDB lineage: Bacteria > Bacillota > Bacilli > Paenibacillales > Paenibacillaceae > Paenibacillus_O > Paenibacillus_O humicus. The sequence goes on from NZ_BIMD01000005.1 coordinate 5,066, forward strand.
ATGAGCTTCGTCAGCCACTCGCGCGATGCGGGAGAGCTTCCCCATTCGCCTTTGGCGGATTCCGCCGTTTTGAACTCCGCCGTTTCCTCGAGCAGGCCAAGCTTGATGGCCAGCGCTATGTAAGGCTTATAGTAATTGTTCACCTTGAACGATTCCGGGAAGATGACCGCCTGCTGCAGGTCGGCTTCCTTTTCCTTGCCCATGAACCGCAGAGCCATCACGACCGCTTCTTGGCGGCTTACGTTGGCTGCAGGTCTGAAATTGCCGTTTTCTCCCACGATGATTCCCTGCAGGGCAAGCTTGACGATGCTCTTTTCCGCCCAATGGCCTGGTTTGACATCGGCAAAAAACGATGATTGCGCGGTTGCAGATACTGCCGTCCCCCCTGAAGCAGAAGAAGCCGCTGCAGCTGCAGCGGCCGGTCCTCCTGCTAGGAGGGAGAGGGCGATCATGCCCGTAGCGATATGATAGGATGGCGAACGATGCATTTCCCGTCTCTCCCTTAGCATCAAGTATGGATGATCGATTATGGATTGCTTTTCTTCATCGGATGTTCAAGCTCCATATGCCCCATGAGCGTTTCGGCAGCCTTGCCGTCCACCAGAAGATCGAAGGTTTGAACCTCATCGAACTGGAATACGGTTTTGCGGATCGCCTCAAGCGCGAATTCCTCGCCGGCTCCTCCGAGACGCGACTCGTCCGGAATGTGGATATCGGCGGTTGCCGCACCTTCTTTGAGCGTCACCTTTTTGAACTGAACTCCCTTCCACAGGGAGATCGTTCCTTCGCGGTCGTCTCCGGCCAGCGCTTCCAGAGCGGCTTCAAGCTTCTCCTCGGCGCTGCCGTAGCTGATCTCGGCCTTGACGGCCTTCAGCTCCAGCAGCTGATCGTCGGTCTGATAGACCGAGATTTCCTTCTTCACCTTGTCGGACTCCTTGACGGAACCCTTGCCGCCTGCTGCGCTCGAGCCCACGCCGCTGCCCTCGGCAGCTGCCGGCGATGGAGCAGGGGCTGCGGATGGCGATGGAGAGACCACAGCCGGCTCGGATGCTCCCGCATTGCCGGAAGCTCCAGCGGCCGGGCCGGCCGTTTCCCTTGCTCCGCAAGCCGACAGGCTCAGAGCGATCGCGGCGGCGGTCAAGAGCACCGCTGTCTTGTTCATGCGTCGATTCATAGGCGCTCAAGCCTCCTCAGCTCAATTTCAAATATTCCTTGATGCCGTCTACCAAAGCTTGTGCAATCTCGTTCTGCTTCTGCTCGTTGAACAGAATCGCTTCATCCTTCGAATTCGTCAGGAATCCGGATTCCGTCAGGATGGCGGGCATGGTCGTCTTCTTGATGACGACGAATCCGGCTGTCTGGACCTTGCGGTCCGGCAGTCCCGTAGCCGCCAGAAGATGTTTATGGACGATGTCGGCGAACGTCTTGCTGTCCGCCCGGTTGTAGTAGGTTTCGGTGCCGGAGGCTGAAGACCCCGGCAGGGCATTCGCGTGAATGGAGATGAACAGGTCGGCGTTCAGCCTGTTGGCGATTGCGGCCCTCTCGTCCAGCGCGATGAACGTATCGTCCGAGCGGGTCAGGATCGGCTGGATGCGAGGCTCGGCCTTCAGCAGGGCATTCACTTTGAGAGCGATGGCCAGGTTGAAGGATTTCTCGGTCTTCTTGCTGATTCCGATCGCTCCCGGATCATGGGCTCCGTGGCCCGCGTCGACGACAACTTTGAAAATCTTGTCCCCCGAAGGAGTCGTCGGCGTCGTCGGCACAGGTTCAAGCGCGCCGAGCAGGCTCAGCTGAATCGTGCCCTCGCCTTTGGTTACCGCATACTCGGCAGCAGCCTGAAGATCCCAGACCACCCGCACAGTGGAAGGCTTGTCCGAGTAATAGGAATAGCGGACCTTCGTCAGCAGCTGGCTGTCGACGACCACTTCCCCCATTTTGGCGCTCGTCGCCGTGAAGCCGTTGGCGAAGTCGGCCGCGAACGACGCTGCCGGAATATCCATGACGATCCGGTCCGGTCCCGTCATGAGGAACGGCTGCGCATCGCCGACCGTTCCTGTGTAGGCGATCGTCGTCGTTCCGATTCCGTCGTACTTGATCGACGTGACCAGTCCCGTTGCGTCGGCCGGCGCGGTAGAGCCGCCGCTGCCCGGCGTCGGAGTCGGTGTCGGAGTCTCGCTTCCCGTCCCTCCGCTGCCTGGCGTCGACGTTGGGGTCGGCGTCGGGGTAGGCGTTGGAGCCGGGGATGGCGTTGCGCCGCCCGATCCATTGCCCGAGGAAGCATCGTTCTGATACAGATACACGGACTTGGACGGAGAGTCGTAGTAGACCTCGAGCCCCATGTTCTCGCTGATGAAACGAAGCGGAACCATCGTCGTGCTTGTCGAGCCAGCACCCATAATCTTGGCAGGAGTCGGCAATGCGACCGAAAGGCCGTTTACCGTAGCAATCTTTTTGTTGATGGTCAACTCAATCATGCTTTTGCCGTTATGTATGCTTACCTGCTTTGCCGCCTTGTCCCAATTGACGTCAAAACCCATCCCCTCGGCTACCGTCCGAATCGGAATATACGTCGTATCCTTCTCGATGCGGGGCGCCGATGCCGACTGAAGCTCCTGGCCGTTCAAATACAGCTTGGGAGTCTTCGAGGCGGCGGATGCGGATCCTGCGAACGCGGTTACGAACAGAGCCAAAAACACCAGCATCATTGCAGCTTTCTTCATCATTCACCTCTAGAACCTGGATTGACCCTTCCTTCACGCAGCCGGCGGCTCCGCTGTCATGAAGTCAGGCAGAAAATTAGACGCCGTTCGCCAAGCAAAGTTGCGAAAAAAAGGGAACCTTGCCACCTTTTTTTTCGTCAAAAAGGGTTGACTTTTGAAGGTCCCCTATGATTCATTCCGCGAACCAAACAGGCCGTCCCCTGCCTGGGGACGGCCTGTCGCCGCCTTGAAGCCATGCATGCAGACACCGATGGCGAACCGGCTCCGCTCCAACTATCAATACAATCCCAGGTACTCCTTGATTCCGTCCGCCAGCGCCTGGGCGATCCGGTTCTGGCTCTGCTCGTCGAACAGAACGGCCTCGTCCCTCAGGTTGGTCAGGAATCCCGATTCCGTAAGCACGGCCGGCATCGCCGTTTCCTTGATGACGACATAGGCGGCCGTCTTCACCTTCCGGTCGGGCAAGCCGGTTGCGGCGATGAGATGCTTGTGCACGATATCCGCCAGCGCTTTGCTGTCAGGCCGGTAATAATAGGTTTCCGTTCCCGTAGCGGTGTTCGGTACTTCCAGGGAATTCGCGTGGATCGACAGGAAGAGGTCGGCGCCGAGCCGGTTGGCGAATTCCGCTCGCGGCTTCAAATCGATGGTTGCGTCGTCCGTACGCGTCATGATCGGCTGAATGCGCGGCTCGGCGGCGAGCAGAGCGTTCAGCTTGAGAGCAACCGTCAGATTGAACGTCTTCTCCAGCTTGCCGGATAGGCTTATCGCCCCGGGCGCGCTTCCTCCATGGCCCGCATCGATGACGACCTTATAGATGCGGTCGCCGGAAGGAGTCGCGGGAGCGGAGGGAACTGTCTCCCCCGCCCCCAGCAGGCTCAGCTGGATCAAGCCTTCGGATTTGAGGAGGGTATAAGTGACCGCTGGCGCGACATCCCATACCACCCTGACCGTCGTCGGCTGATCCGTCAAATAGGCATATCTGATTTTGTTCAAGAGAGGTCCGTCCACCGTCAGTTCGCCGGATTGGCTGGAGCCGGCCTGGATGCCGAACGAGTCCGCGAACGAGGAAGCCGGCATATCCAGGACGATCCGGTCCGGACCCGTCATGAGGAACGGTTCCGCTGCCGCAACGGTGCCCTGGTAAGCTATCGTTGTCGTGCCGATTCCGTCATAGAGGATCGAGGTGACGGAGCCTGCGGCAGTCGCGGTCGATCCGGAGCCGCCTCCAGCCTGGCCTGAAGACCCGCTTCCTCCCGGCTGCGAGGAGCCCGGACCGGAAGCCGCCCCGCCTTGAGGAGTGCCGTTCTGGCTGTCCGCCGGAGCCTGCTCTCCCTTTTCAGCCGCATAGGACTGGTATAAGTACACGGATTTGGCTGGAGCGTCGTAATAAACCGTGAGGCCCATATTCTCGCTGACGAAACGGAGCGGCACCATCGTCGACGCGCTTGCCGGCGTCCCCATGATCCGCGCCGGAACCGGAAGCGCAGCCTCCTGGCCGTTCACCAGCGCCGTCTTTTTGTCGATCGTGAGCTCTATGGCGCTCATGCCGTTATGGATGCCGACTTTTTTGGAAGACTTGTCCCAATCGACGTCAAAGCCCATTCCTTCGGCGACCGTCCGGATGGGAATATAGGTCGTATCCTTTTCTATCCTGGGACCGGCCGATTTCAGCTCCGTTCCGTCCAAATAGAGCTTGGGAGCTTTCGCCGCAGCGGAGGAATGTCCCGGAACCGATGCCAGGAGCATGGCTGCCAGCGCCAGCAGCGTTGCTGTTTTCTTCATCTTCCACCTCATGTATCTGGATTGTCCTTCAAGCCTGCTGCTTCTATGTCTCGGGCTTGAATGCCGAACAGAGAAGTAGACGCATTCCATCGGATAATGTTGCAAATTCTGGGTCCATTCGCCAATTTTTTATTTCTTCTCTTTCCAGGCAGAGGCTTTCTCTTTTCGACGGGGGTCAGAAATGGAGAACAGCGTCCATAATGAGGGGCAAATGGTCGGAAGCCTCCCTTTCCGTCCAGGCCTGCACCGATGTCTCTCCCCATCGGGCCGAATGGTTGAGGAGCAAGTAATCAATTTGGCAGAGCGGCTTGGTTGAAGGATAAGTCGGAATTCCCAGTCCTCCCGGAGCGGCCCTCCATTCGCCGTTCTGCAGCTCCTGCAGCACGCTGCTGCCTGGCATGGCGTTGAAGTCTCCCCCCAGCACAGCGGGAGCTCCGTGCCACAGCTTGGAGACTTGCCGTATTGACAGCGCGGAATCCAGCTGGCAGCGCTCGCTGCCGTAATCCAAATGGGTTGCGATCAAATGAAGCTCTTGCCGGGCCTCCGGGTCGGATGAAAGCTCCGCCCTGCACACCAGCGCGGAGCGGGGCTCCTCCCCGGGCAGCTCCAGCAGCGCCAGCCGCCGAAGCGGATAGCGCGACAGGATTCCGTTCCCGTATTCGCCGCCATCCAGATCGATGGACCGGCCGAATTCTGCATGAGGGAGACCCGTCAGCTCTGCCAGTCGCTTGATCTGGTCGGCTCCGCCGCTCCTGGACACGAATCGGTCCACTTCTTGAAGAAAAACGACATCCGGGCCGGCATCGGCAATGACGGCTGCCGTCCGCTCGATGTCTATCGATGCGTCCATTCCCATTCCATGCTGGATATTGTAGGTCATGAAGCGGATGGCGAGGCTCTCGGCTGCTGTCTCCGGCAAGATGACGATCCCTCCTTAGTTGAGTTTTATGTTTGTTCTACTGGCCACGCTTCCCGGTATTTATAGTAGAATAAGTTGAATCAGACAAGGAGAAAGGAAATGGAAATGAAATCATTTTACGAAAAGCTGTTTCAGAACTACTGGAATCCCTATCTCGTCATGGCGCTGGCCGGCGTTCTCAGCGCGCTGTATTTTGGAATCACGCATACGGTGTGGGCGGTCACGGGCGAGTTCACGCGGCTCGCAGGGCATGTGATGGCGCTGTTCGGGGCCGATGTCTCGAACTGGGCCTACTTCAACCTTATCGGCATGAAAGGGACAACCTTTACCCGCACCGACGGCTGGATCGTATGGGGGATGTTCGCCGGCGCCCTCATTATGGTGCTTCTGAACAGCAACTTCAAAATTACCGTGCCTCGGCAAAAACGCCGCTGGCTGCAGGCGTTTGCCGGCGGCATCGTAGCCGGATTCGGAGCCCGGCTGGCGCTCGGCTGCAACCTGGCCGCCTTTTTCACCGGCGTGCCCCAATTCTCGCTCCATGCCTGGATGTTCATGATCGCCACGGCTGGCGGCACCTTCCTGGGAGCCAAGCTGGTGGGCATGTCCTGGTGGAAGGGCAAGCCGGTCGTAACGAAAGGCGCGATCGCCCGGAAGGCCGCGAAGCCTTCGGCCGTTCAGCCGATTCTAGGAGGCGCCGCAGCAGCAGGCTATGCGGGCTTGGTCGTTTATTTCTTTGCCAGCGGACATAAGATGCTTGGCGTCGCCGCGCTGTTCGGCGCCCTGTTCGGCATCCTGATCGAACGCGCCCAGATCTGCTTCACCTCGGCGTTCCGCGACTTGTGGATCAGCGGGCGCGCCACGATGACCAAAGCCATCATCGTGGGCATGGCCGTCAGCTCCGTTGCAACGCTCGCCATCATTCTGCTGAACGGCATGGAGCCCATTACGAAGGTAGCCGGGCTGAGCACCCTTGTCGGCGGGATGCTGTTCGGCCTCGGCATCGTCATGGCCGGCGGCTGCGAGACGGGCATGATGTATCGGCTCATGGAAGGCCAGATCGTCTTCCTGCCCGTGTTCATAGGCAACGTCATCGGCGCCGGCGCACTCGCATACGCGTGGGACCATCTCGGCGTCTACAACGCGCTTGTGAAGAGCGGCTCCAAGATCAGCCTCATCGATGCCATGGGGCCGGGAGCGGCGCTTGCAGCAACCTTGATCGTCCTCGCGGCCGCGTTCATCGTCGCCGTGTATTGGCAGAAGCATTACCGGTTCAAAAACGGTTTCAAGAAAGGAGCGGCCGCCCATGTCGCAAAAACAACCGCCAACCGTTGACTATACCCTTGATGTCCGAGGGGAATCCTGTCCTTATCCGGTCATCTATACGCTGGAAACGCTGACCCGGCTCCAGAAGGGCCAGCTGCTGCAGGTGGTAGCCGATTGTCCCGCCTCGTTCCGGAACGTTCCTGAAGAAGTCGTCAAGCATGGCTACAAGATGGAAATGGAGCCGGAAAAAAACGGCCGCGAGCTTGTGTTCTATATCAGGGCTTGACGAGGTCTGCTGCCAGGCTTGTCCGACAGCTTCATCGGTGATTCACAGTAGCTGGAATGGATAGGAAACCGTCTCTCTGGAATGGCAGGCCGCGCAGCCATTCCCATTAGAGCCGGTTTCTTTGCGTCTGCCGAAACAAAAAAAGGACTGTCCCTAGTCATGATATGACGGATGGGACAGCCTCTATGGTCCATAGTCCACGCTTATGCAGGACATTGGTTCCGGTGTCTGCTGGGAATCGCCGAAAGGGTTGTAGTCAATAAGAACGGGCCGTTCATTGACAGACACGGCCTGGCCATTCGGACGCCTCCGGACCGGCTTTAAGCGAATGCGCCTTGGCGTCGCTCCTCGTAAGCGGTGATTTCATCCGCATGCTTGAGTGTCAGGCCGATGTCGTCCAGTCCTTGCAGCAGGAACTGGCGTCTGTGCTCGTCGAGCTCGAACGGAATGCGGAGCCCTTGATTGTCCGCGATCGTCTTGTTCTCCAGATCCACAGTCAGCTCGTAGCCTTCGGTCGCAGCGGTGCGCTTGAACAGCTCCTCGACCTGCTCCTCGCTCAGCTTGATCGGAAGAATGCCGTTCTTGAAGCAGTTGTTGTAGAAGATATCGGCGTAGGAAGGCGCAATGACTACCTTGTAGCCGTAATCCTGGATCGCCCAGGGAGCATGCTCGCGGGAGGAGCCGCAGCCGAAGTTGGCGCGGGAAATCAGCACGGAAGCGCCCTTGTAGCGCGGCTTGTTCGGCTCGAAGTTCGGGTTCACGTTGCCCTCTTCGTCGAATCTCCACTCATAGAACAAATACTGGCCGAAGCCGCTGCGCTCAATGCGCTTCAGGAACTGCTTCGGGATGATGGCGTCGGTATCCACGTTGACGCGGTCGACGGGGGCTACGATGCCCGTAAAGGTCTCAAATGCTTGCATGTTCGGTACTCCCCTTTTCTAGGCAGGCGCCTGACTTCTAGTTCGCCACTTCCTGATTGATCTTCCAGTCGCGCACGTCCGTGAAGCGGCCCTTGATCGCAGCCGCGGCCGCCATGGCAGGGGATACGAGATGCGTGCGTCCGCCGCGTCCCTGACGGCCTTCGAAATTGCGGTTCGACGTCGAGGCGCAGCGCTGTCCCGGCTGCAGCACGTCCGGGTTCATCGCGAGGCACATCGAGCATCCCGCCTCGCGCCACTCGAAGCCGGCTTCCGTAAAGATGGCATCCAGCCCTTCCTTCTCCGCCTGCATCTTGACGCGGCCGGAGCCCGGCACGACGATCGCGGTCACGCGGTCGCTGACCTTGTAGCCCTTGGCGATCTCGGCCGCGGCGCGCAGATCCTCGATGCGGCCGTTCGTGCAGGAGCCGATGAACACATAGTCGATCGGAATCTCCGCCATCGGCGTGCCCGGCTTCAGATCCATGTATTCCAGCGCCTTCTCGGCCGCTTTGCGCTCGTTCTCCGTCGGGAGCTCCGCCGGATTCGGAACGGCAGCCGTAATGTCGGTGCCCATGCCCGGGCTCGTGCCCCAGGTTACTTGCGGTATGAGGGCGTCGACGTCGAACTCGAGCACCGTGTCGTACTCGGCGCCTTCATCGGAAGCCAGGTCGCTCCAGGCGATGACCGCTTTGTCGAAATCCGCCCCTTGAGGCGCGTATTCCCGGCCCCGCAAGTAGTCGAACGTCGTCTGGTCGGGAGCGATCAGTCCGGCGCGGGCGCCTGCCTCGATGCTCATGTTGCAGACGGTCATGCGCTCTTCCATGCTCAGGCTGCGGATGGATTCGCCGGTATACTCCAAAACGTAACCGGTCGCGAAGTCCGTGCCGTACTTGGCGATGAGGCCGAGAATCATATCCTTCGCGGTGACGCCGGGACGGCGGCTTCCGACGAAGCGGATTTCCATCGTCTTGGCCTTGGATTGCTGAAGGCACTGGGTCGCCAGCACATGCTCGACCTCGCTCGTGCCGATGCCGAACGCGAGAGCTCCGAATGCGCCGTGCGTCGACGTATGGCTGTCGCCGCATACGATCGTTTTGCCCGGCCAGGTCAGGCCGATCTCCGGTCCCATGACGTGCACGACGCCTTGGTCGATGTTGTTCAGGTCGAACAGCTTGACGCCGAAATCCTCGCAGTTTTTCGTGAGCGTGTCCACCTGCTGCTTGGAGATCGGATCCTTGATGTTGAAGCGGTCCTTCGTCGGCACGTTGTGGTCCATCGTCGCGAACGTCCGGTCCGGACGGCGCACCTGGCGTCCCGAGAGGCGCAGGCCTTCGAACGCTTGCGGGGAAGTGACCTCATGCACGAGATGCAGATCGATATAGATGATGCTCGGGCTTCCTTCTTCCGAATGGATGACGTGATTGTCCCAGATCTTTTCAAACATTGTACGCTTCGCCATGCGAATCACCCCGTATAAGTTCAGTAGACTGCCATTTCACTGCCGTTAATGATTGAATCCAGCATACCTGCTTTTCCTTGATTGTTCCAAGATATAATATCTATAATAGTTATAGGTATAGATAATAATCAAAGGGGGATGGCAGCAAATGGAGCTCCGCCAGCTGCAATACGTCATTCAAATCGCAAAAGAACTCAATTTTTCCCGGGCCGCCGAAAAGCTCCATATCGCCCAGCCTTCGCTGAGCCAGCAGCTGTCCAAGCTGGAGAAGGAGATCGGCGTCCTGCTCGTCCGCCGCACGACGAACTCCGTCGAGCTTACCCATGCCGGCGAAGTGTTCGTCGACAAAGCCCAATCCATCCTGGGCAGCATTGAGCAGCTGCGGACGGAGATGGAGGATATGGCTCATATGAAACGAGGCCGGCTCGTCATCGGCAGCCTTCCGATCACCGGCTCCCATATCCTCCCTATCGTGCTGCCGGAATTCGGAGCCGCCTATCCGGAGATCGAAATCGTCCTCGTCGAGGACACGACGGCCAAGCTGGAGCAGCTGGCCGCCAGCGGACAGACGGATATCAGCCTCCTGTCGCTGCCTCTGATCGATTCCACGCTCGTCTATCAGCCGCTCATCCGGGAAGAAATCTCCCTTGCCGTTCCGCCCAGCCACCGCCTTGCCGGCGAGAAGGCTCCCGTAAGCCTCGAGACGCTGTCGGAGGAGCCCTTCATCGTGTTGAAAAAAGGCCAGGGCTTCCGCCAGATCGCGCTCGATCTGTGCGCCGGCGCCGGCTTCCAGCCGCGCATCGTCTTTGAAAGCAGCAATATCGAGACCGTGCAATCCCTCGTGGCGGCCGGTATGGGGCTTGCGTTCATCCCGGACATGATCGCCCGCGGAGCGCGCAGCGAATTCATGCCGAGCTATTGCGCCATTCAAGGAAGCCCTTCGAGAACGCTCGTCATCGCCAGCCGGAAGGGACGTTACTTGTCGAAAGCGGCGGAAGCCTTCATCGATACGATGAAGGCTGCGGTGAGCAAGCATTACAAGGAAGGATTCCGTCAGTAGAGGGAAGGCCTGCGGTCTTCGAATACGGGTATCCGAGTGCGCACCTCGTCCACGAGGCCGAGGTCGATGTCGGCCACGAGGAGGGCCTCCTCCTCCCCGCCTTCCACAAGAATCTCACCCCATGGATCGATCACCATCGAATGGCCGAAGAAGACGTCTTTGCCGCTCGCTCCTGTCCGGTTGCAGGCGACCACATACATCTGGTTCTCGATCGCGCGTGCCGTCAGAAGCGTTCTCCAGTGATGCAGGCGCGGATGCGGCCATTCGGCCGGCACGAACAACACCTTGGCGCCCGACAAGGCAAGCTTGCGCGCCAGCTCGGGGAAGCGGATATCGTAGCAGATCATCATGCCGGCCTGCTCATCCTGGAGAGGGAACAGTCCCGGCTCGCTTCCTGCGGACAAATGCTTTTCTTCCTCCATCAGGCGGAAAAGATGGATTTTCGAATAGGAGCCGGTCTCTTGGCCGTCGCGGCCGAACGCGTAGACCGTGTTGTAGACTTCTTCGCCTCGCTTCTCGGCGACCGAGCCGGCGACGACATGGATGCCCGTGCTTCGGCTGAAATCCGAGATCAGCTTGCGTGTCCGGGCTCCGCCTGGATCGGCCAGTTCCTGAATTTGCTGAAGGGCGTAGCCTGTATTCCACATTTCCGGCAGCACGAGCACATCAGGCTTCGGACTCAGCTCCGAAGCCTCGCGCAGTCGCTGTTCGACGAGACGGTAATTGGCTTCGGGATCACCGGCATGCACGGGAATTTGCAGAAGGGCGATGCGAAGTTTGGCAGAAGATTTCTCCATGGGCTGGTACCTCCGGACGCGGCAGGGCCGCCTCAAATTGTCTTTTCTATGATACTTCCTCATGGAAGTCTGTCAAGTTGGACAGCTTAAAGGCATCCCCTTCAACTGGAAGAGACCAATGGAGGTATCCCATGTTCCGACCGTCAAGCCTCGCCGCAATCGCTCTGCTCGCCGTGATGGCCTTTTTTGGCGGGACCGCCTTGGCGGCGGCGCCAGCATCGTCTCTGGAAGCTTCAAAACCGCTTCCTCCCCTATCTTCGGGAGGAGCGCGCCCGGTTCAGATTTTTGATGTAGCGGCCGGCCAGGTCGTCCGAACGCTGGCCAATTCGGCCGAATTCCAGGCCGTTGCCCGGCAATGGCTTCACGATGTCCAAGGAATGTCGCCGAACTTCACGCCGGACGACCGCTGCGGCTACGTGTTCCGGATCCCGCTCAAGGAAGTGCGTAAGGTGCAGCTCGAGAAGGCCGGCTTCGAGGTCCAGGAAGTGTTTCTGTTCTACTGCCGCGGCAAAGAGCCGGAAATGCTGGCCTTCGATTTGAAGAACAAGCCCTATTTGCTTCGCGTCAATACCGATTTGCGGCCTTTCCTAGCCTTGGCGGGCTTCGAGCCCAAGTCCTGATCGAGATATCCGGTTATTCCGGGAAGGATTTCTCGACATGCCGCAGCCTCTCTGATACCATGGCTTCATACAAGCGGCGGCTGCGGCTATGCCGGACCGTCCCGAAGCATATTGAATTGGAGTGACCGCACATGACCAACCCCATCGGCAGCCGCGCGCTGATCGATATTCAGCCTGCCGAGCGGCTGCAAGGGCTGCCTGAACAATTTTTCGCCAAGCTGGTCGGCAAGGCGAACGCCCAGGCGGCCAAAGGCCGCGACGTCATCAACCTGGGCCAAGGCAATCCCGATACGCCGACCCCCTCCCATATCGTGGAAGCGATGCAGAAGGCGTCCGCCGATCCCAAGTATCACAAGTATCCTCCCTTCCGCGGCTTTCCTTTCCTGAAGGAAGCGGTCGCGAAGCGCTATAAGGAGGATTATGGAGTCGAGCTTGATCCCGAAACGGAAGTCGCCATCCTGTTCGGCGGCAAGACCGGGCTCATCGAGATCAGCCAGTGCCTGCTCAATCCCGGCGATCTGTGCCTTGTGCCGGATCCGGGCTACCCCGACTATTGGTCCGGCGTTTCGCTCGCCGGCGCGAGGATGTCGTTCATGCCGCTGCTGGAGAGTCACGCATTCCTACCGGATTACAGCCAGGTATCCGAAGAAGACCGCCGCGACGCCAAGCTCATGTTCATCAACTACCCGAACAATCCGACCGGAGCGGTGGCGACGCCGGAATTCTACAAGCAGACGGTTGAATTCGCCGCCGCGAACGGCATCGTCGTTTCCAGCGACTTCGCTTACGGCGCTCTCGGCTTCGACGGCAAGCGGCCGGTAAGCTTCCTGCAGACTCCCGGCGCCAAAGAGGTCGGAGTCGAATTCTACACCCTCTCCAAAACGTATAACATGGCCGGCTGGCGGGTCGGCTTCGCGCTTGGCAACGCTGCCGTCATTGAGCTGATCAATACGATTCAGGACCACTACTATTGCAGCCTGTTCGGCGGCATCCAGGAAGCCGCTTCCGCCGCCCTGACAGGATCGCAGCAGTCGGTGGCGGAGCTCAACGCCCTCTATCAATCCCGCCGCGAGGCCGTCTTCTCCGCGTTGGACGAAATCGGCTGGAAGGCTGCGCGTCCGGGCGGCTCCTTCTTCTGCTGGCTGCCCGTCCCGGACGGCCATACTTCGGAATCGTTCGCGGACTTGCTTCTGGAGCAGGCCGACGTCGTCGTCGCTCCCGGCATCGGCTTCGGCACGCATGGCGAAGGCTACGTGCGGCTCGGGCTGCTGAGCAGCGAAGAACGGCTGAAGGAAGCGATCCTCCGGATCGGCAAGCTGGGCTTGTTCTCTTAGGGAGGACGGTCCGCCGCTTTACAGCAGCAAAGAGGCATGGTATTCTAAGTGCAACTGAAAACCGACATTCGCAATGAAGGGAACCGCCAGGCGTCACAGCGGCGCGCCAGAGAGTAGCCTCCATCGGCTGGGAGAGGCTATCGTGCCGTATCGCCTGCACCCATCCCGGAGCGGCCGGCGACGAGCCGGACAGCGCCCTCTGTTACAAGGGTCCGGAGTGGGACGGCATTCATGCCGCCCAAGCGAAGGTGGTACCGCGGAAGCATAGGCTTTCGTCCTTTTTGAGGACGGAAGCCTATTTGTTTTTCGCCCAGCTTCAGGTTGATTCACAAGAACTGCACGGATAGACAGGAGGTTCGGGGGATGCCGAAGGAAAGAATCATCGTCAAGATCGGTAGCAGCTCGCTGACGAGCCCCGAGGGCGGACTCAATAAAGAAAACATGGTTTTTTACGCCGGAGAGCTGGGCAAGCTTCATGCTCAGGGCCACGAGGTGCTGCTGGTCACTTCCGGCGCTGTCGCAGCCGGCTTCAGCGTCATCGGGTACAAGTCGCGTCCCAGGCTGCTCCATGAAAAACAGGCGGCCGCAGCCGTCGGCCAGGCGCTGCTCATGCAGGCCTATCAGGAAGCCTTTGCGACCGGAGGCGTCACCTGCGCGCAAGTGCTGCTTACCCGCCACGATTTCAGCAGCCGCGACCGGGGACGCAACGCCATGATGACGATCGAGGAGCTGCTGCGCCAGCGGGCCGTTCCCGTCATCAACGAGAACGACACCGTTTCGACCGACGAGCTGAAGTTCGGGGACAACGACATGCTGTCGGCGCTCGTCGCGAATCTCGTAAAGGCTCGCAAGCTGATCATTGTCACGGACACGGACGGCCTCTATACCGCCGATCCCCGCCATAATCCGGACGCCCGCAAGATCGAGCGCGTCGAGGAAATCACCGGCGAGCTCATGAGCCTGGCCGGAGGCGCCGGCTCCGCCGTCGGCACGGGAGGCATGCGCTCCAAGATCGAGGCGGCCCGCATCGCGATGCGCGGCGGAGTGCCGGCATTCGTCGGACGGGTATCGGAGCCGGGAGATCTGGTGCTCGCGGCCGAGGGACGCGGCAAAGGCACCTATTTCACCTCCCGCGAGCATAGTCTTCCCGTAAAGAAGCAATGGCTCGGGTTCCACTCCATGCCCTCCGGCAGCATCAAGGTCGACGAAGGCGCTTGTAGCGCTCTTGTAGCGGGCGGCAAAAGCCTCCTTCCTGCCGGCGTGACGAATGTCACCGGCGACTTCCACCCCGGCGATGTCATCGAGGTGCAGGACCGGGACGGCTCGCTGGTCGGCCGCGGCATCGTCAATTATGCCGCCTGGCAGCTTCGCGCCGTCGCCGGCCTCGGCTCGGAGGAAGCTAAGCGGCGCATCGACGTGCAGCGGATCGAGGTTATTCATCGCGATGAGTGGATTACGCTGAAATGAACCGTGCCAAATTCGGAACGCTGCGCGGAGCCATCCTCTTGAACGCTGCGCGGGCCGGCCATCCTCCGATCGCTGTTGCTGATGTATTCTCTGAATTTTTTGGGTCAGCGGTCAGAATACATCAGCAAAGGCGAACGCTGGCGCTTCTATGGATTGGCCGACTCGCTACGCTGGGATTATCCGATGGAGGAACCGCTTCGCGGAGACTCAGACGGCCTCTGTCCGCTAGGCTGTCGCGAATTCGACGCCGCTTGACGCGTGTATAACGCTGTTTTGACAAAAGTAACGCAGCATAGCGAAAAAATAACGAAGCTTAACGTGAGTCAACGCGAACTGACTCGCAAGTAACGCCGCTTTACCCGCTGCATGGCCAGCGGAACACTTCAAGCCGACTGTATGCCGCAGCTTCGCACTTCAAGCTGACTGCAAGCGAAGGCAGCATATCTTGGCTGCGCAGCGAGCATAGCGCCACGGCCCGCGCAGTGTGCCAGCCGGATCTGGAGAAGCGACAGCGGTCGCCTTTTCCGGAGGATTCCTTCCCTTGAGCATGAGAATCAGGGAGTTCGACGGGAACAGCGATCGGAAGATCGGCTACACGCGGAGCGGCGCACTTTAAGCCAACTCTACGCGCAGCGGCGCACTTCAAGCGGACTGCAAGCGATGCAGCAAGCAAATCTTGCCTGCGCAGCGAGCATAACACCATGGCCCGCGCAGCGTGCCAGCCGGATCTGGAGAAGCGACAGCGGTCGCCTTTTCCGGAGGATTCCTTCCCTTGACCATGAGAATCAGGGAATCCGACGGGAACAGCGATCGGAAGATCGGCTGCACGCGCAGCGGCGCTCTTCAAGCCGACTGCAAGCGAAGCGGCAGGCGCATCTTGCCCTGCGAAGCGGCAAGCCAATGCAATCCCGAGCTGCAGCCCTAAACTCGAAAGGAGAATGAAACATGACGATAGAGCAAAAAAACGCCGCATCCGAAGCGGCCGTCAAAGCCTCGCTCGCAAAGCAAGCCGCCCGAAAACTGGGCAGCCTGGCCACGGCCGAGAAAAACCGGGCATTGGAGGCGATGGCTGCCTCGCTGATCGCGGAAACGGACAGCATTCTGGAGGCCAATGCCCTGGATCTGGAGCGCGGACGCGAAGCCGGCACCGCCCCTTCCCTGCTCGACCGGCTCGCTCTGAATGCCGAGCGGATCGCAGCGATCGCCCAAGGAGTCCGGGAGGTCATCGCCCTTGGAGACCCCGTCGGACGGACCGTGCAGACGATACAACGCCCGAACGGGCTCCACATCGAGCAGGTGTCCGTGCCGCTCGGCGTCATCGGCATGATCTATGAAGCCCGTCCCAACGTCACGGTGGACGCCGCGGCCCTTTGCCTGAAAACCGGCAACAGCGTCGTTCTTCGCGGAGGAAGCGCCGCCCTCCATACGAACCGGCGCGTCGTGGAAGTGCTCCGCGGAGCGCTGCAAGCGACAGCCGTGCCGCCGGAAGCGCTCCAGCTGATCGAGGACCCGAGCCGCGCATCCGCGGACGCCATGCTCAAGCTGAACGGCCTGCTCGACGTCATCATTCCTCGCGGCGGCGCGGCTCTGATCCGCAATGTCATCGAGAACGCCACCGTGCCCGTCATTGAGACGGGGGCAGGAATCTGCCATACTTATGTCGATGCGGAAGCCGATCAAGCCATGGCGGCCTCCATTGCCGTCAATGCCAAAGCCCAGCGTCCATCCGTCTGCAACTCCATGGAGACGCTGCTCGTCCACGCCCGCTATGCCGAGCACGGCCTGGCTCCTCTGGCTGCGGCGCTTGTCGAAGCCGGAGTCGAGCTGAGAGGCTGCGACGAGGCTCGCCGCTTAGCCGGGAGCACGGTCGAGATGGCGTCGGCCGGAGAAGCCGACTATGCGACGGAGTATAACGACTACATCCTCAACATTCGCGTCGTGGACAGCTTGGACGAGGCGCTGGACCATATTTCGCGGTACGGCACCCGCCATTCCGAGTGCATCGTGACGCCCGATGCCGATGCCGCAGGACGATTTCTGAATGAAGTGGACGCCGCGGCCGTCTATCACAACGCCTCCACCCGTTTCACGGACGGCTTCGAATTCGGCTATGGAGCCGAGATCGGAATCAGTACGCAAAAGCTTCATGTACGGGGACCGATGGGTCTGCCGGCGCTTACATCGACGAAATACCGCATCCAGGGCACCGGCCAGATCAGAGGCTGACAGCCGTCAAGGACCGTTAAGGAGGACGACTAGTTTGAATTCACCATTCCCAACCTCGGCGGGAGCTCCCGCCGCATTCGCCCAGCCGGAAACGCTTAGCTACTGCTTCTTCGGAGCCGGCTCCATGGCCGAAGCCGTCGCCCGCGGCATGATATCCCGCGGACTGTGCGGAGCCTCGCGCATCGGCATGTTCAACCGCAGCGGCGGCTCCAGGCTGACCGAGCTCCGCTCGGCTTACGGCGTTCTGACCGCCGAGACTCCGGAGGAGAAAGAGGCGATGCTGGCCGGCGCAGACGTCATCGTGCTCAGCATGAAACCCAAGGATGCCGAGGAAGCTCTGCGCTCCATCTCCCATCTCATCGACGGCAGCAAGCTGATCGTCTCCCTCATCGCAGGCTTGTCGATCCGCACGATCCAGGCTCTTCTCGGGACGAAAGCCGCCGTCGCCCGAACGATGCCCAACACGTCCAGCACGATCGGCCTCGGCGCGACGGCGCTGAGCTATTCGCCCGAGACGGACACAGAGCAGCGGGCGGCCGTGGAGCAGCTGTTCCGCTCGATCGGCCTCATCACGGTCGTGGAGGAGCGGCTGCTGGAAGCCGTCACCGGCTTGTCAGGTAGCGGACCAGCCTATTTGTATTATATTATGGAAGCCATGATCGAAGCCGGGATGGAAATGGGACTCGACAGCGATTCCTCGCGCGAGCTTACCGTGCAGACCGTGCTCGGCGCCGCCGAAATGATGCGGGCGACCGGCGAGCGGCCGGCCGAGCTGAGGCGCAAGGTGACCAGCCCGAACGGCACGACTCAAGCGGCGATCCAGCTGATGCAGGAGCATCGCGTCGCCGAATTTTTCAAGGCCGGAATGAAAAAGTCCGCGCAGCGTGCGGATGAGATCGGCCGCGAGATCGAAAGGAGCGTTCTTGGTGAACGAGAGCAAACGTAACATCGCCATTCCAGGCATGTGCACCGCCCTTTACCGTGTCCATGACGACAAGGCGGATTTCAGCAAAAAAGCGGACTCCATCGCCGTAGGCTTGACGGTCGGCAGCTGGACCGAGCTTCCCGACGCACGGAAGGCCGAAATGGAAAAGCATCTGGGACGCACGGTCTCCATCGACGTCCATGAGGGCGACGGCACGCCGGGATCGCGCTATGCCGATATCCGGATCGCCTATCCCGACATCAACTTCAGCCGGGACATTCCCGCCCTGCTCGTCACCGTGTTCGGCAAGCTGTCGATGGACGGCCGCGTGCGGCTGCTCGATCTCGATGTGTCCGAGAGCTTCCGAAGCGCCTTCCCCGGACCGAAGTTCGGCATCGAAGGCGTGCGGGAGCTGCTCGGCGTCCATGACCGGCCGCTGCTGATGAGCATTTTCAAGTCGGTCATCGGCCATGACCTGAAAGGACTGGAGGAGCAGTTCTACCAGCAGGCGCTCGGCGGAGTGGATCTCATCAAGGATGATGAAATCCTGTTCGAGAACGAGGAAATCGGCATCCGCCGCCGTGTTGCCGTCTGCATGGAAGCCGCTCGCAGAGCGTCGGAGCATACCGGACAGAAGCTGCTGTATGCCGTCAATCTGACCGGACCGACCTCCAAGCTCGCCGAGCAGGCGCGCACCGCAATCTCGGAAGGCGCCAACGCCCTGCTGTTCAACGTTCTTTCCTACGGCTACGACGTTCTTCACGAGCTGAGCAGCGATCCGGACATCAACGTGCCGATCGCGGCGCATCCCGCGCTGGCGGGCGCTTTCTATCCGTCCCCGCACTATGGAATCTCCGCTTCGCTGCTTCTCGGCAAGCTCATGCGGCTGGCAGGCGCGGACCTGGTTCTCTTCCCGTCACCGTACGGCTCCGTCGTCATGCCGAAGCAGGAGAACATGGCGATCAAGGAAGCGCTGCTTGATCCTGCTCCTCCGGCAAGGACAAGCTTCCCCGTGCCGTCTGCCGGCATCCATCCGGGACTCGTGCCGCTGATTCTGAGAGACTTCGGAAGCGAAGTCGTCGTGAACGCAGGCGGCGGCGTCCATGGCCATCCGATGGGAGCGGCGGCCGGCGGCCGCGCATTCCGCCAGGCGATCGACGCGTCGCTGGAGGGAGTGTCTCTCCAGGAAGCGGCCTCCGCTTCCGGACGAGAAGAGCTTGCCGCTGCCATCAAGGCCTGGGGCGTTCGCGAAGGCTGACTTTCCGTTCCGCCGAAATGGCCGCCCCTTCAAGAGGCGGCCATTTCGGCGTAGAGAAGAAGACAAGCATGTGGTATGCTTTCTTCTTGTACAGGCTTGAAAGGCTTTGCCGTATTTGCCGTGCGAAGCCCATTGCCTGGAGTCGAAAGCAGAGGGCTGCCCGAGGCATCCTTCTCTTCGAGAACAATCCCGCATG
Organism: Paenibacillus humicus NBRC 102415; assembly: GCF_004000905.1. Taxonomy (GTDB): domain Bacteria; phylum Bacillota; class Bacilli; order Paenibacillales; family Paenibacillaceae; genus Paenibacillus_O; species Paenibacillus_O humicus. Next base: position 24,298 of record NZ_BIMD01000005.1, read on the forward strand.
AAAGAAGGCTTGTCTTCATGACCTCATCCTTAATCGAATCCGGCTTCCCTGTCTCCTCGAGCGCCGAGGCGGCCCGCAGGCCGGTTATTTTCTGCGACTTCGACGGCACGATAACGGAGAACGACAACATCATCGCCATCATCCGCCGCTTCAATCCCGAAGGCTGGGAACAGATCGCCCAGGATACCATCGACCAGCGCAAGTCGATCAAGCAGGGCGTCGGCGAGATGTTTCGCCTCCTGCCTGCCGCGCTCAAGGACGAGGTGATCGACTACTCGATCTCCAATGCCGTCATTCGCGCCGGCTTCCAGGAACTGCTCGACTACTGCAAGGCGGAGAATATCGAGTTTTTCGTCACGAGCGGAGGCATCGACTTTTTCGTCTATCCGCTGCTGTCCCGCTTCGGCATTCCGGAAGACCACATCTACTGCAACAGCAGCGACTTCAGCGGAGAGAACATCGAGATTGTCTGGCCGCACAGCTGCGATGAGGAATGTCCGAACGGACAGTGCGGCATGTGCAAAACAGCCGTCATCCGCCGCTTCGCGGCCGACAAGCACGACCGGATTCTGATCGGGGACAGCGTGACCGATTTTGAAGGCGCCAAGCTGGCCGATCTCGTCTTCTCCCGCTCCCATCTCACGACCAAATGCCGAGAGCTTGGTCTTCCGCATGTGGAATTCACGACTTTCCACGACGTGGTCGCCAGTCTCAAAGAGCGGCAGCAACTTCAGAAAGCAGGTGAACGGCCATGACCGATTACATGGATTCCCCGATTACACTCGAAGAGAAGCAGAGAGCTTTCGCCGAGCTCTCCGAAGTGAAGGAGCTGTTCGCCGGACGGGGCTGGTTCCCCGGTACGAGCGGCAATCTGTCCGTCCGCGTAGGCGAATTCAATCCGGGGCGCTTCCAGTTCGCCGTCACGGCGAGCGGCAAGGACAAGTCCAAGTCCACGCCGGAAGACTTCCTGCTCGTGGACCAAAACGGAAAGGCCAGCGAAGCGACCTCGCTCAAGCCTTCGGCGGAGACGCTGATCCACTGCGAGATTTACCGTCTCACCGGCTGCGGCGCGATTTTCCATATCCATTCCGTCTACAGCAATCTCGTCTCGGAATATTTCTGGGAGCGCCGGAGCGTTCCGGTTACCGGCGTCGAGCTTATCAAAGGGCTCGGCATTTGGGAGGAAGAGGCGCATATCGACATTCCCATCGTGCCTAACTACGCCGATATTCCCCGCATCGTGCCCGAAGTAACGGATCACTTGAATCCGCGCCTGCCGGGCATCCTGCTGCGCAAGCACGGCATCTACGCCTGGGGAGCAAACGCATTCGAGGCCAAGCGCCATCTGGAGTCGTTCGAGTTTCTGTTCGAATACGTCTACCGCTGGGAACTGCTGAACAAAGGGCGTTCCTAAACCCAAGCCGCATCCGATGAAAATGAAAAAACGGCCGTCCAGCGAGCGAAGCTCGGTTTGGACGGCCGTTTTTTCGATGGATGGCGCCGGTCATAGCGGCTGGATATGTCCGGGGGCAAGCACCATCCGGAGCAAATGATCGGGATTCAGCAGCGGGATATTCTGCTCGTCGCTCGCGTGCAGGATCATGGATCCGCTCATCGCCGTCAGCAGCCCCGAGATAAGCAGGTCCGCGTCATCGCCGGCGATTTCGCCGGTTCGCTGGCCTTCGAGAAACAGCGGCCTGAGCCTTTCGACAAACCAGAGGATGGAGTAATCCCCGATGATCATCCGCGCCTCCTCGGGGACCCCTTCCGAAGCCCGCGTCTGATGAATCAACAGGAAGGACAGCCGCGCCTCCTCCGTCATCGCATCCTGAAGAAAATGCCTCAGCTTGCCGGTCACGGTCCCGGGATGGTCCAGCATGTCCCCGACTCCTTGGCTCGCTCCTTCCATCGCCCTGCGCACCAGCTCGGTGAACAGCTCATCCTTGGACTTGAAATAGTGGTACAGCAGGCCGTGGCTGATGCCTGCTGCTGCCGCAATCATGCTCATCTTGGTCAGCGCAGGACCGCGACGGGCGAATACGCCCAGGGCGGCCGCGAGAATCTGCTCCCTGCGCTCGTCGCGAATCTGGTTAAGCTGGTCTTCGTTGTAAGGAGCCATGCGTCTTCGACCTCAATCCGACTAATGCCTGTTTTTCCTAACCTTACCCTAATCCTTCATGAGGAGCAATCATCTGTTTGCTTCCGCATGGCTTCCCGGGTGGAACACGGGAAAGCTCCGCTCCAGGAAACATCCCAATGTCTCTCCATCGTCCAGCTGCTTCTCCAGCCAGGCCTCCTGCTTGCAGCGGCTTACAACCATTCGGACCGCCTCCTCTCCGAATAAAGCCGAAGGCGGCAGATCCAGGCCCTGAACGCCCATCATCAGGCCGAACAGCTCCATGTCCCCGCCCTGCAGCGCCTGCCGGCGCACAATGTCGAGGTATTCCTGGCAAAAACGTATGCCCCGTCCGGAGAGGGAGCCTTCATAGGTCACGCCCGGCCATCTCAAGTCCGCGACGACAATCGTCCACCAAGCCGGAAGAATGATTTTGGCCGAAACGCTGCTGAAGATGAAGCTCCCATCTCGGATCGCTCTCCCTGCCTGCTTCCTGCAAGGCTTTCCCCATCTCCATCGCCTCCGCAGCCGCAACGGAAATTCCTTGGCCGTAAATAGGATCGAAGCTGCAGATCGAATCCCCGATCGCGAGCAGCCCGGACGGCCACTCCGGCGTAGCCCCGTACTGATTCAGCCGGCATTCCGGCACGCGGAACCCTCTCGGATTGCCGACCGGCTCGAGCTGGGCGAGAATTTCCGCGAGCATCGGATGAATCAGCTTGGCCGCAGCCGGTTCGTACCTTGCCGGATCCACCGGCGGGTAATGCCCTCCGGCGCCGTAAATCGTCGTCTCCGCCAAGCCGCCCTCGATCGGGCTGAAGACGCCCGAGCCTTCGGCAAGCGACGGATCGCCTTCGATAAGAACGGTACTGTAGCGGTCTTTCAAAGACTCCGGGATGCGGTAGTGCCTGGTGCTGTAGGCAAGCCGCGTGTGCAGGATTTCCGTATCCGGTTTTCCGCAGCCGAGCTCTTCCAGCCATGCAGGCAGACGTGAATAACGTCCGGAGGCATCGACAACGAGAGCCGCTTCGAGGTCCCGGCTGTCGCTGCACCGCTTTTCCTTTACCTTGGCTCCCGTAACCGCAAGCTTATTCCCCTTCTTCCGTGTCAGCAGGGAAACCGCTTCATGGCCTTGAAGCACCTGAATTCGCGGCTCAGCCGCCACTCTGCGCCGGATGACCCATTCCAGCAGAGGACGGGAACAGCCTTCATCCTTCTCGTATGGAAACTGCAGCGACGCAAGCGGGGAAATCAGATGCATCTCTTTCCCTTCGCGTTCATAGGCTCCTTGGGCAAGCAGATCCTCCCTCCAGCCGGGAAATAGAGTTTCCAAAACGCCTTTGCCGAGATGCTGCAGCCGATGCGGATGATGATCCTGAGGCACTCCGGGCCGATTCGCCGGGCGGTCCTGGAGCTCATCCCGCTCAATGACGATGATTTCCCCGTAATGGCCGGAAAGCACCTTCGCCGCCAGCAAGCCGGCCATGCTTCCTCCGATGACTATCGCTCTTGAACCGGCTTTGACATTCGATTCCGTCAGCCGATCTTCCGGTTCCCCGGGCAAGCTCATTTCCTTCATTTTCTCCACTCCTTGGTTTTGATTGATTAATTCAGTCAATTTTAATTCAAAAAAATAGGAGCGCTTTGCTTGCCCATCCCGGTTTGAAAATGGGGAACTTTATAGTTGATTGACTCATTCCGTCAACAAAAATATAACGATTCTTTCTTTGTCCTGTCAACCCGTTTTTTCCTCTTGCTTGAAGCCGCGGCGCTGCTCCATTCCTGTCCGCGGATTCAAGCCGTTCCATTCAGGTTTTACGCTTCCACACTCGCAGAGGGCCAAGCTCCTGCCAACCGGATTGCCGAGCGGCTCTCAAATTGCCGTCTCGTTCATATCCGACCAGGTCGACGCCAGGATAAGCTCGGGAAACGATTGGCGCAAAGTCCGGCCATGCGGAACGCCCTGTCTCCCACACATTGGATATTCCCACCACATCTGCTGCGCATGTTGCAATGAACCCAGCGCTTGTCCCATCTTCATCATGCATGAACAGCTTCACTTCCTGACGCTCCATCGCTTCTGGATGAAGCACCGATGCTAAGCCTGCCGCCTCGACCCAGAGCTCAAAATCCGCAGCAGAGGACACTACCCGCCAGCCGGCGGCAATCGGTGCAGACTTCGAAGCCGCCGGATGATAGATCCAGCTTGCGTCAAACAGGATTTCGTACCCGCAAGAAAAAAGGTCAAGAGAAGCGAAGCTGTCCTTGATGAAAGTTCTTTTCCGGTCTTCGGCATGCAGTTGTGCTGCCGAAGGGTCTATATGGCTGGCCAACGTTATCATGTCCGGGTAAAAAGCCGGTGCTGGAGTACTTGTCCGCCACACATCCCCTGTGCAGCCATGCTCGATGCCGTGGGCATCGCATACGATTCCGCACCAGACCGCATTGTTCCGAACGGCTTGCCTCCATCTCTCCATTCGAGCAGCCTCCCGCATGTTTTTCCCTTCCATGTGCGCCTCAGGCAAACCGGGTCCATGAACGCAGCGTCTTCGCTACATCCGCTCCGTCGACAATCATTGACTCCATGTCCTCGTTGATCAGCTGACGGGAAGAGTTCCACTTTTCATTCAAATAAAAGCCGCTCGGCTGCGCATGCTGAAGCTCCTCCAGATAGCGGGACCAGATTCTGTGCTCGTGCAAGCCTCTCTCTTCCGCCTGGCTTCGGGAAATCGGCAGCGGCCACGAATGGCTGTCGACGAGATAATGCCGGAGGAAATCCCATGCCAAGCCAGGATGCTGGGATTTGCCCGTTATGCCGGCTCCGCCCATATAGATCATATTGCCGTTTCTTCCTTCCGCCAATCGCGGCAGCCTTGCCACCCCGAATCGATCGTCGATGCCGTGGTGAATCAGATCCCCGGCAAACCACATGAAGCCGAAAATCATGGCAAAGCCTTCATGAAGCTGCCCGGCAGCGGATGGCTCCTTCGGCTTGCGGATAATGCCATGCACCCGGTAGGCGTCGATTATATTTTGCATGGCCCCGATGGTTTCGGGGCTGTCCACATACCCGCGTGCTGTCCGGCCATCCGGAGACAAATACGTTCCGCCATTTCGGAAAACAAACGGCTCATACCATTCGATGTCCACGCCGATGCCGAAGCCGAACTGGACCGCCACACCGTCATCGCCGCGGATCGTCAGCTTTTTGGCCGCTTCAACGAATTGTTCCCAGGTCCAGTCATCCTCCGGGTAAGGCAGGCCCGCCTTGTCGAACATCTCCTTGTTGAACACGAGCAGCGGAACGCTCATGTCGACGGGAAGTCCGGGCAGCGTGCCGTTATGACGGGCAATCGCCAGCGGCCCCGAATAAAGATCCGCCTCCATCCCCGACTGCTCGACATATGGATTCAAGTCGACGAACATCCCCTCGCGGTTGAACAGCGCCCAGCCTCCCGATTCGATGATGTCGGGCGCTTCGTCCGACCGGTAAGCGCGGAGCGACTCGAAATGATCGGCCGACTGCTCGATGACGACCTCAACCTCCGGATAAAGCTGTTCGAACGATTCCTTGGCTGCCGCAAGCCGCTTCAAATTCGTAAATTCGGTCATGAATCTAAGCTTCCTCATCTTCTCCATCCCTCTCCTCGATCCGTCGCTTCCATGCTTGTTCCATATAGCCCACGGCGGCGCTTTCGAACCGCTTCGCTTTCCTCAACAGGGAGATGCAGCCCTCCCGTAAGCCGGGCGGCATCACTTCCGCCGTTTTGACGAAAGGAACCTGGAGGCTCAGTTCTTCCAGCGCCAACGCCGCCTGCTCATAAGCCTCCGATGCCAGCAGGGCCATCCTCATGGCCTCCCCGCGCAGAGGAGCCGCTCGCAAGTACTCCCCCGCATACCGCTTCGCCTCGGCATAGGCCGCGGCAAGCTGGCCCATGCCGTACCGGTTCGGCGCCGTGTCGGGATCGGCCAGATGGCGGATCCAGGCACCGTAGGCGGCCAGCCCCGTTGCATAGCTCAAATACGACGTTCGAGGACGATAGCGCGATCCTTCGTTGGCAAAAGAAATCCCATAGCGGACAGCATGCGCAAACCGGCGTTCCGCCTCGCTATCCGCCGCCGGCCTGCTGACCGGGCTGCGGTTTCCTTTCCGTGAAAAAGCAGCCAGAAACCGGATCGGGTTGTCAGCCACATCTTCGTACGCAAGCATTTTTCCCGTCGACTGTACGGGGTCGGTCACATGCACGATTCGGCGCTTATCGTCGTAACCGTAGATGACCGACCATTCATGGATGAATGGCCGGGAAGCCAGCGTGTCGAAATAGAGCACAGGCAATCCCGCGTCGATTCGGCTGCGGATGAACGGCAGAACCGCCTCCTCGATCGGCAGGACGACCGGGAAGCTCTCCACGGCCCCCAGCAGCGGTACCGGGGAATCGGCCAGCTGCCCGCAGCAAAATGCCGTCTCGTACCCGTATCCTGCCATCAGCTCTTGTATCGACGACCGCCAATCGAAGATGTAAAGCCCGTCCGAGAATGTCGTCTTCTCCGAAATGCTCATGCGGAAAGCCAGCCCGGAAGTTCCCATCAGTTCCGCGCCGCTCCTCGGCTCTCCATTAGTCCTGAGGATTCGCCCTAGACTGCTTGCAAGCGTGAACAGCTTGGGCTGGTCTCCTTCCCCTGCCGCAAGCTCAAGCAGCTTGCCGTTCTCCATTCCAGCACCTCTCTTCGCATCCGGCATCAGGCCGAGAGAAGCCCGGATATGCTCCTGGCGCAGCTTTTGCCTGGAACGGTGAATGTACGTATAGATGGATCCGGTCGTCATCCCGTACATCCCGGCGATTTCTTCCGGACGGAGCTGCCGGAAAAAATAAGCGGTGAAGATTCCTCTTTCCTTGCCGCTCAGGCAGTGGAGCAGCGCATGGATCGTTTCGTATGTTTCCTTGCGGAGCAGCAGCGCGGCCGGATCCTGGCTGGAAGCCGCTTCCTGGCTAGCCCGACCGGCCAAGCGGGACAGAATGCTGTCGAGATCATCCCAGTCAGCGGCAGCAGCGTCCCTGCCGCCGGGAGCTGCAAGAGAGTTGAACGGCCTTTCCTTGCGATACGGCCCTCCCCGGCGCAGCTTCATGTTGGCCTGGTTGCGGACGATCCGGAAAAACCACGGCAGCAGCCGGCTCGTATCGGCAAGCGTCCCAAGATGAAGGAAGGCGCGGATGAGCGCATCCTGCACGACATCATCGGCCATATGCGCGTCACCCGTGAGCCGCTCCGCCAACCCCCGCGCCTTGTGCCGGTGCCGCTCGAACAGCTCGCCGAAAGCTTCGGCATCTCCCGCGCCAGCCCGCTCCGCGAGCTCCAGTTCCTCTCTCGCGGCACGTCTCGGCTCTGCAGCCCGTACTGTCATTGCAACTCCCATCCGCTCTTCTTCGGCAATGTGCCCCATGCTGATCTCCTCGCTTCTCTTCGGCCTAATCAGAGAGATGCCATTCCTGCCGCGAATTTGAACAACATCCGCAAAAAAATCAGCTCCGCAGCTCTTCAGCCGCCTCGATCAGCTGCTCGACGGCCTCTGCGATCCGCTTTTCGCTCAAAAAAGAATAGCTGAGCCGGATTCTGGCGTTCATCTTCCCCAGCGGATCGCAGATGCTGCCGGGCACAAAGGAGACCGATCGCGCCACGCATCGCTCGAGCAGCAGATCGGCCGGGATTCCGTCCGGCAGCGAAATCCACAGGTTAAGCCCTCCGTCAGGGCTGTCCCAGCTCCACCCTGTCCGGGCAAGCGCTTTTTCCATGACATCCTTGCGCATGCGGACTGCGGTTCTCAGCTTCTGGACATGCTCCTGCATGCGGCTCGAGAAAAAGTAATGCTGGAATATTTTTTGGTTCAGCAGCGGAGATCCGCTGTCGGACAACGCCTTCAGCGGCCGGATTCCCTCCATGACCGAAGGACGCGCGGCAAGCACGGAAATCCTCAGGCCGGGAGCGATATATTTGCTGAAGCTGCGGATATAGACGACATAACCTTCCGTATCGTAATAGAACAAAGGCGGAGGCGGGGGCTGGTCGAAGTAGATATCATGATAGACATCATCCTCCACCAGGATGCAGTCATGGCGCTCCGCCAGCTCCACCAGCAGCTTGCGCTGCTCCGCAGGCACCGTATAGCCCGTCGGATTGTGGAAGGTCGGGTTCATATAGAACAGGCGGGGCTGCTCCTTCTCCATCAGCGCTTCGACAGCGTCCAGGTCATATCCTTCCGCCGTCAGCTCGACAGGCAGCAGAATGATGTTCTGCTGCTGGAAGACGTCGATCGCCGGACTATATGTAGGCCGTTCGATCAAGACTCTGTCGCCGGGCTTGACCAGCGAGCGGGACACGAGATCGATCGCTTGCTGCGACCCCGACGTGATGAGCAGCTCTCCGGCATCGACATCGATTCCATGGGCTTCGGCAAAAAAAGCGGATAAAGCCTCCCTCAGCTCCGGGTCCCCGAGAACGGTGGAATACGTGCTCAGAACCATCGGATGAAGATCCAGCACCTGCTTCACATGATTCGATAAAAAGCGGTTCGGAAGCAGAGCAGGGTCGATCAATGCCTCCGACATCGGATGGCTGACCTTCATGCTGTGGATATCCGAAAGGCGGCTGCGGTTGACATAACCCGGCGCGGCGGCGTAAGCCCATCCCGAGGCCGCATCTCCATCCGGAGTGTCAGGCTTGGCTTCCACCTGCGCACGCACGTAATAGCCGTTTTTGTACCGGGAGTAAAGCAGGCCTTCCTCTTCAAGCAGCCGATAGGCTTTCAGCACGGTCAGCCGGTGCACCCCGAGCCGCTCCGCCATCGACCTCACTGATGGAAGCTTCTCCCCGGCCTTCCACTCTCCCCGATCCATGCCGCTTCTCACCTCGTCTTGTATCAGCGCCAGCTTGGTGACGGCGTTGTTGCCCCGATCCGGGGCAGCGATGTTGTTCTCCACTTCCGATTCCTCCCGATTCGAGCCTATCTGTTCTAATCCTATCCAATCTGTTCTATTCGTCAACCACTATAGTAAATAAAAAGAGGAGGCCCGCTGATGGTTGCATTCAATTACTTGCTCATGTGCGCGATTTTCGGCACGACGTTTCTCGTCATCAAAGTCGGCGTGGCTGCCGGCCTGCCCCCGTTCCTGTCGGCAGGAATCCGCTTCACCGCCGCCGGGCTGCTGCTGTTCGGCTGGATGCTCGCCCGCCGCAAGGTCCGTTTCTCGATGCTGTTCCGCAAGGAATTCGCCTTCATCGGTGCCGGCAGCACATTCGCTACATTTGCCGTCTTATACTGGGCCGAGCAGCATATCGATTCCGGCATGGCCGCCATCCTGTCGGCTACAGGCCCGATGGCCATCCTGCTGATGCAATCGGTGGCTCTCCGGCAGCGCTCCAGCATCCTGGAGAGGGCAGGCTGCATCATCGGCCTGCTGGGCGTCATCACGCTCATGCTGCCGGAGCTTCATGCTCAGGCGAATGTGATTTGGCTTGTCAGCTGCCTGCTCGTCCTGCTCGGAGAGTTCGGTTATGCGGCAGGCAGCCTCTTGACCCGGCGGACGCTGCTTCGCAATCCGGAGCTGCCGCCGGTTGCCTTGAACGCCGCTCAGATGATTTATGGGGGCATCGGGCTGCTGATTCTCTCCGCTTTCGCCGAGAGATCTTGGTCACAGCCAATCGACTTCTTGCCGGCTGCCGGGTCGCTGATCTACCTGACCGTGGCCGGCTCCATGCTCGGGCACAGCCTCTATGCCTGGCTGATCAAGGCGACCAACGCCTTCTTCCCCTCCACGTGGCTGTACATTTCGCCCGTCATCGCGCTCGGTCTCGGCGCGCTTCTGCAGGGTGAGCGGCTTTCTCTGCTTACGCTGGCCGGAAGCCTGCTGGTGCTGGCCGGCATCGTCATTCCGCGTTGGCCCGACCTGAAGGAATATGCAGCCTCCCGCAGCAGACGCCGGGCAGTTGAACCGGCTGACCGCAACATTCGGGAGTCTGAGTCTGTCTGATGGACGAAAAAAGAAGCGAAGGATCCTCTCCGTTGCCGGAATGGATTCTTCGCTTTCTTTTGTGGCTTTGCTTTCTGTTCATGCTGCACTTTCTCTTTGCATGCTGCACCTGCTGAGGTTACTCTGATTGCTCTGATTGCTTCTTGCTCTGCTCCCTCAGCTGTTTCGGCTTGTTCCCATCGAACCTTCGAGCAGACAGCAAACGGCATCGGCTATTCGGCCGCATGACGCCTCCCGAATCAGGCTTACTTGAAGCTTTTCAGGAACCGGACCGCTTCGGCGATATCCTGTTCCGGCTGTGTGCCGACTTCCCTCTCGATCGTCAGGTAACCGGAATATCCGATGTCCTGAAGCGCCTGGAGGTAATTCGGCCAGTCGACGCCGCCTTGGCCAAGCGGAACTTCACGGAAGTCCTCTCCGGACTCGGCCGATGCCGCCAGCGCCTCATGGCTCATCGCCTCGTAGCCGAGCATGCCGTATACTTTGCGCGGGTCGACTTCCCGCAGCCGGATGCCGTCCTTGGCATGCGTATGGACGATGTAATCCTTCAGCGTATAGACGCCTTGGACCGGATCGTCTCCGGTCACCATCACCATATTGGCCGGATCGAAGTTGACGGACAAGCCGTTCGTGCTGAGCGTATCGAGGAACTTCCTCAGATGGGCGGAGCGCTCCGGACCGGTCTCGATCGCGAAGTAAGCGTTGATGCTGCTGGCATAGCTGCTCAGCTCCTCGCAGGCGCTTTGCATCGTGTGGTAGATCTCGCCGTTCTCGTCATCCGGCACGATGCCGATGTGGGTCGTGACGATCGGGCAGCCGAGATCCATCGCCAGATCGAGAATCCGCTTGGACTTCTCGATCTTCCAGCGGTTCTCCCTGGCGTCCTGGAAGCCGTGTCCGGCCAAGTCGCCCACAAGGGCGGAAATCTGCAAGCCGAGGGAAGCGACGTATTCCTTGAGCTCCCTGCGGCGGGCGGCATCCATGACATCGGGATCCATTTCGCCCTTGACCGCATAGATCTGCACGCCGTCCGCTCCGACTTCCTTGGCCTTCAGCAGCCCTTGACGAACGCCGAGCTGGAAGCTGTCCACGATGACGCCGATAGGATTATTGATTTTAGTCATGCACATACCGCCTTTTAGGAAGGTTATCGTTCTGCTTTCATTGTACCTGCCCGGAGATATCCCCTCTAGAACTCCGGTGCCGACCATTTGGATTTTTGTGCTTAAGGAACGCTTGACCTTCTCGCCGCGTCAAGGTGTAAGATGGAGCCAACCGCATGGACGGAAGGATTGAAAATCCGGGTATTTCGGCTCTAGGTGCTTGCGATAAATATCTTCGATGAAGTGTTGTATCTGATGTCTCTGGTAATCTTAGCGATAGATGCGATATCTTTGCCTGGATGTCTGTTATTGATCTTTAAGGTAGTAGATGTCTGCGATTGATCTTTGAGATAATGTTTGCGATTGAAATTCATCGAGCGATGTCAATCTGTGACTTAATGACAGCGATAGAATTGAACTCCGACATTCAAATCGAAATTCCGGTTATGCCGGAAAGGAGAACGTACTCATGCATATCCGTCAGGCAGCCGCCATGACCGGCCTTACTCCCCGGGCCATCCGTTATTACGAACAGACCGGCTTGCTGCCGGCCAGCGCCCGCACCGAAGGCGGATACCGCTTCTATAGCGGCGATGACATCGATCGCTTGAGATGGATAGCGGCTCTGCGTGAATGGGGAATCCCGCTCTCCTCTATTGCCGGCATGCTGGACAGTCTTGGAGACCGGGAAGCTTTCCTGCTGGCGGCTGGAGCAGCGAGGCAATCGCTGTACGAGCAATGGCTGGACGCCTCGGCCGCCTTGAAGTCGCTGGACCAGGGAATGGCCGCCTGGCAGAGCCGATCCGGACTCCCTTCGCTGGATGAATTGAAAGAGTCCTCCCGGGAGCTCCAGCAACAACGAAAAACCCGCGGCAGCTGGTCCGACGGGATCGGTTGGGATGGAATGGCGGCTGCTGCCGGAGAGGAAGCGCCGGTCCGATCGCTTCCTGCCGGGTACTCGTTAGAGCGGTATGTAGCAACGCTTGCAGAGCTGGCTGATTGGCTCGACCCGTTGCCAGGAGAAACCGGCGCCGATCTCGGCTGCGGAACCGGCAATCTGACGAGGCTTCTGGCCGCAGGCGGAGCCCGCTTGATTGCTGTCGACGTCTCCTCGTCCATGCTTGCCCTGCTGGCCCGCTCACTTCCTCAGACCGAGACGCGCCAAGGCAACCTGCTTGCTCTGCCTCTTCCTGACCGAAGCTGCCACTTCGCGGCGAGCAGCTTCGTGCTGCAGCATCTGGATCATAATGAACGCCTCCTCGCACTGCAAGAAATGCGACGTGTGCTCCTGCCCGGCGGCAGGCTGGCGATCGCGGCGCCGTTGAGCGACAGGGAGCTCGGCGAGCTCCGGCGCCCTTTGGCAGCTGAAAGTTGCGAACTTTTTCGCTGTGAGGACGGGATGCTGCTGGCAGTTGTTTCCTGATGCAAGCGATGGCCCCGTCCTCCCTATGACGAACTCTCCACCCACTATAACAATCCGAAGCAAAGCTCAAAACCCGTTTTAAAACCAAAAGGCCGCCCTAGAAGGGCAGCCTCATGATTCCCTAGCGGAGCTTCCGCCCTGCTCTTATCTAACCGCCGCACCAGCCAGGCTCACCCACTCGCCCCGCTTGTCGGCGGAAGCCAGCTCCGCCTCCACGATGGCGATCGTCGACATCGTACTGACCGGATGGGCTTCCTCGATCGGCTCTCCGGCCAGCAGCTTCTCCACGAAGTATTTCAGCTCGTAGTAATAGCCCTGATCGTCCGGCAGATCCGCTTCGAAGCCCGGCGCGTCATTCGGGTTCACCTTCACGGCGCCGCCGCTGAACTGGACATTGCCCCGCTCGAAGTTGACCCGGAAGCCCATCTCGAAGCCGAAATCGCCGTTCAGAGTCCAGTCGACCTGGGAATGGACGACCTCGCCGCCGCCATAGCGGTAATGGGTGGACACGATGTCGTAGCCGCTTCCCGGAATCACGTTGGCGGCTTGCGTCGAGACGGCTTCCGGCATGCCGAACAGCCAGTTGACGACATCCGTGTCATGCACATGCATGTCGAGCAGGGCGCCGCCTCCCTTATCCTTCTGCAGCACCCATGGACCCCAGTCCGGCGTGCCGCCGCCGCGGTAGAAGTACGCATACGTAGGCTTGCCGTATGTTCCTTCGGCGATCAGATCCCGAAGATACACATATGCGGGCCAGAAGCGCAGGCATTGCCCGATCATGAGCGATTTTCCGGTTCTCTCGGAAGCCTGGAGCATCTCCAGGCATTCCGCCACGTTCGATGCCATCGGCTTCTCGCACAGCACATGCAGGCCCGCTTCCAGGCACATGACCGTCACGCTGCGATGCAGATGCGTCGGCAGCGCAATATCGACGGCGTCCAGCTGCTCCTTGTCCAGCATCTCCTGCAGCGACGTATACAGGGAGAAAGAGGACAGGTCGAGCTGTGAAGTGTCCGCATCCAGATTTCCTCCGCCGCCTTCGCCGCGAAGCTTGGCGGGATCCGCGTCGCAAATGGCCGCCACCTGCACGGCGACGCCTTCCTTGGCCAGCCTGATGTAGTTTTCCAGATGGGCCCTTCCCATGAATCCAAGTCCGATGATTCCGATTCTGATCATGCGCGGCCGCTCCTTCCGAGAATGGCGTCCATAGCCGCCGAAGTATTGAAGATGATTTGGCTCCCGTGATGGGTGTAAGGAGGAATCATTTCCGCCGTTACAAAGCTGTCGTAGCCGATGGCGCGCAGCGCGCCGACGACGGCCGGGTAGTCGACGTCGCCGGCCAGCAGGTCGACGAAGCCGTGCAGGCCGCCGGCCTGCCTGCGATAATCCTTGAAGTGGACCTTCTTGATCCGGCTGCCGAGAATCGGGATCCAATGCTCCGGGTAGCCGGAGTGCACGACGTTGCCGACGTCGAAATAGGAGCCGACATAATCGGAGCCGATCTCGTCGATGAACCCTCTCAGCTCCAGCGGAGACAGCAGGAACTTGTTCCAGACGTTCTCGATGCCGATCGCCACCTTGGCTGCCTCGGCGTCCTTGGCGAGCCGCGAAAGTCCCTCCAGCGCGCGCTCGTAGGCCTTGTCGTAGGGAACGGCCTCTGCGTCGGGAATGAAGTCGACTCCGACCGCGCCGGGCACGACGAGAATCGTGTCCACGCCGAGCAGCGCAGCGCATTCCAGCTGCCGCTTGACGATGTCCGCCGACTTCGTGCGGACGGCTGCGTCCGAGCTTGTGATCGGATAACTCCAGTACAAGCCGCTCGCGAGGCTCGCCAGCTCGATGCCTTTATCCTCCGCCAGCTTGCGGATCCCGATGATATCGCGGTTCGTGCTTTCCAGGCTCAGCGGCCCGTTCTCCTCCAGCGCAAGCTCGATGCCGTCGAAGCCGGCGGCAAGCGCCAGGTCCATGCTTTCCTCAATGCCCGTACCCGCCGGGAACGACCAGGCGTTGATTCCTTTTTTCATGTCATGCAGCTCCTTTCGGATTTCTGTATCCGCTTCCTTGCTGCGATTATATCAATCTCCCTTCCGATTGGATTTGTCGCATCAGCCGTTAAATTTGCACTCCAACATGGTAAAATGGAAACCGATCCTATCCCTAGACCGCGAGGAGATGCCCGCATGCCGTTCAGCCGCTTGATTCTGGAGACGCCCGTACAGGTGGAGAGCCTGATCTCCTTTCATTATTTCGAATATCCGACGGGCTTCCTGTTCGAAGGGGAATCGCATGACTTCTGGGAGCTTCTCTATGTAGACAAGGGAGAGGTGGAGGTTCGCGCAGACGACCGGCTGCTGACGCTGAAGCAGGGTCAGCTGATTTTCCATAAGCCGGGAGAGTTCCACACCGTGCGCGTGGATGCCGGTCATCGGCCCCCCAATCTCATCGTCATCGCTTTCGGCTGTACGAGCCCGCTCATGCAAGAGCTCGAGAACCGGGTGTCGTATCCCGGCGAACGCGAAAGAAGCTGGCTCGCCCTGCTGCTGCAGGAAGGATTCGCCAGCTTCCTTCCGCCCTACCATACTCCCGGCAGCCATGAGCTGAGCCGCAACCCCCAGGCGCCGGCGGCCAGTCAGCAGTCGTTCCGCCTGCTGCTGGAGCTGCTGCTGATCGGACAGATCCGCAGCGCCCGCTCGGAAGCTCTGGGCGAGCAGGCCGAACAGCGCCGCAGCGTCCCGGCGAAGGCCGCCCGGCTGGAGCAGGATACGGTGCGCCGGGTGCGCGAGATCATGAGGCAGCGGCTGTCCGAGCCGCTGGCGCTCGACGATCTATGCCGGGCAGTCCACTTGGGACGGAGCAGGCTCAAGGAAATCTTTTTGTCCCAGACCGGCATGGGCGTCATGGATGCGTTCAAGGAGATGAAGATCGAGGAAGCCAAGACGCTCATCCGGGAGCGGCGCCATACGTATACGGAAATCGCCGACCGTCTAGGCTATTCCAGCCTTCATTACTTTTCCAGGGATTTCAAGAAAGCGACCGGAATGCCGCCGTCGGAGTATTCGCGAACCGTAACGGCGGCCGCTTCCCTGCCTTCCGATTCCCGCCGCTAACCCAATAAGGAGGTGCCGAACATTGAAGAAGTGGAGCTTGATCGGAATTTGGATGGTGCCGCTGTTCATCGTTTCCATGCTTGCCAGCAGCTTCCCGACAGCCTCCTTCTCGGAGGATGCGAAGGTTCGGATCGTTTTCGAGTGGGCGACAACCCATATGTCTCCTTGGATCATCGTCATTCTGCTTGCCGCCATTCTTCTGAAGCTCCCGCCCCGCAGGTGAACAATCAGTTCGACGTACGGGCCGCCTTCTGGATTGCATTCATGCCAAGGATGACGCACACCCATTCCATTTCGCCGACAGAGCTTGTATAGGTTTCCAGCCGGTAGGCGGACGGAAGCACCCAGCCGCTTACTTTCCGGAATCCGGCCGCCATGTTTCCCGCTTCGTCCGTGATTTCGTACAAGTCGGAAAAGGCGGGAGAGGCAATTTCAAAAACGCCCCTTCCAAAGCTGTCGTACTCGAATCTTTTGGACAGGAATGCCAGCCGCTGCCTGAGCTCCCCCGCTTCCCTCTCGCCCTGTCCAAGCACAGACCATCTTCGGGAGAAGAGGGGGAACTTCCCCTGGAACAAGGTCGCTCCATCTCGGTCGAATACTTCCAGCGAGGCTCCGAACATGCTGCGGAGATCGACATGGCCGATGACAGTTCCATCCTCGTCCATGATTTCCGTCGGTCCCGAATTGAAAAAGTTGTCTTTGAAATAAATCGGCATCCCTTTCTCTCCTTTCCTAAATGAGACTTATACGTCCACAATTCTGCATCAGTTTCCTCCTTCCTTCCACTGGAAAATCAAGCCGGGACCAAGAAGGTCCCGGCTTGATTTGCTTGTTTATCCATTCACCGGTCCAGCCGTCGAGAACGAAATCCCGCTCCTTCGAAGGAGAGCGCGGGGCTTGGCTGCATAAAAAAGGGAAACGGGGATGAGAAACAAAAAAACACCCCCTTCGCAATCAGTGGAACGACACGGTTCCACTGACGCGAAAAGAGGTGTCCGCTAAAGCGATTCTACTCGGCTGGAGGCGTGAAGGATCTGCCGGCAAACTCCGCATCGAGCATATAGAAGGCGTTGCTGTCGCTCTCGATGCGCTTCAGCTTCTGGATGATGCCGTCGAAAAGGGCTTCTTCCTCCACCTGCTCGTCGATGAACCATTTGAGGAAGTAGATCGTCGCATGCTCTCTGGAATCAAGCGCGAGATCGGCGAGCTGGTAGAAGTTTTTCGTATTCTGCTGCTCGTGGCGGTAGCCATGCTCGAATACGTCCAGCATGGAATCGTATTCGTTCTTCGGCTCCGGCAGCGCCTTCAGCGTCGCGCGGCGTCCGCGGTCGTTGAGGAACCGGTAAATCTTCATCGCGTGGAACCTCTCCTCCTCCGCCTGGACGAGGAAGAAGTTGGAGAAGCCTTCGAGGCTGTCCCCGGAGCAATAGGCCGCCATGGCCAGATAGACATGCGCGGAATAGAATTCGAAATTCATCTGCTCGTTAAGAGCGGTTGCCAATTGATCGTTCACCCTGAATCCCCCTGTCGTCATGGAGACCGCTGAAAAGCTGCCGCTGCGTTCGGGAATCCTTGTTCCGACGTTTCTCCAGAACGATCCGCGCCTATCGCTTGTTTTTCAGCGGCCTCATCGTCATTCGGTCATCGCTTATTCAACCGCTTCTTGATTTTGCGCCGCAGCTTGGCGGGGCCGGACGCCGATAAGGTCTTCCCCTTGACGACGGCGAAGCAGGCTTCCCTGCACAGCCTGCAGCTGCCGAGGCAGTCTTCCTTGACCAGCTTGACTCCCGCCTCCGACTTGAGCTTGCGGTAGGCAGGCTTCGCCCCGTTCTTCAGGTTGCGCCGGCAAAAACGGATTTTCATCCGGCCTTCCTCCCCGCCTCGTCCCGTCAGTTTTTCGACGTCCCGCGGAACTTGCGGGAATGCACCTTCGCTTCCTCCGGCGTCGATACCCGGTTGCGGGACCATTCCAAAAGGATGCGGTCGATATACGTAAAGTGAAGCTTGCCTGCAAATACCGCTTCCCTGAGCGCGAAGCGGATAAGCTCGTCGCTGTACTGGTCAAGGTCGAGCCAGCTGCTGATCCGCTCGCATTCCATCGGAGACAGCAGCCTTCCGAACTCCTGCTCGAACACCGAGAACAAGTTGAGCTCCATCGCAGCCGTCTGGCGGGCGGCCGGTTCCGGCGAAGCGGGCTCCGGACGTTCGGAAGCCGCCCAAGCCGCCGCCCGCTCCAGCCAGCCCTGCCAGTCGTACCGCTCGTAGCGGATGCCGCTGGCGGCGTCGACGGCGTCGTTGATCGTCAGGAAGCCTTCCTTGATCAGCCGGCCAAGCTGCTGCTGGACCGACTTGGCGGTCGTGCCGGTCAGCCGGCCGAGCTCGTCCGGCGTCGGGAAATCCTGGCGCAGCGAATCGCGGAACATCATCAGCTGCAGAAGCAGCATCATGTCGCTGTCGCTGAGGCCCAGCTCCCGATAGCTGCGAAGAAGGAGCGCGGGAAGGAAAATTCCCCGTTCTCCCATCAGGGAAGCCAATGCTCTCGTATATTCATGCTGGCTGTTCTCGTTCAAGCGGCTCACCTTCCTCCTGATCGCTGCAACTTGGGTCATGCCGCCGGACCCTCCGGCGGCGATGGCGGTCATGCTGTCTTACGGGTACAGACGGTAAAGCGTGCGCGGGAATGCGATCGTCTCGCGCACATGCTCGAGGCCGCAGATCCAGGCGACGGTGCGCTCCAGACCGAGGCCGAAGCCGGAGTGCGGCACGGTGCCGTACTTGCGCAGGTCCATGTACCACTGATAGGCGTCCAGAGGAAGGTTATGCTCCTCGAAGCGCTGCGCCATCAGCTCCGGATCGTCGATCCGCTGCGAGCCGCCGATGATCTCGCCGTATCCTTCAGGCGCGATCATGTCCGCGCACAGAACGACTTCCGGACGATTCGGATCCGGCTTCATGTAGAACGACTTGATGGAAGCCGGGTAATGGGTGATGAATACCGGACGGTCGTACTCTTGAGCTATGGCGGTCTCGTGCGGAGCACCGAAATCTTCGCCCCAAGGCACTTCGAAGCCGTTTTTGTTCAGGAAGTCGATCGCCTCGTCATACGTAATGCGCGGGAACGGAGCCTGAATCGCCTCCAGCTTGGAAATGTCGCGTCCAAGCGTCTCGAGCTCCGGACGGCAGTTGCTGACGACGCTCTGCACGACGTGACTGACGAAAGCTTCCTGGATGCGGAGGCTCTGCTCCAGATCGACGAACGCCATTTCCGGCTCGATCATCCAGAACTCGATCAGATGGCGGCGGGTTTTCGATTTCTCCGCACGGAACGTAGGGCCGAAGCTGTATACTTTGCCGAGAGCCATCGCAGCCGCTTCCATGTACAGCTGTCCGCTCTGGGTCAGATAGGCGTCCTCGTCGAAGTATTTCGTATGGAACAGGTTGGTCGTTCCTTCGGCGGAAGTGGGCGTCAGGATCGGAGGATCGACCTGGGTGAAGCCGTTCGTATCGAAGTACTCGTTGACGGCGCGCTTGATCTCGGCGCGGATCGTCAGAATGGCGCGCTGCTTCGGCGCGCGCAGCCACAGATGGCGGTGGTCCATCAGGAAGTCGACGCCATGCTCCTTGGGCGTGATCGGATATTCCTGGGTAGCCTGGATGATCTCGATGCCGTCCACGAGCAGCTCGTAGCCGGAAGCGCTGCGCGGCTCTTCCTTGACCGTGCCGGATACATACAGCGAGCTCTCCTGCGTCAGCTTGCCTGCCGCCTCCCATGTTTCCTCGGAGACGTCGTTCTTGGCGACTACGCCCTGGATATAACCGCTTCCGTCGCGAAGCTGGAGGAAGGCGATCTTGCCGCTGGAGCGCTTGCCGTGCACCCAGGCTCCGATGGTGACGCGTGCGCCCGTATGGGCGGATACTTGCTTGATGGTAACGAGATTTTCAATCATGCTTCGGTTTCTCCCTTCGATTGCTCTGCGGCCAGCTTGAACGTATCGCGCGCGATCAGCAGCTCTTCGTTCGTCGGCACGACCATCACCTTCACGCGGGATTTCGGCGTGGAGATGACTCGGGCTTCCTTGCTTCGCTGGGCGTTGAGCTCGCGGTCGAGCTCGATGCCGAGGAACGTCAGCCCCTCGCATACCCGCTCCCGCAGCACGACGGAGTTTTCCCCGACTCCGGCGGTGAACAGAAGCACGTCGATGCCGTTCATGGCGGCCGCGTAAGCGCCGATGTATTTGCGTACGCGGTAAGTATACATTTCAAAAGCGAGACGGGCGTTCTTGTCGCCTTCCGACATCGCTTCCGTAATCTCCCTCATGTCGCTGCTGATTCCGGAAATGGCCAGCAGCCCGCTGTGCTTGTTCAGCATGGAGTTGACCTCCGTCAGCGTGAGGTCTTCCTTGTTCATCGTGTAAGGCACGATCGCAGGATCGAGATCGCCGCTGCGGGTGCCCATCATGAGCCCTTCGAGCGGAGTCATGCCCATGCTCGTGTCGAACGACTTGCCGTTCAGGATGGCGGTCGCGCTCGCGCCGTTGCCGATATGGCAGCTGACGAGCTTGAGCTCCTCCAGCGGACGGCCAAGCACCTCGGCCGCGCGCTCGCTGACATAGGCATGGCTCGTCCCATGGAAGCCGTAGCGGCGGATGCCGTGGCGGCGGTAGAGCACCATCGGAACCGGGTACAGGTACGATTCCTGCGGCATCGTCTGATGGAAGGCCGTGTCGAACACGACGACCTGCGGAACGCCGGGCAGCACCGCTTCGACGGCGAGGATGCCCATCATATGCGCCGGATTGTGCAGCGGGGCAAGATCGAACAGCTTGCGGATCTCCAGCTTCGTCTCGTTCGTCACGATAGCGGACTCCTTGAACGACTCCCCTCCGTGCACGACACGGTGCCCGACCGCATGGATCTCCGATACGGAGCCGAGCACTCCATGCTCCGGATGGACGAGCATGTCCAAGACGCGCTTGATCGCGCTCGTATGCTCCAGAATCTCGTCGACGATGCGCACTTCCGGCTTGTCCGCCGGCTCATGCGTCAAAATCGCGGAATCCATCCCGATCCGCTCCACGCGGCCGCTGGCAAGGACGGATTCGTCCTTCATGTCGTAGAGCTGGTATTTCAGCGAGGAGCTGCCGGCATTGATGACGAGAATGTTCATACGCGGTCACCGTCCTTGTCGTAGCTGAAAAATCCCGTACCGCTCTTGACGCCGAGCTGGCCGGCGCGCACCATTTTCTTGAGGATGAAGGACGGCCGGTATTTCAGCTCTCCGTATTCCCGGAACATCGACGAAAGCGCGGCATGGACGGAATCCAGCCCGAACCGGTCGGCCATCTCGAACGGACCGTGCTGGAACGAGTAGCCGATGCGCATCGCGCTGTCGATGTCCTCCGCGGAAGCGGTGCCTTCCTCCAGAATGTGCAGAGCCTCGTTGATGAAGAGGCAGATGAGGCGCGTCGTGACGAATCCCGGGGATTCGAACACCATGACGCCTTTCTTCTCGATCACCTGCTCCACGAAATCCTTCGTGCCCTTGAACGTCTCGTCCGAAGTGCGGAGTCCGCGAACGATCTCGACGAGATCCACCTTGAACACCGGGTAGACGAAGTGCATGCCGATGACCCGCTCCGGATGCGCGGTGACGCTGGCCAGCTCCGTCAGCGAGAGCGTCGACGTGTTGCTTGCCAGAATGACCGATGGCGGACAAGCCTTGTCTACGGCTCGGAATACTTCCTTCTTCGCGTCGAGATCCTCGGTGATCGTCTCGATGATGAGCTCGCATTGGGACAGGTCTTCAATCGCCGATACGCCATGGATCCGTCCCAGGATCAGCTTTTTCTCCGCCTGGGTCAGCGCCCACTTCTCGATCTGCTTGTCGAGGCTGACCCCGATATTGTCCAGGCCGGACTTCAGCCTTTCCTCCGACAGCTCCAGCAGATAGACGTCCAACCCTTTGTAGGACAGCATCTCGGCGATGCTCTGTCCCATCGTGCCGGCGCCGATCACGCCGATCTTTCTGTAATTCACAGTATGGTCTCTCCTATTCCCTGTATCTCTAAAGTACCCTTTATTATAACGTTCCGACGGCTGCCGACACAACTTGACACCGTTCTTTTCCGCTATAAAAATCCGGGCCGTTCCAGCTTCATTCAACCGTTCGTTCCCATCTTGTCACCGAATCGATGCAAATGAAAAAAGAGACGGCATATTCCGTCTCTTTTTGAATGCATGCCAGCCGCTCCAGCTTAAGCGCTGAGGCTCTCCTCCGATGCGATGAGCTTGCGGAACTGCTCGCCGCCAAGCGTCTCGCGGTCGATCAGGATGTTCAGGCAATGCGTGAACAGCTGCCGTCTTGCGGCCAGCATTTCCTTGACCCGGCTCATGAGGCCGTCCAGCACGCTGCCGGATATTTGGGCCCAGCGGTCCGGCGTCATCATCCTGTCCTCAATGATGCCCACTTCGGTCAGGCCGCATTCCACCATCGTCCGGACGATATTGAGCGACTGCTCGAAGTCGTTGCGGGAGCCGGTGCTGCGGCCGCCGTAGAACATCTCCTCCGCGGCTGCGCCGGCAAGAGCAATCATGATCTGGGCTTCCAGATAGTCCTTCGTGTACAGATAATGGTCGTCGCTCGGGTTGTGGCGCACGTACCCGAGCGCTCCGCCGCGCGGCGCGAGCGCGACCTGGGATACGCTGCCCGGTCGAAGCAGCTCCGCCGCGATCGCATGGCCAAGCTCGTGGATCGCCACCCGCTCCCGTTCTTCCTTGGTGGACTCGCGGTCGGTCTTCTCGCCCATCATGACCTTGTCGATCGCCATCGTCAAATGATGCTGCTCGACAAGCGGCAATCCTTCGCGCATCGCATAGATGGCGCCCTCGTTCAGGACGCTTTCGAGCTGGGCGCCGGAAAATCCGAACGACTCTTCGGCGATTTTTTCCATGTTCACTTCGTCATGAAGCGGTTTGTTTTTGGAATGGATGTTTAAGATATGAAGACGGCCCTTCTTGTCGGGAAGATCAACGCCGATATGGCGGTCGAACCGGCCAGGGCGCAGCAGCGCCGAATCCAGCATCTCCTTGCGGTTCGTCGCCGCGATGAGGAGAATGCGAGGCGCCTCGTTCGTATGGATGCCGTCCATCTCCGTCAGCAGCTGGTTGAGCGTCTGGTCATACTCCCGATGCTGGCCGCCGTCGCGCTTGCCGCCGATGACGTCGATCTCATCAATGAAGATGACCGCGTTCTTCTTCCCTTCCTTGCCGGCCTTCTTGCGGGCTTCCTTGAACAGATCGCGTATCCGGCCTGCTCCGACACCGACATACATCTCTACGAATTCGCTGCCCGATGCGGCCAGATAGACGGAATCCGTATAATGGGCGGCTGCCTTGGCCATGAGCGTCTTGCCTGTTCCGGGAGGACCGGTAAGCAGGATGCCCTTCATGGGGCGGATGCCGAGCTTGCTGATCTCTTCATGCTTGACCAGGAAATCAAGCGCCTCGACCAGCTCCCCTTTGGCACGATCCTGTCCTCCGATATCGTCGAAGGAAAACGGCGTCGAGCCTTTTACCCGGGCCTCTCTGCGGCCTCCTGCCGCTGCCAGCTGCCCCTTGGACTTGAGCGCGAACAGCAGCACGCCCATAAGCGCAAGCGCCAGCAGAAGAGGAATGATATTCACGCCGCGGAACAACAGAAACGCAAACAGCGAGACCAGAACTCCCCCGCCTATCTCGATGCTGTACTTAGGCATTACTCCAAACCCCCATTCGCTCGCCGGTTCTAGGCAGAATGATATATTTCGTATCGCTGCCGAGCTCCAGCGTCACATATACGTTGCTGTCGTCGATCGAGGTGGCCGTCTTGAGGCCCGGCGTCGCGCGTTCGATTTCCTTCAAGGCATCCGGTATTTCGGAATAGCGGCGGTTCTCCATCGCTTCTGCGACGGTGAACAGCTGGCTTGTCCAGATGGAGTCCAGCTTGGGCTGCGAGCTCTGATCGACCGTAATGACGAGCTTGCGTCCTTCAAGCCATTTGGCGCTGCGATCGGCAATCTGGTCGTGGATGCCCCGCAGATCGGCTCCGGCGCCCAGCTTCAGGCGAACGGTCAGAGAGTCTTTGGAAAGGGTCGGGACGGCAGAGACGACACCCGGCAGCGAATCCACCGCAGATTGCAGCGGACGCTCCACGACGGCCTGGTCATAGGCGTACCAGCCGCCGAAAAGCAAGGCTGCGGTAACGGCGATCGTCGTCAAAAAAGGCACAAGCCTTACTTTGATCAAAGCAAAAGCCCCCTTTATGAAAATCGAAGCGACGGCTCAAAGGCCTGCCTCTTCGTCTACTTGAATTCATGCGTATACGGATTAGTATATCACATTTGCTATACGAAGAGTATATCACAACGATATTCATAGAGGAGGCGGCAATCGTTACAACTTTAGGAAGCTTTTTTAGTCGTCAGCGAATATGTGGTGATATACTCGCCGCTCTGATACTGATAAAAGTCATAGTAATAGCGGGTCTGCCCCTGCTTGCGGGTGTAGAACACTTCCCAAACCGGCTGTCCGCCAATCATGCCTGCCCGGACATGACGAATGCCGGCGTCGGGAACTCGCTGCTTGAAAATGCTGCGGATATCGCCTTCCTTGCGGCTTGACGCCATATCCAGCAGCAGCGGCTCCCCCTTTTCGGGAAGCCAGGCAATCACTTCCTGTCCTTCGGCATTTTTGCCGCGGACGACCCATACCGGCGCATCCCATACATATTTTTCTGCCGAGGAGGTTTCCTTGAGGCCCGCCTTCTGCTGGGCGAGCTTCTCGGCCTGAAGCTCGGCAGCCCATATCGGGCGCTGGAAGCTCCGGTACTCGGCATGCACATACACGAGCAGCAGCACAACGAGCGCGGAGATCCACAGCGTCCAGCCGCGCCTGCTCATGAGGCCGCGCCGCCGGCGCGCCATCAGTTCCCCGTCAGCCTGCCGTAGCAGGCTTGGGCTTCATGCTTGATCCGCTCTTCGTCCAGCAGCGTGCTGGCGCCGTCCTTGACGACCTGGATGCCGTCCACCCATACGTGGACGACATCGCGGCCGGAGCCGCTGTAAGCCAGATGGGAGACCAGATCGGACTGAGGATAGAAATGCGGCTGATCCGTATCGATCGCGATGAAATCGGCTTTCATCCCTGCTTGCAGCGAGCCAAGCATCGGCTGGCGGATCGTAGCCGCTCCGCCGAGGGTAGCCAGCTTCAGCGCTTCGGCCGCCGGCACGACAGTGGGATCGCCGGATACTCCCTTGTGGATCAGAGCCGCAAGCCGGATCTCGTCGAAGAGGTCGAGATTGTTGTTGCTGGCAGCGCTGTCGGTGCCGAGCGAGACGGTGACGCCGGCCCGGAGCAGATCCGGCACGCGCGCGACGCCGCTGGCAAGCTTGAGATTGCTGGCGGGGTTGTGCGACACGGCCGCGCCTCTGGCGGCAAGCAGCTCGATCTCCGCATCGTTGAGATGGACGGCATGGGCGACAAAGGCGGGACGCGAGAAGAAGCCGAGCTTGTCCAGATGCTCGACCGGCCGCAGGCCGTACTCGCGGACGTTCTGCTCCACCTCGGCTGCGGTCTCCGACATATGCGTGTGTATCGGCAGGTCGAGATCATGGGCGGCCTGAACGAACTTCTCGATGAATGCCGGCGGACAAGTGTACGGAGCATGCGGGCTCATCATCGTCATGATGCGGCCGTTCGCTTGGCCGTTCCAGTCCTTGGCGAACCGGACCGCTTCATCCAGCTTCTGGAGCTGCACGTCTTCCGGGCACAGCCCGATGGCTCCGCGCATTAGAACGCCTCTCATGCCGGACTGCTCGACGACTTTGGCGACCTCATCCATCCGGTCGTACATATCGACGAACGTCGTCGTTCCCGACTTGAGCATTTCGAGCACGGCCAGCGAAGATCCCCACCGGACATCCTCATCCCGGAACTTCGCTTCCATCGGCCACATATAATCCTGCAGCCAGGTCTGCAGCACCTCGTCGTCGGAATAACCGCGAAGCAGCGACATCGCCGCATGGCCGTGCGTATTGATCAGCCCCGGCATGAACGCGAGGCGGCTGCCGTCGATCCTGACTGGCATTGCGTCAGCATCGGCCGGGCGCTCTTCCCCTATGTAGGCAATCAGGCCGTCCTCGATTACCATATGCCCCTTTAGTACGGGACGCCTTTCGTCCATCGTGACGAAGGTTCCGTTTTCAATCCACCATTTGCTCATGTTCGGTTCCTTCCTTATCCATGTAATAGGCGAGGCTCAGCAGCTGGGTCGTAAAATCGGCATAATGAATTCTAACCTTCTCCGGAGCCTTCAGCACGACCGGGGCAAAATTGAGAATCCCTTTGACGCCGGCCGCGATGAACCGGTCCGCGACGTTCTGAGCCTCCGCGGCCGGCACCGTAATAATGCCGATCTGAATGTCCTGCTCCTGCACGGCCTGCTGCAGCCGATCGATCGGCTGCACCTCGAGCGAGTTGATTCGGGTGCCGATCTTGGCCGGATTGGCGTCGAACACCGCAGTGATTTTCATATTGTCCTTCAAATAAGTGCTGTAGTTGCATAAGGCATGCCCCAGATTGCCGGCCCCTACGAGCGCAACGAGCATCACCTGGTCCAGCTTGAGGATGCCTCTGATCTTCTCGATCAGGTAGTTGACGTCATACCCGACGCCCTTGCGCCCGAATTCCCCGAAATAGGCCAGGTCCTTGCGGATCTGAGCCGGATTGAGCTCGAGCTTGAGGCCAAGCTCCTGCGAGCTGACGGTCTGCACATCGCGCACATGAAGCTCGCCCAGCACTTGCAAATAAACGGGCAGCCGGCGGACGACCGCCTCCGATATCGCTTTTCCCTGCTTGCTCATTGCCGGACCGCCTCCTTGGAGTCTTCGGACAGCCATTCCCTCATTCTCGGAACGAACTGATCCGCATGCATATGTTCAATTTTAGGTCCAGGCAGCGAATAAAGGAAGTGTTTCCCATAAAACGTCTCGATCACTCTCGTATCGTAAATGAGGACAATTCCCTTGTCCCGGGAAGTTCGGATCAGCCGTCCGAACCCTTGCTTGAAGCGGATGACCGCCTGCGGCACGGACAGCTTCATGAACGGATTCTGCCCGGATTCCTGAAGCATCTCCGCCTTCGCTTCCTGAAGCGGATGGTTCGGCGGCTGGAACGGCAGGCGGACGATCGCCAGGCAGATGAGCGCATCGCCGGGAATGTCGACCCCTTCCCAGAAGCTGCTCGTCCCGAGCAGCACGGATTCGGGCTGCTGCCGGAAGCGGCGGGTAAGCTTGCTGCGGTTGCTGCTGTCGAGCCCTTGCCCCAGCACTTGAATGCCGGAGCCCTGAAGGGCTTCCTTCAGCGGATCGTATACCTGCTTCAGCATCCGGTAGCTGGTGAAAAGGACGAGCATCCGCCCTCCGGTCTCACGGGCCGCTTCCGACAAGGAGGCGACCAGCGCGCTTAGATAGGCCGGATCGGCCGCGGCTCCCTTGACCGCCGGGAAGTTACGCGGAATCATGACAAGCGCCTGGGAGCGGTAATGGAATGGCGAAGGCAGAAGCACGGTGCGCGAGCGGCGCTCGTCCGCCATGTTCAGTCCCAGCTGTTCGGCGGCGTAGTGGAACGACTTTTGCACGCTCAGCGTAGCGGAAGTAATGACGACGCTCTTCTTGCTGTCGAAGAAATATTCCCGGATCTGCCCGCTGACATCCGCCGGAACCGTATTGAGCTGGATGCTCTTCGTCCGCGCGGAAGGATTGGACTCGATCCAGTACACCATCTCCGGCTTGTCCGCCCGCACGAACACTCGCAGCTCGTCCCGGATGCGTCCGGCATCCTTCACCGCGCCGGCCAGATCCGTCAGCATGCCTTGAAGCACCGTATCGTCCAGCTTGTCCTTCATGTCCGAGAGCATCTTGTCGAGCACCTTGATCGTCCGGTTCATTTCCTTGAAATAGATGCCTTCCTCGTTCTGGATCGGCTCCCATTGGCTCGGCAGGCTGCCCGGCTTGAGGCGCAGGACGCTCTGCCCCGTCTCGGTCTGGCCTCCTCCGGAAGAGGCGGCCGCCAGCGACTGGAGCTGCTCGAATACCGTCTCCCAGCTGTCCTTGAGAGAGCCGAAGCGCGGAATGATCTCGTCCAGCTGCTCCGTCCACTTGGGCACTTCGTCCTCGCTCTCTCCCTGGATGTGGGAGCGGAGCTGCGGCAGCAGGCCGCTGCGCGAATCCTTGGCGAGCCGGTTCGCCAGGTTCAGGAACGAGTAGAAGCTGAGCTGCTGTCCAAGATGCTTGCCCGCCACTTCCTCCACCTGATGCCCCTCGTCGATGACGAGATACTCATAAGACGGAAGAAGGCGGTGATCGGCTCTAATATCGGTAAATAAAAGCGAATGGTTGGTAATGACGACGTCGGCGAGATTCGCCTCCTGCTTGGCCCGGTGATAGAAGCAGCGCTTGAACCACGGACAGGCCCGGTTCAAGCAGGAATCGGCGTCGCTCGATACGGTATTCCAGAATTCCCCTCCGCGATTGCCGAAGTTGATCTCTTCCTGGTCTCCGGTCTCCGTCTCGCCCAGCCAGACGACCATCTGGGACGCCGTCTGCCGCTCTTCGGCCGTTGCGGCGAAGTCCAGCGACTGAATTTTCGTTTCGAATTTGCGGAGGCAGATATAGTTGCCTCTTCCCTTGAACACGCTGGCGCGGAAGTCGAAAGGAAGCACCTGCTTGAGCAGCGGCAAATCCCTCTGCCTGAGCTGCTCCTGCAAATTGATCGTATGAGTGCTGACGACAATCTTCCGTTCGTTCTTGACGCCGAAATAAAGGGAAGGAATAAGGTAGCCGAGCGATTTCCCCGTGCCGGTCCCGGCTTCAATCAGCAGATGCCGGTTGTTCTCGAAGGCGTCGTTCACCTCGCGGAACATCGTCTGCTGGGCTTCGCGCTCCTCATAGTCCGGGAACAAGGCGGTAAAGCCTTCCCGCACCTGCTCCAGATAGTCCTCGAAGCTGACGCTTTCGAGCGGGTTGTCGTTTCCTTCGTCGCGGGGAGGCTCCTCTTCCGTCCACTCTCCGGCTTTCATGGCGAACTGGCGGAAATAGCGGTGGCTGTCCGTATCCAGAGCGGTGGACGCTTCCCGGAGAGCCAGCTCCTCGCGCAGCATCCATCCGAGATCGTTGTCGGCGCTCAGCATGACGAACCGCTGCAGCGTCAGCAGCGGCAGGCTGCGCAGCTTCTTCACGCATTCGGCGAACAGGATCGCCGTGGCCATCGCATCGCTGTCCGCGCGATGATGCTGATCGTGGCGGATGCCGAACTGCTCGGACACAGCCCCGAGCTGATAGGAGCTCAGGGAAGGATAAAGCATGCGGAGCAGCTCGACCGTATCGAGCTTTCTGCCGTCGAACGGCGAATAGCCTGCCCTGTCGAGAGCCATATTAAGGAAACCAGCATCGAAGGATACATTATGGCCGATCAGCACGGCATCCTGCAGCAGCGGAATCATTTCCAGCAGGAGATCGTCGGGCTCGGGAGCATCCGCCACCATGGCGTCGTCAATGCCGGTAAGCTGGGTGATGAAGGCTGGGATCGGTCCGCTAGGGCGCACAAAGGAGTTCAGTGTCTGGAAGACATTGAACTCCTCGTCCATCAGCACAAGGCCGACTTGTATGATTTCATCCTCGCTGCTTGTTCCGGTCGTTTCTAAATCCAGTACGGCATAGATCATTCGAAGCAAAACTTCCTCTCACAGGCAAGTCAGCTCCGCACTCCCGAAATAAAGGGATAAGGGCCCGGGAGTCTGCCGGCATGACTTGAGATTGGTTATTGGATCCTCAAAAGCCGGATCGATTTTGTGCGCCTGCCGGAACAGCCTCTCCGCATGGTCCATGTTGAGGCGCACCGCCTGTATGCAGCCGAGCGCATTGAAGCCGATCGCCTGCCAGCGGGGGTGGTCCGTGAGGCTGACGAGCAGCTTGAAATGAAGCTCGGCATCGCTCCATTGCTGCAGATGCATCAGCGTCATGGCCAAATACATGCGGGCCAGATCGCATTCCGGCGAGCATTCCACCGCTTCCTGGAAATGCCGGGCCGCCTGCGGAAACATGAAAAGCTTGAAATATCCTTGGCCCTTGGCAATCCTCTCCACATTGTCGCCCGACACATCCATGGCGAACGATCCCTGATGGGGCTTGGAAGCCATGTCCATCCCATTGGCGATCGCCGGACCGCAGGGTGCTTCCTTCATAGCCGCGGTGACCATGCCGGTGCCTGCGATCCGGCTGTCGGAAGCTCCTGTGGCGGCAGCGGACTGCGCACCTCCAGCTACCGCGATTTCAGGCAAGGGGAAGGATGTGCCGGCCGTGATGCCTGCGGATGCCGCCGCTGCCGGGAATTCCTCGCGGAAATCCGCCATTTTCTCTTCCAGGCGAAGCCATTCCTCAATGAACTGGTCGCTGATTCCTCGCAGCTGGGCGAGCTGCTCCAGCATCTCTTTGCGTTCTTCGGAGCTGCAATGCGGGTAACGCAGCATGATGTCGTCCAGCAGATCGTTCATAACGGCAAACAGCTGTTGAAACATCCCGGACACCCGCCTTCCACAGGGAATAAAGGCTATGCAAATGACAGCAATGACCGGTCAAGCTCTCTCCGGTACCCTCATTCTGTGTTTTGGCGCCCTTTTGTATACCCTGCGGAGCAGTTCCCTCAGACGTAAGGATAAGGATTAAAGGATGACGGCATGAACTTCTTCATCCATAACCTGGACCGGCTGGTTGCCGTCGTCCAGAATGACAACCTTCGGCTTGTAGGCGCGGGCTTCCTCTTCGGACATGGCCGCATAGGAAATAATGATGACCTTGTCGCCCGGCTGCACGAGACGGGCTGCCGCTCCGTTGAGACAGATGACGCCCGAATGCCGCGGACCTGGAATGATATACGTCTCCAGCCGGGCCCCGTTGTTGTTGTTGACGATCTGGACTTTCTCGTTCGCCCAGAGATCCGCCTTTTCCATCAGAGCTTCATCTATAGTAATGCTTCCTACATAGTTCAGGTTCGCTTCCGTCACCGTCGCGCGGTGCAGCTTGGATTTCATCATGGTACGGAACATTAGTCCTGACCTCCTGTCAGTGGAGTATCGCGTTGTCGATCAGTCTCGTCGAGCCGAACTTCACCGCAAGGGCGAGCAGCATCGGTTGTCCGAAGCCGCTCAGCTTGACGCCGGGAAGCAAGGCCTCCAATGAAGGATAGCTTCTCAGCTCCGCATAGTCAATGGCGGCAAGCGGCGCTTCGGTTATGGCCGACCTCACCCGGGCTTCCAGAGCGCCCGCTGTCATGCCGGGCTCCTTGGCCCAGTCCGCAGCGGTCCGCAGCGTCCGGGAAAGGACGAGCGCCTGCTGCCGCTGCTCCGGCGTCAGGTAGACATTGCGCGAGCTGAGCGCCAATCCATCCTGTTCCCTCACCGTCGGGCAGGGAACGATCTCGACGTCGAAATTGAGATCGTCGACCATTTGCTGCACGACCGCCACCTGCTGGGCGTCCTTCAACCCGAAGTAAGCTTTCTGAGGCTTCACCAGATTGAGCAGCTTGCTTACGACCGTGCCGACACCGTCGAAATGGCCGGGGCGGGAAGCGCCGCAAAGAGCTTCGGTCACTTCGGAGACCAGCACTCTCGTCAGCGGCTTGCGCGGATACATCTCCTCGACGCTCGGCATGAAGACGATATCGGCGCCTTGCTGGCGCGCGAGGCGCAGGTCTCGTTCCTCGTCGCGCGGATAGCGGTCGAGATCCTCGTTCGGCCCGAACTGCAGCGGATTGACGAAGATGCTCAGAACGGTCAAGCCGTTTTCCGCCGCGGAACGGCGGATCAGGCTGCCGTGCCCGTCATGGAGATAGCCCATCGTCGGCACGAGGCCGATCTGGAGCTGCGGCATGGCCGCCCGCCGAGCGGACAGCTCCTCCCGAAGGGAGGATAGGGTCCTCAGCACGAGCGGTTCCGTTTTGACAGCTGCTGCGTTCATTTCCGTTCGCCTCCGTACAGAGCGCCGACCGGCGCGGCAGCGGCAGCTCCGAAAGTGTGCTCGGCCGCCGGGAAGCTGCGGCCCTTGACTTCGCTGACATACTGGCCGAGCGCCTCGCGGATCGTCGATCCGACATCGGCGTAGGTTTTCACGAATTTCTTCGCGCGGTATGGAGATGCGTACTGGATCAGATCGTGGTAGACGAGCACTTGCCCGTCGCAGCCGGGACCGGCTCCGATGCCGATCGTCGGAATCGTGAGCTTGCCGGAGATGGCCGTCGCAATCGGTTCCGTGACAAGCTCAAGGACGACCGCGTAAGCGCCTGCCTGCTGCAGGGCGAGCGCGTCGGCTTCGAGGCGAGCCGCCTCTGCTTCCAGCTTGCCTTGGATCTTGTATCCGCCCAGCTGGTGTACGGACTGAGGCGTCAGGCCGATATGGCCGATGACGGGAATGCCGGCCTGCACGCAAGCGGCGACATGCTCCGCGATCTCCTCGCCGCCCTCGATCTTGACGGAATGGGCGTGGCCTTCCTGCATGAGGCGTCCCGCCCCCCGAAGAGTCTCCTCCCGGCTGATGCGCGCCGTCATGAACGGCATGTCGACGATGCGGAACGTGTTCTGTGCTCCGCGCGCGACCGACCGCGCGTGATATATCATATCGTCCAGCGTTACCGGTACGGTCGTGTCATACCCGAGCACGACATTTCCGAGCGAATCGCCGACGAGAATAGTGTCGATTCCCGCTTCTTCTGCCAGTCTGGCCGACGGGTAATCGTATGCCGTCACCATCGTGATCGGCTCTCCCTCTGCCTTCATTTTTTGCAGTTTCGTAATCGTGAGCGCTTGTTTCATTTCGCGTTGTTCCCCTTTCGGTACCCATCCAGGTTAGTTTGAACACAAAAAAACCTTTTAGCCGCCGCTAAAAGATCCAGCCCGAAAAAGGATGTCAAAAACGCCTGCGGGCTTTCCTCTTGTCTCGGTCCTGAAGCGGCTCAGAGCAAAAGTCAACGCACTGCTGGTCATGCAACATTCCTTCTGTGAAACGGCAGATGAACTGAGCTTCTGCCCGGCTGTGCCAGTGCGGTTCGGATTTTGTCGATACCGCCCGGTCACCTCCAGTATAACAGATCCATTCATCTCCGTAAACGAAGCCAAAAGCCGGCCCTTTTACAGGACCGGCTTGAAAAATCAGGATCGGACGGGCTCGCCCATTTCGGCCGAGAACAACGCCGTGATCGTGCCGTCCTCGAGCTCGACCTGAAGCGCTCCGCTCTCATGAAGCCCGATAGGCGTTCCCTGGATAACTCCCTGAGGAGTCGAGATGGCGATCTTGCGGTGCAGAGACACCGACAAGGCTTCCCACAGAAGCTTGACCGGAGCGAATCCTTCCGCCAGATAAACCTTGTACAGCGACTCCCATTCGTTCAGGAAGGCGGCCGCGATTAGCGCCCGGTCGAAGGTGCGGCCTGCCGCGATGCGCAGCGATGCCGCACGCTCCAGCAGCTCATCCGGATAGTCGCCCTCAGCCAGATTTACACTGATGCCGACGCCGGCCACGATATGGCGGATCCGCTCGTCCTCGGCTGCCGATTCCAGCAGGATGCCGCTCAGCTTCTTGCCTTCATGAAGCAGATCGTTGGGCCATTTGATGCCGATATCCAGCCCGGTCTGCAGCCTCAGCGCCCGGCATAGGGCGACCGCCGTAAGCAGGGTCAGCTGCGGTGCGCTGCTGACCGGCAGCGGCGGACGGAGCACCAGGCTCATCCAGAGCCCCTTGCCGTACGGCGACACCCAGCCGCGGCCCATCCGGCCGCGGCCGCTCAGCTGCTGCTCCGCCAGCACGAGCGTCCCTTCCTCTGTTCCTTGTTCGGCGAGCTGGGCTGCAATGTTCTGGGTTGAATCCACCTTGTCCATCAGCAGCAGCCTGCGGCCGAATTCCCGGGTCTGCAGATGGGCCGCTATCGACTCCTCCGTCAACAGGTCCGGCTTGGATATCAGCCTGTATCCCCGCTTACGGGAGGCCTCGAAGACGAATCCCGCCTCCTCCAGCTTGCGGATCTGCTTCCAGACTGCCGTCCGGCTCACTTCAAGCTCCCTGCTGACCGCTTCCCCCGAGAGGAATTCGTCGCCGCTTTCTTCGAAAAGTCGAAGCAATTCTTCCGTATTCATGACGGCGCCATGCCTCCTTGCTCCTGATCATACAGCTCTGCCGCTCGTTCCAGCAGAGGCTGGCGTTCATTGGGTATCGATTGTCCGGCAGCCTCCAGGGCCAGCCGTTCCAGCAGCCTCCCCATCCAAGGTCCCGGCCGGGCGCCGATCCGCTGCTGGATATCCTTGCCGTCCACCGCCAGGCCGCCGATGCCGCGTACCGGCATCCGCTCCATCCAGGTCCGGATCTCCGCGGCGGAAGATTCGCAGCCGGGAGGCAGCGCTTCGAAGTCTAGTCCAAGTCCCGCCGAAGCCGCCTCCTCCATCAAGCGCAGCCAGCTCTCGGCGGCCTCCGCGCCGATGCCGAGCACAGCGGCATGCCATTCCGAAGAGACGGGCTTGTCACCACAGCCGGTCATCCGGCGATGGATCGAGAGCACGGATTCCAGCTTCTCCTTGCGGGCCCGCGAATACCGCAGCCGCCGGAACCATTCCCCGGCCATGTCCTTGTCCATCCCGAGCACGATGAACAGCCCTTGCCAGCGCTGCTCCCCATCGGTGAGCTTGTCCAGGGCGGCGAGCCTGCCGGACAGGCTGTCGGCTGCCTCATTTTTTCTGTGCAGCATCTTATGCTTATGGGCGGGACCGGGGTGCGGCAGCAGCCCGCCCGGCAGCAGCAGAGGCTCCTTGAAGCATTCCGCAAGCCCGCTTGCATACAGCCAGGAAACACCGGATGAGATGCTCCCTTTTGCAGCGATGCGGTCAAGCTCCAAGCCTATTCTTTCCATTGAGACATGCTTCAGGCTGCCGCGATGGCCGAGCAATGCCCGCCAGGTCGAATGGGACAGCCGGAAGCCGTAGACAGACGCGAACCGAACGGCCCGCAGCATCCGCAGCGCGTCCTCGCCGAAGCGGGCTTCGGGATTCCCTACGGCGCGGATAAGCCCGCGCCGCAGGTCCGACATGCCGCCGAACGGATCCACCAGAGCTCCGTCCGGATGCAGAGCCATCGCATTGATCGTGAAGTCGCGCCTCTGCAGGTCGCCTGCAAGCTCCCGGATGAACGATACCTCGGACGGACGCCGGTGATCGGCGTACTCCCCTTCCGTGCGGAAGGTCGTCACCTCGTACAGCTCTCCCCCATGCCGTACGGTTACGGTTCCGTGCTGAAGGCCGGTCGGAATGCTGTTCGGGTACAGCTCCATCACTTCTTCCG
This sequence comes from Paenibacillus humicus NBRC 102415, assembly GCF_004000905.1. Classification (GTDB taxonomy): domain Bacteria; phylum Bacillota; class Bacilli; order Paenibacillales; family Paenibacillaceae; genus Paenibacillus_O; species Paenibacillus_O humicus. The sequence continues at coordinate 59,489 of NZ_BIMD01000005.1, forward strand.
GAGAAGCGGAGCTCGCAATGTCGACATCCTTGAGCGGCAGCCCAAGCAGCATGTCGCGAACGCAGCCGCCTACGAATACGGCGGTATGGCCCGCCTCCTGCAGCCTCGTCAGCACAGGAGCCGCATCCCGCATCTCTTGAGGAAGCGGCTTGATGGGCTCCCCGTTCATCCCTCGCAAGCCGGCACGGGCAGCTCCGCCTCCATGCCGAGCACCCGGTAATAGATCTTCTCGTATTCGCGCGTGATCCGTTCATTGCAGAATTCTCCGTAAGCGCGCTTGATGCACGCGCTGCGGAACTGATTGTACATGGACGGATTCGTCAGCAGCCTCGCCGCATTGCGCGCCATATCGGCCGTGTCGCCGATCGGCGACAGGAAGCCGGTCTCTCCATGCGAGACGAGCTCGGGAATGCCGCCTGCCGTGGACCCGATCGTCGGAACTCCGCAGCCCATCGCTTCAAGCGCGACTAGCCCGAAGCTTTCCTTCTCGGATGGAAGCAGCATGAGGTCCGCCAGGGAAATGACTTCGGCCACGTCCTCCTGCTTGCCGAGGAAATGCACCCGGTTTTCCAAGCCCATTTCGCGGATTTGGCACTGGATGCGCGACAGCTCGGGTCCTTCTCCAACGAGCAGCAGCTTGGAAGGGACATGCTCCGATACCCGGCGGAAGATGTCGATGACATCGCCGACCCGCTTGACCGGACGGAAGTTGGAAATATGCATCAGGATTTTCTCGTCCGGCGCGGCGTAATCCCCTCTCCGGCTGGATGTATCCCGAGGATAATAGACTCTTTTGTCCACGAAATTGTAGGTCAAGTCGATTGGAGTCGTAATATCCAGAAGCTCCCTCGTCTCGCGGATCAGATCCTGGGAGACGGCCGTCACCGCGTCGCTCTCGTGAATGGCGAGACGGATCAGGTCCTTCAGCGACTCGTCCTGCGCCAGCACTGTAATGTCGGTGCCATGGAGCGTCGTCACCGTTTTCAGGCCTTTGCCGTGAATCTGCTTGGCCAGAAACGCGCATACGGCATGTGGAATCGCATAGTGGACATGCAGGATGTCGAGCTTCTGCATCTCCGCGACCTGAGCCATCTTGCTGGCGAGGCTGAGATCGTAGGGAGGATAGCGGAAGACGTAATAGTTGTTGACCTCGACCTCGTGAAAGAAAATATTTTTGTGGAATTGGCCCAGCCGGAAAGGAATGCTGTGCGTGATGAAATGGATTTCATGTCCGTTCTCGGCCAGCAGCTTGCCGAGCTCGGTCGCGACTACGCCCGATCCGCCTAGGGTCGGGTAGCAGGTAATCCCGATTTTCAGTTTTCTGGTCATGTGGGTTCCTCCCGCTCGTGGCGCTCTGCTTCCATATGTATTCCCCTTGACGGGGCTTTAGGCATCAGCCGATAAAATACGACACCGGATGAGGCTTCTTGAGCGCAAAGCCTTCCGCATGGGAAAAGCCCGCAGCTTGTCCGGTCAAGTAGTCGCGATATTCGACCCGCTTGACATAGCCTTGAGTCAATGGCGTGTCCACCCTGCCGTCGCCTGCTGCTGCCGGGGCGAACTGCGATTCGTACGCCGACAGCGCTTCGAGCTTGCGGCCGATGAAGCTGCTGATGTCCACGGTCAAGGCGATGTCGCGCTGGTCGTTGATGTAATAAAAAACAAGCTGCTCCACGTTGACCGGCTCCAGGTCCGAATCCGGCAAATAACGTCTCAGCTTGGCGTTGAATACCGCTTCTTCGACCATGGCGCTGGCCGCGTTGTGATCCGGATGGCGGTCCTGCCAATAGGGAGCGAACACGATTCTGGGCTTGCGCAGCCTGATTTCCTTGGTGATGGCAGCCAGCTGGGATGCATCCCCCGTCAGGCCGCGGTCGGGAAGGCCCAGGCAGCTGCGGACGGTCAGGCCGAGTATTCCGGCGGCAGTCTCGGCTTCCTGCTTGCGCAGCTCGACGTTTCCGTTGGAGCTCATCTCCGATTCCGTCAAATCGCAGATTCCGACCGTCATTCCGGCATCGGTATGCTTCAGGATCGTGCCGCCCATGCCGATCTCCGCATCGTCCGCATGGGCGCCGAAGACGAGGATGTCTGTCTGCTGTCTCATCCTCTTACTCCGGCTTGTATTTGTGGACCAGCTCGCGCCAAGCGAAGTCCCCCCGCTGCATCGCCTTGACGAGCAGCTCCGCGGTCGCGATATTGGTCGCTACCGGTATGCCCTGGACATCGCAGAGGCGCAGCAGGGCGATGATATCCGGTTCATGCGGCTGGGCCATGAGCGGATCCCGCAGGAAAATGATGAGATCGAGCTCGTCCTGGGCGACGAGCGCTCCGATCTGCTGGTCGCCGCCGAGCGGACCGGACATATAGCGGTGGATGTTGAGGGATGTCTTCTCCATAATGCGCGAGCCTGTCGTGCCGGTCGAATACAGCTTGCTGCCGGCGAAAGCTTCCTCGTAAGCGGTGACGAAGTTGACCATCTCGTCTTTTTTGCGGTCATGCGCGATAAATGCAATGCTAAGCATCGCTCTCACTCCTTCATGTATCGATGCGTTTGTTGTGCGGCTGTCATGGCTCCATGATATGTTCGAAACCATAGATGAGGCCTTCATATGTCATCACTTTCTTGATCGCATGGGCGACGCCAGGCATATAGCCGGCTCTGTCATAGGAATCATGGCGGATCTTGAGCGTCTGTCCGAACGCTCCGAAGACGACCTCCTGCTGGGCGAACACGCCGGGCAGCCTCACGCTGTGGATTCTGAAGCCGTCGTAGTAGCCGCCGCGGGCGCCCTCGATCGTCTCTTCCTCGCGAGGATTGCCTTGCTTCAGCTCGCGCCGCGCCTCGGAGATAAGCTCGGCCGTCTTGATGGAAGTGCCGGAGGGGGCGTCCAGCTTCTGGTCCCCATGGTATTCGATGATTTCAAGATGGGGAAAATGTTTGGAAGCTTCCGCGGCGAATTTCATCATCAGAATCGCCCCGATGGAGAAATTCGGCGCGATCAGCCCGCCGATTCCCTGCTGCTTGCACAGCTCGTCCAGCTCGGCGATCTGCTGCGGGGTAAAGCCTGTCACGCCGGCGACGGGCCGGATTCCGCGCGTTACGGCTTCCAGAGTGTTGGAGTAAGCGGACTGCGGCACGGTGAAATCGACGAGAACGTCGATTTCACCGCTGTCCAGCATCGCCTCCAGCGATGGAGACACCGTCACGCCGCATGGCTCGAGACCGACAAGGCGGCCCGCGTCGACAGCCCCGGCCGACGGGGACATGGCGCCTGTCAGCCGAAAGCTTTCATCCTGCAGCGCCAGCTTGACGACCTCTCTGCCCATTCTTCCGGAAGCGCCGGCTACCGCGACTTTGATAGGAGTATTCATGATATCGATCCCCTCGAGTTAAATAGTCGGATTGCTCCATACCGTTCAGCGCGGCTTGTTCGTCGGCTTGATCGCCCGGTTCAGCTTGCGCAGAAGAATGCGGGCTTCCTCAGAGGAAGGATCCAGCCTGCATGCTTCCATTACGCAATCTTTTGCATCCTGGAGCCGATTGAGCACGTAATAGCATTGTCCCGCCGCGAGGCTGGCCTCGGCGTTGAGCGGATCCAGCAGCCGGGCCTCCTGGGCGAATAGAAGAGCCTCGGAGGCATTGGCAGGGCCGGCCGCCAGCAGCAGCTTGGCATCCGAGACGAGCCTGCGGGAGTCCACGACATCCAGATGGAATCGGTACTCCGCATGGCCCGGATCCAGCTCGCTGGCAAGCTTGGCATGATGAAGGGCGAGCTCCCATCTGCCGCTGCGCGTGCAGGAGACGGAGCATTTATAATGAAAAGACGCATTGTCAGGCTCCAGGTCGATTGCTTGCCGGAACCATCCGATCGCGCCGTCGAAGTCGCCGCCGAGTATGGATTCGTATGCTTTCTTGATGCAGCTTTCCCCGTCCATCCGCCCACCTTCCTTCTCAGAGGATGATGGTACAGCATATGCCCGGAGCTTTATTGCGGTTCGCCGTTTTTGCGGGTCCAGCGGTCCGCGTCCCTCGTATTGAACTTGTGCATGACGGCATCATGCGCCTTCGTCAGATCGATGTTCAGCGAATTGGCGAAGCAATTGAGGATGAAAAGGATGTCCCCCAGCTCCATCTCGACGGAATTGTCCGCCTCGTCCGGCTTCTTGGGCTTCTCTCCGTACGTATGGTTGATTTCTCTCGCCAGCTCGCCGCATTCTTCCGTGAGTCTGGCCATGAGGGACAAGGGGCTGAAGTAGCCTTCCTTGAACTGGCTTATGTAATCGTCGACTTCCCGCTGGATGGCGGCAAGAGATTTTTCGCTCATGGACAAGTTCCCTTCTTTGCAAGGTATCTTTACCTATGTTATCCTAAAGCAGTTTTGAACACAATATTTAAGCCCCTGCCCATTAACGGCTCGCGCCCATGGCAGGCAAGCCAAGCGATTTTCAAGGAGAAACCGTCTATGTCCAAATTGTCCAAGATTCAATGGAACTACATTTATCGCACGATCTTCCCGATCATGCTGGGAACTGCCATTTACGCCTTCGGCCTGCAATACTTCGTCCTCCCGAACCAGCTCATGGAAGGCGGCGTCACCGGCATCGGCATCCTCCTCAACTATGCGCTCGGATGGAAGCTGTCCATCACGACGCTTGTCCTGAACATTCCGTTGTTCCTGGTCGGCCTCCGCATTCTCGGCAAGCTGTCCATGGTCATGACGATCATCGGGACGGTCAGCCTGTCCGTATTTCTGGCTATCTTTGAAAAAGCGATTTCGGCCGGATGGATGGTGCCTTTCTACGCCGAGCATGATTTCATTCTGGCCGCCCTTTACGCCGGCGTCACGCTCGGCATGGGCCTCGGCATCGTCTTCCGCTTCGGCGGCACGACAGGCGGCGTCGATATCGCCGCGCGCATCCTCACCCGCTCCAAAGGATGGAGCATGGGCCAGATCATTCTGGCGTCGGATGCCATCATCATAGGCCTGTCGCTCATCTACATTCCGAAGGAGAAGGTGCTCTACACGCTCGTCGCCGTGTTCATCGCCTCCAAGCTGATCGACTTCATTCAGGAAGGCGCGTATGCGGCCAAGGCGTTCTCCATCATCAGCGAGCACGGCGAGGCCATCGCCGACAAGATCACCGTGGAAATGGAGCGAGGCGTCACGCTTATTCCCGCCGTCGGAGCCTACTCCAAAACGGACAAGCAAGTCGTTTACTGCGTCGTGTCGCGTCAGGAAATCCGCACTCTTCGCATGATCGTCCGCAGCATCGACCCCCGCGCATTCATCGTGATCAACGACGTCCATGACGTGCTTGGAGAAGGATTCAAAGAAGAAGCCTGACCGGTTGCCGGCCAGGCTTCTTCTTTTTATTTGCGGGCGACTCCGTTATGGCTTGGCGGCTCGCCTTTGGCCGGATGCACCCGGACGCCGTGCTGGCCGCCTCGGTAATTGCTCCAGCCGGCATAGCCCAGCACAGTGGCAATGAGCGGCACAAGCGCATAAAGCATCCAGCCTCCCGGCATGTTCGGACTCGCCGGCGGCGCGACGGCAGGCTCCGTCGCATCGTTGCCTTCGGACCCTGCGGCGCGGAAAAGCGTGTCCGCCGTCTCCGAAACGGAACGGAACGATTGAATGATCCAAGCCGATTGAGGGTCGCCGCTCGCCTTCAGCAGCTTTCCGCTGTAGGCCACAGCCTCCCTCATCGCCTCGGCCTGGAGCGGATCGCGGCTCAGCAGCACGGCCGGCTCGATGACCTCCCAGTGCCGCTCGAGGGTGGCAAGCCTCGCCGCTGCCGCAGACTTGGCCAAGCTGCCGCTGGTCGTCCAGGCGATCGCGACCTGCCGGGCATCCTCCTTGAGCAGAGGCTCGTACTGCAGCCATAACGCCTCTCCGCCTCCCGCCAGGCTGTCCGCTGCCAGCCTCAGCCTCGACGCAGCCTCCAGAAGCTTGTCCGCTTCTGTCCCTGCGGACAGCGCTGCCTTGGCATCGGACAGGCTCTTGTCAACCGCCGCCCAGCCGGCACTATATCCATGAGAGCGCAGGCCGCGGTCTCCGGCCAGCTTCGCAAGCTTGACAAGCTCGTAATAGGAGCCGCTGCGGTCCCCGTTCACGACGGCCGAATACAGGTTGTTCGCGGTGCTCCGGAATCTTTGCGCGGGCTCGGCAGCCGAGCCGGTCTCCGAATTGCCGATGTATGCGCCGCCCGATGCGAACACCGCTCCATGCAGCAGCAGCAGGGCAGCCGCCCCTGCCAATAAGCCGATCCACACTCCAGTCCATTTGCCGGACATGCCTATCCCTCCTGTCTATCCTACTACTATGCTTGCGGATAGGGAGATATGTACGGCTTGTACGCTTGGGATAGAAGCTTGCGATAGAAGCTTGACATGGGAGCGGGCATGCACGGCCCTCGGCATTGCTGCAAGCGGTCAACTCGCAATCCCGTTTCAGGCAAGCGGTTAGCCGGCGTTCACAGCGCATGCATGGAGACATCGGGCTCATTCAGGGCTCGGATTCGTTGTGGCAAGCAGTCAGCGCTGCTGCCTTCTGCGTCCAAGCGTCTGCGCCAGCCAGACGGCCAGCAGGCTGAATATCGACAAGCCGATCGTGAAAGTACGCACGGCGGGCACATCGTTCTCCAGCGCGTTGGGAAGATAAGGGTAAATGCCGTAGTGGTAATCGCAATAATCGTTGAGCAGCAGCCAGCCGAACGCGGCGAGCGCGGCGAGCTTGCCGAAGGCCATGAATCGGACATAGAGCAGAGCTTCCAGCGCCATGCCCAGATGAGAAGCCATCAGCATGAAATGGGCGGGCTCCAGCATCTCGCCGCGGGCTGCGCCGGCAAGGATGATCGTCGTTGCCCAGATGCCGTATTTCACGGACGTAACGGTCCCCAGCCCTTCAATGGCGACACGGACCGTCCTGCCGAGCCGTCCCTGATTTCCAGGCGGAAAGAGCAGATAAAGCAGGCTCAAGGTGAAGAAAAGGCTGGCTGTCGGGCTGTCCGGAACAAAAACAAGCTGCCAGAGCGGATTGCCGGCGTCGACGGTCGCTTCCAGCTGTCCTTTGTACCAATAGTATCCGTACACGGTGCCGAGCGCGTTGACGACGAGCAGCAGCCACAGGAATCGGCGATTCAACAAAGCGTAGCGGCTGAACAAATTCGAAAACAAGACGATGAGCCTCCTTGGTTAGCGTGCGTGTCGCCCTTTAAATAATGATAAGCGTCGGTTGACGAAAAAGCCTGATCGTCCGGGAACGATCAGGCTGGTTGTCTTATTGAGCCGCTTTTTGCTTGGCGAGCCAAGTGGTGAGCGTATCGATCTCTTCCGCGGAAAGAGTGTCCTTGAAGGCCGGCATGCCGCCCTTGCCGTTGGTGACGATTTCCGTCAGCTGCGCTTTGTCCAGCAGATCGCCGACGCCGTGCAGGGATGGAATCTTCGCTCCGGCTTGGCCCTTGAGGTCCGTGCCGTGGCAAGTCATGCATTTGGCCTTTTCCATGATCGTCTTCACGCCGGCGTTGTCGGCATCGACGAGAGCGACGTCCTCCTTCGGCTTCGTTGCCGAAGGCGGTTCTTCGCCGGAAGCGGCCGCTTCGCGGGCTTTTTCCTCACGCTCGATATGCTCCGGCACCGTATTGGTGATCTCGAGCTCATGCTGATAGTGATCCCAGCTGACCTTGGTCAGATAGTAGCACGACACCAGCGACAAGAGCATGAGAGTCGTTGCGATCGGACGGCGGTAGAAGCGGCGCTCCTTGCCCGTATCCAGGAACGGGGCGAGCAGCAGCGAGCCGAAAGCGACGCCCGGTACGCCCATAACGCCTAGCGGTACGTACGATCCCGATACCCAAGGATACTTGAGCAGCTGGTACAGGAACAGGAAGTACCAGTCCGGCATCGGAATGAACGCCGAGTTGGTCGGGTCCGCCGGATATCCGAGCGGTGGCGGCTCTGCGATCGTAAGCACGAGGAATCCGACGAGCACGACGCAGCCGACCATCCATTCCTTCAGCAGGAAGTTCGGTATGAAGGCTTCCGAACGTCCCGGGAAGGAAGTGTAGTCCGGCGGGATGCTGTTGACGGTTTCGCGCTTGCGAACACGGGAGTCGCCGACATAAACGACTTTTTCGTTTGAATTGTTGCCGTGCGCCATGTGAGTCCCTCCTCTACCGTTATAGAGGACCCGCGATGCCTTGCTTGCGGATCATCAAGAAGTGCGCAGCCAGCAGAGCCAGCAGGGCGCCTGGAAGGAAGAACACGTGAATCGCGAAGAACCTGGTCAGCGTAGTCGCTCCGACGATGTCTCCTCCCTGCAGGAAGACTTTGATGTACTCCCCGATATAAGGCACCGAATCGGCGATCTGAATGCCGACCTTGGTTGCGAAGTACGCTTTGTTATCCCAAGGAAGCAGGTAACCGGTGAAGCCGAGTCCAAGCATGATGAAGAAGATCAGCATGCCGACAACCCAGTTCATCTCGCGCGGAGCCTTGTAGGATCCGGTGAAGAAGACGCGAAGCGTATGTAGGAACATCATGACAATAACGAGACTGGCTCCCCAGTGGTGCATGCCGCGCACGATCGAGCCGAACGGCACCTTGTGCTGAAGATAGTCCACGCTCGCGTAAGCGTTGATAATATCCGGTACGTAGTACATGGTGAGGAACATGCCGGACAGTATCTGGATAACGGTAATGAAGAACGTCAATCCTCCGAAACAATAAACGAAGGCTGAAAAGTGATGCGCGGGATTGACATGCTCCGGCACCTCATGGTCCGCAACATCCCTCCACAGGGGCGTCACGTCAAGACGTTCGTCGATCCAGTTGTATACGCTTTTAAACATCTGAATTAACGCCTCCTAAACCCTTGTGTTCGGAACGATATCGCCCAGGTAAACAAAGCCGTTCTCGATCTTGATCTGATACTCGTCAAGAGGAGCCGGCGCTACAGACAGGTTTTTGCCGTCTACGGTGTAGTGGGCGCCGTGGCAAGGGCACACATATTCGTTGTTTTTCTCGGTGTTCCAGCCGATCGTGCAGCCCAAGTGCTTGCAGATCGGAGAAAGCGCGAAAATCTTGCCGTTGTCGTCCTTCATAATCCATGCGGCCTGCTCGGGATCGCTTACATACCACCCGTCGACTTGATGGATTTTGAACTTGAACTCCGTCGGCTCGCCGACCTTCACTTTGCTCTCTTCCACAACCTTGACGAAGCTGCCTGCGGAGCGTTTCTCCAGCAGCGGATCAACGGCGAACCGGATCATGGGCAGGACGGCTCCGCCGGCCATGAATGCGCTGGCTCCTCCGAGGGTGTAAGCCAAAAACTGCCTTCTCGACATTTCCTTGCGCTTCACGGGAGCGTGTGCGGATTCTTGATTTTCGTGAGTACTCATCTGTTCAACCCCCTTTGCAACCATATCGGATGCCTTGTCCGCCAGACATTCCGTGTCGAACCAAGCAATTCCTATCATACTTTAGACGTTTGGGAGCGTCAAGAATTTGGAAGTTCATTGTTCAAAAATCGCTCCCATCTTTGTTGCTAATTTGTCACATTTGAGGGCGATCGCACGGGGCGAGTTTACAATCATTCCCTGACAAATGGTTTCCCCTTCGCGGAAAGAAATTATGCATCCCATTCGTCGCGGAAGCTTCATTCCGCATCCTCAGGCTTTCCATAATTCCCGGATCCGCAAGGAGATGTCGGAAGGCCCCGGCAGCGCTCCGCTGTCATCCGGTCCAAGCGCCAGATCCGCCTCCTCCAGCCCCGACAGGTCGACCGCGGCCGATGCGGCGATGACATAGCGGAAGCCTCCGCTTTTGACTTTCCTGATCAGCTCGTCCAATTCGGACAGTTCATGGCCGAAGCGGTACTGCACCGCCGGATAAGAAATGATTCTGCCCTTGAACGGAATTTCCGCCGCGTCAAGCAGATCGCGCAGCTTCTCGAGCGCCTCGGCCGCCTGCCAAGGAGATTCCGTGCCGGATAGGCCGGTTACCGGAAGCAGGCAAGTATCCATGTACGGCTGCAGCTCGGGCCAGCGCTGACGTTCAATTTCGCTGAATTTCATGCTGTTCCACTTCCTTTGTTATTTTCGCCTTCCTTATGTTACCTTGAAGGGACTCTTTTGCCAACATCCTCAGCCTGCCGGATTCTTACGCTGCGCCTTCATGGTTCCATTCCCCGGCAGCAGCCGGCATGCGGGTCGAGGCCCGTCCGTCGCGGCAAAAAAAGACAGCCTCCGGCCAGCCGCGGAAGCGGCCGGACCGAAGGCCGACATGAAGCGGGACAACTCAGCGGCGGAGAGCGTTCCACTCTTCGGACAGCTTCTGGAAGCGATCCCTGTCTCCGGTTTCGAGCGCATCGTTTATGGCTGCATAGATTTTGGCTCTGCGAAATTTAAGCAAGGCTTCATCCAGGATCATTTCAGCTGTCAGACCCAGCATGACTTCATAGTTCGCTTTCAATTTGTCCATCATAGGATACACCTCCGTATCGAATCATCCGTGCACCTATACAAGCTCTCTCCCAGATCTTCATGATGCCCGCTGCTAGTTTCCTTTCAGGTAGAGCGTACAGATGTAGAGACTGCCCGCAGCCATTCTTCTGCTATCATTCTATTCCGCCTTACTTCGGCAGGAAGATTACAGAAGCCCGGCCCCAATCAAATGTGCGGCAGCCCGAGTGCGACTTGCTAGAGTATGGTGCCGCCGCCCGCTTCGACATGCAGCACGTCCTGATGCTCCACATGGACGCCGGCCACGACCGCGCTTCCCAGCTTGGTCATCCTCACGACGGTGCCCAGCTTCTCGTCCTCCCCGATCCGCAGCATGCCCAGATGCAGAAGCATCATGAGAATCCGCTTGTCCATCACGGAATCGGCCGTATCGTAGTAATAAGGCTTGATGAAGGGAAGCAGGACGGCGCGGAGCGAATCCGCCGTCACCCAGCGGTCCGCCAAATCGTCGATCCAATGGGCGAGGGACAGAAGATTCGGGACTGCGCCCTTATACAGCCGGAGCCAGAAGCGATAGAGCTGTTCGGCAGTCGCCGCGCGCCTGTCCAGCAGCGCCTCGGTTCCCCTCTCCGACAAGACGAGCACATCCTCATCTTCCACGAGCCACTTATTATAGAAGCAATAGTCATAGACCAGCGAGAATCGTTCGGGATATTCCCGGAACCGGCGCCCGTATCCGAAGCGGAAAGCCGCTTTGGCCGGGGGCTCCTCCTGCACGCCGAAGCTCTCCATGATCTGCATGACTGTGCGCCTGTGCATATATCCGTCTCTCGTCAGCGGCACTTCGTGATGGCGGACATAAGAGAGCAAGGCATGCACATCCTCGCCGAGCAGCTCTTGTTCATCCCGGTACACGGAAGGCTCGCCCGCATAGACGAGGCTCTCGCGGAAGCGACGTCTCAGCGTATCGCGGAACTTCACCTTCAGATCTTTCGGAATTTGAAACAGATAACGCTCCGGGCCGCTGATTCCGTTGAACAGCCAGCCTTGCTGCTTGAAGCGGGAGATGATTTCCCTTGGACCCGATTCAGGCACGGGCTGAGCCTTGCCCTTGCGGCGGTTTTTCGGGACGCTGTCCGCATGCGGACGCTTCGTTTCCGCTATCCGCGACACGGCAGCCGCCTCATCGTCTTGAAGCTTGCTCGATTGCACCCGCGCGATCAACTCTTCCAGGCTGAACAATTCCCTTTTGTCGAATAGCAGAGAGTTGATGAAGCGCAAATCTTCCAAACGCATGCTGCCCACCTGAGCCTCGAAAACTTCCCTTGATCCCACCTTGGAAAGGATCGACTGAATCAGCTCGTTTTTGGAATGTCCGTTGCACTCGCATTGGTATACGTCCGCTATCCGGCTGAGCTGGGCGATATCGGCGTAACCCAGCATATCCGCGAAGTTCATTCTCTCTTCCCTCCTGCCATTTGCTAGTACCATTATGGGAAGATCCTCGACGTTTAAGACATGGCGGGAACGAAAAAAAACCTTCGCCGAAAGGCGAAGGTGACGTATAACCGGACTCGACTCGGCTCAGCTCTCGAGGTGGAGGGTGCAATTATGAAGCAGCGGCGTCCACTTGCTGCCGTCGAACTCAAGAATGGAATAGGACATGTTGTTGAGATAGGTTTGGCTGAGTCCGTCGCAGAGAACTTCCAGCAGTTGGGCCAGGTAGCTTCCGTGCGTAACGACGAGCAGCCTGGAATCAGGGTACTGCTCCTCCATGCGGGCGACGAAGGCTTGGCCACGCTCCTGCACGCGTTCATCCGACTCGATGCCCGCATCTGGATGGGTCCGCCACATCGCTCCCCAACGCTCGATTCTTTCCGCTTCCTTTGTCCCCTCTACAAGACCGAAGCTGCGCTCCGTCAGAAGCGGTTCCGGCTCGAGCAGCGGAATGTCCAGCTTCTCGGCGATGACTACCCCGGTTTCCCGCGCACGGACCAAAGGACTGGTCACGACTCCATCCCATATGTCGCCGTCCCTGAGCAGCCTGTCCGCAAGCCTTCCGGCCTGATCCCGCCCTTCCCCGTTCAGCGGTATGTCCGTAATGCCTTGAATTCGTCCCTCTGCATTCCAATCCGTCTTCCCATGACGGATCAGCCCCAGCTTCATCATCTTGTCCATTCTCTCCTTCGTTCTGAACCTAAAAATCCGGCCGCAAATGCAGCCGGAAACGGTCTTACCCTTATTTGCGAATTCGCGAAAGCCAATTCAGCATGAACAAAATCAGTACCAGCCCCAGCATGGACAAGATGATCCAATATTGCGGCGTTGTCGGCACGATATTGAGTATGAACGGATCGCTGACCTGGGCTACGGGAGTGTCGGCAGAAAAGCTCGCCTTGAACATCGTGCCCGATGAGGCGCTTGCGGTCTCCATCAATCCGGTCTGGGTAGCCGTTTCCGAATCCGCGTCGCCGCGGCTTAACAGCACGTATAACAAGCTGGTCGTAAACATCGCCAGGCAAGCTGCCACAGCAGCCGAAACCCGGTTGTTCAAATGCCTGCCCAGCGGATGAAACAGTCGCGGCTTGGGATTGTACCCGTCTTCCGCATAAATTCGATCCATAACCTGTCGGTTGACTGACTCAGCGGATTCCCAGGAAGCAGCTTCGTCTTCCTCCGCGAGCTGCCTGATCAGCAGCTCGCTTTCCTCCCACAAGCGGAAATCTTCCTTGCAAGCTATGCAATGCTTCAAATGCAGGTCGACGGACAGCTTTAAAGGGTCGCCTTCGGGGAGATCCCAGTAAAGGCCGAGCGCCTCCTGCACTTCATCGCATTTCATCGCAGCTTCATCCCTTCGAAATCTTCGCTCGCAACCTCTTCGAAGTAAGGCTCCAGCTGCATCTTCACGCTGCTTCTGGCGCGGAAGAGCAAGGATTTGACCGAGCTGACCGTGCCTCCAAGAATATCAGCGATTTCCTGATAATCCAATCCATCATATTCTCTCAGCACAAGCGCGGAACGCTGCTTCTCGGGCAAGGTGCGGATCGCATCTCTCACGAGCGACATGCGCTCCCCCTGAAGGATCTGCTGCTCTGGAGCGGCTTCCTCCGGCGCTGCCGGCATCAGCCCGCTCTCTTCGAGAGGGATATGTATGCTGCGCTGCTTGCGCAGCTCGCTGAGCACCGTATTGCGCGCGATGGTGTACAGCCAGGTGGAAAATTGGGCATCCACCTCACGGAAGGAGCTCAGGCTTCGATAGGCCTTGTAGAAGGTTTCGGAGCACAGGTCCTCCGCGGCAAGCTCCATCTTGGAGCTTCGCAGCATATGAAGGATGAAAGACATGATCTTGCGCTGGTAACGCCTCATTAATTCGGAGTAGAGCTCAATATTTCCGTCTTTGATTTGCCGGATAAGTTCGGAATCAAGCATGACAGGCGGTAGTACCTCCTCACCTGCAAATATTCCGTTCCGGTTAAACAATTGTACCGGAGCGGCTGCAGAAAGTTGCGCTGTCTGAAGAAAAAAAGTTCGAAGCCTCTTATGAGTATTTCGGAACGGCGGATCTCATTCTGTATAGATTCCAATTCGATAAGGAATTTCATAATCCTGCCGCCTTCGACAAGAATCATTACCCAATAATTGGATGGCCCAAAACTCACTGTATTGTAGCATGGGCTCGGAGGTAATATCGGAAAATGAGGAAAGTTTAAGAAAAACAAAAAGCCGCCTTATAAAAGGCGGCCCGCACAAGACGTGCGATGGAGTTGGATAGGAGTGGAGAGAAACCATACTGTAGTGCTAGTATAATGTATCCGTTTTCAATTTGTCAATAAGCGTTTTCATTTTTTTATTATGGAGGCTATGTTCATTAACATAGTTGATTTTCAGCCAAAATATTGCCTTAATAAACCGCCCTTTACAGGGTCTATCGCACCAATAGTTCAGCGCCGTCCATGCTTGTTATAACGTTACGTCTACCCACCTTCTGACCACTTCTTTTAGGAGCTCTCTTTTAACTTCGACATCTTTTATATCGGTAAACCTTATTGTGGCTCTGTCATTTGTTACCCATTCCATTAGTCCTTGCACATCTTCGAAGTAACGCTTCACGTTTATGCTTTCTTTTGCTTTGGCTCCTCGGTGAAGCACAAGTCTAAAAAAGCCATTTCCATGAAGGTTGAAGGTTATTCTATCATCATCATGAAAACAGAAACTCGGTGCATTCCATTTCACATGTTCGGAAAGCTCCCTATCCGTACCTAAGACGATCCTACGGACCTCTTCAATTTCCCTTTTCAATGGATGTACAAGATTCTGTAAATATTCTTCGACTTGTCGTTCGCCTGGAAGCTTCGCCATTTTGATCACTCCTATGCACATTTAATTGCTCAGTACTAATTTTGGACTTTGAACCATTTTCAACCTACGATATGGTCAATTTAATTTCGATTCCAAATGCTCCAGGTACTTTGTTGCCACTCCGTTGTATCTTTTACAGAAAACAGGCATGAGGACACCAACAGGTTTTTCTTAGTTCGACGCTGTGTTCTCATACTCCTTGCTGTCGAGATGGCGAACGGCCACGGGCAACGAGAACCCATGCTTGGTCATTATTAATCCCACGATATTTGGCTTTCCCACCACGTTTACGTGGCTGGCGTTCTGCAATATTCCGCTTGCCCTTTTCCGAATACAGAAATTTCAACGATACCTTGAAATACTTCGGTCGGAATCTGCTTCAGAGCCGCGAGAATCTTATGCCGCCAGTAAACCAAGGTGACATGCGCGACTTCACCGTTCAATTGTTCTGCACATTTTCTCAGAGAAAATCCCTCAATCATACATTCAATCAAACGAACCCAAATATGAGGTCTCCTTGTTCGTTGAAGTGGGGTACGTGATATTACCCTCATTTCAGAACATTGGTTCGCATCTATCCAATATCAACAACAAAGATTAACATAGCCATTTTGGAAGAGAAAAATAGACTTTTTGAAGATTGATCCTTTGGATAGGAAGGCTGACGGCTAGCCCTGCAACATACAAAAAAAAAGATCCCGGGAGCCGGGATCTTCCATTCAATCAGAACTTGACGGTATATTCGAATTGCTCCAGCACGTCGACGGCTTGATCCAGATCGCCCTGCGTGCGGAAGCTGAGCCTGAGCACGCCCGGCACATCCTCGCGGCTTTCGATGATCTGCAGGTTGCTGAGGTTGATCCTGCGGTTGCCAAGCTCCGTGGCGATCTTGCCGATGATGCCGGGATGATCCGGCACGTCCATGTAGCATTCATAGACGGATTGCAGCACGCCTCGGCGCCTCTCCGGCAGCGAATCGCGGAACTCGCCCGCGCTTCGGAACGCTTCGCTGACAGCCTCCCCGTCCCCTTCCCTCAGAATATCGGCGAAACGGCTCATCTCGCCTTTCCATTCGTCGAGCAGGTCGAGCACGACATCGCGATTGTCCAGCAGAATATCTCTCCATACGGTCGGATCGCTCGATGCAATCCGCGTAATGTCCCGGAATCCTCCTGCCGCCAGCATGGCGTACATGCCGGAATCCTCGTTCCGCTTCTGCACCTGGTTGACCAGGGCGACTGCGATCAGATGCGGCAGATGGCTGATCGCTCCGACGATGCGGTCATGCTGGACGGGGTCCATCGACACGACTCGCGCGTTCGTCAAGGCAAGCAGGCTGCCGAGCCTCGCGACAGCTTCCTCCGGCACGGCAGGATGAGGAGTGAGGATATAAAAGGCATTTTCGAACAAATGCCTTGAAGCGGCCTCGACTCCCGCTCTCTCGGAGCCCGCCATCGGATGGCCGCCGATGAACAAGGCGCGTCCCAGATCGCATTGCGACGCCGCATCCATGATGCCGGCCTTCGTGCTCCCCACATCGGTGATGATGCAGCCCGGCTTGAGCGGCAGCCTGCCGAGCTGGGCGAGATAGCCGCCGATCAAGCCCACCGGCACGCACAGAAAGATGAAGTCGGCTCCCTGGACGGCCGTCTCCAGCGAAGTCGTCGCTTCATCCACGACATGAAGCTTCAAGTATTTGTCTGCGGATTCCTGCCTGTAGGAATATCCTGTGACATGGAATCCTTCCATTCCTTTGAAGCAAAGGGCAAGAGAGCCGCCGATGAGGCCGGCTCCGATAACTGCGATTCTAGTATCCAACTTACCCGAGCACCGCCGCTTCTCTCAGAACCTGTTCCAGAGCCGCGATCAGCTTGCGGTTGTCCTCCGCCTTGCCGATGGAAATCCGCAGCCAGTTCGGCGACTTCGGCCAGTTGGCCCTAGTAATGAAGCCTTTGCGGAGCAGGGCGTCGAAAGCATCCTTGGAAGGAATCCGCACATCGACGAAGATAAAGTTCGCCTGAGTCGGGAAATACTTCAGTCCAAGACGGTCGAATTCCCCTTGCAGGTAATCGCGCTCGCGGATGTTTTTCTCGCGGCAGCCGTCGACGAAGGCCTGGTCGGCAAGCGCCGCCCTCGCTGCAGCCTGGGCGACACGGGCCGTATTGAACGGCTCCCGCACCAGGTTGATGCTGTTGATGACCGAAGGATGGGCGATTCCGTACCCGATCCTCAGCGCCGCGAGTCCATAGATTTTGGAGAAGGTGCGGAGCGAGATCAGGTTGTCGAAGCGCTTCAGCAGCTCGAGGCTGTCGTGGTAGTCCACATCGTCGACGAAATGGCAGTATGCTTCGTCCAGCACGACAAGCACGTCGCTGCGGATGCTGTTCATGAAGGAGGACAGCTCCTCCTGCGTCACGATCGCGCCCGTCGGATTGTTCGGCGAGCAGATCCAGACCACCTTCGTCTTGTCCGTTACGGCTGCCAGCATCGCGGGAAGATCATGCCTGCCATCGACGAGCGGAATCTCGATGATGACGGCATTCTCCACGACGGCGTTATGGCGGTATTGGGAGAACGTCTCGCTGGCCATGATCGTCTCGTCTCCCGGCTCCAGGAAGGAGCGCGCGATCATAAGAATGATCTCGTCCGCTCCATTGCCCCAGATCAGCTGCTCTGGCTGCACGCCAAGATTGGCGGCCATGGCCGCCGTCAGCTCGATGCTGGCTCCGTCGGGATAGATGCTGTTGTTCTCGATCTCGGCGATGATGGCCTGACGGGCCAGCGGCGAGCTGCCGTACGGGTTCTCGTTGGAGGCGAGCTTGATGACTTCATCCAGTCCAAGCTCCCTCTTGACGTCCTCCACCGGCTTGCCGGGCTGGTAGACGGGCAGATGTAAGATGTTGCGCTTTGCTTGCATAGGATCGTCACCTCAATGATTGATTTCCGCCTGGGTGTTGCGTTATGGCATCTATTGTCTCACAGATGGCGGAAAGATGGAAGCACTTTAAAGCGTTGCACTATCAGAAAGAGCATCGGCCTCCCGAAGGAAGCCGATGCTCACGGCGAAGCAAGTCAGGCATGGCTGCCGAGCAGGCTACACCCGCAATCCGGCGACAAAGCGGCCGATCTGCTCGATGCCTTGCCGGTACGTCGTTTCATCGGAGAGCAGCGGCAGCGCCTCCTCCACCTGGCGGACGATCGCGCTGCCGACAATGACTCCGTCCGCGCTGGCGCTCATCCGCTCCACCTGCTCCCGGCTGCTGATGCCGAATCCGACGGCGATCGGCAGCGGCGTCGCCTCGCGCACCGATTCCAGGAAGCCTTCGAGGCCGGCATGGAACTCGCTGCGCATGCCCGTCACGCCGAGCGAGCTCACGCAGTAGACGAAGCCCTGGGCCTCGGCGGCAATCCGCTGGACGCGCGCCTTGGAGGTCGGCGCCACGAGCGGCACGAGATGGACGCCCGCTTCCGCCGCCATCTCGCGCACCTCGCCATCCTCCTCGATCGGGAGGTCCGGGATGATCAGGCCGCTGATGCCCTGCTCGTGGAGCAGGGTGAAAAATCGCTCGAGGCCGTACTGAAGCACCGGATTGTAGTAAGTAAAAAGGATGAAGGGCATCTTGACGCCTGCCTCCCGGGCTTTGGCCGCGACATCGACGCATGCTTCCAGCGTAATCGGATTGCGCAGAGCTCTCTCGGAAGCCTTTTGAATGACAGGGCCGTCGGCAAGCGGATCGGAATACGGCACGCCGAGCTCGATCATGTCGGCTCCGGCCTTCTCCAGCTCGACGACGATATCGACCGTCGTGCGCAGATCGGGGTCACCGGTCGTGATGAATGGAATGAGCGCCGTCCGCTTCTCTGCTTGGAGCCGTTCGAAGACGAGGTCAATTGGATTCATGCTTCAGCCCTCCGAGATATCCCATAATCGTTTCCACATCCTTGTCTCCCCGGCCCGAGAGGCTGACGACGATCGTCTGGCCGGCGGGCAGGGACGGCGCCAGCTTCATCACATGCGCGATCGCATGGGCCGACTCCAGGGCGGGAATGATGCCTTCCGTCCGCGACAGCAGCTGGAGAGCCTCAAGCGCCTCGGCGTCGGTGACAGGGAAGTATTCCGCCCGGCCGACATCCTTGAGATAGGCATGCTCGGGGCCGATTCCCGGATAGTCGAGTCCGGCGGAAATGGAATGCGCCGGCTGCACCTGGCCGGTCTCATCCTGCAGGACGTAGCTGAGAGAGCCTTGGAAGACGCCGTGCCGGCCCTTGGTCATCGTGGCGGCATGCTCCTCCGTATCCACGCCGCGTCCGGCCGCTTCGACGCCGATCAGACGGACGGATTCGTCTCCTACGAACGGGTAGAAAATGCCCATGGCGTTGCTGCCGCCGCCGACGGCGGCCACGATGTAATCCGGAAGCCGTCCCTCATCCTTCAGAATCTGCTCGCGAGCCTCGTCTCCGATGATGCGCTGGAAATCCCTTACAATCATCGGATATGGATGAGGGCCCGTAACCGAACCGAGAATGTAATACGTATCGTCCACATTGCTGACCCAGTAGCGCAGCGTTTCGTTGCAGGCATCCTTGAGCGTGCGCGTGCCGGAGAGCACCGGCACCACTTCCGCCCCAAGCAGCTGCATCCGGAACACGTTGAGCTGCTGGCGCTTCATGTCTTCCTCGCCCATGAAGACCTTGCATTCAAGTCCGAGCAGGGCCGCGATCGTGGCGGAAGCGACGCCATGCTGGCCGGCGCCGGTTTCGGCGATGATTTTCTTCTTGCCCATCCGCTTGGCGAGTACGCCCTGTCCGATCGTATTGTTGATTTTATGGGCGCCAGTATGGTTGAGATCTTCGCGCTTGAGATAGATCTTCGCTCCGCCCAGATGCCGAGTCAGCCGCTCGGCGAAATACAAGGATGTCGGCCTGCCGGAATAGGTATGGAGAAGCTCGTTCACTTCAGCCTGGAAGTCAGGGTCCTGGGAATAATGCTTGTACGCCTCCTCAAGCTCGAGGAGCGCGTTCATCAGCGTCTCCGGTACGTAACGGCCGCCGAACTTGCCGAATCGTCCGCTTGCGTCTGGTACTTGAATCATGCTGGCTTCACCCTTTCCGTAAATGCCCGGATCAGCTCCGGGTCCTTGACGCCGGCGGCTTCAACGCCGCTCGAGACGTCGATGCCGTCTGGCGAAAATTGCTCGATCAAACTCGATACGTTGCCGGCATGAAGCCCTCCGGCGATGAAAAGCTTCTTCCCGACGCTGCGCGCTGCTGCCTGATAGGCCGGTATGAGGCTCCAATCAAATGTCTTGCCGGTGCCGCCGCCTGCCGTATCGAGCAGGAAAGCTTCCGCTCCCGCCTCCGCAAATTCCCCTAGCTTGCGGCTGATGCCGGCCGGAGTTCCGTCCGGATCCGCATGCAGAGCCTTCCAGACCGGAACGCCGAAGCCGGCGGCGATTCGGCACAGCTCCGGCTCTTCGTTCCCGTGCAGCTGCAGCGCCTGGAGCGGAGCATGCCTGAGCGCCGCTTCCAGCTCTTGCGGAGATGCATCCACGAATACGCCCACCGCTAGCGGCGAAGGGGAATCCCCGCGGGCCGGGCCGGCGCCCGCACGCAGCGCTGCAATCAATGCTCCCGCCTGCTCCGGCGATACCTGCCTGCGGCTGCGGGCGAAAATAAACCCCGCGTAATCCACCGGAAGCCCGCCGATGAGACTTGCCGCCGCTTCGTCCCTGATGCCGCATAGTTTGAGCAGAGGAATCGCGTGCCGATGCCCTGTCGGTCGTTCAGCGCCCGTCATCTGGCTGCTGCCGCTCCCATCAGCTCCAGGACAGCCTGCCCGGGATCCGGCTGGCGCATGAAATGCTCTCCGACCAGAACGCCGCAAGCTCCGGCAGAGGCGACGTACTCGACGTCCTCCGGCTTGGAGATCGCGCTTTCGCTGATCAGGGACACTCCCGGCGGCGCCATCGCCGCCAGTCTTGCCGTCGTGCCGAGATCCGTCTCGAAT
Source organism: Paenibacillus humicus NBRC 102415 (assembly GCF_004000905.1). Classification (GTDB taxonomy): domain Bacteria; phylum Bacillota; class Bacilli; order Paenibacillales; family Paenibacillaceae; genus Paenibacillus_O; species Paenibacillus_O humicus. The sequence goes on from NZ_BIMD01000005.1 coordinate 80,316, forward strand.
GTATGCAGGTTGCGGTTGTTGATTCCGACCAGCCTGGCCAGGCCGAGATCAAGCACCATGTCCATTTCCCGCTCGTCATGAACTTCCGTGAGAACGTCGAGCCCGATCGACTCGGCGATCCCATGCAGCTCCTTCAGCTCGTTCCGCTTCAGGATGGCGGCGATCAGCAGAACGGCGTCGGATCCGATCAGCCTGGCCTCGTAGACTTGGCGGAAGTCGATGAGGAAGTCCTTGCGCAGCAGCGGCAGCTTCACCGCGCTGGAGACGGCCGTCAAATACTCGTTCGCCCCCTGGAAATAGTCCTTGTCGGTCAGCACCGAAAGACAGTCCGCTCCGGCGCTCTCATACGACCGGGCCAGCTTCTCCGGCTGGAAATCCGGCCGGATCAGCCCTTTGGACGGAGACGCCTTCTTCACTTCCGCGATCAGCCCGACGGAACGCTTCCGTCCTGCGGTGACGGCATGGATGAATCCCCTCGCAGGCTCCATCCGCGAAATCTCCTTCTCGGCTTCTCCCAGCTTGAATCGGGAAGCAAGCTCAGCGACTTCTTCTTTTTTGGTATGGACGATCTTATCCAGAAACATGGCTGTATTCTCCCGTCTTGCGGATCAGCTGCTGCAGCTTCGCTGCGGCGGCTCCTCCGTCGATGATGCGGCGCGCAAGCTCCACGCCTTCCTCCAGCGATTGTGCCTTGTCTCCGACATAGATGCAAGCCCCCGCGTTCAAAAGAACGATATCCCGGTATGCGCCTGTCTCCTCGCCATCGAAGATCGCGCGGATGATCTCCGCGTTGTCCGCCGGGCTGCCCCCGGATATCGCCTCCAGCGGCCAGCGGCGCAGCCCCAGCGATTCCGGCGTCAAATCGTAGGTCCGGATTGTTCCGTCCTCAGCCAATTCCGACACCTGAGTCGCGGCGGAGATGCTGATCTCATCCAGTCCGTCGTAGCTGGAGACGACCATCGCCCGCTTCAGGCCGAGTCCGCCGAGGACGCGGGCGACGGATTCCGTGCGGGAGCGGTCGTACAGCCCGAGCAGCTGGCGGTCGGCTCCTGCCGGGTTGGTGAGCGGTCCAAGCATGTTGAAGATCGTGCGCACGCCGAGCTCGCGGCGCGGAACCGCCGCATGCCGCAGAGAGGGATGATAGAGCTGCGCGAACATGAAGCAGATGCCGATCTCCTCGAGGCATTCGGCCGCCTGCACCGCCGTCAGGCTGATGTTGACTCCGAGCGCCTCCAGCACATCCGCGCTGCCGGCCTTGCCCGACATCGCGCGGTTGCCATGCTTGGCGACCCGTACTCCGGCAGCCGCCGCGATGATGGAAGAGGATGTGGAGATATTGAATTTATGGATGCCCGAGCCGCCTGTGCCGCAAGTATCGAGCAGGCCGTCGCGGGTCGTGCTGACACGGTCGGAGTAGCTGCGCATGACCTCGGCGAATCCGCTGATTTCGTCCACAGTCTCTCCTTTCATGCGGAGGGCGGTGACGATGGCGCCGATCTGGGCGGAGGTCGCCTCTCCCTCCATGATGAGACGCATGACGCTTCCGGCTTCCTCGCGGCTCAAGCTGCCGCCGCCGATCAGGCGGCCAAGAGCTTCGGCGGCCGTCACTCCTTGCATGGCTTCCATCATGTCCGCGCCTCCTTCATCGTATCGGCGTAATAGTCGCTGTTGACGAGCTGCAGCTCGGGAACGGTCTTCGCAGCCGGCGGAAAAGCCGCTTCGGCGATGCGGATCGCCTTGAGCATGCCCTTGGCCTTGTTCACCGTCTCCTCGTATTCCTTGACCGGCACCGAATCCCAGACGATTCCCGCTCCGGCCTGGACATAGGCTTTGCCGTTCTTGAAGATGATCGTCCGGATCGTAATGCATGTATCCATGCTTTTGCCGCTGAAGCCGAAGTAGCCGATCGCCCCGGCATAAGCTCCGCGCGCCTCGTTCTCGAGCTCGGCGATGATTTCCATCGCTCTCAGCTTGGGCGCTCCCGAGACCGTTCCGGCCGGCAGGCAGCTGATGAAGGCGTCGAAGAAATCACGGTCGCCGCGCATTTTGCCCGTCACGTTGGACACGATATGCATGACATGGGAATACCGCTCGATCTGCATGAAGGAATCGCATTTTACCGTGCCGAACTCCGCCACGCGGCCGATGTCGTTGCGGCCGAGATCGACGAGCATCAAATGCTCCGCCCGCTCCTTGTCGTCGGCGAGCAGCTCCTCCTCGAGAGCGAGGTCCTCCTCGGCGGTTTTGCCCCGCGGCCTCGTGCCCGCGATCGGCCTCGTCTCCACCTTACCCTCGGACACCTTCACCAGCGCTTCGGGGGATGTTCCGACGATGACCTCCTCATCCATTTTGAGATAATACATGTACGGAGAAGGATTCAGCGTGCGAAGCACCCGGTATACATGGAGCGGATCCACTTCCGTCTCGACATGGAACCGCTGGGACAGAACAACCTGGAAGATGTCTCCCGCGCGGATGTACTCTTTGGCCGTGTCCACGTTCGCGAGAAACTGCTCCTTCGTCACATTGGATCGGATATCGCCGAGATCGGGATCCTCCGGAAGAGCTCCGCCTGATGTAAGCGGAAGCGGCACCGGCTGCCGGATCCGGTCAAGCACGGTGTCGATCCTGCCCACCGCAGCGTTGTACATGCGCTCGATATCGCTGTCCGTGGCGGCTTCCGGAATATGCACATTGCCGATGACTTGAATCTGCTGCTTGAAGTGGTCGAACACGATCATCGTATCGCAAAACATGAACTGAAGATCGTTCATTTGCAGGTCGTCCTGCCTGTGCCGCGGCAGATTCTCGTAGTAGTGGAGCAGATCGTACCCGAAAAACCCGACCGCCCCGCCTGTAAAGGAAGGAAGTCCCGCAAGCTCGGGGCTTCGATATGCCCTCAATCTTGCTTTAAGAGCTTCCAGCGGCTTGCCCTCAAGCTGGATGCGCTCACCGTTCGTTTCCATCATCATGGAGCCGTTCTTGCCGCTGATCATCATGAACGGGTCCATGCCGATAAAGGAATGCCGCGCCCACTTCGCTCCGCCTTCTACGCTTTCAAGCAGGAACGCGCGCTTCTCGCCGGCAAAATGCTGGAACAGCCGGATCGGCGTCTCCGTATCGGCCAGCAGCTGCCTTACGACCGGAATAAGGTTGTAGCGTCCTGCCATCGACTTGATCGTCTCAAGCTCTTGATTCATCGCTTATCGTCTCCTTCTGGAAATCCAGGATGCAGAAAAGCAAAAAACGCTCCCGCAAGGCGCGGGAGCGTTCCAATAGATAAGACAAAAAAGACGACGGCAGGCAAGGAATCATGCACGAACCCCATCTCCATGCGGAAAAGATCGGCGATCGCGAATGAAGCAGCCGCATCGGGCTGTCCTCCATGCTTCAGCTCAAACTCAACTCGTCTAGTCTCATCTAAGGCTCCCCGCCACTCTCGGCCCTCTTGCCGCCGGACATGTGCGAAGACTACCTTGGAAAGTCCCACTCGGACTTTGCTTAACTGCCTCAACTATACAGGACGTTCCTTGCAGGCGTCAAGAAGAAAGGATTGGCCTGCAAGCGCCGAATGACCGAAAAACGGGCTGGAAAGCTTGTTCAAGCTCCCTCGGGCCGCGGCGGACTAGGGAGCCGAAGTGCCGCTCAGATCCGGTCTCAGCGCCCTTGCGCCTTTCATGTACACATGGCGGATTTCCCGCTGCGTCCGGTCGGTGTTGACCATAAGCATCAAGCGGATGCAGCGCTCCAGGCTGCCCTTTACCGGAACCTCGACCGAACACATGAGAGGCACCAGCTCCCAGCCGTCCATTTCCCGGATCGCCTTCGCCGGGAATGCGGCGTCGAGATCGGCCGTTACCGTAATCATGACGCTGCATATGTCTTCCGGATCGATACCGTTGTCGGCTACGATCCCCTGGAGAACCTCCAGCGTCGCATCCAGAATGGGACGCTCCTCGTTGGAGTCCGCCGTTATCGCTCCCCGAATTCCCCTTACGCTCATGTCCATCTCTCCTCCCGCTTCAACCTCTCGACGATGGCTCTCACCATGCCAGCCTCGATGCCGTTTCGAATCTCGACCGTGCCGACGGCCGTCGGCACGATGAAGGTCATCCGGCCTTCGCCGAACTTCTTGTCATGCATCATCGCTTCCATGACGGCATCCGTATCGTAATGCTCCGGCAGGGCGACCGGAAGCCCTACCGATTCCAGCGCTCGCTTCGTCGTCTCGTAGACTTCCAGCGGCGCTCCAAGCTCGACGCCGAGCATGGCGGAGCCGATCATGCCGATCGAAATCGCTTCTCCGTGGCGCAGCTCGTCATAACCGGCGACCGCCTCCAGCGCATGTCCGATCGTATGCCCCAGATTGAGAATGGCCCTCAGGCCGTTCTCCCGCTCGTCCCGGGAGACGACTTCCGCCTTGACCGAGCAGCCCTTGTACAGGGCATGTCCGAGGACGTCAGGCTCCAGCGCCAGCAGCTGTCCTGCATGGCCGACGATCCATTCGACGAATCCGGCATCCCGAATCAGGCCGTGCTTGACGACTTCGGCCAGGCCGCTGCTCACCTCGCGCGGAGGCAGCGTAAGCAGCGTATCCAGATCGTACAGCACGAGCTCCGGCTGATGGAAAGCGCCGATGATGTTTTTGGCGAGCGGGTGATTGACCGCCACCTTGCCGCCGACGCTGCTGTCATGCGCCAGAATCGTCGTCGGCACTTGGACGAATCGGATGCCGCGCATATAGGATGCGGCGGCATAACCCGCCAGATCCCCGACAACGCCGCCGCCGAGCGCCACGATGGCGGACTTGCGGTCCAGGCCGGCTTCGAGGCAAGCCGTGATGACGTTCTGGAACATGTCCAGAGACTTCGACTTTTCCCCGGCTGGAACGATGAACCGCGCCGCGGCATAGCCCGAAGCTTCGAGCGCCGCAGCGAGCGGCTCCAGCCATCTGTCCGCGACATTCTCGTCGGTGACGATCAGCAGCGGAGACTTGCGGCTGATCGCCTTCTCCGCGAACAGCTCGCCGGCTCGCCGAATCAGCCCTTGGCCGATGCAGATGGGATACGATCTGTCCCCGAGATTGACCGTGAGCTCGCGCATGCTAGTATTCCCCTACTTGCCTGAGGTAGGCGTCGTAGTTGGCGCGGATTTCCTCCATGGAATCGCCGCCGAACTTCTCGAGGAACGCCCGCGCCACTTCCCAGGCGACGACATGCTCCATGACGACGCTCGCCGCCGGAACCGCGCAGCTGTCGGAGCGCTCCACCTGGGCGGTGAACGGCTCTCTCGTGTCGATATCTACGCTTGCGAGCGGCTTGTAGAGAGTCGGGATCGGCTTCATGACGCCGCGCACGACGATCGGCTCTCCGGTCGTCATGCCGCCTTCAAAGCCGCCTGCGCGGTTGGAGGCGCGATGGTAGCCGCGTTCCTCGCTGTAGAGGATCGGATCATGCACCTGCGAGCCGCGCAGCACACCGGCCTCGAATCCGATGCCGATCTCGCAGCCCTTGAACGCGTTGATGCTGACGACGGCGCCTGCAATGCGCGAATCCAGCTTGCGGTCCCACTGCACATGCGAGCCGAGTCCGACAGGAGCTCCTTCGATGATGCACTCCACGACGCCTCCGATAGAGTCTCCTTCGGCCTTGATCTGATCGATGTAAGCCGTCATCCTGGCCTCCGTCGCCTTGTCGACGACCCGGACGGAAGATTGCTCCGTCAGCTCGCGAAGCTCGTCGGCGGACAGATCGTTCGGCGGCGCCTCGATCTCGCCGATCCGGATGACCTGGCCGGCCACCTTGATGCCGAATGCCGCCAGCAGCTGGCGGGCGACGGCGCCGACCGCCACGCGGGCAGCCGTCTCGCGCGCGCTGGAGCGCTCCAGCACGTTGCGCAGGTCCTTCAGGTTGTATTTCAAGCCTCCGTTGAGATCCGCATGGCCCGGACGCGGACGGTGGACCCGGCGCTTGGCCTCGTCGCCGCCTTCGATCGGCTCGATGTTCATGACGGAAGTCCAATGCTTCCAGTCATTGTTCGCGACGACCAGCGCTACGGGGGCGCCGGTCGTGCGGCCATGACGTACGCCTCCGACGATATCGGCCGTATCCTTCTCGATCTGCATCCGCCTGCCGCGGCCGTAACCGAGCTGCCTGCGGTGGAGCTGGAGGTTCAGCTCCTCGAAATCAAGCTGGAGATTGCTCGGCAACCCTTCGATAATGGCCGTCAGCTGGGGGCCGTGTGTTTCTCCCGCTGTCAGGTAACGTAGACTCAAGACTAACTCCCCCTCATCATGGTAAGCGCCGGCTTCGCCGGGCTCGCTTTAATACGACAACGCTTTTAAGAATGCAAGTGCCATACTGCGACAAGACGGACTGGGCGCAGCCGGAAGGAATGACCTGTCCGGGCAGCGCTCAGCCCTTTGCAATTCTTCGCCGTTCGTCCAAGTTTCTTTGCCCATTATAGTATAGCCCATCCACTTTGACAAGAAAGAGCAGAGCGGTGCCCGCCTCTATGAAACGGACGCCTGCGCTTGGATTGAGGCCGGGGCACGCCGCCTGGACGCAAAAAAAACCGGCTCCCGGGGAGCCGGCGGAATCAAGCGTAGCTGCGGCGGTAGAAAAACGTATCCGCCGATTCGAGGCCGTAGTCGCCGGGAGAAAAGATCTGCTCCGTGCTGCCCACGAACAGAATGCCTCCCGGCCTCAAGGCTTCGGCAAACCGGCGGTACAGCCCCGACTTGGCCTCCTCGGTAAAATAGATCATCACATTGCGGCAGATGATCAGATCGTACGGACCTCCAAAAGCATCATCGAGCAGATTATGCTGCCGGAAGGAAATCTTCTCGCGGATATCCTTGCGAATCGCATAGCTGTCTCTGTCTCCCGAGCCTTCGAAATAGCTGTCCAGCATCTTCTTCGGCACATCCTTGACGGAACGGGCCGGATAAGTGCCTTGGGCGGCCTTGGCAAGCACGGTCCGGTCCAGATCCGTCGCATCGATCTGGCTGCGGGACAGCGCGCCGGCTTCGTTGAGAAGTACGGCCAGCGTGTACGGCTCTTCTCCGGTGGAGCATGCGGCGCTCCAGCAGCGAAGCCTCGGCGATTCGGCGAGCAGCTCGGGAAGGAACCGGCTCGCCAGCACATCCCAGCGGCTCGGGTTGCGCCAGAACTCGCTTACGTTGATGGTCATCCGGTCCAGGAATTCGTCCATCAAGGCGCCGCTGCCGGACAGTGCTTTCCAATAAGCCTCGAAAGTGGCGTAGCCATGCTTGTGGCGCAAAGTGGTCAGCCGTCTCCGCATTTGGGCTTCCTTGTACTGGGACAGGTCGATACGGGTCGATGAGCGGATCAGTCCGACAAAACGAAGGAAATCCTCATCCTCCGCCGTCGTCTGATCAGATCCAGCGGGCAATGGTCCGGTCATAGTCGATAAGCTCCTCCGGGCTGAAGAACAGGCCGATTTCCCGCTTGGCGTTATCCGGGGAATCGGAACCGTGGATCAGGTTCAGGTTCGTATGTACGGCATAATCGGAGCGGATGGTGCCCGGCGCAGCCTCGGCAGCGTCCGTCTTGCCGATGAGGGCGCGGGTAAGGGCGATGACGTTGTCCCCTTCCCATACCATGGCGAAGACCGGTCCCGCGGTTATGAAAGCAAGCAGCGGCTCGTAAAAGGGCTTGCCCTTATGCTCGTAGTAATGCTGCTCGGCGAGCTCCTTGCTCACGCGCATGAATTTCGCTCCGGCCAGCTGCAGTCCCTTTTTCTCGAATCGGGCGACGATTTCGCCGATCAGGCCCCGCTGCACTCCGTCGGGCTTGACCATCAAGAACGTTCTTTCCATGCGAATTCCCTCCTGATTGCAGTCGTATGCCGGCCAATTGCCGTTAATAGCTGCGTTTGTTGATGAAGCGGGCAATGTCGGTCAAGTTCTTTTTCGCCGGCAAGTCCGGAAGTCCTTCCAGAGCCTGCAAAGCTTTTGCCATAAATCGCTCCGCCATCTGCTCCGCGATGCCTACGCCGACGCTCGAGCGCACGAGCTGGATGGCGCTTCGCGTATCCGAATGGCCTTCGTTCTCGCGGATGACGGCGATCTCGCGCAGCAGCGGCTCGCGCAGCCCAACCTCCTGCAGAGCCAGCAGCACCGGAAGCGTCATGTTGCCTTGACGGATATCCGAGCCGGGCGGCTTGCCGATCTGCTTCTCCGTGCCGAGCAGATCGAGAAGATCGTCCCGAATCTGGAACGTCATGCCGATGTTGTACCCGAACCGGTACAGCTGTCCGCTTGTCCGGCGGTCCGCGCCAGCGGCGACGGCGCCGAGCTGGCAGCTGATCGCGATGAGCAGAGCGGTCTTGCGGCGGATCCGCTTCAGATAGTTGCGGACCGTCTGCTCCGTGTTGAAGAAGTCGCGCACCTGCTCCATTTCACCAATGCACATCTCGACCATCGCCTTGGCCAGAATCTGATGCAGCTCCGGATTGGAGAACGAAGTGATCAGCTCCAGCGCCTTGGCGTAAATATAGTCCCCGGTGTACATGGCGATGCGGTTGTCCCACTTGGAGCCGACGGTCGGCTGGCCGCGGCGCGTCCTCGCATTGTCGATGACGTCGTCATGGACGAGGCTGGCGCTGTGAATCAGCTCGAGCGTGACGGCGACCCGCTGCAGCTCCTCCAGCCGGTAATCTCCGAACCGCCCGGCGAGCAGCACGAATACAGGACGGATCCGCTTGCCTCCAGCCTGGAGCAAGTGCAGAGAGGTTTCGCCGAGAAGGCTCGTGTCCTCCGCGACGGCCTGTTCCAACTGCCGCTCGATTCCATTTAGGTCGCCCTTCATTTTGGCGTACAAATCAAGAAGTTTCATGGATTCACCTGCCCGAGAATGATTGCGAGTTCCAAAATTCCAGCGCCACTTCCCGATCAATAAGCCCCATCGTGTGCGCGTGCTTGTAGTACAGCTCCAGTCCCGCCTGCAGCTCCGGACCGAAATCATAGCGCAGCCCCTCGAAATAAGCGGTCCAGTAGGCCGACGTGCCGCCGACGGATGCCATCGCCCGCTCCACGAGAGGCGTCAGATCCCGCAGGCTGCGCCGCCTGCTCTCCAGCATGTCGCGGTGCAGCTTGGCCAGACTGTCCGGGTGTTTGTCCACTGCGCCTCGGTCCGCCGCAACGACGGCGTAGGTCATGCCGAGTCCGGTCCAGCGATGCCATTCCTCGCCGAGATCCATCACTTCGAGCCCGTGGCCGAGCCACGACGCCTTGATCGCGCTGTCCCCGATCAGCAGGGCGGCGTCATGCTCAGCCAGCATGGCATGCAGGTCCGGTTCCATGATCGAATACTCCGGATTGCCGTCGTAACGCAAGGTCAAAATCATTTTGAGCAGATTGATGGAAGTCGCGGATGTGCGGGTCAAGGCGATCCGGCCGCGGAGCACTTCCTTCAGAGGTTTTTTCATGAACAGCAGGATCGATTGGACCGGTCCCACCGTGCCGACGGACAAGTCCGGCAGAAGCAGGTAGCGCTGCGGATCCATTCCGTAGATGAAGGACGATACGGCAGACGCCTCGAGCTCTCCGGCCTGCAGCATCCGGTTCAGATCGGACGGCACCTTCTTGACGATCGTATACGCTTCGTCGGCATCCGGTACGTAATGAAACATCGGCCATGCATTGGTGTAATCGATTCTCCCGACGTTAATCGGTCCGCTGTGAGCCATTGTCATCATCTCCCCATCTCCGGAACAAGTCGTGTTCCAGTCCCATCACGTCCATCAGCTTGCCGACCAGAAAGTCGACCAGGTCCTCCATCGTCCGGGGACCGTAATAGAAAGCCGGCATGGCCGGCACGATGGACACTCCCATGCGGGAAAGCTTCAGCATATTCTCCAAATGAACCGCATGCATAGGGGTTTCCCTCGGCATGAGGATGAGCTTGCGACCTTCCTTCATCATCACATCCGCTGCGCGGGTCATGAGATTGTCGGAAGAGCCGTGCGCGACAGCGGACAGCGTTCCCATCGAGCAGGGCACGATCGCCATGCCTTGCACCCGGTATGAGCCGCTGGCGATATTGGCCCCGATGTCGCCATTGGGATAGAGCCGGAGCCGGCCTTCGGACAGCGCATCGCCGAACGCCAGCTCAAGGGCTTCCGTCCGCTTGGAGGCGTTCCAGCCCAGCTCTTCCTTCAGAACCCGCCAGCCCGAATCCGTGACGACCAGCTGCACCTGCACGCGCGCGCGGAGCAGCTCCTCCACAAGACGGACTCCATAGACAGCCCCGCTCGCTCCCGTTATGCCGACGACCCAGCGCATAGGAGCTGCAGCATGCTTTCCTCCGGTATCTAGCTCCATGCCCGAATCACCGCCAGATCAAGGATGGTGAAGGCCAGCATCGTTATGGCCAGCGCACCGTTCATCGTGAAGAACGCCGTCTGCAGGCGGCTCATGTCCGTCGGCTTCAGAATGAGATGCTCATAGAAAAGGATGCCTAGGGAAATGACGGCGCCGGCCAGGTACAGCCAGCTGAGATCCGTAATGACGAACAGCAGCAGGAAGCAGGCTGCCGTAATGACGTGGAACAGCTTCGCGATCGTCAGCGAGCGGTTGATCCCGAACCGCGCGGGAATGGAGTAGACCTTTTCCTTCCGGTCGAAATCAATGTCCTGAAGCGCATAGATCGTATCGAAGCCGGCCAGCCAGAACACGATCGCGACGTAGAGCACCCAGGCTCCGGGATGGAAGGAGCCGGTGACGGCTACCCAGCCGCCGAGCGGCGCCAGTCCGATCGTAAGCCCCAGAATGACGTGGCAGAGCCAGGTGAACCGCTTGGCGTACGAATAAATGACAAGGAAAAAGATGGCGATCGGCATCAGCTTCAGGCAGATCGGATTCAGCTGCGAGGCCGCGATGAAAAAGAGGACGAAGGAAAGGATGACGAAGAGCACAACCTCTCCTGTCTTCAACAGACCGGCAGGAAGTGCCCTCTTTTCCGTTCTCGGATTTCGCAGGTCGATCGCCTTGTCGATGAGGCGGTTCAGCCCCATCGCGGTGCTGCGCGCTCCGATCATCGCCAGCGTGACCCAGCCCGCCTCCGCCCAGGAGGGCAGATGCCCTTCCATGGTGACGGAGCCGAGCAGCATGCCCATATAAGCGAATGGAAGCGCGAAAATCGTATGTTCAACCTTGATCATTTCTAGAAAAATGCGGAGTTTGCGAATCATTTTCCTTCCGTCCCCTTCGTTCCGATATGCAGCGCTGCAATGCCCCCGGTGAGCGCATCCGCGCTCACCGACTCCAGCCCTGTCTTGCGGAACAACTCCGTCAATCCATGCCTGTCTGGAAACTGCTTGAGAGAATCCGGGAGCCACTTGTACTGCTCGTACGACTTGGCGAACAGCTTGCCAAGCTGCGGCAGCAATTGCTGAAAATAGAAATAATAAATGCCCTTGAACGGCTGCCAGGTAGGTTTCGACAGCTCCAGGCAGACCACTTTGCCGCCCGGCTTCACCACCCGCTTCATCTCCCGCAGCACCTGCTCGAAGTCCGGAACGTTGCGCAGGCCGAAGCCGATCGTCGCGAAATCGAAGGAATCGTCGGGAAACGGCAGCTCCATCGCATTGCCGCGGACCAGCTCGATCTGATGTCCCCGCCCAGCCTCGACAACCTTGCGCTTGCCGACATCGAGCATCGCCTGGCTGAAATCCAGCCCGACGACACGGCCGGTCGCGCTCGCCTCGGCAATCGAAAGCGTCCAGTCGCAAGTGCCGCAGCAGAGGTCGATCGCGGTCTGGCCGGATTTCATATTCATTTTGCGCATGGTGAATTTCCGCCAGGCCTTATGCCGGCGGAAGCTCAGCACATCGTTCATCAGATCGTACTTGGGAGCGATCTTCTCGAAGACGCCGTGAACGTGTTTGGCTTTTTCATTCTGTTCCATTCTCGTTGTCACCTCATCTCGCCGGTCATTGGGGAAGTCGGTACGGCAGCCGCCATCAGCCGGTCGCCGATCAGCAGCACTTCTTGCGCCAGGCGATCCGACTCGATGCGCCCAGCCAGCGTCCTGAACTTGTCTGCGCAAGCGGCAAGCTTGTCCGCCAGCAGCGTTTGGATCCGATAGCGCTCCATGAGGTCCCTGGCTGCGGCGGAATCCGGAGCGGACGGCTGCAGAAGCAGCTCCCGGTCCTCCGCGGCACCAGCCTCGAGCACATGCCAGTAGCCCCAGCTTCCCGCGAGAGCATGCTCTTGAAGCGAACGAGACCATTCCTCCTGCAGGACTTCCATTCGCGTCAGCGTAAGCAGCAGCTCGTTCCAAAGGGGACGAATCTTTTCCTCCAACAAAATCGTAAAGCTGTCAAAGAGGATGCTGCGGATGCCGGCGTGCCGATCCAAATATTCCTCCGCTGTCAGGGAATGGTCCTTGGCCTGCACGTACAGGCCGGTCTTGAGCCTGTTCGCCTCGCAGATCGAGCCGCTGAGGCGGCGGATCATATCGATCTGGCCCGCACCGGCCAGCAGCTGGTAGAAGCGGCTGCTGAAATAATCGCCGGCCAGCACGCGAAGCTGGCGCTCGCGCATATCCTTGATGCCGCGATCCCCGGCTTCGGTATCGACGCGGTCATGGGTGTCAAGCCCGAGCTGCACGAGAGAAACCGCAAGCGAATACAGCTCGCTTGCGGCAGCCGCAAACCTGTGCTGGCTGAGGAATCCGAACAGCAGGCGGATCCGGCTGTCGGGAAAATCCGGCAAGGCCGCGTGGCGCCTGATCATCTCATGGTCGATGTATTTGCTGGCAAGTTCAGGAATTCGGTATCGTGTCATCGGGTAAGCCTCCGAACATAACGGCCGATAGTTGACCGTTCAATAATCTAAACTATTATACCACAATCGAATTGTTTAAGCACAGGCATCGCCGTCAAGACGGATTCACTGCCTGCCGCCGGATTCGGCGGCCCATTCCGAATGGTAGGTAAGGCGAAGCCTCGACGCCCAAAGCTTGTTTTGGGACGGATTGATATCGCTCCAGTCCTTGAGCTGGTCCGCATTCATCCATGGATCCGCACGCCTCATATCCGCCGCTGCGAGCAGCGTGCCCCCGCTGTCCTCGACGCGCACCAGCAGGCGGCTGACATTGGCAGCCTGCACGAAGCTCAGGCCGGCCAGCTGGCGGATGTCGTCGAGCCAGTCGCTTCCTCCCGGAGCCGCTCCTCGCCCGTCAAGATCGATCTTGAGCACCGACCCGGTCCATTCCACCCTTGTAATCCGCCTCTTCAGGCTCATCGCGCTGAGCCGGTCCACCAGGCTGCCTTGATCCAGCAGAGCGGGCTGCTGGACGCGGAACACGGCTTTTTCCTTATCCGCGGCAACCCCGCCGGGCGAAGGGAAGATGGACAGCAACAGAACGGCCCCCAAAGCTGCGCAGCCGGCCGCAGCCAGCCGAATCCCGATTCCCGCACGCATAAGCGCGCACCTCCTGCCCTATCGGCCTGAAGCGACTGACGCTCCAAGCGCTTATGAGATCAGTATACGGGCAGCGGGCGCAAATCATGTCCAAGCTTCGGCTGCAATCGGCCTCTCCGGGCCATCAATGCCTATTCCTGCCGGGTTTCATCGACGCTTAAGAGAATCCTCGTCTCCACATGGCAAAAAAAAACAGGCTCCCGCCTGTCCTTCATTCTCCGGCTTCGACCGTGCCGTACCGCGTCATGATCGTCGCGCGTCCGCGGATCTTGATCGCGGATGTATGATCCGTGAACTGGGCGATGAGGACTTCTCCCTTGTCCAGCTTCTCGGAGTGATGAAACTTCGTATCCGTTCCGCGAGTGAGACCGATGACGGTTACGCCTTGATCCTTCGCCTTGATGACAATGTAATCTCCTTCGAGAGCTTCCATGTCCATGCCTCCTTCACTGTTCATTTCAGAAGCTTCTATCAAAAACTGCTCTCCCGGATACTCCAGGAAAGCAGCTCGCGATACATATGTATGGTCGGAGTAACAGGATTTGAACCTGCGACCTCACCCACCCCAAGGGTGCGCGCTACCAGGCTGCGCCATACCCCGACAACATCGGTCTGCCTTGCGTCGGCTGCATTCGCGCTGCGGACATGCAATCCGCAAGAAGAAAAAGAATGAGTCCGGCTATCCTTCGCTTCGGCACAGGAACGATTATAGCATCCTCATGCAGGGGCTTGCAACCGTTCTTGGGATCGTTCAGGGACTCTCTCTTGAACTCCTGTCCGGCCTTGAATCCGTCTCTGATCCGGAAAAAAATAAAACGTCCGAACGGAAGCATTCGGACGGCTCCCTGCAAGGAGGGATTAGCTGGATACGAGGTCTTTCAAGGACTTGCCCGGCTTGAAGGCAGGCGTCTTGCTCGCAGGGATTTCGATTTCTTCCCCCGTCTGCGGATTGCGTCCTTTGCGTGCCTGGCGTTCGCGAACTTCAAAGTTGCCGAAGCCGACAAGCTGGACTTTGTCTCCTGCCTGAAGGGCGTCGGAGATGGCGTCGAACACCGCGTCAACCGCTTTCGTCGCGTCCTTTTTGGACAGCTCGGTCAGCTCGGATACTTTGGCAATCAGATCGGTCTTGTTCAATGATCTCACCTCCCAATGGTACTAACCCTATCACTTGTTTTGCCGTTTCCTGCAAAAATATACCTTTTGTAGCGGAACAAACTTATACTATACCAGCAACAAGAGGAATACAAGATTATTTTTGGCCGGACAAAGCCCTTGGATAGCGGCTTAAAAACCGGTTTCAAAGAAGCGGAATCAAGCCCTTTTGCGGTTCAGGTGAATGAATGTGATCGCCAGCGCGAGCACCAGCACGGCGCCCTTGATGAAGTCGTTGGAATAGTACGGAACGTTCATCATCGTCAGTCCGTTCAGCAGCACGCCGATCAGAACGGCCCCGAAAAAGGTGCCGACAATGTTAGGCCGCCCTTTGCCCAACACCGAATAACCGACGAAGACGGCCGCTACCGCTTCCATGAGGATCGGAGCGCCGGCGCCGGACTGGCCGCTGCCGGTACGGGCTGCGAAGAGCAGACCGCCGATGGCCGCGAACAACCCCGACAGCACATAAGCCGCGGTGCGGATGCGCTTCACCCTTACGCCGGATAGACGGGCCGCTTCCTCGTTGCCTCCGGTCATTTCCATCTGGCGTCCGATCCGCGTGTATTTGAAAAAGATGAAAACGGCGACGAAGGCGACGGCCATCAGCACGACCGGAACCGGGATGCCGAGCAGCTCGCCCTGCCCCAGCCACAGGAAGGACGAAGGAATCGTACCCGGAGCGGTCGAGCCGTCCGGCATGATCATGTTGCTGTAGATGGAATTGCCTTTGGTGAATATTTGCTGGATGCCCGAGACGATATACATCATTGCGAGCGTGGCGAGCAGATCCGGAATCCGCACCCTTACGATCAGGAGCGAATTGACCAGCCCTACCGCCGCTCCGAGCAGGAGCGAGCCGATGATGACGACTGCGAGCGGCATCTGATACCAGACCATGAGCGCTGTCGAAAAAGCGATGACGATCGATACGGTCGAGCCGACCGACAGGTCGAAGCCGTCCACGGACAGTGAGAACGTGACGCCGATCGCCACGAACGCCGTAATCGAAATCGCCCTCAAAATCGAGGCCAGGTTGTCGTACGTAAAGAAATGCTTGTCCCAAATGGAAAAGAAAATAATGACAATGCCGATGACCAAAAGCGATCCATATTTGAAAATGAAATCGGCCGATCTGGAATTCATGCTGTTCCTCCTCTTCCTCCGCTGGCTTCAATGAGCAGCTCCTCCAGAGAGGCTTGCCCTCTCGGGAACTCCTTCACGATCGCCCCGTCATACATGACCAGAATCCGGTCGGCGATGCCGACGGCTTCCTGGAATTCGCAAGTCAGGTACAGGATCGCCTTGCCCTGCGCGGCCAGATTGCCGATGACGCGGAAGATATCGCTTTTGGCGCCGATGTCCACTCCCTTGGTCGGCTCGTCGAACAGATATACCGACGCTTCCGTCGGAATCCATTTGCCGATGCTGACCTTCTGCTGGTTGCCTCCGCTCAGCGTGGCGATGATCTGCTGGAAGCCCGCCGTCTTGATTCCCAGGGAAGAGATCAGGCCCGAGGCCGACTCCTCCTCCTTGCGCCCAGTCAAAAACCCGAGCCGCGTCCAGCGCTTCAAGGAAGGGAGGCTGAGATTGCGCAGGACGGAATCCGACGCGACAATGCCCTGCCGCCTTCTCTCCTCGGGCACGAGGGCGATTCCCGCCGCTACGGCGTCGGCCGGCTGATTCAGCCTGAGAGGTCTACCGCCGGCGCGGATCGTTCCGCCGTCGACGGAATCCGCGCCGAAGAGAGCTCGGGACAGCTCGGTCTTGCCTGCTCCGACAAGCCCTACGACCGCGACGATTTCGCCGCTCCGCACCTTCAGGCTGACATCCTTCACCCGGCTCCCGCTCCGCAGTCCGTTGACATCGAGAACGACTTCGCCGATGTCCGCCTCCAGCTTCGGATACTCTTCCTCGAATTTGCGTCCGAGCATCGCTTCCACTACGCCTTCGGGAGTAAGATCCCTCTTGTCTGCGGTAAGGACCCGCATGCCGTCGCGCATGACGGTGATGCGGTCGCTCACCCGGAACACCTCCGGCAGCCGGTGGGTGATGAAGATGATGCCGATTCCGCTTGCCTTGAGCCCTTCGATGACACGGAAGAGCCGCTCAGCCTCCTCCAGGCTGAGCGGCGCCGTAGGCTCGTCCAGAATGACGAATCGTGCGCGTTCCGTTAACAGGCGGGCAATGAGCACCAGCTGCTTCTCCGCAAGGGACAGCTCCCCGGCCGGCTTATGGAGCGGAAGCTCCACGCCGAGCCGCTGCAGCGCGGCACCGGCTTCTTCGGCCATCGCTTTCCAGTTCACCCATCGTCCCGCGCCGTTTGCCGCATGGCGGTCGAGGAGGATGTTCTCCGCCGTGCTGAGTGCCGGCACGATCGCCGTGTCCACTTCCTGGTAGACGCAGTGGATGCCCAGCGCCTTCGCCTCGGCCGGACCGCCGAGAACGACCGGTCCCCCGTCGATCTCCACGCTGCCCGAGTCGGCTCCGTACGCGCCGGAAAGTATTTTGATCAGGGTGCTTTTGCCTGCCCCGTTGGCGCCGAGAAGAGCATGGACCTCTCCTCCAGCCACCTCAAGGCCGGCGTCCTTCAATGCCGGAACTCCGGAAAAGGACTTGCATATCCCAGACATGCACAGCATGCTTGGCTGGCTCAAGCTTCATCCCTCCCGTTCATCGATCTGGTTGCAATCTTCCTTGCTTGTACCCTTTCTTGCTTGTCTGTTCTATGTTTGTTTGTTGCTTGCTTGTTCGTTGCTTGCTTATCCCTTAATTGCCCGTCTTGCCCATCCAATCGGCGATTCCCTGCTCGCTCTTGCCCCATCCCTCGACATACTCGCTCAGCTCGGTCGTGTTGATCTTCTTGTCCTTCGGCAATGCGTCGCGGGTGACGGCAACCGCATCAAGGACGACCTTGTCTTCGGTTTTGTCGCCATGCAGCTTCTGGTACAGGTACCGCGCCTGCACGCGGCCGATATCCTTCGGATCCACGGCAACCGAGGCGATCCACGGCGAGTTCGGATCCTGGATCATCTGGAGGTCCTCGTCGCTCATGTCGATGCCGTAGACTTTGATTTCATTGCGGCCCGCTTGCTGGATGGCGCGGACGGCTCCTTTGGCGAATTCATCCCACGATGCCCATACAGCGGCAATGTCCCCTTTGTTCGGATATTGCTTGAGGATGGCTTCCATCTGGTTCTGCGTATCCAGCGCCGGCTTGTCCGCCGTGCCGAAATGCGCGATCTCCTTGATATCCGGGTTCGCATCCATGAACTTCTTGTACGAAATCTGGCGTCTTTCCATCGGCGCAAAGCCTGCAACCCACACCTTGACGATGTTCCCTTTGCCGCCGATATCCGTTTTCAGCTTCTCCAGCGACTTTTCCGCCATATCCTGGTCGTTCTGCTGCAGCACGGTGACTCCCGGCACCGTAATGTCGGCATCGAACGCTACGACCGGAATTCCCTTGCCGACCGCTTTCTCTACGCCGGACTTCAGCGCTTCCGCCGTTCCGTGGTCGGTAAGGATGCCGTCTACGCCGCCGTTGACCGCAGCCTCAAGCTTGGAAGACATCTCGGCCAGATTGTTGCCCGAGGCCTGCACCTGCACCGTGCCTCCGAAGCTCTCGACCTGCTCCTTCACGCCGGCAACGTATTGGGCGGAAAACGCCCCTTCGTTGAACTGCATGATGAGCGCGATCTTTTTGCCCTTCAGCGAATCGTTGCCTTCGCCGAGCGTAGCGAGAATTCCGTTCGATTTGCCGGCTGCCGCGCTTCCGCCCGCTCCGTCCGCCTCGGAATTATTGCCTTTC
The DNA here is from genome assembly GCF_004000905.1 of Paenibacillus humicus NBRC 102415. Lineage (GTDB taxonomy): Bacteria > Bacillota > Bacilli > Paenibacillales > Paenibacillaceae > Paenibacillus_O > Paenibacillus_O humicus. Next base: position 98,729 of record NZ_BIMD01000005.1, read on the forward strand.
TGCCCGCATGCGGCCGTACCCAATAAAGCTGCCGCTGCGAGAACGACCAGTGATTTTTTGCCCCAGTTCATCTCTGTATTTCCTCCCCCGTCATGTCAAGCTTCCTGAATGTGCTTGTTAAGCAACATCATAGCATTTTATCCAAGCATGTCAATCGGATTTAAGTGATTTGACGTCGAAATTGCTCGAATATTTTGGATAGGGATAATTATAGAACTTCACGAATAATATTCAAGCTTTTTTTGTTTAAAGCGCTGTCGCCCCAAAATATTCCAGAAAAATAGTCCAACCGCTCTCTTCCCGCGCACGCAAAAAACCGGAGGGCGATAAGCCCCCCGGCGTTCAACAACAATTCATTAGAGAATGATCGCGATAAGGCCTCCGGAGCCTTCGTTGATGATCCTTCCCAGCGTTTCCTGCAGCTTGTAGCGGGCATTGTCGGGCATCATCGCAATCTTGCCCTGGATGCCTTCCCTCACGATGGAATGCAGCGAACGGCCGAACATGTCTGAATCCCATACCTTGATCGGATCGTTCTCGAAGTCCTGCATGAGGTATCTCACGAGCTCCTCGCTTTGCTTCTCCGTCCCGATGATCGGAGCGAACTCCGATTCCACGTCCACTCGAATCATATGGATGGAAGGCGCCGTCGCCTTCAGCCTGACCCCGAAGCGGGAGCCTTGACGGATCAGCTCCGGCTCGTCAAGCTGCATCTCGGCAAGGGTCGGAGCCGCGATGCCGTAGCCGGTCGTCTTGACCATCTCCAGCGCTTCCGCGAAGCGGTCGTATTCCCGCTTGGCATGAGTGAAATCCTGCATGAGCTGCAGCAGATGGTCCTTGCCTCGGATTTCGACGCCGACCACTTCCATCAGAATCTGGTCGTACAGCTCATCCGGGGCGTACAGGTCGATCTCCGCTACGCCCTGCCCCATATTCATGTCGCTGAGGCCGGCTCTGGAGATGAAGTCGTATTCCATGAATTGGGCGACGACACGATCCACATCGCGCAGCCTGCGGATGTCCTGGACCGTATCGCGGACCGAATTTTCGAAGTTGCTTCTCAGCCAATGGCTTTCGTTCAGCACCATGACCCAGCTGGGCAGGTTGACGTTGACCTCATGCACAGGGAACTCGTAGAGCACCTCGCGGAGGACGGAGGTCACTTCCTCCTCGCCCATGGTTGCCGCGCTCAGCGTCATGACCGGAATGTCGTATTTGGCTTGAAGCTCGCCGCGAAGCTGCAGGGCTTCATCGCTTTTCGGACGGGTGGAGTTGATGATGAGCACGAACGGCTTGCCGACTTCCTTCAGCTCGGCGATGACCCGTTCTTCGGATTCGACATACGAGCTGCGGGGAATTTCGGCAATCGTGCCGTCCGTCGTAACGACCACGCCGAGAGTGGAATGCTCCTGGATGACCTTGCGGGTTCCGATTTCCGCCGCTTCCTGGAACGGAATCGGCTCCTCGAACCAAGGCGTCGTGATCATCCGGGGGCCGTTCTCGTCCTCGTAGCCTTTGGCGCCATCCACAGCGTATCCGACGCAATCGACGAGGCGGACGTTGACTTCCAGGCCTTCGGCGACATGAATGCGGACAGCCTGGTTCGGAACGAACTTAGGCTCCGTCGTCATGATCGTCTTGCCTGCCGCGCTTTGCGGAAGCTCATCCACCGCACGGACGCGGTCCACCTCGCTCGTAATGTTGGGAAGTACGGTCGTTTCCATGAATCGCTTGATGAACGTCGACTTGCCTGTTCGGACCGCACCGACGACGCCGAGGTAGATGTCTCCGCCGGTACGCTCCGCGATGTCCTTGAAAATATCCACTTTTTCCACTTTCAGATCCCCTCCCAATCGAATATCCGGTTCGTCGCCTTCCACCGGTCAAGAGGGTAGGCAAGCGACGCAACTCGTACATGCTGTGGACTAGTAATAGCTTATTGTCCATCCTTCCGGATTATGACGGTTGCGTCCAACATTCTTGCATCCCGGTCCGGATATCCATAGCCCTTTCAAGATAGATTGATATGCCCCCGGTTAACAGAAAAGAACCTTCCGTCCCTCTCGCGCTTGGCGAAAAAGGGACAAGAAGGTTCTCGTCCTATACCTGCTATTCGGGCTGGGCCGCAGGTTCCCCATTGACAAGCTTGTACGGCGGCGATTTGACCGGCACGAAGTCGGTGTCCTCCGCCAGCAGCTGCCGCAGGTCGAGATCCGCTCCCACCTTGTCGAGGCCGCGCTTCTGAACGAAGCGCATCATGTCGCTTCCGTAATCGGCGTAGACCCGTCCCTTGTCGCTCAACATGAACGTCAAGGCGCCGCCGGAATACAGGCTGCGGACGGAAGGCTCCTTCTGGCCCAGCTTTTTGAAGTCGATCCTGCTGTAGCCTGGATAAGCTTCGCCGGCCGCCGGGAGCTCGCCTCCATGGCTGCGGCCGTACTGGTCGACCCAGCCCTGCACGTCGTTCACCGCCTGGAAGATCGTCAGCGGCATCAGCTTCACGGTCGGGTCCTTCTCCTCGTTCTGGATCAGGAAGTAATAGCTGCCGCCCTTCTCGAACGACGCCGCCGGCAGATCCGACATGAAGTTCTCCCGCTGCAGCTTGGGAAAGTCGATGACGAACTTCTCGTAGACCGGCGTTTCCTGCGTGGCGTTCTTGATCGGCAGAAGACCTTTCTTCTGCTGATAAAGATCGACCACCGCCTGCACCCCGGCAACGACGTCCATCGATGGAGCCTGGCTCTCGGCCATGCGCTCTCGCGGATACATGCAGCCGGACAAGCTTGCCGCCAGCATCACGGCGGCAGCGGCTCCCGCGATGCCTCGCCATTTGCGCCCCTCCGCCCGGCGGCCGAGGGTTCCTTCATTCACCATCATGCGATCCTCCTGCTTCGGATTAGCTTCGAAATCCCCGCAGCCAATCATCATCGTCTTCAGCGGCCTGACGCTCCAATTGACGTCTTACAGCTGCTTTCAGCGGACTTTCGGGTATGCTGACATGGCAATTGCCCGTTACCCTGCTCTGGCAGCCGAGCCGCTGATGTCCGTCGGTTCCAAGCTTGCGGCGCTCCACCTCGCTCAGGCGGGAAAGTCCCTGATCCCCGTGGTCGGGAAGCAGCGACATCTTGCACATGAGGCAGGCGGCTTTGCCGTCGCATCGGACGGGAACGCTGAGGCCCGCCTGCCTGGCAGCGCTCAGAAGCGTCGTGCCCGGCCTGACCTTGACGGTCTTCCCGGATGGCCAAAAGGTCGCCTCTGCCATGATCGCGCCGCCTCCTGTATGTAGGCTTTCTCGTTAGAAATAAGGCTTGTGCCGGACGACGATGACCGCATCGTCGCTGTTCACGACCGCCTGGCAGGACAATCGGAAGCCCTGATCCAGCTCTTCCGGCTCCAGACGATCCCATTCGGCGTCGGTGACGCCTTCCAGATGCTCCATGCCTTGATCGACATGGCAGCGGCAGCGGGCGCATGTTCCACGGCTGCAGTTGTAGCCCCATTCCGCCTTGGTCTCCACCGCATGCTGAAGCAGCGTGCGGCCTTTCACGGCATCCGCGTCCGTAGAGCGCGTGCGGCCGATGAGAGTAATCATCGTTGCATTCCCTCCGGTCAGACGATAATCGAAAACACGCCAAGAATAAAGCCGAACACCAGCATGGCGAATGCGGCCAGCGACAGAACGCCCCGCAGAATCCCCTTCGTTTTCATGCGGGCGAACGTAATCACCAATGCGGATATGACCATCAGGCCGATTCCGGCCAGCGAGATCCACATTACGGTCATCGGACTCGGTTGCATTTGTTCTGCCTCTCCATTCCTCCGGACCTTTTCCGAGCGATGCCGCCGTCCTGCAAAAGGCTTGTCCCCGGCCGCTCCGGAACGACGGACCGGGCAAGCCGAAGCTCAGCCGGTCCGAGGCCGTTCCAGGAACGCTGCGTCCTTATTTCTTGATCATCATTTTCATCAGGGCTTCCAGGTTGCCCATATTCATGCCGCTCGCCTTGACGGCTTTGACGATGTCGTTCATCGTCTGCTCCGATACCGGAACCTTCGCCATGGAGGCAACCTGCTTAACCAGCTTGCGAAGCTCTTCCTCACTCTGGATCGTCTCCGGAGTGACTCCGCTGGCGATTTTTTTAACCTGATTCTCTGTAATGTTTTTGCCGGTTTTCTTGTTGACTGCTCCAAGAATATCCTTCGGCGAATGTTTGCTCACCATTGTCGCCTCCCCAGTAATGATGGGGCTAGCGCCGGCCGAAGCCGGCGGCATAACCGCTCTAGCATCATCCTATGAGGAGAAGCCGCTGGGGGTGAGGGCGGATGCCGGGTAAGGACTACAGTTCGCCGGTGCGGTCCCGCAGCATGAGCATCTCCACCGCTTCGCGGGGATCCTTGCCCTCGAAGAGCACCTCGTAGAGCTGGTCCGTTATCGGCATCTCGACGCCGTAGCGCGCCGCGAGCGTCCGGGCGAAGCGGGTCGTTCGCACGCCTTCCACGACCATGCCGACCTTCTCCAGCACTTCGTCCAGAGACAGGCCGCTGGCGAGCAGCGAGCCCGCTCTCCAGTTGCGGCTATGCGGGCTCGTGCAGGTCGCGATGAGGTCGCCGACTCCGGCAAGCCCGGCGAACGTCATCATCGTCGCCCCCATCGCGGAGCCGAGCCGGCCGATTTCAGCCAAGCCGCGGGTCAGCAGCGCCGCCTTGGCGTTGTCGCCAAAGCCGAGTCCGTCGGAGAGGCCGGCTCCCAGCGCGATGATGTTCTTGATGGCGCCGGCGACCTCGACTCCGATGACATCGGGGTTGGTGTAGACCCGGAAGCAGGAATTGATGAAGGCGTCCTGCGCCCGTTTGGCCGGTCCAGGGAAGATCGAGGCGACGACAACCGTCGTCGGCAGCTTGCGCACGACCTCCTCCGCGTGGCTCGGTCCGGAGAGCACGACGATTTCGCGCTCATCCCTTCCAAGCTCGCCCGCAAGCACCTGGGACATGCGCTCCAGCGTCTCCGCTTCAAATCCTTTGGTGGCATGGACGATGACGGCGTCCGGGCCGATCGACCCCGCCGCGGCGGCTGCTACTTCCCGCATTGCCGAGGAAGGGGCTGCGAACAGCACCAGCTCGGCTTCGCGAAGAGCTTCCTTCATGTCCGTCGTCGCGCGGAGCGCAGCCGCCAGCGGAATATCGGGCAAATAACGGGAGTTGGTGCGGCGCTGGCTGATCTCCTCCGCCTGTCCGGCGCTGCGGGTCCATATGGTCACCTCATGACCGTTGTCCGCAAGCACCGAAGACAGCGCCGTTCCCCAGCTGCCTGCGACAAGTACCGCTACGCGGAGGCGCCGCCGACCGTTGGTTTCCGCATTTGTCGGCATTGTGCTGCTCACCCTTTCTTCGTTCCGAGCTTGTTTTCCTGGCCGCGCACCAGCTTGACGATATTGGTCCGATGGCGGACAAAAGCGAATAAGCATAACAGCATCGCTGCCCATAACGCCGGCTCGGCGCCTTCGAGGAAGAAAATGAATAATGGCGTCAACAAAGCGAAGACGAGCGAGCCGAGCGAAACGTAGCGGGTCAGAGCGATGACCGCGATCGCAATGATGCCGGCGATCAGGCAGGGAAGGAACGACAGAACGACGAGTGCTCCTACTGTCGTGGCGATTCCTTTGCCTCCCTTGAAGCGGAAATAAAGCGGCCAGTTATGGCCCATGATCGCGGCCAGTCCGCAAATGGCGGGCACCCAGTCCGAGTCCGGGACGAGCAGCTGCCCCAGCAGGACGGCGCAGACGCCTTTGGCGATGTCCAGCAGGAAGACGGCGATGCCGGGGCCTTTGCCGAGCACGCGGAGCGTATTGGTCGCTCCCGCGTTGCCGCTTCCATGCTGGCGGATATCAATGCCCTTCACATACCGTCCAATCAGTATGCTGAAGGAAACCGAGCCGAGCAGGTAGCTCGCTGCAATCGCAAGGATGGATATGAGCAACGTTCTTCTCCCCTAGTCCTCATCCGACTTCCGACGCGTGAACAGACGGATCGGCGTGCCCTCGAAGTCGAACGCGGCGCGTATTTTGTTCTCCAGGTAGCGTTCGTAGGAGAAGTGCATGATCTCCGGCGCATTGACGAAGATGACGATCGTCGGCGGCCTTACGGCTACTTGCGTGACGTAGTTGATGCGCAGACGGCGGCCCTTGTCCGTAGGAGGAGGGTTGATCGCGACCGCATCGGAAATGACGTCATTGAGAAGATGGGTCTGTATGCGCAGGGAATGCTGCTCGGATACATGGTTGATGATCGGAAGCAGCTTGTGCAGGCGCGACTTCGTAAGAGCGGACAGGAAAGCGATCGGCGCATACGACATGAACAGGAAGTGATCCCGGATGTTCTGCGTGAAATGCTGCATCGACTTGTCGTCCTTGTCCACCGCGTCCCACTTGTTGACGACGAAAATGGAAGCCTTGCCGGCTTCATGGGAATAACCGGCTATATGCTTGTCCTGCTCGATGATGCCTTCCTCGGCATTGATCAGGATCAGAACGACATCCGCCCGCTCGATCGCCTTGAGCGATCTCATGACGCTGTATTTCTCCGTCGTTTCGTACACTTTGCCGCGCTTGCGCATGCCGGCCGTATCGATAAGAACATAACGCTGGCCGTCCTTCTCAAACGGGGTGTCGATCGCGTCGCGGGTCGTTCCCGCCACATCGCTGACGATAACGCGCTCTTCGCCGAGCAGCGCGTTGACGAGCGAGGACTTGCCGACATTCGGCCTGCCGATCAAGGCGACCTTGATGACATCCTCGTCGTAATGATCTTCTTCCAGTTCGGGAAGCTTCGATACGGCTTCGTCCAGAAGGTCGCCGATGCCGGTGCCATGGGAACCGGAAATGGCGATCGGGCTTCCGAAGCCGAGTCCGAAGAACTCATAAATGTCTTCCATCCGGCCCTGATTGTCCACCTTGTTGACGGCTACGACAACCGGCTTGCGCGAACGGAACAGCATTTGAGCCACTTCTTCATCCGCAAGGGTAAGTCCGGTTTTGGCGTCGACCATGAAGATGATGACATCCGCTTCCTCGACAGCCAGTTCAGCCTGCATCCGGACTGATTTCATGATTTCGTCTTCGCCGTCGATCTCGATGCCGCCTGTATCGACGATGCTGAACGATCTTCCATTCCATTCACCGGTTCCATAGATCCGGTCACGCGTGACGCCAGGTTTATCCTCAACGATAGCCAGGCGGTCGCCTATGACCCGGTTGAAGATCGTGGATTTCCCCACATTAGGCCTGCCCACGATGGCTATAACGGGTCTTGCCATAGTATACACCCTCTCAAAAATACTCACGCCATCCATCATAGCAAAAAACAGCCTGGTTGGCTAACTTTTCAATGGTTTCCTATGGAAACGCAGGGTTCGCCTACCGGCTTCTGTCCACCAGGATGAACGATCCGTTTTTCAGATCATGCGCGGTCGCGTCCATGATCTTCTCCAGGAAAAATGCCGTTTCCTGGGCTTTTTCAGCATCTTTCTCAATAAAGATCGGAGCTCCGCCAGCCACGGATTCATGGCTGGTGCTGACAATGGCGACAATGCTAGCCATTCGATCCGCCCTCCCCCTGGTTGACTCCCGCTTTGGACGGCATTCGGACCGCCATCTCCAGCAGCGGGACACGCCCGGCGATTTCGCACGCCTTGGACAGGTCGCGCTCATGCGGAATGATGAAGACGCCGAGGCAGCCGCTGTCCAAATCCAGCTTGGCCAGAGGCACCAGGGCCGGCTCCCCTGTGTCGCTATGGAGGCCGAGAATCGTGGACAGATCGTAGAGAATCGCCTGCCTCTGTCCAAGATTCGACAAGGTGACCCGGCCGTTGGCGCTGCGGGGCTTGACGATGAGACCAAGGCCATGCTTCGCGATGATGTCCCGATTGCTCTGCAGCCCGACATTCATGATATAGATGTTGTCGACATAGAGATCCGGACCTTCGATCCTGACCTTGCCGGGAATAATATCCGCAATGGCAGAGATCGATTTTCCGGACTTCAATTTCCAAACGATAATTAAGGACAGCAATCCTCCTGCGATCCCGATCCAGAGATTGAAAGCGACGGCGAACAGGCTGGCGGCCATGGCGGCCATGATGACCAGATAATTGCGGCCTTCGAAAACCATAGCGATCCCCTCGATGTACGAAGTCCCTCTGGAGACGATTTCCATGGAATCCATCTTGCTCAGCGTCTCCCTTTCCATATTGCGCACCTCGCGGAATTGCTGGGCGGCAACCGTCAGAAAGGTGAGGGCCGTCAGGTTTTTCTGGTAAAGAGCCGGAACCGCCACCGCTCCAAGCGCAGAGGCGATCACTCCGAGCGAGATATGGATGATCTGGCCGTGCGGGTAAGTGGGATACTGCCTGTAATCCGTGCGCAGCAGCAGGATCCGGGCAAGCAAGCCGAAGGCGATGCCGGCCATCACGCCGACGACCATTCGATGCTCATGCAAGTAATTCGACAAGTCGTCCATCCTCATATATCCCCTTCCCTGTTATCCATCCGCTGAACGAACAAGCGCGAGAATCCGGACGCTGCCGCGGAAATGACAACGGTCAGAAGACGGCATGACGCTGCGGCTGCGGCAAAGCCGTCCCACCAGCTGGCCTTGCCGATGACGGACGCGGCACCAATCGTTGAGGGAAGCCATGCGGGAAAAACCGAGGCGATCCAGTAGCCCACGGCGATAATGACCAATTGATTGGCCGCCCGCAGAGAGAGCAGGGCAGCGAGCATGCCGCATAAGATCGGAATGTCCCAGCCCGCCCTCACGACGGTCAGCAGCGGGCTTGAAGCATACATTGTGTTCATCCATGCCATAAGCAGCCCCAGAAGCAGGGCGCAGCCCGCCGTATAGAAGCGGTCTCCGCGCGGAACTCCGAGCCGCCAGACCGCCAGGCAGGCCAGCAGCAGGGCAGCGGCCGACGCGCTTGCCCTCAAGCCCCATGGCAGATCAACCTCGATCCGGGACAGCATGATCATGCCGGCGATGCCTGCCGCCGCCATCCTCCAGCCCAGTCCTCCAGCCGCTTCCTTGTTCCAGCCGGTCGCAAGCAGGATGAGCCAGACGGCTGCGAGCTCCAATGCCAGAAATCCTTCTTCCATTCCACTCATTGCCTGCACCTCCTACGCGTATTATGCGCGAAGTGCCGAGGTTTGAATCGCGGAGCGGAAGCAAATAAAAAAGCCTTTCCGACCTGAATCGGAAAGGCTTTCGAGCCGATGCGGCCCTAGCGCACGAGAAGCGCGGGGCTGCATCGCCTGGATCACTTGAATTTGCTCAGCTTGTCGCCGAAGCGCTCGCCAAGGTTGAAGCTCATGCTTTGGTTGCTCAGGGAGACGTTCGGGTTGTCGATCTTCTCCTTGAATCCGCCGCGGTCGGAACGCTCGCGCTGAGGACGCTCGGCGCGCGGAGCTTGCTCCGGAGCTTCTTCCGTTTCTTTGATGCTCAGGCTTACGCGCTTCTCGGACGGGTTGAAGTCAAGGATTTTGGCTTGAACTTCTTGGCCTTCCTTGAGCACTTCCTGAGGAGTCGCCACGTGGCGGTGAGCGATTTGGGAAATATGAACGAGGCCTTCCACTCCAGGAGCGATCTCAACGAAAGCTCCGAAGGTTACGAGGCGGCGAACGGTACCCGTTACGATGTCGCCCGTTTTGAATTGGCCGCTTACGGATTCCCAAGGTCCCGGTTGGGCAGCTTTGATGCTGAGGCTGATTTTGCCGGCGTTAGGGTCCAGCTTGAGGACTTTGACGCGGACGGATTGGCCTTCCGTTACGACATCCTTCGGATGCGCAACATGCTGCCAGGACATTTCGGAAACGTGAACAAGACCGTCAACGCCGCCGATATCGACGAACGCGCCGAACGGAGTCAGGCGTTGAACCGTTCCGTCAAGCTCTTGGCCGACTTCAAGGCCGGAAATGACGTTTTGCTTGTTTTTCTCGAATTCCTGCTCCAAGACATCTTTGGCGGAGAGGATGATTTTGTTGTTTTCGCGGTCGATTTCCTTGATCTTGACGTTCAGGGTACGGCCCTTGTAGTCTTTGAAGTCCTCGACGAAATGACGCTCCACCATGGAAGCCGGAATGAAGCCGCGCACGCCTACGTCGACGACGAGACCGCCCTTGACGACGTCAGCCACGGTAACTTCAAGAACTTCGCCAGCTTCGAATTGGGCTTGCAGGGAATCCCAAGCCTTTTCGCCGTCGACGGCTTTCTTGGAGAGAACGAGCTTCTCCTTCTCGTCGTCGATCGTGATGACCTTCAGCGTGATTTCCTCGCCGAGCTTCACCGCGTCATTGGCGCTGTCCAGCTGTACGGAGCTGAGCTCGCGCAGCGGAACGACACCGTCATATTTATAACCTAGGCTTACGGTTGCCTGGTTGTCTTCAACTTTCACAATCGTGCCGGTCACGATGTCGCCCTTTTTGAGGGAGACGATGTTCTCAAGCTCATCTTGGCTAAGACCTTGCTGAGATTCTTGGACAGAGTCCTGGATCTTTGTTTCTTCTGACATTGAAATAACCTCCTCAGTTCATACCCCAACTTTATTTAAACCCATATTGCACCATTGAAACGGAAGGGCGGGAACTTGGGCTCCCGATGGATCCCTACCCTGACAGGAACAAGGGAATAAAACATGCTTACGCTTGCTTGCGCAGTTCTTCGATTCGCATCATGATGGCTCTGGTCACCTGTTCCAGCGCATCTCCGGATGAATTCATGAATTCGGATAAGTCCACGGGCTTGCCGTAGGAGACGACCGTCTTGCGGAACAGCTTGTAAGACCCCGAGATGGCGACCGGTATGACGACCGCTCCGCTGCGCATGGCGATCATGGCCGCGCCTTTCTTGGCCGCGTCGCCTCCGCTGTTGCGGCTTCCTTCGGGGAAGATGCCCATGACGCTGCCTTCCTTGAGAAGCGCGATCGCCGTCTTGATGGAGTCCTTGCTCACTCCGCCGCGCTTGACGGGGAATGCGCCCAGAGCCCTGATCAAGGGGCCGAACAGCGGCACGTCGAACAGCTCGGCCTTAGCCATATAGTGGACCTTGCGGCTGAGCTTGATGCCGACAGTCGGCGGATCGAAATTGCTGATGTGGTTGGAGCAGAGAATGACAGGCCCATCGGCCGGTATGTTCTCCAGTCCCCTGGCTTCGAGACGGAACAGCAGGGCGTAGGCGCCTCTCAGGACAGCGCGGCAAAAGGTATAGATCATGGCAAGTTCGCCTCCGCCAGTTTTTTGCGGCTGAGCGATGCGATCGTGTCGATGACCCCGCTGGCAGAAATGCCGGTCGTATCCACCAGAATATGATCCGGCGTGCGGATCAGAGGCGAAACGGCGCGCTGCATGTCCTTGCGGTCCCTCTCCTCGATCTCCTTCTCCAGCTGCTGAAGCGTCAGCCCCGAAGCGGGATCCGTCTCTCGGAACCTTCTGAGCGCCCTTTCCTCGACGCTGGCCGTCAGATAGATCTTGAGCTCGGCATCCGGCAGCACATGCGAGCCGATGTCCCGGCCGTCCATGACGACGCCCTTGCCGTCCGCGAGCTTGCGCTGCTTGTCCGCCAGCAGCATCCGGACCCGATCGTTGGCCGCGACTTGGGAAACATTCAGATTGATGTCCCTCGAGCGGATCAAGGCCGTGATATCCTCTCCGTTCAGCAAGACGATCTGGCCGTCGGGTCCCGGAGCCAAGGAAATGTCCAGCCCCTCCGCATGTTCCGCCAGCGCGCCGTCGTCGCCGATGTCGATGCCGGCGTTACGCGCGCTCCATGTAACTGCGCGGTACATGGCGCCAGTATCGATATAAATATAGCCTAATGCCTCGGCAACGCTCCGGGCAACGGTGCTCTTGCCGGCACCGGCGGGTCCGTCGATCGCGATGTTGATGCGCTCGCCTCCCCCGTCGTGATGGGTACTCAAAGGGCGTTCCTCCAAGCGATGTCCATGAGAATTTCTCGTTCAAAATCAGTAAAAAAGCAGGCTGTGCCTGCCAAATAATTATATCACAGTCGACTGTTGGATGCAAAACAGTAACCGTCTATCGGAATTCCTCCCCCTCCTGGCTGCGGCGGCTGACGATATCCCCCCGGTCGGGAAGCAGGCATGCGGCAGCCTGGACGGCCAGCAAAGCGGCGAACAGAAGAAGAGCGCATGCGGCAAGTCCCCAAGTGACCTTGTCCTCCATCCTCCTCATCGGCCCATCCCTTCCAATCGTAGGAATATAGGCCTATGTTGCCCATTAAAAACTCCGTTATGTATGCCCGGGAACGAGATTACTTCCGGAATTCCAATTGCCGTTCGAAGCAGAAACGGATGATCCTTTGCCGGTCCGGCTCCGAGATCGTCGTGAATTTGATCATCGCCTGCTTCTTGCCCGTCTCCGTCATGTCGACACGGACAATTTCGCCCTTGAAGAAGGCATGCTCAAGCGTCCCGTTCTTGTAGGGCACGAGCAGCCAGCACTCCAGCTCCATTCCCTGCTCGACCGGCTTGGCCTTGTCGCAGAGGAACGAGATGCCGCCGCCGCCGATATCGTCCGTCATCGCCACGAACCGGATGCGGCCGCGGATGGACACCGCAAGCTCCAGATCGGCCGGCACCCGCAGGAAGCTGCGCCTCTGGATTTTCGTCATGCTGTCGGGATCGGCCTTGCGGATTCGAACGAGGCGGATGACGTCTTCCCGGAAGCCGAGAACATGGGAGTTGAAATAATGCTTGATGCCTTCCGAGCTGATGACATGGGCCGAAAGCTCGTCCCCGATATAAAGCTTTTTCAGCTTGCGGCTGGGCTCATGAAGCGGAACCTCGATGTATATGGCCTCGGCATCCTCGTCCGCGATCCGGGACTTGAAGACCATCTGAGCTTCTTCTTCGTCGGAAGAAGCCACTTGAATATATAGATTTTCGTTAACCCTAGGCAGCAAAATAGGCTCCCCCTCCCGTAATGCCATGATTATAGCATGTCGGATGATGGGGAGCCATATCGAAAAATGGGCTTTTTTGCCTGGAAGGCGGTCTAGGAGCGGCTCTCTCCCGGCAGTTCCTCCACCGCTTCCTCGAGCCCGCTGTCCGCATTCAGGTAGATGCGGTATTTGGTGCCGTTGCTCTCGCCTTTGAATTCGTAGCAGAGCACTTCCTGATTGTCGTCGTTCTTGATCAGGGCCAGCTTGGCCGGCGACTTTTTCATCGCCTCGCTCAGGCCGCCGCGCACCTTGGCCTCCGTCATCGCCGGCTTGCCGAGCTTGCGCTCCTTGTGCGAGAAGACATAGTCGCTAGCCTGCAGGCCGATCACATCGCCTTTGTCCAACGCGACCTTCACGCTGAGCTTGTCCGGATAGATCAGCACGCCGTTGTCGTTACCTACATAAGTGAATACCGCTTCCTTGCCGTATTCGTCGTAGGTGACGGGCGTCATTTTCTTGTAGCCGTGCTTGTCCAGGAATTCATCGGCTTTGTCGCGGGCTTCCTTCATGCCGATCTTCTTGTCGGCCACATCGCGGGGATGGACGAACCAGATCAGATCGCCTCCGCGGGAAGTAAAGTCCATCGCGATGTTTTTGCCTGTCCCCTTTTCCTTGACGACGGCGGAGAAGGATTTATAGTTGGTGTCCTTGCCGTTCTCGACGACCCGGATGCCTTCCGTCGAAGGCATGTCGAGGAACCTGGCCGCCTTGGTTTTGATCTCCTCGGCGGTAACGGGCCTGCCGCTCAGCATGCTCACGGATCTCTTCTCATACAAGCCGCTTACCGTCGGTCCCCAATCGACCGAAGCCATTTTGTCCATCCGGGAATCGACGTCCTTGAATCCGTCGACGATGACGTTGCCGGATTTCTGCTTGTCGGCGGCCATCGCCAATTCGACATCCATCCAACGGAGCTTGTCCTGGAGCACTTTATCCTGCACTTTTCCGAGCTCGTGGGCGATCTCGGCCGATTTTGCATACAAGGTTTTCATCGTGCTCATCTCGCCGTCGCTCAGCGGCTGCTTCGTCAAATCCCGCATGGATGCCTTGTAGGCGAAATTCGAAATATGCGACAGGAAGTCCTCGGTTTTATTGAAAGGAATCATCCTGACCGGCAGCTGGTTGATCTCGCTCTGCGCCTGGCTGGTCAGTCTCCACACATTGACGAGGCTTTTGCGCTGGTAGCCCTGGGAGGCGGCATTGACGGCCAGCGTGCTGCCGAGCTGGTGATGGAGCTGGTCCACATGATAGCTCAATTCATGGAATGCTTTCTGATACTGGTTTTCCGCCTTGACCAAGACCGAATTCTTCTCTTGATGCTCCTGGTAGCCCCAATAGATCGCGCCGACAAAAAGCAGCGTCATAACGGGAAAAAGCACACGGCTTAAACGTTGGTACATACGGCAAAAGCTCCTTTCTTATGCCAAACCTGGTGTTAGTTTGGTTGAAGGAAAGGAGCTTTATGCATGGGGCTATGACTTTATACCGGCAGCTCTTCGATTTCGAAATCATCGGTATTGCTGCACAGGCATTGCTTGAAGCCGGTATCGACTCTTCCCTGGTCCCTGCGGCCGCGAAGAACGAACTTCTCTCCGCAGAGCCGGCAGCGAATGCTGATCTTCACTCTTGCCTCATCCATATGCTTGCGTCCTCCCGCATTGAGCGTTTGTCTCTACAAGCAAGTATGGACGGAACGGTCAAAGCTTAACCTCTTCCTCCCTGCCCACGATCCGAAACGGAGAGCGGGAATTGGCCCTGCCGATCTTCCGGAGGCCCCAGATCCACAGCACCGCCATGAACGGCACGATGATCCATGCCCATTCCCTCGCTGTCGAGGTCAGGATCCAGTCGTACAAGCCGTGCCACAAGACAGGCAGAATCAAAGACAGCAGCAGGAACCTGCGGATATGGCGCTTGGGAGCGAACTTCGCCTTGCCGAAATAGTAGCCCATCATGATGCCGAACAAGGCATGTCCCGACACGGGCAGCAATGCCCTCAGCATCATCGTTCCGAAAGTGGACGGATAGAATACGGCGTACATGATGTTCTCCAGGGTGGCGAAGCCGAGGGAGACACTGGCCGCATAAACGATGCCGTCATACGGCTCGTCGAATTCCATGTGATTGTAGATGATATGATAAAGGACGAACCATTTGAACAATTCCTCGACGCCTCCGGAGAGGGCGAAGGAGAACAGAAGCGGATGGCTGCCGAGCCAGAGCTCCAGTCCTCTTTGGATGACCATGATCGGCACGACGACCAGCATGCCGGTGACGAACAGCCTGAAGACAAGATGGATGGGCTCGCTGTCGTAACGGTCCTTCAAGTACAAATAGGTGAGCAGCGAGATGCCCGGAGCCACTGCGGCCGTCAAAATTGAGAAAAGCAGCAAGGGATCCCCTGCCTCCTTCTTGTTGATGAAAGTATAGGTTCAGTCCCGTTCAGCACAAAAGAAGAGCATTCCCGATGGATCGCGAATGCTCTTGGCAACTGGGGCTAGGATTTAAAATGATGGCAAAGCCCGCGAACAGCATCGGCCGGCATGACTATCTTGCCGTACTCCTCCAAAACCGCGTAGGTAACCGAGGTCGCGTCTCCAAACTCCGCCAGGATGGCAATCATCGCATTCTGTCCCGCCGGTTCCGCCGAAGCGGTATCGAAAGCGAGAATCCAGCGTCCGTTGTATGCGTACAGTCTTCCTTCTTCCGTCAGTTCCGAGGCCGAAAGCTGCTTGGCTGCGGAGATGACATCCTCGAAATCCTTGAACATGTACATGATCGTGTCGCTGGATTCGAGCGTCACTTCCATCTCGTACATATCCTCGTCCGCATCGTCCTCGTCGGCACGTCCCGCGTCCGAGCTCACATTCATCTTGCCGCGGGTGACGATCACCACCATGCCTTGAGCCGGCATCGCGATGACTTCGACCGCAAGCGGTCCGTTCGCATCGAAGCCGAGTTCCGAATAGGCCTGGTCCATCATTTCGCTGAACAGCTCATGCACTTTCGGTATCTCGCGCCACATGTCGTCCTTCTGGATCCCGCGCTCCAGCAGGTCGTCGAACGTCAGAAAAATGCGAATTTTGTCTTGCCCCAACCGTTCGATCTTCATGACAGGATCCTCCTCTGCAGCATCGGATATAACAGCGTATGAAGCGCAAGCCATAATGTGCGGCATACGTGCCATATAACTATATTACCATCTATGAAGGAGGAATGCACGAGCAGGTCAAAAAAACAGCCGCCTCCCAATATAGGGAAGCGGCCGGGAAGATTCAATGGGCAGCCGGGGACGACGAAGCTTCTGCGATGATCTTTTCCGATTCCTTTTTGACCTCCGGATCGCTGTTCACGAGCGCAGCGATCCGCTCCCAGGAACCGCTGTCCGCGACCCGGCCGGAGCTTTTCGCCGACGAGGATCTTGCGGGGCCGCGGCGCGTCGCCGCGCCGCTTTTGTCTCGGATCATTCCAGACATCGCTCTTCCGGCGGCCTTGGACCACAGCTCTCCGGCAATGCCCGACGCTACCGCTGCCGCCCCCGGCCTTTTGCGGGCAACATACAGGGCTGCCGCCGCTCCAATCAAACTTCCGGCAATAAATCCTCCCAGTTTCATTTCATCTGCCTCCTAAGCGCCGTATCCGGCTGTTCATGATGGGAGTAGTATGCCCGGCCGACTCCTTCTCATCCATTCCGATTGGGTAAGCGAAGCAAGGTTTAATATGATAAAATGGGTGTCTTGGATCCGTTTTCCCGGTGTAGGGAAGGCTGGATCCCCATGAATACAGCTTTGCTTGTGGAGGTTGAAACGCACATGAAATCCTATGCACTCCAGTCCATCGGACTTGCTGCCGCGGCAGCCGTCCTGCTATCCGGCTGCGGAGGGAAGACGGACGGCGCAAGCGCATCCGGAACTCCTGCTCCCTCCTCGCCGCCTGCCGTATCGGCCTCTCCTGCGCCGTCGGCGGCAGCGCCTTCGCCGACCTTGTCGCCGTCACCTTCGCCGCAGCCTTCGGCAACCCCGCAGCAGGCCGAAGCCAGATTCAAAATGAGCTCGAAAACATTCCGCTTCTCCCCCGTCGATCCGGAAACGTCGAACAAGGCCGTCCTGCTCACGTTCGATGACGGGCCGAAGGAAAAGGAAGAGCTTACGTCCATGCTCGACACGCTGGACAAGCACGGCGCCAAGGCGATCTTTTTCGTCAACGGGTACAGGGTGAAGCAAAATCCCGAGCTGCTGAAGCTCATCGACGAACGCGGACAGACAATCGGCAACCATTCCTGGGACCATATCGATCTCCATAAAAAAAGCAAAGCCGAGGTGCAAAAGCAGCTCGGCGATGTATCGGATCTGGTTGAGGAGCTGACGGGCAAACGGCCGCAGTTTTTCCGGCCGCCATTCGGAACCGGCGGAGATGTCGGCAAGGAAGTCGCCAAGGAAGACGGCATGCTGTACATGACCTGGTCGAACGGTTCCCTTGATTGGGATCTCAAGGCGACGAAGAAAGATCCCCAGCTCGTCATCAAAAACGTGCTGGAGCAGCTGCATCCCGGAGCCAACATCCTGATGCACGAGCTTCCGTGGACGAAGGAAGCCCTCGACAGCCTCCTGACGAAGCTCGAGGAAAAAGGCTACGGCTTCATCGACCCTGCCTCGATCGACTTGGAGCAAGGCTGATTGCCGCGGGTCAGCGACAGCAGATGGATGACAGGCGGACAATTCCAGCGGATCGGCGCTTTTGAAGTGCCGTATCCAGGACTCACCAGCATGCGGACCCTTTCGGGTCCGTTTTTGTCTTTTCCGCGCCAGCCCGCAAGATCGAACCATCCGGACGGAAACCTGCGGACGCTGGCCGTTCTCATCGCGGGTCCGATCCACGGCACGATGATCTGCCCGCCGTGCGTATGCCCGGAAAGAACGAGATCGGCTTCGATCGTAGGATTGCGATGCGCGATGATGGGATCATGGGCTAGCATAATCGTAAATGGAGGATCGGACCGATTGTCGCCTTCGGCTCCCGCTGCATCAAGCGGCGTCTCCAAAGCAGCCTGCAGACGGTCCTTGCCCAAGCGCGGATCATCGACTCCGGCCAGCTTGAACGGCATCGCCCCGACTTGAAGCCATACATAACGATTCACAAGCACGGTGACTCCGCACCGTTCCAACAGCTTCGCCAAGGAGCCGATATCCTCGTCGTAATCGTGATTTCCGAACACCGCGTATACGGGAGCTATCCGAGCGAGCAGACGCATATTGTCCTCCACTCTATCGAGCGGAACGCCTTTCTCCCTCATATCTCCGCCGATCAGCACGATGTCGGCTCCTCCCTCGCCGCGTGCCTGAAGGAGGACTTCTTCATTGAGAATACGCCTGTGGATGTCGCTGATATACAGGATGCGATAGCCATCCAGCGCCTCGGGAAGGCGCTCGAGAGCAACCGTCTCGACTTCGATCCGGCTGCTTGCCGCTTCGGCCATCATCCGTCTGATCAACAGGACTGCCAGCCATGCAGCAGCGGCGGCGAGAATGGACAGCATCAGGTAGAAGCGCAAAGGCAAGCTCCTTTCCATGCTTCTGCCGCATCGTGGGTGCCTTCATGCGGGGCGAACAGGCTGCGTCCCCAGAAAAAGAGCGTGCAGGCCAGGACGATGAACAGCAGCATCAAGGTATTGACAAGCCATTTCGTCAGCTTGGGCTGCAAGGACGGATGTTTTTCCCGCCGCGGAGGGTAACCGTCGCCTTCAAGCTCAACCCCGGCTTCAACGGATGCCGTTTTCTGCTCCTGAGGCCTTCGTCTTCCGAATTTCTCGATCCTGCTCATGGCTGTCTCCTGTAGCGGATGATCATGCCCATGATGAAGTCGACGGCGAAATGGGCGGCGATCGGAGCCAGAAGCGTTCCGGTGCGGATATAGATCCAGCCAAGGCCGTAACTGATGCCGAAGACGAGCGCGGTCGGAATCCAATGCTTCAAATACCGGACGTGGATAGCCGCGAACAGGATGCTGGTCCAATAAGCTCCAAGCGAATGCTGGATCGCGCCCCGGAACAGAAGCTCCTCGCATACGGCGACGACCAGGGACAAAAGGGCGATATGCCAGACCGGCCTGTTGCGGAAGATGCGTTCGTTCACGCCGCCGTCATCGGCCGCCTCCTCTGGCACCCAACGGGAAATGAACAGGTCTACCGCAAGAATAAGGAGGGCGAAACCGAAGCCCCAGTATAGAAAGGCGAGGCTGTCGGGCCAGCGGAACAGCGCAATCGAATTGCGGCCCTGAAAAAAACACCAGACCAAGCCGATAATGAGGGTAATAGCCTGCGTCATGTACAAGTTGAGCAGCAGCATCCGGTCGTCGAGCTCGTCTACCGAAACGCTCCGGACGCGAATGTTGCGGATGTCGAATTTTTTCATGTAGTCCCGCCTGTCTTGAAGGAATCGAAATCCGTTAATCTTTATCATCGAGGAGAAAACAATGGACAAACATCTCAGCCGCTATCAAATGCTATTCAGCCTCGGTTTCATCTTCATGCTCGTCGCTGCGGTAGGCGCATTTTTCGCCGGCGTCGAAGTGGGATCAAGCCGCACGGAATCCAGATACGAGGCCAAGAAGCTGATGGCCTCAGCCGCTTCCGCCAAAACCTCGTACTCCCAGCAAGATCTGGTATCGTTCTATCATACCGTATTTTCGCCTTACCGTGAATTTCAGAACGAATGGCTCGCCATGGAGAAGAAAGTGGAAACCCGGAACATACCGGCTTCCTCCTCTCTACTCAAGGACCTCGGAGATCTCGCGGACGAGAAGCGCAAGGAGATCGGATCGGTGCGCTCCGTCCCGGACACAGGCCTTCTGGCCAGCGCAAGAAACGGTTATCTGGCCAGCCTCGACTCCATCTCGCAGGCTTCGGCTGCGGCGGCCAAGGCGGCATCCGGCCAGCCGGCGGACAGCTTCCTCGCCTCCCTCCGCAAGCAGCCGTCCTATAAGGATGCCGCCCGAAAAGGCTTGGCCGCGCAGAAGGATTATTATTCCTCCATGCTGAAGTGGGCAACCGGCGTCGACGGCAGCATTCCGTCCGAAGCCGTCCTGACCGGCACGGTCCAAACGAGCGCATGGAAATCCTACCCGCTCCTCGTCAAGATCAAGCTGATGGCCGACCTGCTCGAGAAGCGCGGGAAGTGGACGGATTATTATCCCCAGGATCTTGCGGGATCCGTCGACGCCCTCCTTCAATCCGGCGAATCGCAGCGCCTGCATGCGTCGTCCATCAATGAGCTCGCCGATGTCGTTACCGGCACGGGAGCAGTCAGAGGCGGCGACTTCTGGACCATGAAGTCCCGTTTGTACGGCAAGGAGACGCTGCCTCAGCTGCCTTTCTTCCTGCCGCCGGACAACTAGGCCTTAATCATAGCTGAAGCCGAGCTCGGACGCGGCGGCGCTGATGCCCCCCGTCACGTTCACCAGATTGGAAAATCCCTGCTTGCGCATGTAATCCAGGACATATAGGCTCCTTACTCCGTGAGCGCACATGAGGTACCATTCCTGTCCGGCGTCGAGCTCCGGCAGATGCTCCGGTATGGAATTCATCGGAATATGGCGGGAGCCTTCCAGACGGTAGTATTCCCACTCGCCCTCTTCTCTCACATCGATGATCTGATCCATCCGGACGGCTCCGGAACGGACCCTTTCCAGCAGGTCCGAGGGTTGGATTTCCCTAATGGAAGGCTGTTGAAATGCTGACATGGGATGTTCTTCCTCCCCCTAGTGTTGGTAGGAAGAATGATAGCGAAAAAAAGCGCCTCCATCAAGTTTTGTCATTGCAATTAGGACTTCACCGCTTTAGAATAGTAGAGGTCAGCCAGCACCAGCATATGGTTACCAATGACAGGACCAAGGCGATTCCATCCCCGGCCCGCTTCGCAAGGCCCGGGCAGTTCTCCAGAAATTCCCGTCCCGGCTGGGCATTCCCATCGTCGGAACGGGCTTTTTTCTATATTGAACCACGATAGTCTGCATGATGTTCCTGCGCATACGGCTGCCGTCTCCTCGAAGGCGGCGCTGCACAGCGCCGTATGCCTACACCCCATTGCTAGGAGGCAATCCCATGTTCAAAGTGTTAGTATCCGATCCTATCAGCGATTTGGGCATCCAGCAGCTGATGGACGCTCCCGACGTATCGGTGGACAAGAAGCCCGGCCTCAGCGAGGACGAGCTTGTAGCCATCATCGGCGAATATGACGCCTTGCTGGTCCGCAGCCAAACGCGCGTGACGGCCAGAGTGCTTGAAGCCGGCACTTCCCTCAAGGTCGTCGGACGGGCGGGAGTCGGCGTGGACAACATCGATCTTCCTGCCGCTACAGGCAAAGGCATCATCGTCATCAACGCGCCGGACGGCAATACGATTACGACCTGCGAGCATACCTTCGCCATGATGATGGCTGTAGCCCGCCACATCCCGCAGGCTTACGCCAAAACCGTCAACGGCGAATGGGACCGCAAATCCTTCCTGGGGGTAGAGCTGCGGGGCAAGAAGCTCGGCGTCGTCGGCATGGGCCGGATCGGCAGCGAGGTGGCCAAGCGCGCCAAGGCGTTCGGCATGGACATTCTCGGCTACGATCCGTTCCTCACCGAAGAGAAAGCCGACAAGCTCGGCGTCACGCTGGCCAGCGTCGACGATATCGTGCGCGGCGCGGATTTCATGACCGTCCACACCCCGCTTACGCCGGAAACCCGCCACATGATCGGAGCGGAGCAGTTCAAGGTCATGAAGCCGGGCATGCGGATCGTCAACTGCGCCCGCGGCGGCATCGTGGACGAATATGCTCTCGTCGATGCCGTGAACGAAGGCATCGTGGCCGGAGCGGCCTTCGACGTCTTTGAATCGGAGCCTCCTGCAGCGGATCATCCTTTCCTGAACAATCCTAAAATCATCGTCACTCCGCATCTTGGCGCTTCGACCGTCGAAGCTCAAGAGAACGTCGCCATCGACGTGTCGGAGCAGGTGCTTCATATTCTTCGCAGCGAGCCTTTCGTGAATGCGGTCAATATGCCTCCGGTCGCCGCAGCGGTCATGACCAAGCTGCAGCCGTATTTCGAGCTCGGAGAAATGCTCGGCTCGCTGGCCGCCCAGATCACCGAAGGACCGGTCGCCGAAATAACGGTGGGCTATTCCGGCGATCTTGCCGAAGTAGACACCCAGCCTCTAACCCGTTATATTATCAAAGGCGTGCTTGGACACCATCTGGGAAGCGACCAGGTCAACATCATCAACTCCCTGCATCTGGCCAAGGAGCGCGGCGTCAACGTCGTCATCAACCAGTCCCATGCCGCCAAGGACTTCACCAATCTGGTCACCGTATCGTTGCGCACCTCCGGCGAAAGCCGCCATGTCGCCGGCACGCTGCTGACCGGATACGGCCCCCGCATCGTGCAGATCGACAACTTCCCGGTTGACGTCGCTCCATCCGGCCATCTCGTCCTGATCTCCCATCATGACCGTCCGGGAATCATCGGCCGCATCGGAACGCTGCTCGGCTCGAACGAAGTCAACATCGCGACCATGCAGGTCGGACGCCAGGCCGAAGGCGGCGCCGCCATCATGGTCCTGACGGTAGACAAAGGCGTTCCGAGGAACGTGCTCGAACAGATGACACAGCTCGACGAGCTCAAATCAGCCAAGGAAATCACGCTGTACTGATCTCTCCAGGTATAACAGCAACCCCCGGGCAGGCTTCCCGGGGGTTTTTCCGCTGCTCAATATTCTCTTCTCCGTCTCACGAGAGAGAAACGTTAGTCCTTCCGCGGCCTATCGGCTCCAGATGCGCTTGGCTCCCTTATATCTTCCTTCCTTTCCGAAGGAAAGCTTATAGATATCCGGCATCTCCAGCCCTCTCCAGAACTCGTAGCCGAAGCTTCCGTCCAGGGCGTTCATCATCATCGCCATGATATTGCCATGCGTTCCGACGGCTATGCGGCTAGAACGGGAGCTTGCCAGCACTCCCTTCAGCGCCTCCATCCCGCGGATCGTCGCCATGCGGTTGGATTCCCCTCCGGGCAAGGCATGCTCGGGCTCATCCCATAACCGCCTCACGGAATCCTCGAAATCGCCGACAGGCCCGTCAGAGAGCAGCCGCTCCCTGAAGCCCTCCTGCAGCCGGATGGGCTGCCCGATCCGCTCTGCCAGCTTTTCCACGGTCTGGACAGACCTCAAATAAGGACTGGACCAGATTTCCCCGATTTCTTCTTGCTCCAAAAGATCCGCCACACGCCAGGCATCCGCCTTCCCCGCATCCGACAAAGGCCGGCTGCGCTCGTCGGGAGTATATACAGAATGGGCATGGCGGATCAAATAAACGGTTTTCATTCCAGCTTCCCTCTCCCTCCGTCTGCCATCGGATCCTATTCCGAACTTTCGGCATTCCGGCAGGCGTCTCCTCCTATTCGCCTTAAATGTTTCACAAGCAACAAGATTAGAGCCCCGAATTCAACAAAAAACACCCTCGTTGGGAGGGTGTTAAGACATAACGCGATGGCCTTCGACAGGCAGCAGCAGCGTAAAGGATGTTCCGACGCCTTCGGTGCTCTCTGCGCGGATCGTGCCGCCATGGGCGTCCACGATGTTGCGCACGATCGCAAGCCCCAGCCCTGTGCCGCCTCCCGCGCCGCGCTTGCGGGCTTTGTCGGCCTTATAAAAGCGCTCGAAAATATATGGGAGGTCATCCGCCGGAATCCCCTGGCCTTCGTCGGCAACCTTGAGCACGGCAGCTGTGCCGCCGGCATCATGACTTCGTCCGAGCGTAAGACGGATGGCGGATCCGTCGGAGCTGTGCCGCACGGCGTTGTCGAGCAGATTGGTAAGCACCTGCTCCAGCCTGTCCTCGTCGGCCTCCGCCAAGATGACAGCCTCTTCCGGAGAACGGTATTCAATCCTGATGTCGCGGTCCATGCTGTATACCTGGAACTTGTGCACGACACGGCTCACCAGCCCGTCCAAATCCACGCGATTGAAGTTGAGCTCCACATGGCCGGCTTCCATTCGCGCCAGATCAAGCAGATCCTTGACGAGCCTGCCCATTCGCAGAGACTCGTCGTGGATGACTTGAACGAGCTCGCGCCGCTCCTCCGGCGAGCCGGCGATATCGTCGAGCAGCGCTTCGCTGTATCCTTGCAGCATCGACAGCGGCGTCCGGATTTCGTGGGACACATTGGCGACGAAATCCCGCCTCAGCTTCTCCAGGCGATGCTCTTCCGTCACATCCCGCATGACGGCGACGACTCCGCGCACGGTGTCCTCCGACTTGAGAGGGGCCATGACGACCGACCAGACCCCGCTCTGGACCTGCAGCTTCTGGCTGAGATCCCTGCCTTCGATCGATACCGTGCGGAACAGGTCCCGCAGCGGACGAGGCGCCGACTCCAGGGGAAGCCCTTCCGGATCCTCGTCCTGGTTCCAGTCCACCCTTCTCCAGCGTTCCAGCAGCAGCTCTCCAGGCGGATTCGCCAGCACGACGTTGCCCCCTGCATCCAGCGTGATGACCGCATCCGCCATGCTGCGCAGCACGCTCGAAAGATGCTCCTTCTCATGGTTGAGATCCGTTATGAGCTCATGCAGCTCGGATGCCATCCGGTTGAAGGTTCCTGCCAGCTCGCCGATTTCATCGGAGGAGCGGATCGGCACTCTTGTCCGATACTCGCCCTGTGAAATCAGGTCAGCCGCATCCTTGAGCTGAAGGAGCGGCTGAGTGATTTTGCTGGATAGGAAGAAAGCGAAAAAAGTAGACAGCAGGAACCCGATGATCCCGATATAAACGAACAGCACCTTGACCCGGAATGAATCCTCGAAGGCGATGTCGATGTATTGGAGCAGGAACATGCCCAGGATGATCAGAACGACCGCTACGAGCAGCATGATCGTAATCCAAAGCTTGCCGACGACGCTTCTCCACAGCCATCTCATCTTTATTTCGGAACCTCGAGCTTGTAGCCGACTCCCCAGACGGTCGTTATCATCGAGGCCGCTTCCGGAGACACCTTGTTGAGCTTCTCCCGGAGACGCTTGACATGGGTGTCGACCGTCCGCAGGTCGCCGAAGAACTCATAGTTCCATACATCCTTCAGCAGCTCTTCCCTGGAAAATACTTTATCCGGGCTGACGGCCAGATAATGGAGCAGCTCGTACTCTTTCGGCGTCAGGCTGATCTCCTGCCCGCCGGCGGTTACCCGGTGAGCGTCATGCTCGATGACGAGATGCGGGAATACGATGTTGCTGCTGGCGGACGTTTCCCGCGACAGGAACGCCGTCGCCGAGGAACGGCGCAGGATCGCCTTGACGCGGTAGATGATTTCGCGCGGGCTGAACGGCTTGACGACATAATCGTCCGCCCCGACCTCGAAGCCTTGTACGCGGTTCATTTCCTCGCCTTTGGCCGTCAGCATGATGACCGGCGTCGCCTTGATCTGGCGCAGCCGGCTGCATACCTCGATGCCGTCGATGCCGGGAAGCATGACATCCAGCAGGATGAGATCGAAATCCTGGCTGGAAGCCATGCGCAGAGCCGTCTCCCCGTCATCGGCCTCCTCGATTTGATACCCTTCCTTCTCAAGGTACATCTTGAGCAGGCGGCGAATCCGTTCCTCGTCGTCGACGACGAGGATGCGATGCAAATATTCGTTCACTCCGTATCAGCTCCTTTTGATCCCATAACGAATTGATTAGGCGCCTGCGTAGGAGTGAAGCCCGGCGATGACCAGGTTGACGCCTACGAGCGTAAACATGATGATGAGAAAGCCGATGACGGTCAGCCACGACGAGCGCTTGCCGTGCCAGCCGCGCGACAGCCGCAGATGGAGGTAGGCGCTGTAGTAGAGCCAGGTGATGAGCGCCCATACTTCCTTCGGATCCCAGCCCCAGAAGCGCGACCAGGCGATGCTCGCCCAGATCATGGCGAAGATAAGCGCTCCGAGCGTGAAGATCGGGAAGCCGATCGCGATCGCCCGGTAGCTGATCTCGTCCAGATCGTCGGGATCGATATCCGTCGTGTACGGATGGATGGCTGCCGACAGCGTCCGTCTCAGAACAAGACGCAGGATGCCGTACAGGATCAAGCCTGAAAGGAAGGACCAGATGACGGTGTTCAGCTTGCGGCCGGCATTGATGCCGTTCATCCAGGATGGAGCTTCCAGCACAGGCTGCTTGATGCCGAGGAAGCTGTCCATATGGACGAGCGTGCTGTTGAACGGCTTGACGATCGGAGGCATGGAGTATTTTACGGTCTCCACTTTGGAGCTCTCCTCGCCAGCCTGGCTGACCTGCACGTTCTCTTGGGTGAACTGGGCTTCATATCCCGCCGCCCGGAAGGCGAATACGGTGACGATGAATCCGACGGCGACGACGATCATGAACATCGTCACTTCGATCCAGAGGCGCTCCTTGCGCGAATCTTCGGATTTGCCGGCAAAGTCGATCGTGCGGAGCAGATGAAGCAGCCCTGCGGCGAAGCCGACGGCCAGGAAGGCCTCGCCGAGCGCCGCCGTCGTCACGTGGATCTTGAGCCAGTAGGAGTTGAGCGCCGGGATCAGCGGCTGCACCTCCTGCGGGAACACGGATGCGTAAGCGACGATGATCACGACAAGCGGCAGGGCGAACATGCCGAGAATCGGCTTGCGGTAGATGAGATAAATAATGGTAAAGGCCACCATGATAGCCATGCCCAGGAAGGTCATGAACTCATACATGTTGCTGATCGGAATATGGCCCCCGCCGACCCAGCGGGTGATGAAGAACAGGAGATGGGCGGCAAGTCCGAGCACGGATACGACAAAAGCGATATTCCCCCATCGCTTTTCATGCCGGTCCGGGTTGCCGTGGCTCCATCTGCGGCCGACGATGGCCGTTACGAAAAATAAAAATCCGAAGCAGTAAAGAAAGAAAGCAGCGACGAAAGCAGAGCTGCTGAAATCAAGCCAATTCACGTCCGGTTCCCTCCGTTGTCGAGGCTCTTGGGATCAACCTGGATTCCTGCTGCTTTGAGCGCAGCGGCCAGGTCGGCCCTCATGCCGTACCAGTTTTTGTTCGTATGCGCGCCGATCGTGACGGCATTGCCGTCCAGACGAAGCCAGATGCGGCGATGCTGCCAGTAGGCGCCCATGATCAAGCCGATCATCGAGATGGCCAGGCCGGTCCAGATGTAAGGCATCGCCTTGTCGACCCTGACGTTGAGGAACGTCGTGAACTCGACGAATTTGACGTCCGTCATGCTGCCGACCTTGATTTCGAACCGGTCGGCGATGCCTTTGTTGAGCTTGTCCTGGCTGAACGCGGCTTTGTCCTTCTGCATCGGGAAGTAGATATAAGGCTCCCCTTCCTCCGACAGCCCGGGTCCTTTGATGAGGAAGATGAACGCCGGCGCCTTCGGATCCCTCGACTTGGTGATCGGCTTGCCGTCCTCGCCGATGGCGAACTCCATGAAGTTCTGCCTCAGCTCCAGCTTGTAGGGCCCGAGCTCGTAGCTGGTCTGCGGATTTTTCATCGCCAGCTTGAACGGACCGTACTGCTTGCCGGTCTGCTTGTCGATCAGCATGGGGCTGACCTCGCGCAGGACAGGAGTGCTGTCATAGTCGAACTGGTACAGCTTGAGCCCCTTGTATTCCAAAGGGCTGTTCACCTCGATGTCATGGGAAGCCACCTGCTCCAGCTTCGGTTCCGGCGACGACGGACCGCAGTCCGCCAGGCAGCGGTAAAGGACCGCATCGGTCCGGTACAGCTTGGCGCGGTTCGTTCCCCGCAGCTCGGCAGGCAGCTCCTCGTCCTTGTAGTACTGGACCGTGAACTTTTCGTTCTTGACGAAAAAGTCCGTATTCTCGATCCTCACCGTATCTCCTTCCGGCACCGTCACATACTCGTCCAGCTGCCAGCTCGGAATCGCTCTTGCAAGCACCGCCAGAAGAAAAACGATGAGGCCGATATGATTGATGTACGGTCCCCAGCGGCTGAAGCGGCTCTTCTCCGCCAGCAGGGCGTCTTCGGTCCTCGTCACCTTGTAGTGACGCTTCTTGGCCTGCTTCGCGAATAAGGCGATGAATTCCTCTCCGTTGTCGGTTGCCCCCGTATAGACGGCCTTCTGCCGCTGCAGGAACGATTCGTGCTTGCGGATCTGCTGCTTGTTGAGCGCCCGGTATAAAGGCAGTACCCGGTCGAGGCTGCAGATGACGAGCGAGGTGCCGATCATGACGAGCAGCAGGATGAACCACCAGGATTCGTATGTATGCGACAGTCCCAGCTTGTAATAGATGCTGCCTAGCGTTCCGTATGTATCCTTGTAATAGGAAGCCATGTCCATGTTCGAGAGGAATATATCCTCCTGCGGATAGATCGTGCCCAGCGATGCCCCGATCAGCGTGATGATGATCAGATAAACGGCGATCTTGACGGAAGAGAAGAAATTCCAGACCTGGTCGATGATCGATGGATCGGCTTTCTGGGAACGGCGTGCCGCTCCGTCGTAGCGCATCTCCAGCAGGTCGGTGCCGCCGGCTTCCTTCTCGTCGAGCGGCTTGCCGCAAGCCTCGCACAACACAGTGCCGGTCGGGTTTTGATGGCCGCATTCGCATTTGGTGTTTTGGAACACCGATGTATCCCCCTGTCATGAAGCTGTGTGCTGCGAAGCTGCGGCGAATGGACCTCAGTCCTTGAGCAGCCGCTGCACGCGCTCGTCGATGTCCGCTTCCTTCATTCCTCCGGCGTACACTTCCCCGATCTTGCCGTCCGGACGGATGAAGAACGTGGTCGGATACTGCCTGAGCTTGTACCGCCGCTCCGTGTCCTTGTCCACATCTCGCAGGATCGGATAGGTTAGCCCCATGCCGGCGACGAAATTCTGCACGGTCAGATTGTCCTCGCTCAGGTTGACGGCCAGAATTTCCAGGCCTTCTCCCTTCCACTTCTCGTACTGACGCTCGAACTCCGGCATTTCCTTGACGCATGGAGGACAGAAGCTCCCCCAGAAATTGAGCACGACGGGCTTGCCCTTGTACTCCTCCAGGGAGACCGTCCTGCCGTCAAGAGTGGACAGCGTGAAGGCCGGCGGCGTGTCGCCAGGCGACGGCAAGCCTTCCTTCGACGCAAACAGCGTCTTGCCGATGGCGTAACCGCCCAGGAGCAAGACGCCGAGAAGGATTATGATTTGAACGGGTCTGCGGGCAGAGCCCCTCATGATGTTCACCATCCTAATGAAAGCGTTTCTTATCATTCATTATAGCGCGGAAAAGTTTCCAGCAGCAGGCTGCCTCTTACTTTTTATGAACTTTATGTGACTTGCTGTTCGCCGCGTCGATAAGCTCCTTGATTTCGGAGACCGTCAGATGACGGAATTTGCCCCTTTGCATGTTCTCCAGCCCAAGATGGCCGAACTTGACCCGCTTCAGGCGCGTTACGGGATGTCCCACCGCCTCGAACATGCGGCGCACCTGCCGGTTGCGTCCCTCGTAGATCGTAATCTGGACGGTGGACTGCCTGCTGTCCATGTCGACGTCATGATACTCGACCTCCGCAGGAGCGGTCATCCCATCCTCCAGCTTGATGCCGTTCTGCAGCTTCTCCAGCGCGGTTCCGTGCGGCACGCCCTTCACGGTCGCCAAATACGTTTTCGGCACGTGGTGGCTCGGATGCGTCAGCAGGTTGGCGAACTCGCCGTCGTTCGTAAGCAGCAGCAGTCCTTCCGTATCATAGTCCAGCCGGCCTACGGGGTATACCCTCTCCTTGATGCCGGGCAGGAAGTCGCTGACGATCTTGCGTCCTTTCGGGTCCGAAGCGCTCGTAATGACGCCTTTCGGTTTGTTGAGCATCAAATAAACTTTTTTTTCGGATGCGATCGGCTTGCCCTTGACGGCAATGATGTCGTTGGCCGGATCGGCTTTCGTGCCGAGCTCCTTGACGACGATCCCGTTGACCTCGACCGCCCCGCTCGTAATGAGCTCCTCGCATTTGCGGCGCGATGCCACGCCGGCAGCGGCCAGGATTTTCTGTAAACGTTCCACTTCCTTCACCTCACCCCTCATCATACCGATTGCAGGACAAAAGCACAAGCCGGGCGGAGCCATGCTGCCCCATGCGCAAAATAGCCTGCCCTCAGGAGGGGCAGGCTTGATCTAGGGTACGCTGGGCAAACGTCGCGGCTCAGTTGAATATGTACAGGCAGATGAACACCGCCGCGAGAAAACCGACCAGATCGGAAACCAAGCCGACTTTCAGGGCATAACGGGTTTTGCGGATTCCGACCGCTCCGAAATAAACCGTCAAGACGTACAGCGTCGTATCCGTGCTTCCTTGAATCGTGGAGGCGATTCTTCCGATCATGCTGTCCGGTCCATAGGTCTGGATCAGGTCGGCCGTGAAGGCGAGCGAGCCGGCGCCGGTAAGCGGACGCAGGAAGGCCAGCGGAAGAACCTCTCCCGGGATGCCGGCCTTTCCGAGCAGAGGCTGGATGAAGCCTACGATGACATCCATCGCTCCCGAAGCACGGAACATGCTGATCGCGACCAGCATGCCGACAAGATGGGGGATGATGCCGATCGCCGTGCCGAAGCCCTCCTTGGCCCCCTCCGTGAACGTCTCGTAGACGGGAACTTTGCGGTAGGCGCCGTAGAGCGGGATGAAGGCGATGATCGCGGGGATCATCCAGGCGGATAGAATATTGATCATCTGCAGCATGGCATGTCTCCCCTTCCCGTTGTTTACGCCGGAGGCCGGGCAGCGCCGGGCGGCGCCGTGCCGGAGGAGCGGCTCCTGCCGCTGGAACGAAGCCCGTTGTCATGCGGATAGGCAGGGGGCATGAGCTCCGCCGGCGGCTGCTTGCGCCTATACCAGCGGTCCAGGGCGATGGCGGCCGCAGTCGCGACAGCGGTAGCGGCCAGCGTCGTCCCGACGATCTCCGCCGGATTCGCCGAGCCGTAGTTCATCCGGATTGCGATCAGAGTCGTAGGCACGAGCGTGATGCTGGATGTATTGAGCGCAAGCAAGGTGCACATCGCCGGGCTGGCCGTGTCCGGCCTCGGATTGAGCTTCTGCAGCTCCTGCATCGCCTTGATTCCCATCGGCGTGGCGGCATTGCCGAGTCCGAGGATGTTGGCGCTCATGTTGCTCATGATATAGCCGAGGGCCGGATGCCCGCTCGGCACATCCGGGAACAGCAGGCGGACGAGAGGGCTGAGCAGCTTGGCCAGCCGTTTCAGCAGCCCAGCGTCCTCGGCAATTCTCATGAGTCCCATCCAGAAGACGAGAATGCTGATCAGCCCGAAACAGATCGTCACTCCGTTTTTGGCTCCGTCGAATGCCGCCTGCGTGACTTGGTCCATCCTGCCTGTGAATGCCGCCGCCGCGATGCTGACCACGATGAAAAACAGCCAGATCCAGTTGACCAACCGGCATCAGCTCCTTCCGCTCTACTTGCCGAACAATACCTCTTCCGTCTTCTTGAGCGCTGCCGCGAATCTCTCGGAGCGGCTCGGGAACATGCCGCCCGGCCGGAACGAACCGGCAGGCCTGTCTGGCATTCCGAGCCTCGGGCTGCCCGCATCATAGACGGGAGACCCGCCGATCGGCTTGCCTTCCAGCGACCATTCCAGCCTGCCTCGTTCTCCGAGAGCATAACGCGTCGGCTGCTTCGCGGAGTCCAGCAGAACAAGCTTCGCGCTCAGTCCGGCTTCCTCGCCCTCGGCAAGCGGGTAGCTGAAGCTTCTCCCGGAAGCCAGGGGATAGCCCTGGACAGCCTCGCCTTTCTTGGCGATCTGGCGCAAAGGGTAATGCTGGAATCCCCAATCGAGCATGTTCTTATGATCCTTCCAATCGTCCCGGTCGTTGAGGGTGACAGCCGCAAGCTGCTGGCCGCCCCGGGTCGCCGAGCTGACCAGGCAGCGCAGAGCTGCTTTCGTATAGCCGGTTTTGACTCCGTCCGCGCCTTCATAGAAGGCCAGCATCTTGTTTTTGTTCGCCCAGCTGTAGTCCCACGGATCGTTGGGGTTCGGAGCTTTGCGGATTCTGGTCTTGACGATGTCCGCGAACACCGGATTGTGCAGGGCATAGGCGGAAAGCTTGGCAAGATCGTTCGCCGTGGAGAGATGGCCCTTCTGGTCCAGTCCATGCGGGTTTTCGAAATTCGAATGCTCCAGCCCGATCCACTCCGCCTTCTCGTTCATCATGCGGACGAAGCCTTCCTCCGAACCACCGACATGCTCCGCAATCGCTGTGGCGGCATCGTTGCCGGAGCGGAGCATCAGGCCGTACAGCATATTGTGCAGGCTCATTTTCTCGCCCAGGCGCAAATAGATCGAAGATCCTTCCTTGCCGACGGCACGCGGACCTACCGTAACCGTATCCTTGATATTGCCTTCTTCGATGGCGGTGATCGCGGTCATGATCTTGGTCAGGCTGGCGATAAGCATCGGATCGTCGCCCGACTCGCTGTACAGAATTCTGCCGGACTGCACGTCGATCAGCGCGCTGGCCTTGGCGCTGGTGGACAATGGAGCGGGCTCGGCCGCTGCCGCTCCCGTCTGGACTGCAAGGACAAGAGCGCAGGACATCAGCACCGCGGCCCACGTTTTGAATGCCGATATTTCCTTCAATTCGTACATCCTCCTTGAAAGGATCAGCCAAGGGCCGACTCCCTGTTGATAGATTATGTGTCTTGTCCCTAAATTATGAACAAGCTCTTTCCAAGAAAAAAAACTGCCCGTCTCGCGGGCAGCGGTAAGGCCTATTGGCCCGGAAATCAAATGAGATGATCGGTGTCGATAAGAGTGCTTTCCACACGCTCTGTCCCGTTGTTGCTGCGGAACATGCCGGTAATCTTCTCGAATGCCTGCGGCACCGAATCGATGACTCTTTCGACCAGATGCGTCTGGTTGTCTAGCGGCACGACGCGGACGCCATGGCTGCCTACGACCAGAAACGCAATCGGCGTGATGGATACCCCGCCGCCGCTGCCGCCGCCGAATGGCAGCGATATGTTCGCCGAGCTTCCCTCCGTGTGGGAATGGGCGCTGTTGTCTGCTCCGTCATAACGGATATCGCTTCCTCCCGCGACAAAACCGAAGCCGACCTTGCTGATCGGCATGATGACGCTGCCGTCCGGCGTCTGCACGGGATCGCCGACGATCGTGTTGACGTCCACCATTTCCTTGATGTTCTCCATGGCGGTTTGCATTAAGCCTTGAATAGGATGTTCTGCCATAGTCTGACGCCTCCTCCCGTTTTCTTCATCCGGACAAGCAGCTGCAGTCCGGCAAGGATAGCATAACCAAAGCGGATTTGGGCTATGCACAAAAAACTCGTTGTGAACCCTGCGCCGCGGTATTCGGGCTGGACCGTGACGGAGGGCTTGGTTTTGAGCCGGGTCAGCTGCGAGAGCGCGCCGAGAAGGGTCGACTTGATGGACCATATCATCCCCGTAGCCATTGCGGTCCATACCGCATCGCCGGTTCCGATGGCGGAATTCCATTCCCATTTCCGCACTTCCACCCTCGAAAGCGTATGGCGGGCAAGTCCGGTCAGATCGTCTGTCTGCCTCAGGATCCGTTTGGCCCGCTCAATCCACTTGTTCACGCTCTCCATCGTAACCTTGCCGTCTCTGCGTGTCTCCGTGTCCAGGACGCCCTCGTCCAGGTTGGTTTGGTTGCGGACATCGACACCGCCGCCGGTCAGGCGGATGAACGGAACGGACCACTTGTAATGGAGAAGCCCGAACAAGGTCCGGAATTCAACGGCGATATTGTCATCCTTGCCTGTTCGTTCGAACTCCGCCCGGATCCGCAGCGGAGCCAGCCAAACAGAGGTGACGGCGATTGCAAGCAGAACGAGCGCCGCAAGCCAGCCATAGGGGTAGCCAAGCATGTTCGCACCACCTTTGAGGGCAGCCTTGGCTGTTCTTCAGCGGCCGCGCCTATGGCTAGCATGCCCAAAAATGACAAAAAAGACCGGCGGATGCCGATCTTTTTTGTCATTTCCGTCATGCAGTGCCTTCGGACTCCGTATCGTCGATCGTCATCTGGCGCTGCTCAAGCCGATCGAACAGAAGCTGGGTCTGCTCGTCCAGATCCGTATCGGGGCTGACGGAGGAAGGCTCGGGCAGAGACTCCAGGGAAGACAGCTCGAAGTGGTCGAGGAAGGAACGGGTCGTCCCGTACAGGATCGGCCTGCCGATCTGCTCGGCTCTGCCCTTCTCTTCGATCAGGTCCTTGGCGGCCAGAGTCTGGATCGCCTTCTCGCTTTTGACCCCTCTGATCTCCTCGATCTCCACCCTCGTAATCGGCTGGCGGTAGGCTACGATTGCCAGCGTTTCAAGCGCCGCCTGGGACAAGCTCGACCGCGTCGGACTGTAAGCCATCCGCTCGAAGTAGGCCGCATGGCCGGGGTGGGTCGTAAACCGGAATGCCCCGGCCACTTCGGCGATGCGGATTCCCCTCCCCTCCTTCTCCATATCCGCCTGGAGAGAGCGGGCGATGTCCGCCGCGGCCTTGGCGTCGATCTCCATGATATCCGCCAGCTGCCGGGCGTTAAGTCCCTCGTCTCCTGCCATGAACAGGAGTCCCTCAATAATCGATTTCAGTTGCTGATACATCACTTTCAGACGTTTCCCCTCTCCAATGGATGACAATATCGTCGAACAGGCTGTTCTGGAACACGCGGACCTGCTTCATCTTCATCAGCTCCAGAATGGCCAGAAACGTCACGACGATCTCATGGCGCTCCAGACCGCCGCCGATCAGCCGGGAGAAGCGGACGGTCTCATGCTCGCGCAGCAGCTCCGAGATGTCCCGGATGCGGTCCTTCACGCTGATCTCGTCCCTGTGCACCGTAGCGACGGCGCTGCGGCGTACGGCCTTGCGCAGAGCTTTGCGGAAGGCGGCCATGAGGTCGGTTAGGTCAAGCCCTTCCAGAGGATGGGTGTCGTCTTCCTTCAAATAAGGAGTCAGGTCCTCCGGCTCCTTGCTGTACACGAGGCTTCTGGCCATCTCGCGGTCGCGAAGCTGCTCGGCAAGCTGCTTGAACCTGCGGTATTCCACCAGCTTGAGCACGAGCTCATCCCGCGGGTCAAGGCCTTCGTCCTCATCCCAGTACTCTTCGTATTCCTCCATGACCGGCGGCCTCGGCAGCAGCTGGCCGCTCTTCATCGCGAGCAGGGTGGCGGCCATGACGAGAAACTCGCTCGTCACATCCAGCTCCATCTCCTGCATCGCATGAAGATAGTCCATATACTGGTCCGTAATTCGGCTTACCGGTATGTCGTAGATTTCGATTTCTTCCTTGTCGAGCAAGTGAAGCAGCAGATCCAGCGGCCCTTCAAATGACTCCAGTTTGTAGTGCACGGACATGCCGCTTCACCCTCCGTCTAGTCGTCCCGCTCGTCAGCATGTGTACCGGACGGCGGAACGTTGCGCCGGCAAGGTCGGTTCCTTGCTCAGCCCTGGATGGATCGGGTCAGATTCGCCATCTCGATGGCTGCTGTCGCCGCTTCCCATCCTTTATTGCCCGCCTTTGTTCCGGCCCGTTCCACGGCCTGTTCGATGGAATCCGTGGTCAGGACGCCGAATATGGTCGGAATCCCGGTCTTGAGATTGATGGCCGCCACCCCTTTGGCAACCTCGCTGCAGACGTAGTCGAAGTGGGGCGTTGAACCCCGAATGACAGCCCCTAGCGTAATGACCGCATCGTACTTGCCGCTTTCCGCCATTTTCTGCGCGATCAAGGGAATCTCGAACGCCCCCGGAACCCAGGCCACTTCCACTTCGTCTTCTCCGGCGCCATGGCGCTTGAACGCATCCAGCGCCCCGCTCAGGAGCTTGCCTGTGATGAATTCATTGAACCTGCCGACGACAACCCCGTATTTAAGACCTTGCGAGACCAGATGTCCTTCATAATATTTCGTCATGGAACCGAACACACCTTTCTATTCTATGATAATCGGCTTAAATTTCAAACTCCAACAGATGGCCGAGCTTCGATTTTTTTGTATTCAGATAGTTCGTATTGCTTTCGTTGCGCTCCATCTGGATCGGCACCCGCTCCACAACGCTCAGTCCGTACCCTTCCAGGCCGCGGATTTTGCGGGGATTGTTCGTCATCAGGCGCATCTCGGCGATGCCGAGATCGCGCAGGATCTGGGCCCCGATGCCGTAGTCCCGCAGATCCGCCCCGAAGCCGAGCTTCAGGTTCGCCTCTACCGTATCCAATCCTTGCTCTTGCAGCTTGTAGGCTTTGAGCTTGTTGATGAGCCCGATCCCTCTGCCTTCCTGCCTCATGTAGAGAAGGACGCCGCTGCCGGCTTCCTCGATCTGACGGAGAGCCGCCGCCAGCTGCGGACCGCAATCGCAGCGGCGCGAATGGAAGACGTCGCCCGTCAAGCATTCCGAGTGGACGCGGACAAGCGTCGGCTTGGACGGATCGATTTCTCCCTTCACGAAGGCTACATGCTCCTTCCCGTCGGTCTCATTGGTATAGGCGACGGCCCGGAAAACGCCGAAGTCGGTCGGCATGTTCACCTCCACTACCCGTTCGACGAGCTTGTCGCGGCGATGGCGGTACTGGATCAGGGCTTGAATCGTAATGAGCTTCAAGCCGTGCTTTTCCTTGAATGCGGTCAGATCGGACAGCCGGGCCATCGTTCCGTCTTCCTTGATGATTTCGCAGATCGCCGCTCCGGGCTTGGAGCCGCAAAGACGGGCCAGATCGATCGCAGCCTCCGTATGTCCAGCCCGGCGCAGCACTCCGCCGTTCTTGGCGATCAGCGGGAAGATATGGCCCGGACGGCGGAAGTCGCCCGCCTTGGCCTTGCCGTCGACGAGCGCCTTGATCGTCTCCGCGCGTTCATGGGCGGAGATGCCGGTCGTCGTGGAGATATGGTCGACGGATACCGTGAACGCCGTTCCGTGATAGTCCGTATTTTGCGACACCATCGGAGGCAGCTCCAGCTCCTCGGCTCTCTCCGCCGTAATCGGTACGCAGACGAGTCCGCGGGCCTCCGTAATCATGAAATTGACGACGGCCGGAGACAGCTTGTCGGCAAGCGCGATCAGATCCCCTTCGTTTTCGCGGTCCTCGTCGTCGACGACGATGATCGGCTTGCCTGCAAGCAGCTCCTGGATCGCTTCCTCGACGGTATCGAACGGTGTCGGTCCTTCTTGATGGTCAAAGTGTTCCACTACTGTCCTCTCCCTTCAGGCGTCTCAAATAAATCCATTATCGGCAAGGAAGGCGGCGCTTAGACCGCCAGCTGGTCGCGGCGCGGAAGGTCCGGAAACGGAACGGCTGCCGTAATGAAGCAGGTGGTCCACGTATTTTCCGAGAATGTCCCCTTCCAGATTGACGGTGTCTCCGGCTTTCTTATGCTGAAGAACCGTCTGGCCCAATGTGTGGGGGATGATCGATACGTCGAGCCCTCCGCCGTCCGTACCGGTTACCGTGAGGCTGATCCCGTCGACCGTAATGGATCCCTGGGGAATGACATACCGCATAAGCGCGTCGTCATGAGGCTTGATCCGGAACACGACCGCGTTGGCGTCGACCCTGCGCTGCGTGATCAAGCCGGTGCCGTCCACATGCCCTTGAACGATATGTCCTCCGAACCTCCCTCCTGCCGCCATCGCCCGCTCCAGATTGACGGGGCTGCCGGCCGGTAGGTCCTTCAGATTCGTATGGCGGTACGTTTCCGGCATGACGTCGACGCTGAAGCTTCGACTGTCCCAGGAAGTAACCGTCAGGCACACTCCATTGACGGAAATGCTGTCCCCGAGGCCGACGCCTTCCAGAACTTTGGAGGCTCCAATAGTGAGCAAGAGCGCCTCGCCTCTCTGGGACACCCGATGCAGAGTGCCTATTTCTTCGATCAAGCCGGTGAACATGGCTCAGCCTCCTCCTCTTTCGTACAGCGGCACTCCGGACAAGCACCAGTCGTCTCCGAACCGCTCCAGCTCCGTATCCGCGAGAGTTATCGCCTCTTCCATCCGCAGGAACCCGCCGAAATCAAAGCTTCCCGGCGAAGCGGCTCCCCCGCCGATGATTTTCGGAGCGAAAAACAGCCGGATCCGGTCGACGAGCCGCCTCTCCAGCATGGCGCCGTTCAGCCTGCCCCCGCCTTCGAGAAGGATGGAGCCAATCTCTCTTTTGCCGAGCAGCTTCATCCCCTGCTTCAAGTCGACCGTACCGCCATTGCCGCAAAGGATCACCTCGGCGCCGGCAGCTTCCAGAGCCGCCCGCTTTGCCGGGTCGGCAGCGCCGGACGCCAGCACGATGACCGGGGCGGATCCATCCATCAGCTTCGCATTCGGCGGAAGTCTCAGCGTCGAATCGACGACGATTCGGACCGGCTGGATCGCCGGCACGGGCAGTCTTGCGCTGAGCGACGGGTCGTCGGCCAGCACGGTACCGATCCCGACCATGATGCCTTGATGGCGATGCCTAAGCGCATGGACCGCCTCGCGTGATTCCGGTCCGGTAATCCACCGGCTGTCTCCGCTTTTCGCTGCGATTTTGCCGTCCAGCGTCGAGGCCGTCTTGAGCGTGACGAACGGAAGCCCGGTCGTAATGAACTTGTTGAACGCTTCATTCAGACGTCTGGATTCCGCTTCGCGGACTCCGGCGACGACCTCGATGCCGGCCTCGCGAAGCTTGCGGGCTCCGCTTCCCGCGACGGCGGGATTCGGGTCGATCGCCGCAATTACGACCTTGGCCGCGCGGGCGGCAATGATCCGGTCGCAGCACGGCGGCGTCCGGCCGAAGTGGCTGCATGGCTCAAGCGTCACATAGACGGTCGAGCCTTCCGCTTCTTCGCCGGCCATATTCAGCGCATGAACCTCGGCATGGCCTTCTCCCCGTTTCAAGTGCGCTCCGATGCCGACGATGCGGCCGTTGTTGACGACGACGCAGCCGACGACCGGATTGACCGAGGTCTGTCCCGTCGTCCTTGCGGCCATCTCCAAGGCCAGATCCATATAAAATCCGTCGTCCATCACTTCCATAACGCAAAAACACCCCCGACGCTAAACCTTCGGGGGTGAGGATGGCAAACCGAGTCCGCTTAGGATGATCACGCCGGCAAGAAACGATGAGGTTTCTTGCCAGAGTAGGGGAAAGCAGACGGGCACCCGTCGCTGTTCCTACATGCAAGCCTTCGTACAAGCGGGAATCTTTGGCCAACCGTTCGCGAATAAGCCGGTCATCCTCCATAACGGGGGATGGCCTTCGCAGACGGATGCCAAATAGACGCCTTTGAACAAGGCATGGCGAGCATCAAAAGCGGCTCCTTCTCCCATCCAGACTGTACTGTCGGTCCTGGAATCTCACCAGGTCCACCGCTTGCCTTGCGCCGCAGGCTCTCGAGAGCTTGGGGGAAATGGCAATCGGGTCACGGACTTGCCGCGCTGCGGAGGCGGAGCATGTGCTCTGGCGCTCGCAGGCGGATCACCGCCGGTTGGGACTTTCACCCGACCCCGAAGGAAACCGCTGTATTTGGTTCAAACCTGTCGAACGGTCATGCCGGCAGTAAACTGTATCCGGAATGATAACTGTTCTTTCTGCATCTTACCTTGCCTCCATCCAAATTGCAAGTCGGCGGCTTGGAATTGAAGCCGTACCGCCCTCGCGGCATCGGACAAGAGGAAAAGAAAAAAGCCGGCAGAGGGTTCTCCCTCCGCCGGTCTATTCGGGCAAAGCCTTCCTTAAGCCTCGGAAACTTCGACTTTGGCCATTTTCGTGCCGTTGTTGAACGCATCGACATACTCCATGCCTTTGGCAACTTTGCCGAAGACCGTATGCTGTCCGTCCAGATGCGGCTGCGGCTGGTAGCAGATGTAGAACTGGCTGCCGCCCGTATTGCGTCCCGCATGCGCCATCGCGAGGGAACCGCGCTCATGCTTGTTCGGGTTGATCTCGCAGTTGATCGTATAGCCAGGGCCGCCGGTGCCGGTGCCGTTCGGGCAGCCGCCTTGAGCGACGAATCCCGGAATGACGCGGTGGAAGCTCAGGCCGTTGTAAAAGCCCTCGTTCGCGAGCTTTTCAAAGTTGGCAACCGTGTTCGGAGCGTCCTTTTCGAACAGGTCCAGAACCACTTCTCCGCCGTTTTCCAGCGTAATTTTTGCTTGTTTTGCCATGATAGTCACTCCTTGTCCTCTAACGGTATGTACGGATTCTATCATAC
Organism: Paenibacillus humicus NBRC 102415; assembly: GCF_004000905.1. Classification (GTDB taxonomy): domain Bacteria; phylum Bacillota; class Bacilli; order Paenibacillales; family Paenibacillaceae; genus Paenibacillus_O; species Paenibacillus_O humicus. The sequence continues at coordinate 138,913 of NZ_BIMD01000005.1, forward strand.
ACTACGGCAGCATTCCAAGCAAAACGGCCGCTGGCCCGTATTATGGACAGCTCCGTTTGCGCAGGAGAAGAGAGAAGCCGCGGGTTTGGCGCGGATTTTATTCTCGAAAAGCAAAACGGCCGCTGGCCTGTATTATGGACAGCTCCGTTTGCACACGAGAAGAGAGAAGCCGCGGGTTTGGCACGGATTTTATTCTCGAAAAGCAAAACGGCCGCTGGCCCTTACTCCGGACAGCTCCGTTTGCGCAGGAGAAGAGAGAAACCTTTGTATCCGTCCTTCAATTCGTTGGATAAGTTCGTCAATCACTGTGTTCATCCAACTTTTTAAAATTAGACGCCCATCTCAATCCTGTTCATTTGAGTTAGACGAAAAATTCGTCTTATTCACTCCTGTTCACCCTAAATCCATTGAATAAGACGAAAAATTCGTCTTATTCGCTCCTGTTCACCCAAAATCCATTGAATAAGACGAAAAATTCGTCTTATTCGCTCCTGTTCACCCTATTTCCATTGAATAAGACGAAAAATTCGTCTTATTCTCTCAATGCCGAAGAGCCTCGGAGAACTAGAGGCGAACGGAAACAAAAAAAGAGAAGCCCGACGTTAAACGCGGGTTTCTCCGAAGGGCTTTGCTTTCTTTTACGAACTAGGATTGGACGCCAGCCTTGCGCAGACGCTCCGGCAGAAGGTCGTTTCTGGAGATGTCTTCCAGCGATTCGCGCTGTACGGCGAGGTCGGACTGGCCGTCCTTGACAAGGACGACGGCCGGACGGCGGATGCGGTTGTAGTTGCTCGCCATCGCGTAGTTGTAGGCGCCTGTGCAGAATACAGCCAGCAGATCGCCGCTTTCCGCCTTCGGCAGCTCGAGGTCCCAGATGAGCATGTCGCCGCTCTCGCAGCATTTGCCCGCTACGGAAACCGTCTCGCTCGCAGGCTCGGAAGCGCGGTTCGCAAGCACGGCGTCGTACTTGGATTCATACAGCGCAGGGCGCGGATTGTCGGTCATGCCGCCATCGACGGCAACATACTTGCGCACGCCGGGAATTTCCTTGAACGTGCCGACGGTATACAGCGTCGTGCCGGCATCGCCGACGATGCTGCGGCCCGGCTCGATCCAGATCTCGGGCAGCGGATAGTCGGCTGCGGAGAAGTTGGAGCGGATCGCATCGGTGATCGCGGCGATATAAGTTCCGGCCGGAAGCGGGGCATCCCCTTCCGTGTAACGGATGCCGAAGCCGCCGCCGAGGTTGATGACGCGGAAAATATGGCCCAGCTTGTCTCGGACTTCGACAGAGAATTCAGCCGCTTTGGCAGCTGCCATGCGGAATCCTTCCACTTCGAAGATTTGGGAGCCGATATGGGAGTGAATGCCCAGGAGCACGAGATTTTTGAGCTTGGACGCTTCCTCTACGGCACGATAAGCGGCACCGGCCGCAAGATCGAAGCCGAACTTCGAATCCTGCTGTCCCGTGGAGATATAGTCATGGGTATGCGCTTCTACACCCGGGGTGATTCGCAGCAGAATGTTGACTTTGCGGTTTTTGGAGCCGGCGATCGCATTCAGCAGCTCAAGCTCGGTGAAGTTGTCCACAACGAAGCAGCCGATGCCGGCGTCGATGGCCATCTCGATCTCGAAAGGCGTCTTGTTGTTGCCGTGGAAGTGGATGCGCTCAGCCGGGAAACCGGCTTGCAGCGCCGTGTGCAGCTCGCCGTCCGATACGACGTCGAGCGACATTCCTTCCTGCTCGGCAATCGCGCACATCGCGACGGTGCTGAACGCCTTGCTTGCGTAGGCGACCTGGAATTTGAATCCGGAAGCCTTGAACGCGTCGACATATTCCCTTGCACGCTGACGCACAAGAGCCTCATCCACAATATAGAGCGGAGTGCCGTACTGTTCCGCCAGATCCTTCGTATCGCAGCCGCCGATTTCCAGGCGGCCCTGTTCATTTACTTGGGCTGTTCCGTGCAAATACATGAAAAGAGCACCTTCTTTCCGCCCTCCGCCGGAGGGAATCGTTTATCATTGTGATCCAAGTATAAACGACCCCTGTTTGGAGGAGAAATGGATTTTGTGTCCTTTCATTTGCATTTGTTGCATTCCTGGCCGGCTCCGTGAAGCGGCAGCTCTTCAGCCGCCCTCCGCATCGGGCATTTTGTCCCGCTGCTGCGGACGAAGCAGGTTGGGACGCTTTTTGTTTTTCATGACCGGCATCCTCAACATAATATTGACCATCCCTTTGGGATCGAACGGGATGAACGGCCACATGTAGGGCCGGTTGAACGAACGCTGCATGACGAGCAGAACGAACACCGCCGTCCATCCCAGCACAAGCCCGGGAATATGGAAGGCCGCCACCAGACAGATCAGCAGCAGCCGCACGATCCGGTTGGCAAGGCTGAGCTCGTAGCTCGGTGTGGCGAACATGCCGATGGCGGCGATGGCCATGTACAGAATGACCTCGTTGATGAAAAGGCCGGTCTGGACGGCGATATCCCCGACCAGTATCGCGGATACGAGCGAGATCGCCATCGCCAGCGGCGTAGGCGTATGGATCGCGGCCATCCGCATGAGGTCGATGCCCGCTTCCGCCAGCAGGAACTGGACGAACAGCGGCAGCTTGCCGAGCTTGGCCGGTCCGATGAACGCTAGGGACGGCGGGAGAAGATGCGGATTCATGGCGAACAGCAGCCAGATCGGGACGAGAAACAGGGAAGCCATGATGCCGAAAAACCGGAGCCATCTCAAATACGTTCCGATGAACGGCGTCTGCCTGTTCTCTTCCGCATGCTGGACCAGATCGAAAAACGTCGTCGGCAGGATCATGACGCTCGGAGAGGTGTCGACGAATACGGCCACATTGCCTTCCAGCAGATGCGCGGCGACCACATCCGGGCGCTCCGAATACCGGACAAGCGGATACGGGTTCCATCCGCGCTTGACCGTCGCTTCTTCCAGCTGCTTGTCCGCGAGCGGAATGCCGTCGAGCTTGACGGCCGTGATTTTATCGCGGATCGACTCAACGAGCTCCTTGTCCGCGATGTCTTCAATATAAGCGACGCAGACGTCGCTCCTCGTCCGCTCTCCGACCCGGATGTTTTCCAGGCGGAGCATCGGATCCCGCAGCCTGCGGCGCACTAGAGACACGTTCATCAGCATCGTCTCGACGAATCCGTCGCGAGAGCCGCGGACGACGCGCTCCAGCGAAGGCTCCTCCGGGCCGCGCATCGGGAACATCTTCGTGTCGATGATGAGCATCGTCGATTCCCCGTCGATATACATGCCTGTCGAGCCGCTCAGCACCCCCGTCATCATCATGTTCCAGTCCTTCTCCTGCTCCACCTGCACAGCCGGAACGAAGAGGTTCATGAACGATTCCAGCGCATGCGACGTCACCGCGTCCGCCTGCAGGAAGGTGAGACGTTCGAGGATCTCGGTCATGAGCTGGCCGCTTGAAAGTCCGTTGAGCATGAAAAAAGCCGTTTTTTTGCCTCCTAAAGTCATCTGCCGGACAATGACGTCGAAGCTCGTTTTGTAGCCGGCCTCCTCCTTTAGGCGCTCGACGAATTCCTCGATATCGTCCGGAATCGGCTCCAGCGCATCTCCGTTCGTTCCGGGGGCGGAGTTGTTTCCGGCTTGCCTGCCCTTGCCGGATTTGCCCTTTCCGGACTTGCCCTTCTCCGGATTCCCTTTGCCGGAACCCGCTTCTTCAGAATCCCCTTTGCCGGGCCCGCCCTGGCCCGACCTGTTTTTCCAGGACCTGTCTTCGCTTGGCCTGTCTCCGTCGGACTTGTCTTCCCTCGACCTGTCTCCGTCGGTCCTGCCTTCAATGAACCTGTCTTCACCGGAACTATCTTCTTCGGATCTGCCTGCGCCGGACCTGTCCTCGGATGAATCGGCGGCATCCGGCCTGCCGCGATCCGTCCTGCCCTTGGAAACGGGCACGATTCCGGCATCCGGGCCGGCAAAAGGAGCCTCCGTTTCCTCATGCTTCTCTAATGCTGCCAGCTCTTTCCGTTCATGGCCGCCGAAATAATCAGCCGACTCTCCATGATGAAGCGGCTTGCCGCTGTTTCCTTCAAAAGGATTGGACGGATCCGCCGGCACGGATTTATCCTCCTCGGCCAGCAGGCTGGCCCAATCCTCGTCTGCGGAATCGGCAACGCCCCTGCTTGCCGGACGATCCGCCGAAATCCTGAACGATTCGGCCCGATTCGGCGCTTCAGTGACGAGCGCTGCGGCCAGATCCTCCTCCCCAGCCCCGTTCCGCTCTCCGAGATCTCCCGAGCCCTCCAGCAGGAAAGCTTCCATCCAGTCCTCGTCGATGGAAAAATCCCTTTTCTCCCCGCGGCTCTCCGCCGGCTTTTCCTTCTCTCCGCCGATCCGCTTCACTCGCTGCCATTTCGTCATAATGCAATCACCGCCGTGTCATGATGTTGATCGTTCACAATGAAGGAAATGCACGCCTTGCACGGGCAAGCTACCACTGATAAACGAGCCAGTCGAACAACGAACCCGCCGTCTTGCCGATCACCATCGCCATGACCAGCGCGCCCATGAATGCGGTCAGCCGCAGCCGCTTGGCCAGAATCGGGAGCACATTCATCACTTCCGTCAAGGCGGCGGCCAGCATCCCGATGAAGATGCCGCATAACAGTCCCGGCAATGGAAGGGCCAGAATAACCGGCAGGCGCATCCGCCACTCGAAGAAATCCGCCCAGGTCCAGAACACCGAGCCGCCGACGACAGCCGATTCGAATACGGCGGCTTTGCTGAACGCGCGGGCAAGCTGAGCCAGCCTCGGAATCAGATCGAAGACAATCAGCAGCGCCACCATGCCGCTCCCGACCGCGATGCCGCCGGCCAAGCCGAGCACGCCCATGAATATTCCCGCGAACAGGTCAGCCATCGCTTTTCTCCTCCACTCTCCCCGCTTTCTTCCGCATTTCATCGGCAATAACGTAGGCGTTTATATTTTCCTGATAGGTGTACATTTCAAGCTCCAGCGGATTGGGCTCCTCGTTGAACCGCCGGCGGAAAATACGGTTGAAGAAGATGATCATCCCCAGTCCGACGCCGAACGAATACGGAATCTGGAACCAGAGCGGATGGATCGTCTCCTTGCCGGTAAGCAGGAAGGCTAGCCGCTGATGGACTTCTTTCATGCTGACATCCGTATGGAAGTTCATGATGGCCAGACCCGCTCCGAAAAAAAGCAGCAGCCAGGCGGCGACCAGAACGGCGGCGCGCGGCGATGCCGATGCCCCGTTCTCCTCGACCATGATCAGCACCTGGGGATCGCCGTATGTCTCCACCATCGTGGCCGGGGCTTTCTCCCGCAGCGTCTTGATGATCTGCAGCACGTCGATGACGACCCGGTTGCCGTCTTCCTTGCGGTGGGTGTAGAGCGGCAGCTGCTGCAGCCGCTCCAGCAGCGGCGGCTCGGCGAGCAGCCGTGCGACCGCTCCGAGGCGGACCGTGCTTCCGGGCGGAACCGTTATTCTTTTCTTCATCCGGAGGTAGACCTTCGTCTCCGTCGGATCATCCGGCTTGCCCTTCATTCTCCCGCCTCCTTCCGCCTTTGCCTGTGCATGGATAGTATGGGACAGGATGATTGAGGTTACTCGTCCCGGGACAAATCGACTCCGCATTCCTCCGGCAGGTCCGCCCGGCAAAAAAAAGGCCAGGCCGCCCTATTGGGCGATCTGGTCCTTGATCGATTGCAATATTTTCTTCTCGAGCCTCGATACCTGCACCTGGGAAATGCCGAGCCTGCCGGCCACCTCGGACTGGGTCTGATCCCGGTAATAACGCAGGTACACGATCAGGCGCTCCCTCTCGGTCAGCCCGCCGATCGCTTCGTTGAGCGCCAGCCGGTCGAACCATCGCTCGCCGGACTCGTCGGCGATCTGATCCATGAGCGTGATGGGATCCCCGTCATTTTCGAATACCGTCTCGTGGATCGACGTCGGAGGCTTGTTGGCCTCCTGGGCGAAAACGACGTCCTCCGGCGTAATGCCGAGAAATTCGGCCACCTCGGAGATGGTCGGCAGCCTGCCGAGCGTCTTGGACAGCTCGTCCTTCGCCTTGCGCACTTTGTTGGCCGTTTCCTTGAGGGAGCGGCTTACTTTGAGCGTGCCGTCATCCCGCAGGAAGCGCTGGATTTCGCCGATGATCATCGGAACGGCATAAGTGGAAAATTTGACGTCATAGCTGAGATCGAACTTGTCGACGGATTTGAGCAATCCGATGCAGCCGATCTGGAACAGGTCCTCCGGCTCGTAGCCGCGGTTGATGAAGCGCTGAACGACCGACCAGACCAGACGGATATTGCAGCGGGCCAGCGTATCCCTGGCAAGGGAATCTCCGGATTGGCTCAGAGCGATGAGCCGCTTGACTTCCGAATCGTCCAGGTAAGGACCCGCGTTTTTCTTCAACTCGGCATCCATGATTCAGCCCCTATGCGCTCTAATTGTAGAGCGCCTTTTTGGATTCGATTCGCTTGGTCATGGCGATCTGGGTACCGCGACCGGGCTCGCTGGTAACCTCAAAGCTGTCCATGAAATTTTCCATGATCGTGAAGCCCATGCCTGAACGCTCCAATTCAGGCTTGGATGTATACAGCGGCTGCCGCGCCAGCTCCAGATCCTCGATCCCGCTTCCTTCATCGGAAATGATGATGGTCACGGAATCGCCTTCAATGGAGGCCTCGATTCGAACCATCTTGGATTCGTCGCAGTCATAGGCATGGATGATGGAGTTGGTAACCGCCTCGGAAATGACCGTCTTGAGGTCGTTGAGCTCCTCCATCGTCGGATCGAGCTGGGAGACGAACGCCGCCACGCTGACCCGCGCGAAGGCTTCGTTCTCGGAACGGGCGCTGAAGCTGAGCTGCATGGCATTGGACCGGGACGCATTCATAGGGCAACCTCCAGGCTTGAGAGCGCGTCGCGCTCATTGTCGTGAATCGGCATGATCTTGAACAGGCCTGAGAGCTCGAACAGCCTGTACACTCCAGGACTGACGTCGCAGATGACCATTTTGCCTCCCCGGCTCTTCAGCAGCTTGTAACGTCCGAGGATGACTCCGAGCCCGGAGCTGTCCATGAAGGCCAGCTCCTTGAGGCTGAGGATGACATGGGTGCTGTTTCCCCTAAGGATCGCATCCTCCATCCTCGCCCTGACCTCATCCGCCGTATGGTGATCCAGCTCTCCCTGCAGGCGGACGATCAGGATATGGCGCTGATGTTCCAGATCGACATGAAGACTCATTGCTCTGCACACTCCTCCCGTTGAATGACAGAGGGATTCTCCATGGCGGAGCGCCTTTCCTGCCTGACGACAAAACTAGAAGCAGGGCGCTAGGTTATGACATTTCTCGCTCAGGAGAACAGGCTTCCGGTCGAGCGCTTGAACAGCTTCCACCATCCGGCGCGTTCAACGGATACCGGCATGTCGACCGGGAATTCCTTGATCACCTTGTCTCCCTGATAGACGATCAGCTTGCCGACGGGATCGCCGATTTTGACCGGAGCTTTGACAGGGCCGTCGATTTTGAGCTCGAAGCGGATATCCTTGGCCGCGGCGCCCTTCTTCATCAGGATGCTGTAATTGTTTTGCGCGGTCAGCGGAAGCTTGCTCTTCACGCCTTTTTCGATCGTCAGCATCCCCATGCTTTCGCCTTTTTTCAGAATCGGGTAGTTGGCGTACTGCGCAAAGGAATAATCCAGCAGTCCCGACACTTCGGCATTGCGCGTCTTCGTGTTCGGCTCTCCCATGACGACCGCGACGACCCTCATGCCGTCGCGGACGGCCGTCGCCGACAGGCAGTACTTCGCTTCCGTCGTGTAGCCGGTCTTGAGGCCGTCGGCGCCGTCATAGAACCGCACCAGCTTGTTCGTGTTGACGAGCCAGAACGGCTTGGCCGAATCCTTCCGGAGATAGTCCTGGTATTGGCCGGTATATTTGGTGATGTCGCCGTACTTGAGCAGTTCCCTGGACATGACGGCGATGTCGTGGGCGGATGAGTAATGATCCGCGGCCGGCAATCCGTTGCAGTTGGCGAAATGCGTATCCTTGAGGCCGAGCTGGGCAGCCTTGGCGTTCATCATCGCGACGAACTCCGCCTCTGTTCCTCCCAGCTTCTCGGCCATCGCGACTGAAGCGTCGTTGCCTGACGCCATCGCGATGCCCTTGAGCATATCGTTCACCGTCATTTCTTCCCCAGGCTCCAGGAAGATCTGGGAACCGCCCATGGAAGCCGCATAATCGCTCGTCCGCACCTTGTCGGTCAGCTTGATCTTGCCGTCCTTCAAAGCCTCCATCGTCAGCAGCATCGTCATGATTTTGGTGATGCTTGCCGGAGGAAGCTTGTCGTGGCTGTTCTTTTCATAGATGACGGTTCCGCTGTCCGCATCCATGACGATGGCCGAACGGGCGGAAGGAGCCAGGTCGGAGCCTGTCGATGACGCAGGGTTGGCCGCAGAATCGGCTTCAAGCGCCTCTGCCGTCCCCGGCGTCAGCGGCTGAAGCGCAGGCACGGCGGCTGCCGCGGCCGGCAAGGCCAGAATCAGCTGCAAGCCTAATATGATCGCTACCCATTTCTTACCGGTTCGTTTCAATTCGTTTCCCTCCTAATAGGTCTGGCGGCCTGTCCTGGCATGCAGGCAGGATGGCGCACAACATTCTTCCAGTATCACCCATTTAAGAGAAAGATATTCTATCGCTCAACACAAATAGCGGGTCATGCGGCGATCTCCGAAGACATTTCTCCGGTGAATGGCCCGCATGGCCCGCTTGCGATTGGCAGCCCGGCCTCGTTCGACAGGTCCGAAAACTGCTAGTATTTGCGACTCTTGGTCATCCGCTCTTCCTGTACCTGCACGATGAGCCGGTCCAGAGACTGGCTGATCCGCAGCACTTCGCGGTGCAGAAGCGTATTCCGGGCTGCAGCCGACTGCACCATTTGACCGCGCAGCCGTTCGATCTGTTGATTCAGGGGAACCCTCTCGTTCATACATTCCTCTCCAAATTTCATGATTTATCACGGTCATCATACGCCACGCAAACTAAAAATGCTGTCGTGCCGCGTCGAGCCGAAAGAATCATTTTTGGAAGCGGGAAGGGACTAAAGGCGCGGAATGAGAGCCTGCACAAGTCCAAGGAAACGAGATTTGACGCGTTCTGTCGTTTCAATGACCTCTTCATGCGACAAAGGCTGGTCCAAAATGCCTGAAGCCATGTTCGTGATGCAGGAAATCCCGACCGTCTCCATGCCGCAATGCCGCGCCGCGATGACCTCGGTGACGGTCGACATTCCGACGGCGTCCGCTCCAAGCGTACGCATCATGCGGATCTCGGCGGGCGTCTCGTAGGATGGGCCGAGAACGGCCAGGTAGACGCCCTCGCGCAGGGCGAAGCCTTGCTGGGAAGCGATCTCCTTCGCGACGGCGCGCATTCTGCGGCTGTAGCCTTCGGACATGTCGGGGAAGCGGACGCCGATCGAGCTGTCGTTCGGTCCGATGAGCGGGTTGCGTCCGGTAAAGTTGATCTGATCGGAAATCAGCATCAGATCGCCCGCTTCATAATTCGTGTTGATTCCGCCTGCCGCATTCGTGACAAGCAGCTTGTCCGCTCCAAGCGCTTTCATGACGCGGACCGGGAAAGCCGTCAGCTCGGCTCCATAGCCTTCATACATATGGAAGCGCCCTCTCATGAGAATGACGCTCACGCCTGACAGCTTGCCGACGAGCAGCTCTCCGGCATGGCCTTCTACGGTCGAGATCGGGAAATGGGGAATGTCGCTGTAATGGATCGTGACCGCTTCTTCGATATAATCCCCGAGAATGCCGAGGCCGGATCCCATGATGAGGCCGACCTGCGGTTTGATCGAAGTTTTGGAGGCGATATAATCCGCCGCCTCCCGGATATGTACGGCTGTCGGTGCTGCTGTCGTCATTGTTCATCTTCCTTTCTTGTCTCAAAAACCGTCTGTGGGATTGCCTGCGCGCGGATGCGCTCTTTCGTATACGTCCTTCACCCGAGGCCTTTCCGTGCCGGCATAACGCTCCGTGGACACGATTCCGGCATGTCCCATCATCTCCTGCACGGCGCGCATGTCGGCGCCCCGCTCCAGCAGATGGGCGGCAAACGAGGTCCGCAGCGAATGCGGCGTTATTTTCTCGGGATCGTCGATTCCGGAATGGCGCGCATGCTTCTTGATCAGCTTCCAGAAACCCTGTCGGGACATTCTTTCCCCGGCCGGATTGAGAAACAACGGCGCTTCCTCCTCCCGGTCGCGAACGTCGGGCTTCCGCCTTGAACGTCCGTCTCCGGCTTCCGCCTGCTCCGCCAGCCTCGGCCTGCCTTCCCGCAAATAAAGCCCCATCCAGCCGGAGGCGATATGGCCGAGCGGAACGATCCGCTCCCTGGACCGGGGAGATACGACTCGTACGTAGCCCATGCCGGTATTCGCATCGGACACGCTCATGGCGAGCAGCTCCGACACCCGGATGCCGGAGCCGTAGAGCAGCTCCAGCATCGCCTTGTCCCGGAGACCTGACGGAGAATCGGTCTCCGGAGCGTTCATCAGCAGCTCGACCTCGTCGAGCGTCAGGGGCACGGGTCTCGGCAGCTCGCTGCGGGACAGCTCCACATGCATGGAGGGATCGCGGTCGGTATAGCCTACCCGCGTCAGGAAGCGGTAGAAGGAACGAATCGAAGCGAGCCGTCGCAAAACGGTGGACTGGCGGCAGCCCTCCTCCTTGATGCGCTGCAAATAACGCACGAGATGATGCTTCTGGACGCTCCCGATGGACGAGAGGCCCTGCCCCTCCAGATACGCCAGCGCATGCTCCAGGTCGCGTCGGTAGGCATCATAGGTGGATGCCGATACTCTTCGGCCGTTTTGCAGCTCTTCCAGATAGGCGAACAGGCATTGATTCAGCTCCATTCCAACCTCCCCCTCGCTTGTCAGTATAGACGGTCAACCCCCTTTACGGCAAACGGCGGAGGAGCCGGCATCCTGCCGGCTCCTCCGCCGTTCCCCAGTCATTCCCCGTTATAGTAGAACCAGCGCAGCCTGTCGGCGATCGTGCCGCCCTCCGGCGGCGCCCCGTGATGCTCGAATACTTTGAGGGCAGGCCCTCGGGGCAGCGCATAAGGATCGACCGGAGCGACCCAGCTTTCCGCCAGTCGGCAGCCTTCGTAGAACACGACGGTAAGGGCGGCGAACAGCGCGATGAAAGCCAGCCGCGCCACCCAGCTTCGGATGGAGAGAATCATGGACAGGCGCCTCCTTTACAGTGACAACCTATGCTCGCCAATCGCGCTTTATGCCCATTGTCTGCTGTCGCAAGGCAGGCGCCGCCCCGGCTGCTCCGCCGCCTTCATACAATGGCAGGCACAAGGACAGCCGCAGGAGGAATGAAACGATGATGTCGGCAGGATCTTGCTTGTATTCATGCGCAGCACGCGGACCCGGGCCGGGAACGGCCAAGAGTATCATCGTCTTGACCGGCAGCAGGCAGTATGACCGGGCGCTGGACCATCTGAGGCGGAAAGGAATAACTCCGGTCAAGGCCGTGCGGGGAAGCCGGATGCTCTGCCTCCATCTCCATGCCTCGTCCGACTGGAGCCGCATCAAGCGCCATCCCCATATAGCTTCATTCGAAAAGGATGTCACCATCCGGGCTCTCGGCACAAGCCGCAGGCGCGCGGGCGGCGCTGGGCCAGGCATCCGGCTGCCCGGCGCTTCCGGAAGCCGAAAGGGCTCCCTTTCCCTGCTTCCCTGGAACATCAGACAGGCCGGCGCCCCGGCAGCTTGGCTCCGCACGCTCGGAGGCGGGGTGCGGCTCGCCGTCATCGACACCGGGTCCGGTCCCCATCCGGATCTGTCCATCCGGGGAGGCGTGAACGTCATTGGCGGCGCATCGTACCGGGACGACAACGGACATGGCACGCATGTGGCCGGAATCGCCGCCGGCAAAGGACGCTCCGGAGGTCCGCCAGGCGTCGCCCCGGCCGTGTCCCTCTACGCCGTCAAAGCGCTGGATGGCGAGGGCTACGGCCATCTGTCGGATATCATCGAGGCGATCGACTGGTGCATCGCCAAACGGATGCATGTCGTCAACATGAGTTTTGGACTATCTCCGGGATCTCGCAGCAAGGCGCTGCACGGAGTCATCCGGCGAGCCAGCCGCTCCGGAATCGTGCTGGTCGCCGCAGCCGGCAACATGGGCCGGGACAGCGGCGGACTCGATCTTCCAGCCGCGTATCCGCAAACGATCGCCGTCGCTGCCTCGACGAGAAAAGGACGGATCGCTCCCTTCAGCTCGCGCGGAAAAGGACTCGGCCTGACCGCTCCCGGCGACAGAATCCGCTCCGCCTGGCTGAACGGCAAGTATGCGGTCGAATCCGGCACGAGCATGAGCTCCCCTCATGTCGCCGGCGGCGCAGCCCTGCTGCTCGCAACCTATCCCGGCCTCCCGCCCTCAGGAGCCGCATCGGTGCTCAAGCGCTGGGCGCGCAGGCTGCCGGGCTACGGAAGCCGCTCCCAAGGAGCCGGCCTGCTCCGGCTCGGCAAAATCGGCTCCTTCTGTCTGCCGGCGGCATAGTCCCGCCCCGCCGCTGTCGGCTGAAAAGCAGAAACAGCTCTGCCATTCCATTCCCCTCCCCCGTCGGGGGCCGGAAACGAATGCAGAGCTGTCATGGCTTTTTTGCGTCGCTCAGGTCTCGGCAGCGCCTGCAGATCCCTTGAAAATCAAGCCGGTGGTCCAGAACGGAAAAACCGTACTCGGCTTCGAGGCGCTCTTCCAGAGGTCCGAGCCAGTCGTCCTTGATCTCCTCCATGGAGCCGCATTGCACGCAAATCAGATGATGATGGTGATGCTTGCTGTTGTCCGTTCTGAGATCGTAACGGGCTACGCCGTCTCCGAAGTTCATCTTCTCCACGACGTGAAGCTCGCTGAGAAGCTCAAGCGTGCGATAGACGGTGGCAAGGCCGATCTCGGGAGCCTTATCCTTGACGAGCATGAACACATCCTCGGCGCTGAGATGATCCTCTTCATTCTCAAGCAGGACGCGAACGGTCGCTTCGCGCTGCGGGGTCAACTTGTAGCCCTGCGACTGGAGCTGCTGCTTAATGGCATCAATGCGGGATTCCATAATTCCCCCCTACTACAAGAAAGCCGGCTTGCCGCCGGCGCTTATGAATCTATTATAGTTGGAAAACTTCTAGGAAGTCAATGATTCAGGCTTGCCGCCGCCCAGTCCGCTGCCCATCTCATCAAGGACGGAGACAGCCAGGCGTCGACCGCCGAAGCGGCCGCCAGCACCAGGAACATCGCGGCAGCCGTGCCGGCAAGCGCCGCCGCGGGAGGCAGCAGGGAGCCCTTCCTGCGGATGAACCGGTTGCGGATGACATAGAGGGAGAACGCCAACGATGCGCTGCTGACGGCCAGGTAGGCCGGGACGCCGATCAGATTCGGAGGAACGACGGACAGCAGGGAGAAGGCGAAGCCTCTCCACGACAGCTGGCTGACAAGCGTTCCGATCGCGAATCCGACCAGAACGCCCTTGAAGAAATCGAGCGCCAGGATGAACGGCATCCCGACTACGGTCAAGCCGAGCAGCCAGATCGCGAGCAGCCAGCGGCCATGCAGCCACAGCGCGCTCCAGAAGGCAGCCGCGGGCTCCGGGCCCGAGCCGGAGGAGAGCGAGCCCATGAAGGCGCTCAGCTCTTCGCCGAGGCTCTCCTGCTGCCCGGCGGGAAGCGAGCTTGCCAGTACGGTGCCGAATAAGACTCCTACAGCAAAAAGCACCGCGACGAACAAGAGCAGCATCCTGCTCTCCCTGTCCGGTGCCTTGAAGATGCCAAGCATTCGCCTACCTCCTTCCAGGCTTGTCCGCGTATGGACAATCTATGCCCGGTGAAGCCGGTTCATGCCAATGACGCTACTCCCCGCTCCGAAGCCCCATCACTCCGGTATGCAGATAGAGCTTCCACAAATACACGGCCATAAGGGTCTTCGCATCTCCGATGACGCCCTCCCGGATGTAAGCCTCGGCCTGTTCCATCGTCAGCGCTTCGACATGCAGCTCTTCATCGTCGTCAGGCTGGCTCTCGCCTTGGCTGAGTCCTTCGGCGGCGTAGAGATACACCTTCTCGTCGGCGAACCCCGGCGAAGTGTAGAACGCATCCACCAGCTTCATCTCCGAGGCGGTTACCCCCGTCTCCTCGCGCAGCTCGCGCGCGGCGCATGCCGCAGGGTCCTCGCCGGGATCCAGCTTGCCTGCGGGAATCTCGACCTGGTATTTGTCCATCGGCTTGCGGTATTGGCCGACCGTCAGCAGCTTGCCGTCCAGCAGGGCGATCACGGCCGCGGCGCCGGGATGGCGCACGATTTCCCTGGATGCCATCTTGCCGCCGGGAAGCTTGACCTGATCGACCTGCAGCGTGATGATGCGGCCTTCGAAGATCGTTTCGGATGAAACGGTCGTCTCCGCGCCGGGAAGCTTTTTAGGTCCGTCCGATTGGTTCATTTCCATCAGCCTCCTGTTCGTTTGGAGCCGGCCTGCAGACGCTCCGGAATAACTTGTCCCATCTCTTCATATGCTCAGGCATAACCTTTGCGATAAGGATGTGTGTATCCATGAAAATGTACGTTGGAGCCAAGGAGCTCAGGCTGGTCGGAAAAGCATGGGAGATCCGCCATACCCTCCGCAAGCTGAGCCGCGGCGCCGGCCGGCCGGATGATAAGAGCCTGGAAAAGTTCCTCGCCAGGCGTTCCTGACGGCAAGCCGCTTGTGATTCGCACTTGATGGAGAGCGGCTTAAACGCATGCGTTCCCGACAGCAAGCCGCATGGAAGGTTATCCTCTCCCCTTGCCCATCTCCATCCCGCTTCCTGGGAAAGCGAAGCGGAGGCACTCCCTGCTACGCTTGGGCGCTCAAGCGGATGATGGCCGTCACGAGCTCCGCCAGCTTCGCGATGTCGTCGGCTTTGATCTGCTCCTTGGTCGTATGGATATGCTCGTAGCCGACCGCGAGATTGGCCGTCGGCACGCCCAGTCCGTTGAAGATGTTGGCGTCGCTGCCTCCGCCGGAGCGGAAGGTCGACGGGGACAGGCCGATCGAACGGATCGCCGCTGCGGCAGCCTGCACGACGGCGGAATCATCGGCATGGAGATAGGACGGGTAGATCAAGCTGTCCTCGAGCGACGCTGTCGTCCCGTAATCGGCAGCCGTCGCTTCGACCGCTTGCCTCATGGCGGCGATCTGCGCCTGCAGCTTGGCGCCGTCGATGCTGCGGGCTTCGGCCTCCAGGCGAACGTAGTCGCAGACGACATTCGTGGCGCTGCCGCCCTCGAACCGGCCGATATTGGCCGTCGTCTCATGGTCGATTCGTCCCAAAGGCATGCGCGAAATCGCCTTGGAGGCGACTTGGATGGCACTGATGCCGTCTTCCGGATTGACGCCTGCATGCGCCGAGCGGCCGTTGACATGGATGAAGATTTTTGTCTGGGCCGGAGCCGCTACCGCGATGCCCCCGACCGGTCCGTTGGAATCGAGCGCATAGCCGTATTCGGCGCGCAGCTTGCTGCGGTCCAGCGCCCTGGCTCCGGCGAGGCCCGTTTCCTCTCCGATCGTAATGACGAACTGGACTTCTCCATGCGGAATTCCGTTCTCCTGCAGCAGCCGGATCGCCTCCAGCATCGCGGCCAGGCCCGCCTTGTCGTCGCTTCCGAGAATCGTCGTGCCGTCGCTGCGCAGATAGCCGTCGTCGTCCAGACGGGGCTTGATGCCGATGCCCGGCTTCACCGTATCCATATGGGAGGTGAAGAAGATGACAGGCGCCTCGACGCCTGGCGAAGCCTTCAGCGTAGCGAACAGATTGTTCGCGCCATAACCGGTGGCGGCGGCCGCATCGTCCTCCTCGATTTCAAGTCCAAGCGCGGAAAATCGGTTTTTCAGCTCCTGGCTGATCGCGCCTTCATTGCGGGATTCGCTGTCGATTTGGACAAGCTCCATGAATTCTTGTACAACCCTGTCTTTATGGACCATTTTCCGAACGCTTCCTTTCGATCTGCTTCCGAATCCGTTACAATAGCGGTATGGGTTGTCCCCCTCATGCGGAGGGCAGCCGCCCCGGAAGGAGAAGAGCTGATGAACAATCCCAACCGCATCATGAAGGTCATCGTCTACGTCGTGTTGATTACTCTGCTCGTCACGACCGTCCTGTCCAGCATCGGCTGGCTGCTTTGACGAAGCGGCCGGCCTGGCCGGCCGGCTCCCTTCATCCCCTCATTCCCCGGCTGCTGACGCCGGATCGAAGCCGAACCTGCCCATGAAGTGGGGCAGGATTTCCCTGGCCGCCCTCTCGAGACTCATCTCGATGCCGGTCAGATCCTCGAACGAGGTTACCCCGTACTCCTGAATGCCGCACGGAATGATTCCGCTGAACCCCTGCTCCGCAATGCCCGCCTTGATGTTCAGGGCGAATCCGTGACTGGTCACGAACCCTCTGCGTTTCCTTGCTTTGTTGAATTTAATGCCGATGGCGGCGATCTTCTCATCGCCGACCCATACTCCCGTATACTCGGGCTTGCGTCCGCCTTCGATTCCGTAATCGGCAAGCCAGTCGATGATGACCTGCTCCAATTCCCTTAGAAAGCCGTGCAGATCAAGTCCTCTTGCATCGAGATACATAAGCGGATAGCCGACAAGCTGACCCGGACCATGGTACGTAATATCGCCGCCGCGATCGATTTCGAACACGCCGATGCCTTGCTTGCGGAGCTCTTCCGGGCTCAGCAGCAGATGCTCCGGATGGCGGTCCGTACCAAGCGTATAGGTGGGCGGATGCTGAAGAAGGAGGAGCGTCTCCGCTCTCTCCCCCCGGTCGATTTCCGCTACGTATTCCTTTTGCAGCTCCCATGCTTCTCCATATTCTATGAAGTCGATATACCGAGCCAGGAGCGGCCTGCCGGATGGCTGCCTGTTGTCCATGGGATCCTCCCCGTCGTGGAATTCGTTCGTTCTAGTACAAATGCGTCTCGGAGCTGAAGCTTTCCAGGTTCTCCTTGACCCGCTGCAGGAAGCGTCCGCAGATGACGCCGTCCAGAATCCGGTGGTCGAGCGACAAGCAGATGTTCGCCATGGAACGGACGGCGAGCATGTCGTTGATGACGACGGGCCGCTTGACGATGGATTCGAACGTGATGATGGCGGCTTGCGGATAGTTGATGATCGGCTGGGTCAGGATCGCCCCGAACGAGCCGGTGTTGTTGATCGTGAAGGTGCCTCCCTGGACGTCGTCGACACGCAGCTTTCCTTCGCGGGTTTTGCGCGCGAGGGTGTCGATCTCGTGGGCGAGGCCGGCGATGTTTTTCTGGTCGGCGTTCTTGATGACCGGCGTGATGACGGAATCCTCCGTGCCGACCGACATCGAGATGTTGATGTCGCGCTTGACGATGATCTTATCGACGGCCCATACCGAGTTGATGATCGGGAAATCCTTGATCGCATTGACGACCGCCTTGATGAAGAACGCCAGATAGGTCAGATTCGTCCCTTCGCGCTTGCGGAAGTCGTCCTTGATCTTGCTCCGCAGCACGACCAGATTCGTCACATCCACCTCGATCATCATCCAGCCATGCGGAATCTCCGTGACGCTTTGGCGCATCCGGGTCGCGATCGTATTGCGGATGGGAGTTACGTCGATGAAATATTCGCCGCGGCCCGGAATCGCATGGCCTTCGATTTCCACCGAAGGAATGCGGGGCGTCTCGCCGAGATGAAGACCGGAGGAACGCACGGGACCGCGCGATTCAACGATCCGGTCGCCAGGCTCAAGTGCAGGCGCGGAGGCGGATGTCGGCGCGGAGGCCGACGCCTGCCCCTTGGAGGATGCTTCGGCATGGGCCAGAATGTCCTTGCGGGTAACCCGTCCGCCCGTCCCCGTGCCTTGAACGTCGGCCGGGTCGATTCCATGCTCGGCGGACAGCTGGAGGACAGCCGGCGAATACCGGCCGCGCATCGCTCCGGCAGGGCGAGCCTGCTGCTGCCCAGGGGATGCCGCCGCGGCGGATCTCGCCTCTTCCGCTGGAGCAGCTGCGGCGGCAGTCGATTCTGCTTCGGCCTCGGTCTCGATCAGGCAGATCGGAGTTCCGACCTCGACGGTCTCTCCCGTTCCGACCAGAATCTTGACCAGCCTGCCTGCGATCGTGGACGGAATCTCCGCCCCGACTTTGTCCGTAATGATTTCGCATACCGGCTCGTACATGCCGATCTGCTCGCCCGGCTGCTTCAGCCAGCGCTCGATCGTGGCGCTTACGACCGATTCGGCCAGCTTGGGCATCACGATTTCTTGTACGGTCACTTTCATCATATCGCTCCTTGCCGGGCCCCTGCTTGGAACAGGGACCTCATGGCTCGTAATCGCAAAGCATCGGGATCAGTAAAGAGCAAGCTCTCTCATGGCCTCGAGCACTTTGTCCTTGTTCAGCATGAAGAACTTCTCTCCGGGAGGATTGATCGGCATCGCCGGCACGTCCGGACCGCACAGTCTGCGGATCGGGGCGTCGAGCTCGTAGAGCATCTCTTCGGCGATGATTGCGGACACCTCCGCGCCGATGCCGCCGGTTTTGTTGTCCTCGTGAATGATCAGCACTTTTCCCGTGCGGCGGGCCGCTTCGAGAATGCCTTCCTTGTCAAGCGGCTGAAGGCTGCGCAGATCCAGAATATGGGCGCTGATCCCTTCCGCGGCGAGCTCCTCGGCTGCCTGCAGGGCGAAATGAAGAGGCAGGCTGTAGCTGATGACCGTAATGTCGTCGCCTTCCCGCAGCACGTTGGACTTGCCGATCGGCACCGTATAGTCGCCTTCCGGCACGGAGCCGTTCACGAGCGTATAACATTTTTTGTTCTCGAAGAATAAGACCGGATCAGGGTCGCGGATAGCGGCCGTCAGCAGGCCCTTGGCGTCCGCAGGCGTATAAGGGGCGACGATCTTGAGCCCCGGCGTTCCGAAGAAGACCGATTCCGGGCATTGCGAATGATAGAGGCCACCGAAGATGCCGCCGCCGATCGGCGCGCGGATGACGAGCGGGCAGGACCAGTCGTTGTTCGAGCGGTAACGGATTTTGGCCGCCTCGCTGATGATCTGGTTCGTCGCCGGGAACATGAAGTCCGAATACTGCATTTCCGCGATCGGCTTCATGCCGTACATGGCCGCTCCGATCGCGACTCCGGCGATCGCCGATTCCGACAGCGGAGTGTCCATGACGCGGGTCTCGCCGAACTGCTGCTGAAGGCCTTTGGTCGTCGTGAATACGCCGCCCTTGACGCCTACATCCTCACCGAGCACGAATACATCCGGATCGCGCTCCATTTCTTCTTTCATGGCAAGCCGGATCGCCTCTATATAGTCGAGTACTGGCATCGGTTACTTTCCTCCTTCGCTTCCGTCCGCGTACACATGGAGCAGCGTGCTCTCCGCTTCCGGGAAAGGCGCTTCATCGGCATATTTCGTCGCCTCGTCGAGCTCCCGGCGGATCGCTGCCGTCAGCTCCTCGTCCTTTTCCACGCTCCAGGCGCCGGCATCGATCAGATACTGGCGGAAGCTGAGCACGCCGTCTTTGGCGCGGTTCTCATCCACTTCCTCCTTGGTCCGGTAAGCAAGATCGTTGTCCGAAGTGGAGTGGGGCGACAGCCGGTACATCATCGCCTCGACGAGGGTCGGCCCTTCGCCGGCAAGCGCGCGGCGATGCGCTTCCTTGACGACGCCGTAGACTGCAAGCGGATCGTTGCCGTCTACACGCAGGCCGGTGAAGCCGTAGCCGATGGCGCGGTCCGCCACCTTGCCGCCCAGCTGCTTATGGACCGGCACCGAGATGGCATACTGGTTGTTCTCGCACATGAGAATGACGGGCAGCTTGTGGACGCCCGCAAAGTTGCAGCCTTCATGGAAATCGCCCTGGTTGCTCGAGCCTTCCCCGAACGTCACAAAGCTGACTCTCTGCTCGCCTTTCATCTTGGCGGCCAGAGCGATGCCGACCGCATGGGGAACCTGGGTCGTCACGGGTGAAGAACCGGTGACGATCCGCAGCCGCTTGTGCCCGAAGTGGCCCGGCATCTGCCGGCCGCCGCTCGTCGGATCCTCGGCTTTGGCGAAAACGGACAGCATCAGCTCGCGCAGCGTCATGCCGACCGAGAGGACGAAGCCGTAATCGCGATAATAAGGAAGGAAATAATCCCGGTCCCGGTCAAGAGCCCAGGCTGCGGCTACTTGAGCGGCTTCCTGGCCGATTCCGGATACGTGGAAATTGATTTTGCCGGCACGCTGCAGCAAGAGGACTCTCTCGTCGAACATTCGGGCCGTGCGCATTTTCGCATACATTTGAACAGCATCTTCATCCGACAATCCGAGCTCGCGGTGACGGGACAAGCTGCCTACAGGTGGTTGGTTCATGGGATGAACCTCCTTCTGCTCCTAGTTTTAATACCAGGTACTAATACTTGATCATACTCATTATAACTCGGTCTCGGGCAAAAGAAAACTCCAGCCGCTCAAAAGCGGCTGGAAGCTCAGAAGGCGAACGATTTGCCGTCCACGGCCAGCATGGCTTCCCCTAACGCTTCCGATAGGGAAGGATGAGGATGGATGCTCGCTCCGACTTCCCACGGCACGGCGTCAACGAGCTGCGCGAGCGCCGCTTCGGCAATGAGCTCCGTCGCATGAGCGCCGATGATATGAACCCCTAGCAAGTCTCCTGTCGTCGAATCCGCGACGACCTTGACAAAGCCCTGCGTATCTCCCTGCACGATCGCTTTGGCGACCGCTGCGAATGGAAGGCGGGCGGTCTTGGGCTCATGCCCCAATGCTCGAGCCTGCTCCTCCGTATATCCGATCGAGGCTGTTTCCGGATGGCTGTATACGCAGCGAGGAATCCGATGCGCAGCCGGCGGAGCCGTCTTTTCGCCGAGAATATGCTCCACGGCAGCGATTCCTTCGTGAGCGGCGGCATGAGCCAGCTGCACCCCTCCGGTTACGTCTCCTATGGCGTAAATATGAGGCTCCGATGTTTGCAGGCTGCCGTTCACTTTGACCCAGCCGCCGCTGACCTGGATATCGGTATTCTCAAGGCCGATGCCCTCGACGTTGGCTACTCGGCCGACCGACACCAGAAGCTTCTCGGCTTCGAGCTTGACGGTCGCGGAGCCGATCCGCGCATCGACGGCAATTCCCGCCGAATGCCGATCCAGCGTCTCAGGCATGACGACGGCGTCGGTATGGATGACGGCGCCTCTAGACTTTAACGCTTTGGCTAAAGCTCCCGAGACGTCGGCATCTTCTCCGGGCAAAATGCGGGAGGCTGTCTCGACTAGCGTCACCTTGACGCCGAAATCAGTCAGCATCGAAGCCCATTCCACCCCGATCACGCCTCCTCCGACAATAATCATCGAGGCTGGCAGCGACTCCAGACGAAGCGCATCGTCGCTGTTCAAGACATTCCCGCCGTCCGGCTCCAGACCCGGCAATACCCGCGGACGCGAGCCCGTCGCGATGATCAGCTGTTTGGACACGACGGATTCCGTCTCCCCGTCCGCCAATTCGACGGCCAACGTGCCGCTCTTGGGCGAGAAGATGGACGGGCCGACAATACGCCCGCTGCCATGTACGATCTGGATGCCGTGTTTCTTCATCAGCTGCTGGAGTCCGCGGTACAACTGGTCCACGGCGGCTTCCTTGCGGCTCTGAACGGCTCCGAAATCTAAGCTTATGCCGCTCTTGTCCACCTTGACTCCATATGTATCCGCATGCAGGAGCGACTGGTACACCTCCGCGCTTCGAAGCAGGGCTTTGCTTGGAATGCAGCCTCGATGCAAGCATGTGCCGCCGACTCGGTCCCTCTCCACGATCGCTACGGATTTCCCTTCCTGCGCCGCTCGAATTGCAGCCGTGTATCCGCCTGGTCCCCCGCCAAGCACGGCAATATCTACTTGAATCGTCATCGTATCGTTCCCCTTCAATCAAAGTGCAATGACTCCATTGTACCTTTTTTAAAACGCGAATAACACTGCATGGACAAGCATGCGGTTTAACGGTATCATTAAAAAAGGCTTATTTTAGGCAACTTTGTCAGGAATATAGCCGAGTTTGGGCCTGATTAAGGAGAGAACACCATGAGAATGGTCATATCCAGGTTTATTGCTATTCTTATTCTTGTCATTCCCGGAATCATAGCCTGTTACGGTTTTCTGAAGATGAAAAGCTCCACGTTCGAATATTTTGCCGATCTCGGCAATGATTCCATCATTCCGCATTTCAAATGGCTGCCCTTCATCGGCGGGTTCATCATGTTTGCTCTCGGAATCGGTTTCATCGGGGGCTGGATCTTCTTCCGCGACCGCAAGCATAATTATGTCGCTCCGAGATTCAAGAAGAAGCGGCCAAGACCCAACGTTTGACCCGCAAGGCGATGGCACAAGCAATTCCTTTTCCTGACTCGTACTATACAAGTATCCAGCCAGGAAAGGAGTTGCAAGCATGTCCTGTCATCCGAATCGTCCATATTGCCCTGAAGAGACCGTTGTCGATCCTACTCAAACGGTATACCGCGATGTCTATCATCCGCAGCTCGTCAGAGTCGTCCACAACATCGATATCGTTACTCGTCATCACTGCGTGCCCGTCCGTTGCGACGTCTACCGCTACAATTGCCGCGATGAACATGTAGGCTCTGCCAACAACGAGAATCATGAACATCACGAGAATTGCGGCTGCAATCGATCCAGCATCTCCCGGGCCAAAGTCAAGAAATCCTCCAAGCCCCGTTCCAAAAAGAAATAGTTCCCACCGAAAATGACTGCACGCGGAACCGCGTCTTCATTCGTGCCGGTAAAAGAAGACCGTTGCGGCTTAATGCCCAACGGCCTTCTTTGTTTTATCAAGGTTTGATGAGCTCTGGTGCTGCTTGATGAGCTTTGAGCTTTAATCTTACCAATAAATGATGAGCTTTGGTTTTTTTAAGGGATGAAGAGCTTTGGGTTTTCAAGAGATGAAGAGCTTTTAGGTGTTGCCAAGAGTATGATGAACTTTGATTTCAAGAAAATTACGGAAACCTTTGATGCACGAGCCAAAAGATTTCATGAAAAGCCATTCCATTCTTCCCTGCGCTCGCTTGCTGAACAACTTCTTTTAAAGCTCAGCTGTCCATGCACAAGCTGCCTAGCAGCAAGGAGCGTTTATGCCATCCGGTCTCATCCTGCAGCGGATGGCTTAGCTGACCTTATGCTCGATCCGCAGCTTGTCCGCCACCATCGCGATGAACTCGGAGTTCGATTCGCGCTAATGGTCCGTAACTCAGCGTTCAATGGTCGAAAATGTCCCGCAAACACACGGTTTTAACGGCGCTTTATCGGAATCTCTGCGCGAAATTTATCGCTATGGAGGCGTCCGAAGAATATGTCGCAACAACAACGCGGAGGAGTTCCGCAATTACAGTTCAAGTCTAAACGCGATAAACCGTTGGTATTCGATTTTCAAAGAGCGGTAACAGAGTTCCTGTACGCAAAGAGAATCGAAAAACGGTCGCCTAGAACGCTTCTTACGTATGAGCAGACGCTTTCTCAGTTGGGGCGCTGGCTTGCGGATAAAGGGCATAGGAACGTTGATTCCGAAGTCATTCGTGATTACGTCCATTACCTCTCGTTCGAAAAGACACGCTGGGACGATCATCCTACGAGTCCAAACGGAGTTGTCGGGCTGTCTCCGCGTTCCGTGAACAATATTATCCGCAATCTCCGGTCGTTTTTCAATCACCACGTTAAAGAACGTACGATCGCGTACTCCCCAATGGACGCCATACGGTATCAAACGGAGGATAAGGATACCTTCGAGGTATTTACGGATGACGAAGTTAAGCGACTTTTGGACGCGCCTAACCGACGGGTATTTACGGGACTCCGGGATTATTGCATGATGCTCGTTTTAATTGATACCGCTTGCCGCGTCGGTGAACTAACGCAGCTTAGAATCTCCGATGTTGACTTAAAAACTCGGACAATTACCTTCCGCGCCGAAATAACGAAAACGAAGACCACTCGCGTAATTCCCATATCTAAGCGGACGGCGAAAGAGGTTGAAGTGCTGATTTCGTTCATGAACGTCGAGAGCTCAGACTTCCTATGGCTCTCTCAGTTTGGCGAACGCTATTTCGCGGACTCTTTCAGCAAGATGTTGAAGAAATATGGCAAGAAAGCCGGCGTAACTAATGCGCGCGTCAGCCCGCATACCTTCCGTCATTACGCCGCTGTCTCGCTGTTAAAGGGCGGCATGGATGCGTTTCAAGTTTCGCGGTTACTCGGACACAGCAGCGTAAGGGTGACGGAGATTTACGTCAAGTACACGGAATCCGACATAATTAACGCGCACGAGACGGCGAGCCCCGTTACTAGGCTCGTTGATAGCGGCAATTTCCGAAAGAGTGGTAAAACTCGGTTTCAATAGCGCATTATAATGAAAGAAGACACTCGCCATTTTCGCGGCTGGGTGTCTTTTTTCACCGCCGCCTAATCTCCGTCAACACATCGGCTATCGGCCGCCCGTATCGCGTCAACGGAGCGCCAACCTTCCGCGCCTCGTAACGGTCGCCGACCATCGGCAGCGCGTCTGCAACGAATGGCGCTTCGTATTCTCCGCTTGGCGAAAGCCATACGCCTATATATTGGAAGCGTTTGGTCGCCTCGAAAGCGTGCTGTGCGTCAGCAAACGTACGCGATAGGTACGGCATCAAGCGCGAGTAGACGCCCTCGTTCGTATTTTTGAAGATGTGCCAGTTTGCGGACGCCGCCATCATCATATCGACAAAGCCCGGATACTTACGGAATTGCGCAAAGTGGTGGAAGATGATAATCGGAGCCAGCCGGTATTTCGGTCCCTCCGATAACATGCGCTCCATAAAATGCACGAGGCCGGCGCTAAGAAACTGATGCGGCTCGTTCAATACGAGATACGTTCCGGCACCGCGGCCGCCCAGCGCCACCTTCGCGAGAAACACGTTAAGAGTCAGCCAATACGCGATTATCTCGACGGCTCGCTCCGATATCTGGCGGGCCGGCACGCGGAACAGGACGACTTTGCCTTCGCTGATCCACCGGAATAAATCAATGCGCGGGTCCGGCGCCTGACAGAAAAGCGGCCGCAGGAACTCGCTCCCCATAATCTGACCGATACGCCGCGCAACGGGAGCGTATTTTTGAGCGCGCATGTTCTCGGACATCTTCGTATAGTCGCGCCAGATGTCGACGTCAAACAACGCTTCATTCTGCGTGATCATGCGGCCCCGATACGCATCATCCGTAAACATGCGTTTGATGCCGCCAATATCGCCGCGGGTTATCTTTGCGGCCTCGCGCAAGTAGTCCGCCGTCTGCAGGTGCTCCGCGTCACCATCCGATAACAAGAACGACGTGATTTCCTCCGCGATCCTGTCGGCGGCGATCCGCTTATCCGTGAGATTTCGCATGATTGAATCCAATCCGAGATAGACCGGATGTTCCGTATCGCCGAGATCGATATCGATAACGTCGGCCGGCGCCAGGTGATCGCGCACAGCGTCGCTCATGCCACGGTGACCATTGCGCTCGTCGATGACATCGATAATGACCGCGCCTATTCCGTGCTTGCGCTTCGCCTCGACTATAAGGTTGATCGCGTGCTGATCCTTGCCCATGCGCGGCGAACCGTTGATGATGCGCGGCGTGAACAGGAAATCGGCGTCCTTGGTCGGTATGTGTACGTTATGAGTAGCGCCGCGGTCCGTCGTCGTGCCGGCGAGAATCCCGCTATCATCGAGAAAGACGCGCGGCAGTTCCGTCTCAACGCGCCTGTTCGAACGCATGAGATCCGCAAACTCCGCCTGTATATCGGCCGTTGGTAACTGCGTTAATTTGCCGAGCTCATCTACGCTCATCATCTGCGCGGCAAGTTCCGATATGCGCCAACTCCGCAGCTCGTTCAGCGCCTGTTTGCCGCGGATATTAACGCGCACCGATTCCAGCCGATTATCGCCCGCCAACTCACCGTATGCGTTCGCGACTGACCGCGCCAGCATTCCGCGTCTTACATCGTCCGCAGACGTTACCGCGTATCGTATTGACGTTTTAAATACCGGCAGATTGCGCTTGTTCTTCGTCAAGGCGCTCAGGTCGCCGTTAACGAGCAGCTCCGCGCGATCGGCGTTAGGAAGCGTTGGTCGGGCGGGCTTCGTCTTAACCGCGCTACTTCCGGCGTAGAACGTCCGCTCAATCCCTGCGAGTAGATCGTCGGCCAGCGTCTTCACCTCGAACGCGACGTGTACGGCAGCCGACGCGACTGTACGTAACATGCGCAGAGGATCGAAGCCAGCGCGATAGGGGACGCCGCCTTTATCCCACGTTTGCCATGCGTAGTCTGCGAGTTTCTTCCATTTACCGCGGCCGACCGTCTCTTGGCGGATAAATAGCGCTACAGACTCGCCCGGCGCCAACTCCCGCGTTACCCCGACTAGATCGCGGACCGGCGTCGCCTGTTCGTTATAACGAAAGTCGAGCGAGAACATATCGTGGCGCCGATACTTGAGCGCGTAGAGTTCCGTATCATCATCCGGAGGCATCTCGAAGTCCGGCGCCAGTTCCAGCGTCGACTTGCGCCACTGTTCGTGGTTGCGAAATTTCGTCCGGAACGCGTCGGCAAACTCGGCGGGCATCGCGACATAATATTCGATCGAGTCCGCGGCAAGTTTCGTTATCCACCAAAAGTCCGGAGCCGGTCGCAGTACAACGTGGAGGCCGCGTCGTTCTGGCGCGTGTCGTACGGAAAAGAGTTCGTATAGGCTGCGCTGAAAATTACGCGATGCCGAGTTGAGGACGGTATGATGCGGAATGATTCGGAAGATGATGCGCTGCGGTTGGACGCGTTCGACAAGCGGCATGACTACGACCTCCTTACGTTGTGACTCGCCATATAATACCGCCCCAAAACGCGATAAAGAGGCGCCCCATCCATTTGCCGCGATCCCCGATAATAGGCGATATCATCATGCCGCCAGCGCAGAATACGATTGCCAGCGTAATGATTTCGGCCGAGTTAATGTTGAGCACCGCGATTAAGTCGTGCAGGAACGCGCTTAACGTTGACCGGACCGGTCCTGCGATAATGTCGCGCTCCTTGCCTACGAACCAATCCGCGAATCCGCGCACGTGGTCCATAATTCCGGATGGTTCCGCGGCGAGCTGCGCGACTGGCGTCGGATCGATAAGCGCGCCAGAGTCCGAGACGATTTGAACGTGAACATGCGGACCGGTCGAGTGGCCGGTATTTCCGCTAAGCGCTACGATGTCGCCGGCCGAAACGTGGTCGCCAGGCTGCGCCGTTACACGCGATAGATGACCGTATATGATTTCCGTGCCGTCTTCCGTTTCCATGCGGACACTCTTGCCGAATCCGAGCGTGTCAGAATCGTTTACTCTCGTTACTGTTGCGTCAGAAATGGCGTGCAGAGGCGTGCCGATCGGAACAGCGATATCTACGCCTTTATGCGGAATCTTATGGACCGAGTCAATGTCGCCGAAGCCCGCCGAGATCGGGTATCCGTTTATTCGCGTAATCATAGCGTCTTCAGCCAGTTACGGATATCGACCGCATGGCGGATGATAAGGTAGCCGGCGCCTCCTCCCATTATCAGCTCCATCGCCTTCGTCCGATTACCGAACATCCACGTTACGCCGCTAAATACGATGATGCCGACGCAGAGCCAATCCGCGATATTGAGAACGGTCGAAAATATCTCCAGCCACGTATCCCCACCGTCAGCCCCCGCCGCAAATACAGCTTTCGGAATCAGAAACATGTGAACGCCGGCCGCCGTCTTAGCAACGATTCCTAACGAACTTGGCGCGCATGATTTCGCCTTGATTTCGCCATGCATAAACGCGTTCCAATCGAGTGCTTCGCTACCCATTACCTCCACGCTCCCTCACGAATATTAACGCAGTCAGACGGCAATAATACAGCTATAAACCGGTGAAGGAGAGTGGCGGCGGATGCATTTCGTAATTGGCGTGATTGTTGGCGCGGTTATTGGATTTATCGTTAACTGTTCGCTGTAGAAGCGCGCTGCCACTCTCATACGATATCGGGCCGGATTACTTCCGGTCCTTTTTCGCGTTATCGGCGGACATTGCCGCGAACAGGAGCGCCTTAACGTAGCCGCTGAAATTGCCTGCGCTTTTGGCCGCCACCCATTCGTATAGTTCGCGTTGGTGTGCGTTAGCGAGATTAAACGAAACCGGCTTATTGACGAAGCTCATCGGCTACCGCCGCCGTTACCGATGAATGACGTCGGCCGCGATGGTGTATCGTCGTCATCCGTTTCGTCTGCGTTAGAGTTCGTTATTATTGGCGTAGGAGTTTCGGTCCTCGGCTTGCGGGGCTTGCGCGCTACTTTCGTTTCTCCTCCGCCTACACGCCGCCTCATTTCCGCGATTAAATCCTCCAGCGTTGCCAGCGTCTCCTCCATTTCCGCGTTGACATCCGTTTTACCGGCGAACTCTTTCGCGTAACTAACGATAAAGCCGCCCAGCGTTTCGACCGATACTTCGCGCGCCATCTTCTTAACAAGCGTCCTATCCATGCACTCATCTCCTCTGCGTGTCGTGTTGCGTATGTTACATGTTATGCGGGGCGCTTGCCCATGTTGACGACAAATTAACGCAGAGTTTGCGAAGATCTAGCGTATGTCCAATTCAGCACTAAACGCAAAAAAGGAGCGACCCAGGCGGCGTTAACCGTCCAGATCGCTCCAAGCGCTACGCCCGTAGGGGCTACGCTACCCCCAGCGTATGCCGGCGGGCTTGTATATGATGCGTGTCCTATCCGAATAATCTCAGCGTATATAGTAGCGCTGTTAGGACGGGTATGGCCGCAATGTTTCCGACCATGATCGCGACCCCCATCGTATCGCGTCCGTACTTCTTTTTAACGTGATATCCGACAATGACGCCAGCCGCCGCGAAAAGTATGCCGATAACCAGCGGAGTTAAAAAGACGCCGACCACCGTAGCCCACCCGTATATAACGAAGTCCTTTTCGCGACGCTGGCGTTTCCTAATCTCCGCGTTATCGATCATCTCGCACGCTCCTCGACGTAATTACCGTAATCTTACCAGTTTTGGGCGGAAACGAAAATAGCGCCCACCGTCGTACCTCAACGTATTTATATCGTTAAGATACGCAGATGGGCGCGTTATGATTCGTTATTTATTCTGCGGCTGCTGTCCGGATGCCACTCGTAGTACATCCGCAAGCCTGCCGACTTCTTTACGCTCGGCTGGCGTCTTGGCGGCGCCGTACGCCGTTTTAAGATACGCAATTACCGCGTCTGCATCTTCACGTTTCATTTCCACAACTCCTTCGTTAATTTTCGCGTAGGCTACCGCAATCTGTGCCGCCGTCGGCCGTTGACCACCGCGATAGGCAGCCGTAGAAATTCCGAATGTCATTTCGAAATGCGGCAGATCCGTAAACGTCCGCCAGTCTCCGCCCCACGTAAAGCCGAGTCGCTTAGCTTCCGTCACAACTTCGTTCCAGTCCGCCACGCCATCGCGGTCATCGTCGCGCTTCGTGTCCCAAGAACACTTATTACCATCCGGAAGTAGCAGCGCGAAATCTATCGCGACACCGAAGTTATGGTTCGAGTAGCCTCCGCGAGCATTCGTTACGATTGCGCCGGGCTTCGTTCGGCCCTGCGCATAGAGAGCGTCCTGTTCCGCATAAGTTCGCAGACCTTGCGTAATGACGATCGGCACGCCGCGGTTATAGCAGCGCTCGATTAGCGCGGAGGCAGCGGCTGCCACAACGGGAAGGAGGCCGATCAGCTTCGCGGCGGACTTGGCTCGTACATTATCGAGTGTCAACGTCATCCTTAACGCCACCTTTCGATTTAAGTACGGCGATTTTATCGCGGATTATGTCCGGAATCGGTACGCCGGCCCGACCGAAATTTTCGAGCACGGATACCGCCTCGTTCGCGATATAGAACCATACCGCCGCGACCATGATTACGTTTGTCCCCGCGAGTACGTCCATCCGATGCGCGAGTAAAATTACGAGAAACGTCAGCCCCTTTTTCGCGAGACCGAGCGCACCGACTGCGGAAGATAGGCCGGAGCCCTCGCGTACAGATGCGGTTAGCCCCGTTACGATATCGAGCGCGATTAGCAGCGCCAAGAATGCGAGCTCTTGCGACCAGCTTCCGAAGGCATACGAAATAAGGCCGGCGGCTGCGCCTACGACCGTGTTAATTGCGGTTTGACCGTTCATTAGTTGCCATCCTCCAAATCATCGGTTGCGTGCGCGAACTCATCGGTTGTTTTCGCCCATTCGTAGAATTGACGGTGGTAATTAGCGGAGCCGGGCGCTACCGACGGTACGAAGCGAAAAGTCCGAACCTGGAACGGCGGCTTACCTTCTGTTCGGTTCTCTTTATTCGCGTAATACAGTACTTTGACTTCGAGCTCCTGTGCTGTGCCATTAATAGATGCCGCTCGTACATACGCATTTTCAACCTGAATACCACTATTTAGTTTTACTGATAAAATCAACGCCATTTTGGACACCTCCTGTTTAATCTGCGACCCCATCCGTTGGACTCGTTGGCGGGACGTCCGCCTTACGGAATTTTGAACCATCATCGTTGATCCAGCGATACCAACGGCCCATTTTTAGCGGCTTCTGCCATGAGCCCTGTATAGATAGCGCTCCATCCCTCATCGAGATATTGCCGGTAGCACGGTCGATAATGATTGTCTGTCCGAGCAAGTTTCCCGTGTCATCGCGTCGGTAAATTACAAACGAAGAACCCGTATTCCCTCCGAGTTCTGGATCGCCTTCCGCACGGATTACCCAGCGGTCAATCCCGTCTGTTTGAATACGTATGCCTCGCACCGTGCCTGCCGGACCCGTTGCGTAAAGGTGGTCGGAAGTATACGTAAATAAAGACCGCCATCTGTAGTCATCAGCGGCGGCCCTGTAGCAAATATAAGGTTCGGATTTGCTGCGCGACGAATTTAGTACGGTGAAAACCTTTCCTTCGTGGTATGATTTCGCTGTTGGCAGACTGTCAACAATTGCGTGTGAAGAGATTACGCTATTGGAATACATTTTCGCCGGGGCTGTCGGAAGATTACTTTCTGGAACGAGCGACATTGCTGCCTGATCGATCCATAACCATTGATTCCGGTAATATTCAACGTCCTCGTAACGATACAGGCTATACTCCGCAGACATCATTTCCATACGGTTTGTCCCATAGCTGTAGTCATTAAGCGATGTATGCAAAACCTTAATTGTAAAGTTTTGATAAGACATACGATAACGAACAAACAATTTAATATTCGCGCTACCGTCGCCTTTGTCATCCACATAAAGTCGCAGCAAATCGTAA
This sequence comes from Paenibacillus humicus NBRC 102415, assembly GCF_004000905.1. Lineage (GTDB taxonomy): Bacteria > Bacillota > Bacilli > Paenibacillales > Paenibacillaceae > Paenibacillus_O > Paenibacillus_O humicus. The sequence goes on from NZ_BIMD01000005.1 coordinate 170,396, forward strand.
AGCGCCCCGTTCGCGATTCCAAACGCTGCGGCCACATCATCACCAGCAGTAAGAGGCAAGACGTCAAGCCCGAATCTATTCGGGTATTCATGCCCACCATCCGCGTATAAATTAGCGCGTAATGTGACAATTGCGCTTAAAAGTTCAGAGTCCGTTGAAGTGCTATATAGCAAAAATGTTGTAATCAGTTTTTTCACAGCGGGTGGCCGGACCGTAAAAACCGGATTGGTGTTTAGGAAAACGTCAGAGTACAGATTCCGGTCTATGAGTTTAACCCATTCGTTCGGAGTTGTTCTTCCGCTATTTTGTGGTGTTTTTATCTTATAGTCTTCGTATCGATAGTGCGCGCCGCGTTCCTCGCCGTGATTGCCGCGGTTATAGGGTTCGAGCAAATTAAATGACTCCTCTCGTCGTGTAATCCAAAATGAGCTTTTCCGCGGAGGTCAGCGCCGGATCATTCACATCGAAGTAATTAAACGGCGCGTTCGTATGCCAGATTGCGAATCCAATCATATACGGTAACGGCATCAACGTGTCGAAGAACGCTTGAAATAAGAGTGCTTGCGCGTTGTAATCCGTTGTTCCGAGTCCGGTAGCTATGGGCTTAATAAGGCCGCCGGTTAGCGGAAAGCAGCCAAACTCCGTTATCATCTGCGGCTTATCGTTGAACAGCGTCCTGATTTCTTGAAACCTCGCCATCCAACGGTTATCGCCATTATCGCGGTAGAGGCTCCGTTCCACGTCTTGAACCGTTATACTTGGCTTACCGTCGGGGCGGATGTAATAGTAATCCCAATACGCTCCAAGGTAGACGTTGTGTCCAATAGCATCGACGAGATGAAGTAAGCATTTATCGTCTGGATTTGCGCGCACCTTTGAAATTGTGGGTAGTAATTCGGCGAGCATGTATGCGACCGTCAATTTAAGATTGGGGTAAGCATACCGAATTGTACTCACGAGGCTCTGCCATTTCGCAAAATAAAACGAGTCAGTCGTCTGCGCTTGCTGCTCGCAGGAGATACACAACCATGGGATGCCGTTCCGGTCCGCAAGTTTAGCGAAGTGAAGCAACTCGGCCGTCCAGTTAGCAAAATGAGCGTCAATGTCCGTAGGTGCGATGAGTCGTCGCGCAAATCCATCAGACCAGTTTGTAACGATATGCGGCTTTAGCATATCGATCCGCGCTCCTTTGGATTTGGCTGCGTCAATAACCGCCTGCAGCTTCGCTTCTGGAATCCGGTCGAAGGTGTTACTCGTGGGGCCAGTTGTCATGTTTGCATAAGGACACAACGTAACGCCGATTCCTTGCGCTGCCACTCTCGCAAAAACTTTGTTAAGATGCGGTAGGTTTTCGTAATATTCCGAATGTGTCGTTGCCGCCGTGATTGATACAGACGCGGATCTGACCTTCAGATTAGTCGCGCCATATAGCCCTCCGACCTTTTCGTCGATGACCTCGAAGTTTTTTGTAAACTGCATCCGGTTAAGGCCTTCGGTATCCGAATCCCACTTTTTTAAGCCTATATTTGGCGTAAAAGGCATTTGGTTGCAGCCCTCCAATCAAATTAAAAATGCTGTTTGAAACTCGCCCCAATTGGCGAACTTATGAACACCGTCCCACGTCAGTCCAGTGTCCTGAACTTCTTTCCAGGGAAGGTACGTATACACGAACTCATGCGCGATATGGGCCGGAAGTACCTCGTAAACCGCCGCTCTCATCTCCGCGATATTTTCCGGTTCTCCGCGTTTTGTAATAATTGTTGTTTCTACGCGCCCTGCCTTGAAATCTTCCGCCACGTTTGAGCCGTAGAACTCGTTAACTAACGCCGTAAACCGCCCAAGCGTCGTCACCCCTGGCGCCTTCATCCGCGCGATAACCGCTGCTTTCCGCTGCACCAACGTCGCCCCGACCATCGGAGTAATCCCGTAGTCGCGCTCCCACCGCTCAATGCCCGCCTCGCTCGCAGTATCCGGATACATGTCGTCAAGTGTCCGCTGTACCAACGCATGGAGGCGCGTCGACTCGTTAGCCGTGCGCGCCATCATTTCGAGAACAACACGGAAATCTTCGTAGAACTTTGGCAGATACTCGCTAACATCGCGAGAGATATCACGGTCATACCGGTATGCCTCAACGGTTGCTTTGGCGCTAATAGCGGCGGTCAGCGTCTTGTATTGCTTGACGTCGCGGACGGTGGCTGCGGATTTTGATGCGGTAGAGGCGCTCGTATAACGCAGGAGCACTGTGTTTGCCCCCGTTACCGCCCTACTTGCCGCGCCGCCCTTCGCGCTTAATATCCGAATGACCGCGCCAGTAACCGCCGCTGTCGAAGCGATCGCGCTGCCCGTCCGCGCCACTAGCGTTACCTTACCGGATAGGATCGCCGCCGACGTTACAATCGCGCCGATATTTACGACTGCCATGCGCGATCCTCCTTAGTCAAGCGTGATATAGACGTCGCCCGCCGCAATCTTAATTTGGTCGCCGGCCGATACGGATTTAGACGTCGTAAGCGCGGCCGAAAACAGGAGATTGCCCGCGGTTAGCGCGTCGTAAATACCGATATGCGTAACCGTTCCCCATGCCGCCGTCGCAACCGGAAACAGAGCGTCGGTAGCCGTACTCGATTTTGATGCCGTAGAAGTCGCGAACGTAATCGCCTGGCGTGCGTAAGCACCTCCGGTTACTTCCGTTCCTGTGCCGGCATCCGTCGGGTCACTCGTAAAGAGCGCGACATAAAGCGTTGTTGGCGCTGCATACGCGGTTCCCTTTAAAACGTAATTGAGCAGCTTATTTTCGAGATACGTACTCATTCCCGCCATCTATTCGTCCCCATTTCGTTAATTTGTCGTTACAATCGCGCCCGTAACCGCGACCTGGTCTTCCGCGAGTTGGAAGTTGCCGGTGCCGCCATTTACCGTCAAGTTTTCGTAGTCCAACACGTCCGCCGCGTTAAGGATGCACTCCGCTATCTTCGCGTACCGAACGACGAGGTCATTAAACGCGAGATCAGCGAGGTACTTCGTCACATTGGCGCGAATCTGTTCGACCGCATCTGCCAGCACGCCGCCTTCCTTGAGCGTCAACTTAACGGATATGTTCGCCAAAATTTCAGTCACGCCAACCACCGTCACGTTAGCGAGAATCGGCCGCATCTCCTGAATGTGCGCGTTGGCTGCGTCAATGACCGACTGGCCGGGCGCCCGCTTATCTTCGGCAAGCAGCGCCACCTTGACCGTATTCGGCCCGTTCCAAAGCGGAAAGACGCGCGCATCATAGACGCCGGCGACCTCCTTTGCCCACTCGCGATAATGAGCGCTATTGCCGCTGGTTGCCGGAGTTCTTACGTCATCAAAGTATCTTGCGCGCAAACTATCGTCCGACTCCGCATCCGAGCCGCTAGTAAACGCAGCCGTATTCGTGACCGTAAGCACGCCCGCCAAGTTGCCGACTACGAGATTGACTGCACCTGCCGCAACGTTACCGGACGCTCCTGCTATGGCCGCCCTAACCGCGACCGACTGGCCGACGACTGCCGCCGCCTGCGTCGTAAACGCGATCGGAATATCGCCGCTTGTCGTGACGGTCGTTCCCGCCGGAATCGCTGTGCCGACCGCCCCCGCAAAGGTAACGTAGCCCTCCGCTGCTACGGCGGCCTTGCGCGTAATCCCCCGCTCGGCAGCGCGACGGTCAAGGTATTCGCCGCTCGCCGTTTCCGCGTATCCGAGTTCAAGCGCGGTCGTCAACGCGATATAAGCCTGCGCGAGTTCAAGCGCAGACGGAGCAAGCAAATCGTACGCGACCGAGCCCTGCCGCTTGTCGATATCCGGTGCAATCGCGGTAAGCATGCGCTGAAGAATCGCGGCCGTTGTTTGATCGTCAAACATCGCTATAACGTCACCTCCACCGGAATTGAGTCGTTGTCGACGTCAACAAAAAAAGAGACGTACAATGCGTCCGCCTCTTTCGAGATTGAAAACGTATGAACACCGCTTATCCGGTCGTCGTATATAAGTGCTTCGGTTATGGCGCGCGGAACCTCCGTTTGCAAAACGGACAACGGCGCGCCCTGACCGATTAAATCGTCTAGCTCCGAGCCGTAATCAAAATCGTAGATCGGGAACCGGTAGCGCGCGGTCGCAATCGCTTTTATTACCGCCTGCTGGATCGCTTCTCGCCCGTCTACCATGCCGCCAATATTACCGCCTGCGAAATCGAGCGCGTACGTCTTTAGCGGTAATGGCTCCGTAATCGATGTGTCGGCCGCGCTCGCTTCCGTCAAATCATCGTCCATGCTCAGCGGACTAAGCGCCATCGGCCGCACCTCCTACGCGATCAAGGATAATGTAGCGTTGGCCGGCGTTGTATGACGCGACGATGACACGAGAACCGATAGTAAGGGCGGATTCGAACGCGATCGAAACGGTATACGGGAGTCCGTTGCCGGTTATCATTGCTGTTCGCGTATGAGCGGTAAGATGTTCCGCAATATCGAAGTCCTCCGCATCGAGCTCGAACGTTTCGTTATCGAGTTTAACGCCGCCAGACGTCACCGTTCCGAATTCGAAGTCTACGTCTTTGTTGTAGCCTAGCGCCTTAATTACATGAGCAAGCTTCGCCATACCTGACCCTTCCGGTAGTTCAATCGTACTCATTTAATGCCGTTCACCGCCTTTACTTCGGCCAGCAGCCAATCCTCAGCGCCGCCTTTT